>JAYFQF010000013.1:0-126939 GCA_034927285.1 Peptococcaceae bacterium
GAGTAATTTCCTCGCATGGTGGCCCAGTGCACCACGCCTGCGGCCACCATGCACCATTCCGCCGGAATAGGAGCACCATTCCGCCGGTGACGATGCACCATCATCTGCGGTCAAGCTGCACTTTTTGAGCGGCGTACGCAGCGGCGGATTTCCGCTCTCTGCACCACATTGTCCCGGGGGACGAAATAAATCAGCTGTGTGCCAAGTTCGGCGGAAAAGGCTCTGAGCAATTCGACTTCACGGTCCACATTACGGCTGTTGCAGATAATGCCGCCCAGCCGTACGCCGCCTTTGAGGGCAAACTTTTCAATTCCCTTGGCAATGTTATTAGCGGCATAAAGGGCCATCATTTCTCCGCTGGCCACAATATAAATTTCTTTGGCTTTCCCTTCCCGGATGGGCATGGCAAAGCCGCCGCAAACCACATCGCCCAAAACGTCATAAAAAACGTAATCGAGGTCATCGGTATACGCTCCCAGGCGTTCCAGCAGGCCGATGGAAGTGATGATCCCGCGGCCGGCGCAGCCGACTCCGGGCTCCGGACCGCCGGATTCCACACATTTTGTTCCCAGATAGCCCTGCCGCAGGATATGGCTGAGTTCAACAGCGCCTCCGGTTTCCCGCATGGTATCCAGCACCGTCCGCTGAGCCAGTCCGCCCAGAAGCAGTCTGGTGGAATCGGCTTTTGGATCGCAGCCTACGACCATGATCTTTTTTCCGCCTTCCGCCAATCCTGCCGTTAAGTTTTGCGTTGTGGTGGACTTCCCAATTCCCCCTTTGCCATAAATGGCGATTTGTCTGAGTTTCTTCTTTTCTGACATGAGATGTTCTCCTTATATTGTATATTCCGGCTGAGGGATGGCGCCGGCAAGATGCAGCTTTTCCAGAATGCTGCTGCGCATCGCCATAAAATCCGTGCCGCTTCTCTGCCTTGGCCGGGACAGGCTGACCTTCAGTATCTTAAATTGAATAAATTCTCTTCAGCAATTAAATAAATTCTCTTCAGTATGCTTTATCCGTGAGAGAATGTATTTGCCTGTTGAACGGGCCGGTCATAGATCAGCCTGGAGAAGTCTTCCTGACCGGGAATGCCGGCGGCGTCCGCCCGGCAGCGCTGGCAATGCCGGAAGACCTTGATATATTGCTCCGCCTGGGCCCGGATGCTGCTGAGCAGGCCGCAGCCCGGAGCGGAGCACCAGGCCAGTTCATGCTGGGGAATCAGAGGGATAATATTATAAATTTTTGCTCCTTTACCCGCCACGGTTTTGGCCACGGTTTCCACATGACCAGCGTTGATTTCCGGAATCAGCACCGTATTTACCTTAACGGTGACGCCGGCCCCGGCTACCGCTTCAATGCCCGAAAGCTGGTTCTCGATGAGGATTCCCGCGGCTTCCACCCCCTGATATCGTTTACCGTGATAAGTGATTTCCCCGCAAATCCGCTCCTGGATCAAAGGGTCCACGGCGTTGACCGTAACGGTAAGGGAGTCAATCCCCACATCAATGATCTCCTGATAATAATCCGGCAGCATAAGGCCGTTTGTACTCATGCATTTAATGATGCCGGGAAATTCTTTTTTGATCAGGCGGAAGGTTTCCAGGGCATACGGTGTAGCCAGGGTGTCGCCGGGGCCGGCCACTCCCGCCACCGTAATATCGGGGCACAGGGCCACCGCCTTTCGCACCACCTCCACCGCTTCCCGGGGCGTAATGATGGTGGAGGCTACGCCGGGACGCAGGTCAACGTCATTGAGCTGGCGGTCGCAGAAGCGGCAGCTGATATTGCAGCCCGGGGAGACCGGCAGATGGACTCTGCCTTTATTTACTTTTGATCCCACGGAAAAGCAGGGGTGGGTTTTGGTTAGTTCCTCAAAGGATTTAATCATAGGGGTCTCCTCAATTCCAACAGTTGATCTGCCATCAGCTGTTCCATAATATCTTCCACCGGGCCATTGGCTTCAAAAACCCGCTTGCCCCGGCCGATCATGAAGGCCGCCGCCCCCGGACCGATTTTGCCGGCGAATACGGCGTCGCAGTCCTCCAGGGCCTTGAACAGGTGTTCGAAGCCGCCTTCACAGCTGCCCTGGCAGGAGGCTTTTGTCCGGCGGGATTCCACCAACTTAAAAGAGCTGCCGGATAAGTCGAAGACCTGAAAAATCCGGGCGTTTCCAAAGTGCTGATCGATATAGGACCCGTCGGTACTGGCAAAGGCGATGCGTACGCTCATTAATAACACTCCTTAATCATGGCTTCCCTTAACGGTAGGTGGACAATACCGCGTCGTATATATCTTCAATCACCCTCAGGCCGCCGGAAAAACCCGCGTAATTCGTGGTCAGGACCAGCCGGTAAGGCGTGGGCACCGAGGCAGAGAGGAAATCATAACCTTTTTCCCGGGCCAGTTCCTTATCCCAGCCGCTGCCGATAATCAGGCCCCGGCCTTTATGACGGAGGGAGCGGAGGATATTCTGCGCTTTGCCGGCGTCGGGATCAAAATAAAGCGGAATGGTCCTTTTGTCTGAGGTCTTTTTCAGTTCGGCCTCAATTTGCGCCTGGAATTCCACCGGGGTATTGTCCAGGACAAACTGCTCTTTGGGGATAATGCCGACTTCATGCAGCAGGAATTTGGAAAGGCCCAGTACATAGCCGGCGTCGTGTAGGATGTGGACATGGTTGGGCAGCCCATAGCGGAATTCCAGGAGGAAGGTGGCCAGGTTGTCGATTTCCTGATAATAGGCCTCCTGTTCCCGGCGGATAAACTCCCCGGCTGCCGCTTCATCCAGGACGGCGCCCTGCTCTTTGCCAAAGCGGAGAACCTGGCGTAAAAAGTCCTCGGTTTCATTGGCACCGATGGGAATATGGGGAAAGTGGGTGTAAGGCTGGCCGTAAAGCTCTTCCAGATGCTCCGCAACAGGCAGGCCATACCAGGGGGAAACCAGGATATTGAAGTTTGCCCGGGGGATTTGCCGCCATTCCTTTACCCCGTCGGACTTAGAGCCGAAGAGCACATGGACCGTTAATCCGATCCCCTCCAAAAGGCGCTTGTATTCGATTAAATTGCCTTTCCAAAAGGGGTCCTGATAGGGAAGCGAGGCAAACAGGTTAACAGTGTTTTTTTCGCTGCGCGGAGGGTTTTCCGCTTCAAACAGGCGGACGTACTGGTCGATGACAGCGTTTACCACAAGGCTGTGGGCTTCGAAATTACTGCACTTAAAGCCTGCGGTTTCCACGGCCACAATGGGTTTGCCCTGACTGCGGAACTCGTCTGCCAGGGAGTCCACATCGTCGCCCACAATGCCGGCGGTGCAGCCGGTCAAGATCACCTGCAGATCGGTATCCAGCACCTTATAGGTATTGGCGATGATTTTCCGCAGCCTTTCGATGCCGCCGAAGACCACCTCCTGTTCGCTGAAATTGGTGCAGGGGGAGGTGCTGCCTCCGGCATAACCGGTGGAGCGCTCAAAAAATCCCTGAATCATGTTTCCGCAGCCGGGACCGGAATGCAGGATGGGCACGGCCCTGGGAATAGCCACTACGCTTTGCAGGGCTCCAATGGCGCAGGTATAGCGCTCCTGCTCGATGATTCCACTCATTTACCCGCACCTCCCGCCAAAAATGTATAAGGCTCCTGGTCCAGCCACCATTTGGTGTAGGGATTAACGGCGTGTTTTTCCAGGTTTTTTACAAATTCATCGTTTTCCAGGGTTTCCAGGATTCTTTCACCGTAGCGCAAAAGCCCTTCATAACCCATGCTGTAGTGCTCGTCGCCGATCAGAAGGGAGGGAATGCCCAGCTTCGCGCCCCATAAGGTCATGCCGCCGTGGCGGGCCAGCAAAACATCCGGCCGCAGCCGGTTCAGCATATTTACCAGTTCGAATTCCTGCTTATTGCAGATGTTGAAGTTCGGCACATCGCCATAATCGTGGACCCTTTGGGCCAGCAGGTCGCTTTCTTCCCTGCCGTTATCATAAAGGGGGTCGTGATGGAAGATAGCGGCGCCTTTCGCCTTGAGCCCCAGTTCCCCGAGGATGGAAAGAAGGGCGTGGCCGTGGGCCGCTCCCGCCGTGACATAGGCGGTTTTTCCCTGGAGTTTTTCCCTGAGCTCGGCGATTTTCGGCAGATATTCAGCCTTTTTGGCGGCGATCAACGCCTCGGCCTCTTTTTCTTTATTCAAAAGCTTTCCCAATTCCCGAAACCAGCGGTCGGTCTGGGCCACACCGTAGGGCGGAGCCGCATTGACTTCCGGAACGCCGAATTCCTGCTCCAGGGCCGCCCCCAGATATGAGCCTAAGGTCGGGCAGATCTGAACGGTTGCGGCGGCCTCCGACGATCGTGCAAGGTTTTCCACGGTGGAATAGGGGGTGATATAATTCGGCTTTGCCCCAAAAGCCTCAAACCAGTCGCTGAAAATGTCCGAGCCCCAGAAATTGATCACATTAATTACGTCTTTTCTCCGCTGCCGGGCCGGCTTCACCAGCTTCCGGGCAATGCTGTGATAACTGGCGTCGAAGCCGGTGGTCCATACTTTGGAGCGGAAGCCTTCGCAGAAGATGGCCGCCACCGGCACCCCAAGCTCTTTTTCCGCTTCATTGCAAACGCTTTCCACATCGTCGCCGATAATGCCGGCGGCGCAGGTGGTCAGCACAAAAACAGCGTTGGGGTGAGTGCGCTCATATACCTCCCGGATCCCGGCGGCCAGCTTTTGCGCGCCGCCGTATACGGTATCGGTTTCCTGCAAATTAGTGGAAAAAATCTTGCGCTGAGTAGGCTTTTCCACGCCCCGCAGCGGGGAATTCACCCGATAGGTAAAGGCAAACTCGTGAAAGCAGGAGGAGCAGCCCACCGGACCGTGGCTGATCACCGCCGCGTCCTGCACCAGAATCACCATGCAGGCCGCTTGGGAAGTGGAGCAGCCCAGGCACTGGGAGAAGGAGCGGTTTTTATCCTTTAATCCGCAGCGGGAGCAGTTTACCAGCTCCCCTGCGCTGCCCTGAAAGCCCGTGATGGAGCCTAAACGTATTTCCCGGATCGAGACCTCCGGGATCTTCAAATTGACGGTACCCATATTTTCCTCCTGACCAAACTGATTCTATTGACGCCAACCTCTCTGTTGACGCCGATCTCTCTTTTAAGGCCAACCTCTTTTAACGATAGATGTTTTTTGTGAAATAGCGGTCGCCTCTGTCGGGAAGAATCACCACTACATTCCCCGACGGAGCGGTTGCCGCCAGCTTGTATACGGCCGCAAGGGCGGCGCCGGAGGAAGAACCGGCAAAGATCCCTTCTTTTGCGGCCAGGGCTTTAACCTGCGCAAAGGCCTCGCTGTCGCTGACTTTGACCACCCGGTCCACCAAAGACATCTCCATGGTGTCGGCGATGAAGTCGTTGCCGATTCCCTCGATGTCGTA
This sequence comes from Peptococcaceae bacterium, assembly GCA_034927285.1. Classification (GTDB taxonomy): domain Bacteria; phylum Bacillota; class Peptococcia; order DRI-13; family UBA5745; genus JAYFQF01. The sequence goes on from JAYFQF010000013.1 coordinate 5,411, forward strand.
ATCGGCATGTTCGCCGCCCCCGATAGTGGAACCGATGGGATCGGCCAGAACGCCTTTAATATTTGGGTTTTGCTCTTTGAGATATTTTAATATTCCGGAATAAGTTCCGCCGCTGCCGGCTCCGGCCACTAAGTAATCGATCCTTCCCTCCAGGTCCCGGTAGATTTCCGGGCCGGTGGTTTCATAGTGGGCCCGGGGATTGCTCATGTTCTTAAACTGTTCAAGGGTTACGGCACCGGGGATACCTTGCCGCAGCTCTTCGGCCTTTTGGGTGGCTTCCAGCATCCCTCCCTCCAGGGAGGTGTTGACGATCTTCGCCCCTAAAGCTTTTAAAAGGGTCTGCTTTTCCTGGGAAAATTTTGCCGGAATCACAAAGATCAGCCGGTAGCCCCGAGCCAGGGCGGCAAAGGCGATGCCCAGGCCGGTATTGCCGGCGGTGGCCTCAATGATGGTGCAGCCCGGCTTTAAAATCCCTCTTCTTTCCGCATCCTCGATCATGGATTTGCCGATTCTGTCCTTAACGCTGCCGGAAGGATTATACAGTTCCAGCTTCGCGTATACCCGCAGGCCTGGGGGAAAGTCCAGATGGGAAAGGCGGACCAAAGGCGTATTTCCGATCAGTTCCTGCATGGAAGCGTACAGGCTCATTGTTTTGCCCCCTTAATGGCCGTCGCCAGATCCTTTGCCAGATCATCGGCGTTTTCGATGCCCACCGAAAGTCGGATCAGCCCTTCGGTAATGCCCACCTTTTCCCGGATTTCTCTGGGGATGGAGGCGTGGGTCATGCTGGCGGGGTGGCAGACCAGAGATTCCACTCCCCCCAGGCTTTCCGCCAAAGCGATCAGGCGCAGGCCGCCGAAAAACTTCCCGATATCGTAATCCTCCCGCAGCTCAAAGGAAATCATGGCGCCGCCGTTTTTGGCCTGGCGGCGGTTGATTTCATAATCCCTGGTGCCGGCCAGCCCCGGATAATACAAGGCTTTAACTCCTTCATGGGCTTGCAGCAGCTTTGCCAGCTTTTCCGCGTTTTCCACATGGCGGTCCATCCGGACCCCCAGGGTTTTGATGCTGCGGATCAGCAGGAAGGAATCGAAGGGCTGGAGGATTCCACCCGTGGCGTTTTGCAGAAAATGAAGCTTCCGGGCCAGCTCTTTGGTATTCACCGCCGCTAGTCCCGCGATCAGGTCGCTGTGGCCCCCCAGGTACTTGGTGGCGGAATGCAGGACAAGGTCGGCGCCAAGCTCCAGGGGCCGCTGGATATAGGGGGTCATAAACGTATTGTCGACGATCAGCAGGATACCCTTGCGCTTTGTAAGCGCCGCCACGGCGGCAATATCGGTGACGGTTAAAAGGGGGTTGGCGGGGCTTTCGATTAAAACCGCTTTTACCTCCGGCGTAATTTCCGCCTCCAGCGCCGGCAGGTCGGTGGTATCCGCAATAGCGTAATGCATGCCGAAATTCCGGAACACCTTATCCAGTATTCGGAAGGTGCCGCCGTAGACATTGCTGGAGATCACAATCTTATCACCGCTTTGGAAAAGGCTGAGCACCGCGGTGATGGCTGCCATGCCGGAAGCGAAAGCAAAGCCTGCCGCGCCGCCTTCCAGCTCGGCGATCAGGGCCTCCAGGGCCTCCCGGGTAGGATTGCCGGTACGGGAATATTCATAGCCGCGATGCCTGCCCAGGCCGTCCTGCATATAAGTGGAGGTCAGATACACCGGCGTGTTGACCGCGCCGGTCCGTTCATCGCCATAGATGCCGCCGTGGATCAAAGCGGACTCAATATGTTCATAGCGTCCCAAGATAAATCCTCCAATCATTTTTGATAAAAGGGAGCGGCAATGTTCGGGCGCCGGGGGAAGCCGCAAAATCATAGGCGGCTTTCCTTATGCCTGGAAATGCGGCAGCTCCTGACCCGGCGGCCTGATTGCTTCCCTGATGGCGCTTGTCTTGCTTCTTTAGTTAAGCTTTGCCGGAATCACCGCCCCGTTGTATTTTTCGTTAATAAACTTCCTAGTGTCTTCCGACTGGAGCTCCTTGACCAAAGCCAGGACCGCCGGGTTGTCTTTGTCTTCTTCCCGGACGGCGATGATGTTGGCGTAGGGGCTGTCGCTTCCCTCGCTGAACAGTCTTGTGGAGGTGATCTGGGCCTCCAGGGCCTTATTGGTATTCGTGATGAAAAAGTCGTAGTCATCCTTGGTGGGAATGATCTGGGCCGAATCCAACTCCACGATTTCCAGCGGGCGGATGAACTCCTTAATGTCCGTCAGCGAAGCCCTGAGGGAGGTGGCGGTATCCTCGTTCAGCTTAAGAAAACCGTTCTGCTCCAGAATACGCAAAGCCCGGTATTCATTGGTGCCGTCATTGGGAATGGCCACCACGGCGTTGTCGGGGATTTTTTCTGCGCTCTCGTACTTGTCGGAATAAGCGGTGATGGGCTCCACATGGATATCTCCTGCGTTCACCAGATTGAAGCCGTTGGTTTCATTCCAGGACTCCAGATAGGGATAGTGCTGGAAATAGTTGAAGTCAATTTCCCCTTTAGCAGTTTTTTCGTTGGTGGTATTATCCGCCGCGGTGGATACCAGAACCAGATCTATGCCTTGCTGGGCCAGCTTAGGTTTTACGTATTCAATGATTTCGGAATGGGGAACCAAGTCCGCAATGCCTTTAAGGGTTATGGTCTGAGCGGAGCTATTATTTTGCCCGCCGTTTTGACCCGCGGGAGCGGCGGGCGCCGCCGGCGCGGTCTGGCTGCCGCCGGCTTTGGTTCCGCAGCCTGCAATCAATCCGAATAAAAGAAATGCTGCCGCCAGAAGGGAAAAGATTTTTGCTTTTTTCATAAGACACTCTCCTTTTTATATCAGATTTCTTTTTTTGAGGATCTGCCTGGAGGCAAAATCCCCGGAAAACTGAACCAGTTGAACCAAAATGATCAATACGTATACCGCCGCGAAAAGCATATCGTGCTGAAACCGCTGATAGCCGAAGCGGACGGCGATATCGCCGATGCCTCCGGCACCGAACATGCCCGCCAGGGCCGTCATGGAGATCACGGCGATTACCGCCACCGTGAAGCCCCGGACCAGGGAGGGGATCGTTTCCGGCAGCAGGACCCTGAAGATGATCTGCAGGTTGGTGCTGCCGATGGATTTTGCCGCTTCCACTTTGCCTTTGCCGATTTCCAGCAGGCTGCTTTCCACGATGCGGGCATACATGGGGATACAGCTTGCGGCAACCGCGATAATGCAGGCGTTGGTGCCGTAGGATTTGCCGAAAAACAACCGGGCCACCGGGATCATTAAAATAATCATGATCATTTGAGGCAAAGAGCGCAGACAATTGATCAGCCAGCCGGCGCCGGAATACAGGGGCTTCAGCGGCACTAAACCGTCGGGGTTGGTTACAGTGAGCAATATCCCCAGCGCCAGACCGAAAACCAGCATGATGGCCGAAGACAAGGCCGTCATATACAGCGTTTCGAGGATAGCCGGAGAGATGCGCTGCCATATTTCCGCCGCAAAAGAGCCCTTGATCACTTCCCAAAGGGGAGTATTTAATAAACTCATCACATCGCCTCCAAAATGAATAAAGCTGCGTACGCCCGCAGCCGGATCAGATGCCGCCGCCGTCTACCAGGTTGAGGGACCGCTGAAACTCGAAGAAAACTTTGGCAAACAGCTCCCCGGTCCTGCTGTGGGGGTTGTTGAAGATATCACGGACGAAGCCCGATTCGATGATCACCCCGTCCTCCAGCACCGCCATACGCTCGCAGGCGTATTTGATGGCGTCCAGCTCATGGGTGATCATCAGAATAGTGATGCCGGTGACTTTGTTGATTTCTTTCAACAGCTCCAGAATCTGCAGGGTTGTCTGGGGGTCCAGGGCGGAGGTGGCCTCGTCGCTCAGCAGTAAATCCGGTTTGTTCACCAAGGCCCGGGCAATGCCCACCCTTTGTTTTTGCCCGCCGGAAAGCCCACCGGGATAGGCCTTGAGCTTATCGGCAAGACCCACCAGCTCCGCGGTTTCCTCCACCCGCTGCCGGAGTTCTTTTTTGGGAACCCCGCTGATTTCCAGGGGGTAGGAAATATTTTTATATACGGTTTTGGCCTCAAAGAGATTAAAGGTCTGAAAGATCATGCCGATCTTTCGCCGCTCTTTCAGCAAATCTCCCTTTGAAAGCCTTAAAATATCAGTGCCGCCCACCAGAACCTCACCGCTGTCCGGCGCCTCCAGGCGGTTGATGCAGCGGGCCAGAGTAGATTTCCCCGCGCCGCTGAACCCGATAATCCCGAAAATCTCGCCTTTTCGCACCGAGAGGTCCACCCCCTTAAGGACGTGGAGGGCCGCACCGTGGGCGTGGTAGGTTTTATATAAATCAACGATTTTTATATAGTCGTCCATCGGTTTTTCCGTTACATGGCATTTCCTGCCGCCGCCGGCATACCATATGCCTCCTTTCTTGGTTTCTCCGTACTGTTCCGGTAAAAAATAAAGGCGCACAGCCCGAAGCTTATCGGACCGTGCGCCCACAGGCTTCAACACTTACAACCGCAGCTTTGGTTTGGAGTTACAGGAACAGAAAAATATACATGTCATGGCGGACACGGGACAGGCGGCTTTATACATGGACATCAATTTGGCTGTTTTCATGTTTGCTCCTCCAATCATACTTAACATATATGATTAATATATTGGGATCATACCATAGCTTTTGAAAATTGGCAACAGTTTTTTTAGCCGCCAGATAATTAATTTCAGCAAAACAAGAGTGAAGACACTGGCTGCAATTGACAACAATGGCCCTATGTGCTATCCTGAAAAAAGATTTTGACCAAAGAAGGTCTGCTTCGCCTCAGAAGGGGCGCCTGGCCAGGTCTGACATGTCAGGCTTTTTGGCTTGAGGTTTGTACATTACCGGCATATTCTTTAAAGAAGCAACAGCCATGAAGGTTGGATGAAACCGCGGAACCGGTTTTATTCATCTGAAGCGGCTGTTTTTTTTGTTCAGATTGCCGAGGCCCCCTGGCCCAAGGAAGAGGTATTTCATGAAAATCAGAAAGCTCTTGAGAAAGATATTCAATCGCAGCGATCCGCCTATGGGCCTCATCGTCGGCGTGCTGATCGCGCTGGCCGCCGCGTCCCTGCTGTTTGGCATCGGACTTGGGCCCGTGACGGTGGCGCCGGAAAAGGCAGCGAAAATACTGATCAGCCGGATACCCGGTTTTGAGGAGGTTTTTCCCCGAACCTGGGAGCAGCTTGAAGAAAACATCGTGCTGGGCCTGCGCTTGCCCAGGGTGTGTCTTGGCCTGGTGGTGGGCGCTTCCCTTTCGGTCATCGGGGTGACCATGCAGGCGCTGGTGCGTAATCAACTGGCGGATCCGTTTATTTTAGGCGTGTCTTCGGGGGCTGCGGCCACCGCCACCCTGGGGATGCTTTTCGGCGCCTTTTCCTTTTTAGGGGAATATTCTCTGGCCATCAGCGCTTTTATCGGCTCGGCTCTGACCATTATGTTTGTCTATGCCATTTCCCGGGTACGGGGACGGATCAACATCACGCAGCTTTTGCTTTCCGGCGTTGCGGTTTCCATGATGATGGACGGGGTTACGCGCATCATCACCCTCAGCGCCCCCAATGCTCTGGGACTCCATAACGCCACCTTTTGGATGTCCGGCAGCCTTGCCGGAGCGAAATGGGGATATCTGACCCTGCCGCTGGCTGCCCTGCTCCTTGGCATGGCGGTGCTGATGGTTAACTACCGGGGGCTGAACCTGCTTCTTTTGGGGGATGAAAGCGCGGGGGCTCTGGGCGCAAATGTGAGGCGTCTGCAAAAGCTGCTGGTGCTGGTGGCTTCCCTGATGACCGGCGTTACCATTGCCGTAAGCGGGACCATCGGTTTTGTGGGTCTGATGGTGCCGCATTTTACCCGTCTCCTGGTAGGGAGCGATCATCGCAAGGTGCTGCCGGTTTCGGCCCTGTTGGGCGGCATTTTGGTGGTATGGGTGGATGTGGCCGCCAGGATGCTTTTGGCCCCGGAGGAAATGCCGGTAGGCATCCTGACGGCCATCATCGGAGGGCCGTTGTTTATCTGGCTGTTAAAGCGGAAAACCGCGGGAGGCCGGTAAGAAAGGGAGGAGGGATATCGTGCGCCTGCAGATTGAAAATCTCAGCTTTTCCTACGGAGAAAAGGAAGCCGTGGACGATCTGTGCCTGAAAGTGGAAAAGGGAGAATTTGTAGGGCTCATCGGGCCCAACGGCAGCGGAAAATCTACGGTGCTGAAGAATCTTTACCGGGCGCTGACGCCGGACAGGGGCAGCGTCCTTCTGGACGGAGAAAATCTGCTGACCATGAGCCATAAAAGGGCGGCTTTAAAGCTGGGGGTGGTAGGCCAGGAAAACGACGTGCCCTTTGATTTTCTCGTGGAGGAAATCGTCGCAATGGGGCGCAGCCCTCATAAGAAGCTGTTTGATCTCGACAATGCCCATGATAAATACATGGTGCGTCACGCCCTGGAGCATCTTGGCATGGAGGGCATGGCAAAACGCAATTACTTGCAGCTTTCCGGCGGGGAAAAGCAACGGGTCATCATCGCCCGGGTCATTGCCCAGGAAAGCGATTTTCTTTTGCTGGATGAGCCCACTAACCATCTGGACATCGGTTATCAGCTGCAGATTTTTGACTTTGTCAAAAGGCTGGAGGTAACGGTTCTTTCCGCCATTCACGATCTGAACCTGGCGGCCCTTTACTGCGACCGGCTCTATGTCCTGAAAGAAGGCAGGATTGTCCTTCAGGGAACGCCCGCTGAGGTGCTTACCGCGGAGAATATCTATGATGTCTACGGCGTCCGTTCGGATGTGTCGATCCATCCGATCACCGGCAAGGCCACGATTACTTTTCTCCCCGCCGGCATCGGCGGATAGGAATTTTATCGCAGTTTACCGAGCTTATCCCATGAGTTCAAGGAGGGACAAAAATGAAAAAAGCATCGTTGAAAGCATCTGTGCCTGTAATCATCTGGATCCTCGCTCTTGCCTTGGTTTTTTCCGGCTGCGGCAAACCCGCCGGTTCAACGGCTTCAGATTCCTCTTCCCCGGGACCGTCGGCGGAAGTCCCGCCGGAGACCGAAGCCTCCGGCCTATACCCCCTGACCTTTGATAATTACGGCAGGGAAGTGGAGGTTTCCGCCAGGCCCCGAAAGGTTCTGACCCTGGGCCCGAACTGCACCGAGGTTTTTGTGGCCTTAGGTCTTACGGACTATATCGTGGGCAACAGCCTGAAAAATCACAGCCGCGGGCCTTTGCCGGAATATGCCGGGGAATATGAAAAAATTCCCGAGCTCAATTACGGTTCCGCTACCCGGGAAGCGGTGATTTCCAGCGGCGCAGACTTTATTTATGGCATCGACTGGGAATTTGGCGGCGACGGGCTGGATATTGAGGAACTGGCAGGATACGGCATGACCACCTATGTGAATTCGGCGGCCACGGTGGAGCAACAGTATCAGGAGATCCTTGATATCGGCAAGATTTTTGGCGTCGAGGATAAGGCCTTGTCCTTCGTGGAGGATCAAAAGGCCCGCATTAATGCGGCTGAGGAAAAGATCAGCGGACGCAAGGCGCCCAGAGTACTGGTTTATGACAGCGGCGGCCAGGGGGTTTTCACCTGCAGCGGCAGTAATTTTGAATCTCTTTTGATCGGGCTGGCCGGCGGGGAAAATCTGTTCGGAGACCTGACGGAAAAAGCCTGGATCACCGTCAGCTATGAGGAAATCCTGGCCCGGGACCCGGAAATCATCCTGATCCACGATTACGATTCCCCCTCCGTGGCGGAAAAGATTGCCGAAATCCAGGCCGACGACACCCTCTCGCAGCTTGAATGCGTAAAAAACCAGCGCTTTGTCACCATTGAGCTGGAAAGCGTGCTGCCGGGAGACCGGATGGCCTATACGGTGGAACGGCTGGTCCGGGGGTTTTACCCCGATTTATTCTGAGGACCTGAAGGCTCCTCCAATCCTTCTGAGTCTGAAGACCTCCAAGAATCAGCAGGCCCCAAGAATTACAGGAAGTTCACCTCCCTTTTACAAGCCTTATAAATCCATGCTTTAAAATAAGGATGGAGAACGGTACATCCGTTGTGGGAGGAATGGCTTACGATGCATAAAAACTACGTCATCGACACAAATGTTTTGATCCAAGCGCCCCATGCCCTGGAATCCTTTGAAGAAAATCACGTGATCCTTCCCGTTACCGTGCTGGAGGAACTGGACGCTTTAAAAGACCGGGACGGGGAATGTGGTCACAACGCCCGGCAGGCTATCCGCTTCCTGGAAAGGCTGCGAATCAAGGGAAATCTGACCAAGGGAGTCAGGCTCGATTCGGCGGGCCTGCTGAGACTGGAAACCAACTTTGTCGATATTCAGCTTCCCGACGGCTTCGGCGTAAAAAACGACAACCGTATCCTGCGCGTCTGCAAAGGACTGATCGAAAAAAACGAGCCGACGATTTTGGTCACCAAAGATATTGTACTGAGGCTGAAGGCGCAGATCATGAATATTCCGGCGGAGGATTTTATTACCGACCAGGCGCCGGAAGCCTCCAGCCAGTACACCGGAAGGACTGACGTATTTGTACCGGCAAATCTGCTGACGGGTTTCCGAAAAAACGGGCTCTCCCCCCAGGACGCTTACGTATTGGGCAAGAATGGGGCAAAAACCGCCGCCGAGCTCACCCTGAACCAATTTTGCGTCCTGAGGTCCGATACGCAGATCAATAAAACCATGCTGGGATATTACGACGGAAAACAGATCGTCCCTTTAAAATACGCCGCCAAAAAACCCTTTGGCGTAACGCCCAAAAACCTGGGTCAGTATTTTTTGCAGGAAGCCTTGATGATCCCCCATTCGTCGGCGCCTCTTGTTATCATCAAGGGTCCCGCCGGTACGGCCAAGACCTTTTATACCCTGGCCGTGGGTCTGCAAAAGATCATGAATGAAAAGGAGCCTCTTTACCGCAAGATCCTGCTTTGCCGCTCCAATGTGCAATTCGATCAGGAAATCGGTTTTTTGCCGGGCAACGAGCAGGAAAAAATTGCGCCGCTGCTCCGGCCCGTCATGGATAATCTGGAAATTCTGGTGGATTCGGATAATAAGGAACGTTATAAGAATGAGAAGGAACTGCGGGGCAAGGTGGAATTTTTGTTTGACAGCGGCATTATTACCGCCGAAGCCATCAACTTTATCCGGGGCCGCTCCATCAGCCATACGTATCTGATGATCGACGAGGCCCAGAATCTCACGCCGCGCCAGATCAAGGGGATTATTACCCGTGCCGGCAAAGGCACCAAGATTGTGCTGCTGGGGGATCCGGCCCAGATTGACCATCCGCTGCTGGATGAACGGACCAATGGGCTGAGTTACGCCGGGGAGCATATGAAAGGCAGCCCCCTCTGTTTTCAGATCAGCATGCTGCCTGAGGAATGCGAGCGCTCCGAGCTTGCCCTGGACGCGGCCAAAAGGATGTAAAGGTCGTGCGGCCTCTGCCGGCCGGGGAAATTTAGTTGGACTTGCCCCCTATATTTTGTTATACTTTGGAAAAGAATACTCTTGGACAAGGCGATAAAGGACGAGAGGGGGGCTTATGGAAAAACGGGAAATCGTAAAAACGGTCCGCGGTCAGGTGACGACGGACGGCGCCGGAGTGCGGCTGGTCCGGGTTCTGGGAAAAAGGGACGTGGAGGATTTTGACCCTTTTTTAATGCTGGATTCCTTTGATTCCACGGACCCTGCGGATTATACGGCAGGTTTTCCCCTGCATCCCCATAGGGGGATCGAGACCATCACCTATTTGATTTCAGGGGAAATCGAGCATGTGGACAGCCTGGGAAACAAGGGGACCATCTATGCCGGCGAAAGCCAGTGGATGACTGCGGGGAGCGGTATTCTGCATCAGGAGATGCCCAAGGAATCCGGCAGGATGCTGGGATTCCAGCTGTGGCTGAACCTGCCCCGGCAGGAAAAAATGACCGCGCCGGCATACTTGAGCATCACCCGGGAGATGGTGGCCCGGGCAAAAAAGGGTCAGGCGGATATTCATGTCCTTTCGGGAAATTTTGGGGAAGCCGCCGGAGTGATGCCGAACCATATTCCGGCGGCCATCTATGATGTGGAGCTTCCCCGGGGCCAGGAGGTGGAGATCCCCACCAACCCTCAGGAAACAGTGTTCGTATTTCTGATCCAGGGGGACGCTGTAATTAATGGGCAGAGAATTTCCTCGAAAACCGCCGTTTTGTTTGGCAAAGGGGATTATCTTGCTGTGGCCGCCCTCCCCCAGGAGGATCTGCGGTTTATTTTCTTTTCCGGCAAGGCTTTGCACGAGCCCATCGCCTGGGGCGGCCCCATCGTCATGAATACCCGCCAGGAACTGGAGCGGGCTTTCGAAGAGCTTGATGAAGGTACCTTCATCAAGCATAAATAAACATAAATAAAGAAAGCCGGCGGTTTCCGCACCGGGACCGGCATGGATATCATTCTCCGGCCAGAAACCGTAAAAGTTGGAGCCGCACCAAATAAAGAGAAAGAAGCGAGCTGAAGAAAATGGAGAAGATCAAAATAACGGCTGTTGCTGGTTCCCTAAGAAAAGATTCTTTTAACCGCCAGTTGGCTTTGGAAGCCCAAAGCCTGGTGGGGGATCAGGCGGAATTTGAACTGCTTGACTATGCCGCGGTGCCGCTGCTGAACCAGGATATTGAGTTTCCGGCCCCCGACGCCGTCAGGCGTGCCCGGGAAATCGTTAAATCCAGCGCCGGCATCTGGTTTTTTACTCCGGAATATAACCATTTCTTTCCCGGCGTATTGAAAAATCTGATCGATTGGCTGTCCAGGCCGATAAGCGACACCGAGCCTCAGGTCCTTTCCGGTAAACCCGCCGCCATCAGCGGCATCACTCCCGGCATGTCCGGGACGGGGATCGCTCAGGACCATCTGGTAACGTTGATCAGCTTCCTGAATATGGACGTGATGAATTCGCCGCGGCTGACTATACCAAACGCCATGCAGCAGGTGAATGCCGAGGGCAGGCTGGAGCTTGCCGCCAGCAGAAAATATCTGGAAAGGCAGGCCAAGGCTTTCCTCAGCTTTATCCGGAGCCGTCAGGCTGTCTGACGAAAGCCGGACAGCGCAGCCGCTGCCGCTTTTAACCGTACCCGGCTTAAATGGAACCATAAAAAGAAGCGGCGTCCGGGTTTTTATCCGGACGGCGCTTCTTTTTATAACGGGCTGCAACGGGCGGGAGACAAAAGCCAGGCCTGTACAAAGCCTCGATCGGCCTTTACAATAGGAAAAGAAAGGAATCCGCAAGGTCAGGGCCGGAAAGGAGCCGCCATGCGCAAGGACTGGGGTCAGCTTCCCTACCAGTCGCTGAACTTTTATCTGAAAGAAAAATATGGAAAAAAAGTCCATAAGGTGGCCGTCAACGGCGGTTTTACCTGCCCCAACCGGGACGGCAGCAAGAGCCGGCAAGGCTGTGCTTTCTGCGGCGGCGACGGCGCCGGCGAATGCGCCGGGGCGGTGACCGATGCCATCGGGCTGCAGATGGCAAAAGAAATGGACCGGCTGGAAAAACGGGACGGGGCCCGGAAATTTATCGCCTATTTTCAGGCCTTCACCAATACCTATGCGCCCCCGGAGGAATTGCGCCGAAAATATTCGGAGGCCCTGGCCGACCCCCGGGTCGCGGTTTTGGCCGTGGCCACCCGGCCCGACTGTGTGGACCCGCCGGTGGCGGAGCTGTTGCGGGAGTTCGCGGCAGAACGGGAGGTTTGGGTGGAACTGGGGCTTCAAACCATCCATGAGTCCACCGCTCAGGCCATCAACCGCTGCTATCCCCTGGCAGACTATGACCGGGCCCTGGAACTGCTTGACGGCGCCGGCATAAAAACCGTGACCCACCTGATTTTCGGCTTGCCGGGGGAAACCCGGGAGATGATGCTGGACTCTGTCCGCTACGTGGCGGCGGCCGGTTCCTGGGGCGTAAAATTTCATCTGCTCCACATCATCCGGGATACCGCCTTTGCCATGGAATACCTTGCGGGACGTTTGCCGGTGCTCAGTGAAGAGGCTTATCTGGAACTGGTGGTATCGGCTCTTCGCTATCTTAGGCCGGATATGACCGTACACCGGCTGACGGCAGAAGCGCCGGCAAACATTTTGCTGGCGCCCAAATGGTGCATATATAAGCGGCAGGTGCTGAACCGCCTGCAGAAGCTTTTACGGGAGAGCGGCGCTTATCAGGGTCAATACTGGTGGCCGGAGGAAGAAGGTCAGAGGTGAACCCTGACCTTCTTAAAAATTCGGAGGAGTGACGGCGAAAACCAGCATGGTGTCTTCGGCGGTATTATTATACCAGCGGTGATAGGCCAGCCCGGGGATGCGCACGCTGTCCCCCGCCTGCAGAACATATTCCGCGTTTTCCGTCTGCAGGGAGATACTGCCCTTCAATACCAGAGCCACCTCTTCCCCTTCGTGATTCATCAGCCCGGCAGAATTCTCTGTTCCGGGCTGCAGGGTCATCTGGATAAATTCGATATTTCCCGAGGTATCCGGCGTTAACAACTCAAGGTAAGGTCTGCTTTTATCCTGGGCGCCGATGAGCTTCCGCTCTCCTTGGCGTACGACGATATCTTTTTCTTTCCCTTCGGTCATGAACAGATAATATAAAGGAACCTTTAATTCCCTGGAAATCAATTTCAGCGTCGACAGTGAAGGGTTGGCATTATTCCGTTCAATCTGACTCAGCATCGACGGCGTTATTTCAATCCGATGGGCCAGTTCTTTCTGGCTCATCTTATTTTTTTCCCGAAAGAGCATGATCCTCTGGCCTAAATTTATTTCCTCCATTTATAAACCTCTCTAAAAGCATATCTGTTTTTATATATTATACACGGTTTTACAAAAATAGTAAATCAAGAATCTGTTCAATGATATTTAACATTTAATAAATAAAGTTATTGACATTTAATAATGTATGTAATAAATTTAAACATAAAGAATATAATTTAAATATATTAAATGGAATAATCATGAAAAAGGAGAAACTACGTTCAGGAGGTGATGCCTGCAGGCTTAAATCGGCAACCAAATACGTGAAGAGAAGGAGAATGAACCATGAATACGGCAATGATTATTTTTTCGTTGGCATTATCTATTGGTCTGCTGGTTTTTCTCACGGTGAAAATTAAGCTGCACCCGTTTTTCGCTTTAACGATTTGCGCCTTTGTTTATGGTATACTTACAGGGCTGTCGGTTCCGGAAATTGTAACGGCCTTTTCCTCGGGGATGGGAGGGACGATTGCCGGCATCGGCGTGGTGATCGCCATCGGTACCGTCATGGGCGGCCTGCTGGAAAAAAGCGGCGCTGCCGAAACCATGGCCCGGACGATCCTGAAGATAACCGGTCAAAAGCACGCGGCTTTGGGACTGGCCATCACCGGCTATTTTGTGTCGATTCCCGTGTTTTGCGATTCGGCCTTTGTCCTGCTTTCCCCTTTGGCCCGCCGGCTCAGCCGGGATACCAAGGTCAGCATGACCACCATGGCCATTGCTCTGGGAATGGGGCTCCATGCCACCCATATGCTTGTGCCCCCCACGCCGGGACCTCTGGCGGTAACCGGGATTTTGTCGGCGGACCTGGGCCTGGTAATTCTTCTGGGCATGGTGGTATCCATCCCGGTAACCCTGGTAGGCTATGTTCTGGGGCTGATCTTTGGCAAAAAATACTATTACCTGCCGGAAGAAATTGAGGAGGCCGCCGCTGATGATTCCCGGCTGCCCGGTCCGGTCCAATCCTTTCTGCCCATACTCCTGCCGATCCTTCTTATGCTGTTGAATACCATCGCTTCTTTGGAATCGGCGCCGATGGGGAAAGATAACTTCATCACCGGATTGTTTTCCGCCGTAGGCCAGCCGGTCACCGCATTATTGATCGGTCTTGCCTGCGCGTTTATCACCTACGTAAAGCTGTATCCCGAAGATAAAAAGGTATGGACCTTTGAAGGGGAATTTGGCCAATCCCTGAAGACGGCGGGACAGATTGTCCTGATCGTGGGAGCCGGCGGCGCTTTCGCCACGGTATTGAAGACCAGCCAGCTTGAGGTCTTGGTCCACCAATATTTCTCCAATATTACTCTGGGAATCCTGGTGCCCTTTATTATCGGGGCCATATTCCGTACCTGCATCGGATCGGGTACGGTGGGCATGATCACCGCCGCTTCCATGCTGCTTCCTTTATTGGAGATCCTGGGCTTTACTTCCCCCATCGGCCGGGTGATCGCCATGCTGGCCTGCGCCGCCGGCGGTTTTATGGTGTTCCATGGCAACGACGATTTCTTCTGGGTCATCACCTCCACCTCAGGAATGAAGCCGGAAGTGGCTTATAAAACTCTGCCTATTATCAGCGTTGCCCAGGCAGTCACTGCGCTGGCGATGGTATTTGTATTGCAGCTCATTTTTATCTGACCAATAATACATTGAAAGGGAATGATTAACATGAAAAAAGAAGAACTTGCTACCCCGGCCATTCTTGTAGATCTGGATATTTTGGAAAACAATCTGAAAAAATATCAGCAGCTGTGCGATAAGTACGGCAAACAGCTCTGGCCCATGACCAAAACCCATAAAAGTATCGAGATCGCCAAAATGCAAAGAGATTTTGGGGCCGCCGGATTTTTAGGGGGAACGCTGGACGAATGCGAGGCCCTTTGCAAAGCAGGCATGAAAACGATCATGTATGCCTACCCGGTGGCTTCCCAGCCGAATATCTCCCGGGTCATCGAGCTTTCCCGGAAGTGCAGCTTTATTGTCCGCCTGGATTGTATAGAAAGCGCCCGGGCCCTCAGCCGGGCGGCAAAAGCTGCGGGGGCTGTGATCGACTATACCGTCGCTGTGGACAGCGGTTTGCACCGGTTCGGCGTGGCGCCGGACAAGGCGGTTGATTTTGTCAATGAGCTCAGGGAACTGCCGGGCTTGCGTTTCAAGGGTATCTCCTCCCATCCCGGCCATGTTTACGGCGCCCAGTGCCATCAGGAACTGGCCAAATATGTAGCCGACGAAAAAAGCGCCATGAAGACCGCCGCCGATGCCCTGAAGGAGGCCGGATATACCCTGGAAATCATCAGCAGCGGTTCCACTCCAACCTTTGCCCAGGCGGTGGAGGATGAAAATATTCGGATCTATCATCCCGGAAACTATGTGTTTCACGACGCCATTCAGCTTTCCACGGAAACCGCCAAAGAGGAGGACTGCGCCCTGACGGTTTACGCTACCGTCATTTCAGCCCCCAGAGAAGGGCTGCTGATCGTTGACGCCGGCTCCAAATGCTTTGGGCTGGACCAGGGCGCCCACGGCAATGCGGCCATCTCCGGCTTCGGCAGGGTGAAAGGTCATCCTGAACTTGAAGTGGCGGGCCTGTCGGAAGAAGTGGCAAAGCTGAAAATCAAGGGAGAAACAGCGCTGAAGGTGGGAGAAAAAATCGAAATCATCCCCAACCACTCCTGTGTGCCGGCAAATCTCACCTCCTACCTGGTGGGCTGCCGTAAAGATCGGGTGGAAAGAGCCATTGAAGTGGATATCAGAGAAAACTCCAAAAATCCGCTGGCTTCTGTAAAAGCCTGACGTCCTGATTGGATAAGTGAGGATAAAAAAGGCGCCTTGGACAAAAAATGCCCAAGGCGCCTTTTCATGATGTTTTCATGATATAATAAGCGCAAAGGACACATCATTATAAGGAGGCATACATCATGCAGGACGTTTACGATATAGCCATCGTCGGCGCCGGCCCCGCGGGCCTTTCCGCCGCTATTAATGGAATTCAGCGGGGTAAAACCGCAGTTTTGGTTAATTCCGGCCGCAACGCCCTTTCCCGGGCGGAGCTGCTGACCAACTACCTGGGCTTGCCGGCGGTCAGCGGCCGGGAGGCTATGGAAGCCTATACCAAGCACGCCCTCGGCATGGGGGCGGAAATCAAGGAAGGCCGGGTAACCAATATTTTGCCTTTTGGGGATAAATTTATGGTCAGCTTCGGCAGCGACGTAGTCACCGCCAGGACGGTGATCCTGGCCACCGGCGCCCTGATCTCCAAGACCGTTGAAAATGAGGAGAAGTTCCTGGGGCGGGGCTTAAGCTATTGCGCTACCTGCGACGGAATTCTCTATAAGGGCAAAAAGGTTTTGGTTTACGGCTTAGGGGACGCCAGCGTGGAGGAAGCCAATTATCTGGCGGGCCTGGGCTGCCAGGTGATCTTCGTGGGGCATGTTTCGCACAGCCAGGAGCTGCAGGAAGGAATTGAACAGCATTGCGGCATTTTGCGGGCGCTGCGGGGCGAGGCCAAGGTCTCCTCTGCGGATGTGGCGATTTTTGCCTGCCCGCCGAATAAAGAGCAGCTGGAAGACCGGCCCTTGGTGGAGCGCCACACCAAAACCTTTTTTGTGGACGGCGTGTTTATTCTGCGGAACGCTCTGGCTCCCGAGGCCTTGTTAAAAGATCTGGAACTGGCCGAGGGCTGCATCAAGGTCAACGAAAAAATGCAGACCAATATTCCCGGCATCTATGCCTGCGGCGATTGTGCGTCCCCTTTGCGTCAGGTGGCCAAGGCGGTGGGCGACGGACTCATCGCCGGCCAGGAAGCCGCCAGGTATCTGGACGGCCGGTAAACATTAAGGGATTGGCATACAGATCCAGATGAAGCGAGGTATCCGCACTTGGACATAATTAAAATAATCGCCAAAGAGTTCGCCATGGAGCAGAAGCTGGTAAAAAATATTGCGGAGCTGATCGATGAGGGCAACACCATCCCCTTTATCGCCCGGTATCGTAAGGAAATGACCGGCTCCTGCGACGACCAAAAGCTCAGGGAACTGGCAGACCGGCTGGAATATCTGCGTAACCTGGAAAAACGCAAAAGCGAAGTGCTGGCCGCCTTGAGCGATCAGGAAAAGCTGACGCCGGAACTGGAGGAAGCCGTCGGCACCGCGGAAACCTTGGCCCGGCTGGAGGATATTTACCGCCCCTTTAAGCAAAAGCGGCGTACCCGGGCTACGGTGGCCCGGGAAAAAGGCCTGGAGCCTCTGGCCCGGTTGATTTTCGCCCAGGAGCTTCAGCAAGGAAACGTTTTGGAAATAGCCGCTTCCTATGTGGATGATGAAAAGGGGGTGGCTACGTCGGAGGAAGCTGTGGCCGGCGCCCGGGATATCATTGCGGAGAACCTTTCCGACGACGCGGAGCTGCGACGGATATTAAGGGAGTTATTCTGGGAGACGGGACGGATCGTCACTTCCGCCGCGGCCCAGGCGCCAAAGCCCAAAGGCCCTCAGGACAAGGGCCGGGACGGCGGCATCTACGCCATGTATTTTGAATATGAGGAAAAGGCCGATAAGCTGCCCAGCCACCGTATCCTGGCCGTCAACCGGGGGGAGCGGGAAGGCTTTTTGAAGGTGGAACTGGCGGCGGATGAGGACACGGCGGCCTTTCGCCTGGAACAGCAGGCCATAAAAGGCCCAAGCATTTTCAAGGAGATGGTCCGGGAAGCGGCGGCAGACGGCTATAAACGGCTGATCCGGCCTTCTTTGGAACGGGAAATCCGCAGCGCCCTGACGGAAAAAGCCGGGGAACAGGCCATGAAAAACTTCGGCATTAATTTGAAAAACCTACTTTTGCAGCCGCCCCTGAAGGGAAAGGTGGTTATCGGCTTCGACCCGGCCTACCGCACCGGCTGCAAGCTGGCGGTTATCGATCCCACCGGCAGGGTGCTGGATACGGACATCATTTACCCGACGCCGCCCCAGAACCGGACCGCAGAAGCCAGGGAGGCGCTGCGGGAATTGATTTTCCGCTACAAGGCGGATGTCATCGCTATCGGCAACGGCACCGCCTCCAAGGAGTCGGAGATATTTGTTGCCGAACTCCTGCAGGAAATTCCCCGGCAGGTATCCTACGTCATGGTAAACGAAGCCGGCGCTTCGGTATATTCCGCTTCACCGTTAGCGGCCCGGGAATTTCCGGATTATGACGTGACCTTAAGAAGCGCCGTTTCCATCGGCCGCCGGTTGCAGGACCCGCTGGCGGAGCTGGTGAAGATCGATCCCAAGTCCGTGGGCGTAGGGCAATATCAGCACGATATGCCGGAGGCCGAGCTGGACAAGACGCTGGCCGGCGTAGTGGAGGATTGTGTAAACCAGGTAGGGGTGGATTTAAATACGGCTTCCCCTTCTTTACTTGCGTATATCGCCGGTCTGTCTCCCACGGTGGCGGCCAATGTGGTGGACTACCGGGAGAAAAACGGTTCCTTTCACCGGCGGGGGCAGCTTTTGGAGGTGCCCAAGCTGGGCCCCAAGACCTACCAGCAGTGCGCCGGTTTCCTGCGGATCCCCAGGGGCGAGAATGTACTGGACAACACCGGTGTCCATCCCGAGACCTATCCGGCGGCGGAAAAGCTTTTAACCATGTTTGATTATTCCGTGTACGACGTGGGCAAAAAGACTCTGGAAAAGCTGCCCTTTGAGGTGAGGCGGACAGGGGAGGAAAAGGTAGCCTCCGCCGTAGGCGTAGGCGTGCCTACTCTTCAGGATATGCTGGGGGAGCTTTTGCAGCCGGGCCGTGACCTGCGGGACCAGCTGCCGCCGCCGGTACTGCGCCGGGACGTAATGAGTCTGGAAGATTTAAAGCCTGGCATGGCTATGCGTGGCACGGTGCGCAACGTCATCGACTTCGGCGTTTTTGTGGATATTGGCGTTCATCAGGACGGTCTGGTCCATATCTCCCAGGTAGCCGACCGCTTCATCCGCCATCCCTCGGAAGTGGTGAAGGTGGGCGATCAGGTGACGGTTTGGGTTCTGGCAGTGGATCCGGCAAAGAAACGGATCAGTTTGTCCATGCGGGGACCGGGAAAGGAAGGCAGACAACCGGGGGATAAATAAACAGAAGATGATCAGAAGATCCGCCGGCAGACCGGGAAAACCGGTCTTACAATTCTCAGCCGGCGCATACATTAGATACTGCGCAGAAGATTTATCTCGTGCCTCGGGCTTTCCGGGGCGCAGCTCAGCGCAGTATCTTTTTTATTTTAAGGCGGGGAGAGGGTAAGATGACCTGGCTGGATATGCTTTTGGTGGCGGTGGGCCTGGCAATGGACGCCTCGGTGGTGGCGGCGGCCAACGGTATGGTTATGGAACGGCCCGGAATCGGTAAAGCGTCGGCGGTGGGCCTGACCTTCGGGCTGTTTCAGGGGCTGATGCCTTTGATCGGTTATTTTACCGGCGCCGTATTTTCTTTAGTTTTTGCCAGGGCGGCCCACTGGATCGCTTTTGGCTTATTGGCCATGGTAGGGATAAACATGATCCGGGAGAGCCTGGAGGAAGAGGAGGCGCCGGCCAACCGGCAGCTTTCCCCCGGCCGGCTTTTGGTGCAGGCGGTGGCTACCAGCTTGGATGCCCTGGCGGTGGGGGTGGGGTTTGCCCTGGTGGAAGCCGACGTTTTTTCCGCCTCCGGTGTAATTGCGGCGGTAACGGCGGTTTTATCCTTTTCCGCGGTGCATATCGGTCATCGCTTCGGCAATGCCCTGGCCGGCAAGGCCGCTTTAGCCGGGGGCCTTATCCTGATTTTGATGGGACTGAAACTGGCCATATATTAAATCGGATTATCTGGCGTTACAATAGTACACTTTTTTTGTTATTCTTTTATTGAGAAAACAAAAGGAGGTGCTGTCATGGATTACAGACTCAGGTATATAAACGGACATGTAGAGGTCTACGACAGGCTGGGGCGTTTTTTATTCTCCGCCGATACCCAGCAGGAAGCGCTGGAGGAGCTGGAGAAAATGGCAGCCGCAGCATGAAGCCTTTGCCGCCGTTTAGCTTTGGATTTAAGCGGCGGCTATTTTTTTATTGACAAACTTGGCCCCAGACACTATACTATTTAACGATAAAGCCGTCGGGTTTTTCTGAAAACCGGGGAAAGGAGCAGGACTCATGAACGCCAGGGCACTATGGACTAAAGGTACAGCCAGATCTGAGATGCGCGGCTCTTTCATGTGTGTGTCCTCCGGGGACATGTCTATGGCTATGCCTATGGACATGTGCCGGTTTGCTCCTCAGGAAATCAGGAAAGCGGATAAGCGGCTGCACTCCGAAGGATGATCGCAGCGGTTGGACCGGCGGTCTGCCCAGGTCCGGCCCGGTAAGGTGATTGGAAAGCAGGAAGCTTATGCTTTCTGCTTTTTGTTTTGTATGGGGAGAGAAATTAAGGAAAGAAGGATGGAAGTGAAGGTGAGGAAATGGCGGCAGCGGAGCAAAAAAAGGTGATCATTGAAACCAAAGGCCTGGCCAAGGCCTTCGGCAAGGGTGAGGAACGGGTCTGGGCCCTGCAGGATATTAACCTGGAAGTGCGTCAGGGTGAGATCCTGGGCATAATCGGCCTTTCCGGGGCGGGAAAAAGCACCTTGGTTCGCTGCCTGAACCTTTTGGAACGGCCTACGGAAGGCCAGGTGTTTTTCGACGGGCAGGAGTTGTCGGTCATGCCCCGCAAAGAACTTTTAAAAGCCCGGCAGTCCATCGGGATGATCTTCCAGCAATTTAATCTATTAATGCAAAGAAATGCCCTGAAGAATATTTGTTTCCCCCTGGAATTGACAGGAGCGTCCAAAACCCGGGCCGAGGCCAGGGCCCGGGAGCTTTTGGCGGTAGTGGGGCTGGCGGACCGGGAAGACGCCTTTCCCGCCCAGCTTTCCGGCGGTCAGAAGCAGCGGGTGGCCATTGCCAGGGCCCTGGCCAGCAATCCCAAGGTGCTGCTTTGCGACGAAGCCACCAGCGCCCTGGACCCTACGACTACCCGCTCGATTCTGGAATTGTTGAGAGAAATCAATCAGAAGCTGGGGATTACCATCGTGGTGATCACCCATGAAATGAGCGTCATTGAGGAGATCTGCCACCGGGTGGCCATCATCGACCAAAGCCGTATCGCCGAAGTCGGCCCCGTGTCCGAAGTCTTTACCCGGCCGGTTTCCCAGATCGCCAGAAAACTGGTCTTCCCGGAAGGGCGGCATGTGCAGCACTTTACCGGCCGCCGCCTTTGCCGGATCGTCTTTGACGGGCGTTCCTCCTTCGAGCCGGTGATCGCAAATATGGTGCTGGATTGCCGGGCGCCGATAAATATCATGTTTGCCGATACCCGGGATATCGACGGCCGGGCCATGGGCCAGATGGTGGTGCAGCTGCCGGCGGATGAGCTGACCGCCCGCCGCATGCTGCAATACTTAAAAGATCAGGGGATTGATTACGAGGAGGTGGGGGAAAGTGTTTGAACCGGCGATTATGGAAATGATCGGAAAAGGAATTTTGGAAACCCTTTATATGACGCTGGTTTCCACGTTTTTCTCTTATCTGTTCGGTCTGCCTATGGGAGTTTTGCTGGTGATCTCCGATCCTGCGGGCGTCAGTCCCCGGCCGCTTTTAAACCGGGTCCTGGGGTTTTTTATCAATATTTTGCGTTCGGTGCCTTTTATTATCCTGCTTTTGGCGGTGATTCCCATTACCCGGGCCGTGGTGGGTTCCATCATCGGCCCCACGGCCATTATTCCGCCCTTGGTTTTCGCGGCGGCGCCCTTTGTGGCCCGGATGGTGGAGTCCTCCCTGAAGGAAGTGGACTCCGGCGTGGTGGAAGCCGCTCAGTCTATGGGGGCTTCTACCTGGCAGATTATTTATAAGGTGCTGCTGCCGGAAGCCTTGCCTTCTTTGGTGGTTGGCAGCGCCATTACCGTAACCACGATCCTGGGC
Source organism: Peptococcaceae bacterium (assembly GCA_034927285.1). Taxonomy (GTDB): domain Bacteria; phylum Bacillota; class Peptococcia; order DRI-13; family UBA5745; genus JAYFQF01. Next base: position 27,228 of record JAYFQF010000013.1, read on the forward strand.
TATACGGCTATGGCCGGTTTTGTCGGCGGCCGCGGTCTGGGCGATATCGCCATCCGTTACGGCTTTTACCGTTACCAGGCGGATATGATGTTTGTAACCGTAGTGCTTTTAGTGATCATCGTGCAGGTTTTCCAGGAAGTGGGCATGCGGCTGGCAAAAGTAAGCGACAAGCGGATCCGTTAGGCTTTTGATCCCGGATCAAAAGCTTCTGATGAAAAGACCGCTCAGGCTGCCGCGCTATAAACCAAAGTTGATTTCCGGCTTTTGGCCGAGGTCATACAGCAATAAAAATGTTTAAGTGAAAAATAGGAGGAAAGAACAATGAAAAAAGCATTATCGTTATTATTGATCGCCTTGCTGGCTCTGGGCCTTTTGGCCGGCTGCGGCGCCGGCGGACAGGACGGCGGCAAAGACGGAGCCCAGACCCCCGGAGAGCCTGCGGAAGGCGAAGAAACGGAAAACGAGGCCGGCGAAGGCCAGCTGCAAGTGATTAAAGTCGGCGCCAGCATTACGCCCCATGCGGAAATCCTGGCCCAGATCAAAGACGATCTGAAGGCTCAGGGCTACGATCTGCAGATCGTAGAGTTCACCGACTATGTGCTGCCTAACCTGTCCCTGGACGAAGGAGATCTGGACGCCAATTACTTCCAGCATCAGCCTTACCTGGATCAGTTCAACGCGGAAAGAGGCACCAAGCTGGTTTCCATTGCCGCGATCCATTATGAGCCCTATGGCATTTACCCCGGGAAAACCGCTGCCCTTGAAGCCCTGGCCGACGGCGCCCAGATTTCCGTGCCCAACGACTCCACCAACGAAGCCCGGGCCTTGCTGCTTTTAGAGGCCCAGGGTCTGATCACTCTTAAGGAAAATGCCGGGCTTAACGCCACTGTGGCCGATATTGTGGAAAATCCCAAGAATCTGAAGATCGTGGAAATTGAGGCGGCCCAGCTGGCCCGCTCCCTGGAGGACGTGGATATGGCGGTTATCAATGGCAACTATGCCATCCAGGCCGGCCTCAACGTGTCCAAGGACGCCGTGGCCACCGAGGATAAGGATTCCATGGCCGCCGAGACCTTTGCCAATATTTTGGCGGTACGGGAAGGCGACGAAAACCGGGAAGACCTGCAAGCCTTGGCCGCCGCGCTGAAAAGCGACAAGGTAAAACAATACATCGAAAATACCTATGAAGGCGCCGTGGTTCCGAAGTTCTAAAAAAGCTCCTGAACCCACCTCATAAGGCGGGCTGAATACGGAAAACACCTCATTTCCAAAGCCATTTGGGAATGAGGTGTTTTGCCATATCCCGGTATAATCCGGAAAATCAACGGGAAAAGCCGAAATTATATTTTCATTTTTTCAGTATTCTCTTTAAGTAGGACACATCTAACAAATTCACTGTCTCAAACCTTCCTTCATAAAACACAGCCCAGTTATTGAAGACACAGGGCAATTCCTTTGCTTTTTGCAGCGTATCCACTTGAATGAAAAATACGGGAACGTCATGGATTTCACAATACTGTTTTATCAGCTCAAGGTTTTGACAGATATAGGGGCATTGCATATCATAATAAATGGTCAGCCTTTTGCTCCCGATCTCCTGACGTTTAACATTTTCTGCAAACTTCGGCATTGTTCCGTCAAAAGAAAGCGCAAGCAATTCATAACCATTATCGGTACGATCAACGGCTTCAAAGCCGAACTTCTTCGCAAATGATTGGTCTGAAAGCCAGGATTTTTGTTTCTTTGCTCCCAGCATACAAATGCCGGCTTTACCCTTTGCTTTGGCATCGGCCAAACAATACTCCATCAGCAATCTCCCATATCCTTTTCCCTTGTGACTGCCGGAAACCCATAAGCAATACACATAATAATAGTTGTCGCCGATTATGGGGACCCAGGCGGTTTCAAGAGGAGCATATTCAATAAAGACCGCAGCTTTTGTATTTAACTTTCTAAAGACATGACCTTCCTTTAGCCGGGCTGAAAGCCATTGCCGCTTTGCGTCAATACCTTGATGGGGCTTTTTACTGCGTATAATACAGCATAAATGCTCATGAAAAAGGTTTTCTGTTGTTAAGTTTACAAAATCAGTACACATACGTTAATTTTCCTCTCATGCAAATTCCGGTTTATCTGGCGCTTCTCATTATGGAAAAAACGGCACTGTTGTTTCCACAAGGTCTGACTTACAATGGGTAAATGGTTAAGCGGGATGATGATAAAATTACAATACCATATATTGCTGTGGATTTCCATTATCCTTATGGATTGCCGGGCCGTCTGCCTTTTGACTTATTGAAGAAACTGGATTATAATACTGCTGTCCTCGAAAAAACGGGACAATGCTTACGGAAAGGAAGACGATCAAACCCATGAATCCTGTCGGCGATATACAAAAAAAGGGGCGCCGGCCCTTTTGGCGGCGGGTGATGGATCAATACAGGCCCTTTGGCGGCCGGCTGGAAAGATATCCGCTGCTGCAGTGTGCCGGACTGGCCTTTTTCCTGAATCTGGCGGTGGAAATTCTCAGCCGTCGTTCCCTGGCTGGGGGGCTGCTTTATTTGCTCCAGCATCCTCTGCTTTTCAGCTATAACGTCTCCATTATCCTGGCCACTCTGTTGATGGCTGTCCTTTGCCGGAAACGGTATTTTGCCTTTGCCGTGGTTTCCGTGATCTGGCTGGGCCTGGGCGTCACCAATTTCGTATTGCTGAGCTTTCGGACCACGCCCCTGGCCGCCATCGACTTTGAAATTGCCGAATCGGTGATGACCATCATTGATGTTTATTTAAGCCCTGTTCAGCTGGTCCTGATTATTGCCGCCATTTTAATGACGGCAGGGGCCTTGGTACTGGTTTGGCTGAAAGCGCCGAAGCTGAAAGCCAGATACGGCAGGGCTCTCTTTGTGATGGCCATTTTGGCGGTGCTGTTTTCGGTGACTACCTCCCGGTCCGCGGAGCTGCAGGCTTTATCCAGCAACTTTGCCAATATTGTGGAGGCCTATGAGGAATTCGGTTTTGCCTATTGCTTTTCCAGCAGCCTGGTGGACCGGGGCATCGATAAGCCCGAAAACTATTCGCCGGAACTGGTGCGGCAGATTCTGGAGGAGATAAAAGGCGGCGAGATCAAGGATCAGGAAGCGGCGGCGCCGGCGGAAGCCGGGCCGGATTCTGCGGGGCAGGAGGACCTGGAGGAAGGCCTGCCCGAAAAGGCGGAAGAAGATCCGGCCGGCGCAGGGGCGGCTCAGGAGACCGGGGCGGTTTCGGAAAAGCTGCCCAATATCGTTATGGTACAGCTGGAATCCTTCTTTGATGTAAACTACTTAAAAGATATCACCTTTTCTGAAAATCCCGTGCCTAATTTCACCGCCATGAAAAAGGAGGGTTCCTACGGCTTTTTGACGGTGCCTTCCATTGGCGGCGGTACGGCCAACACGGAATTTGAAGTATTGACCGGCATGAGCCTGGACTACTTCGGCACCGGCGAGTATCCTTTTAAGACGGTCCTTCAATCTAAAACCTGCGAGTCCCTGGGCTACCGCTTAAAAGGACTGGGCTACAGCGCCCATGCCATGCATAATAATACCGGCACCTTCTATGACCGGAACCTGGTTTACCCAAACCTGGGCTTTGACAGCTTTACTCCTTTGGAATATATGCATAATGTGGAAGTAAACCCCACCGGCTGGGCCAAGGATAAAGTATTGCAGGGGGAGATCCTGAAAACCCTGGCCGCCACCACAGGACGGGATTTTGTCTTTGCGGTCTCCGTTCAAAGTCATGGCAAGTATCCCACGGAAGCGCTTTTGGAAAATCCGGAGATTTCCGTCCGCGGCGTGGAGGAAGAAGCCACGGAAAACAGTCTCGAATATTATGTGAATCAGATCCACGAAGTGGACGCCTTTATCGGACAGTTAAAAGAGACCCTGGCGGACTATCCGGAACCGGTGGTTTTGGTGCTTTACGGGGATCATTTGCCCAGCACCGATTATCAGGCGGAAAATCTGAAAAATGCCAATTGCTTTCAGACGGAATATGTCATCTGGAGCAACCGCCCTTTGGAGCAGACCCGTCAGGACCTGTACGCCTACCAGTTATCGGCTTACCTGCTTCACCGGCTGGAACTGCCGGAGAGTACCCTGGGCGGCCTGCATAAAAATTATTTTGGCAATCCCGAGGATGAAGGCTACCAGAAGGCCCTGGAGCTTTTGGAGTACGATATGCTTTACGGCGAGGAAGCGGCTTACGGCAGCCGGGGAGCTTACACTCCTGCGGCTATGGAAATGGGCGTTACGGAAATTCGTCTGGACAGCCTGCGCCGGGAAGAAGACGCGGTTTACGCCCTGGGCAGCGGCTTTACGGCCTGGAGTAAGCTGCTGGTAAACGGTGAAGCGGTGGAGACTCAGCTGGTGAACGAATATCTGCTGAAAGCTCCGGGACTCCAGATTGATCCTGAGGATACGATTGCGGTAGCTCAGGTCTGCGAAAACCTGACGGTCCTGGGAGAGACGGTGCTCAGGCAGGATTGAAACCGGCAAAGCGCGGCGGGAAATATAAATTTTTACTTTACAAATAAAAAAGATCATGCTAACATATAAAATTGTTAAGGTGTTTTTTAAGGAGTCTGAAGATGAATATTCTCGTTAACGCAGCCGTATATTATTTCTTTTTTAGCTTTACCTACTTTGTGGGTAAGGCTTATTGGAGTTTGGCTGCAAAAGGGAGAGCATCGGAAGCTGTTTGATCGAAGCACCGATAGACCGGCTTGACAGGCCCCGCAGCGAAACTCGCTGCGGGGCTTTTTGTTTTCGGAGGACCTGCGGCGGCAGGGCGGAGACAAGGCGGAACCCGGAAAGAATAATCAGGCGAAACAGGACAAAATAAAAGGGAAAGAAGGAATTGACATGATCGTCGTAGTAAAACGAAGCACCTCCAGAGAACAGATGGATAACCTCACCAACTGGCTGCAAAGCCTGGGGATTGAGACCTACCCTACTATCGGAAAAATGAAAACCATCATCGGCTTGGTGGGCGATACCTCTAAAATTGACATTGATTTAATTAAGGCTCTTGACATTGTCGAAGACGTTAAACGAATTCAGGAACCTTACAAAGCCGCCAACCGCAAATTCCACCCCGATGATACCGTAATCGAAATCGGCGGCGCAAAGATCGGCGGCGGACATTTCCTCACCATCGCCGGCCCCTGCTCCGTGGAGACCGAGGAACAGATCGTGGAAGTGGCCAAAGCGGTAAAAGCCAGCGGCGCCGACCTGCTGCGGGGCGGCGCCTTCAAGCCCCGGACCTCGCCTTACTCTTTCCAGGGACTCAGGGAGGAAGGGCTGCAGCTGTTGAAACTGGCCAAGGAGGAAACGGGCCTGCCCATCGTCACGGAGATCATGGACATCAATCAGCTGCCGAATTTCGAGGGCGTTGACGTGATTCAGGTGGGGGCCAGAAATATGCAGAACTTCGAGATGCTGAAGGAACTGGGCCGCACCCATAAGCCCATCCTCCTGAAGCGGGGGCTTTCCAGCACTTACGAAGAGCTTCTGATGAGCGCGGAATACATCATGAGCGGCGGAAACAAACAGGTGATCCTCTGCGAAAGGGGGATCCGTACCTTCGAAACCTATACCAGAAATACGCTGGATTTAACGGCGGTACCGGTGTTGAAAAGCCTCTCCCATCTGCCGGTGATCATTGATCCCAGCCACAGCACCGGCCTGTCCCGCCTGGTTCCCCAAATGTCTTTGGCCGCCGTGGCTGCCGGCGCCGACGGACTGATCATCGAGGTGCATAATAACCCGGAAAAAGCTCTTTGCGACGGCCCCCAGTCCATCACTCCCGAGACCTTTGATAAACTGAAAAAGAATATCGATAAAATGCGGACTTTACTGGAGGCCATGTAAATGACGGCGCTTCAGCTGACCGTAGGCGTGGTGGGCCTGGGCCTGATGGGGGGATCGGCCGCCAAGGCGCTGAAAGAAAAAACCCGGCACCGGGTGCTGGCCTTTGATCTGGATCCGGACACCCTGGCAAAAGCTCTCCGGGAGGGCAGCGCCGACGCCATATTACGGGAACCCTGCGGCCGGCGCTGCCCCTATAGCGGCGGCTCGCTGGGGGATTGCGATCTGCTTTTGGTGGCCCTCTACCCCAAAGCCGCCGCGGACTTTGTGGAAAGTCACGGCGGCGAACTGAAAAAGGGCGCCTATGTCGTCGACTTCTGCGGCGTAAAACGGGCCGTAGCGGAGCCGATGCAGCGGGCGGCCAGGGAATACGGATTTCGTTATATCGGCGGCCATCCTATGGCGGGCAGAGAGCGTTCCGGTTATAATTATGCCAAAGCCTCACTGTTTGAAGGGGCTTCCATGATCCTGGTGCCCCGGGAGGAATTGGCGGAAGAAGAACGGGCAGAGCTGGAAGGATTTTTCCTGGAGCTTGGTTTTGGAGGCGTGAAATGGTCCGGCGCCGAGGAACACGACCGGATCATCGCCTATACGTCCCAGCTGGCCCACGTACTGTCCAGCGCTTATATCAAAAGTCCTACGGCTTTGAGCCATCAGGGCTTTTCCGCCGGCAGCTTTCAGGATATGACCCGGGTAGCCCGGCTGAACGAAGCCATGTGGACGGAATTATTTCTGCATAACGGCGATTATCTGGCGGCGGAAATTGAAGGACTGGCGGAAAGGCTTACGGCGTACAGCCGGGCCCTGCGTGCCGGGGACGGGGAGACCCTGCTCCGGCTGCTGGCGGAAGGGCGCAGGTGCAAAGAAACGGTGGAAAAAGGCGGAATCCAGCATGATTGAAATACCGGTAAAGACCAAAGAGGAATATCGGGTGCTGATCGGCAATGGGCTTTTGGCCCGGGCCGGAGAGCTGACCAGGCAACGTACCGGCCCCGGCCGGGTGATGATCGTGGCCGACGACCGGGTGGACGCCCTCTACGGAGCGGCGGCTCAGGCTTCCTATGAGGCGGCGGGCTTTGCCGCGGGACGCCTCAGCTTTCCCCGGGGGGAAGGATCGAAGAATCTGGCTGTCCTGGGAGAACTGCTGGAGAAGCTGGCTGTGGCGGGCCTGACCCGTCAGGATATCCTGGTAGCCCTGGGGGGCGGCGTCACCGGGGATCTGACAGGCTTTGCGGCTGCGGTTTACCTCCGGGGGATCCGTTACGTACAGCTGCCCACCACCCTTTTGGCGGCGGTGGATTCTTCCGTCGGCGGCAAAACCGCCGTAGATCTTAACGCCGGCAAAAATCTCTGCGGAGCGTTCAAGCAGCCGGAACTGGTGGTCTGCGACTGCGGTCTTCTGCAGAGCCTGCCGGCGGAAACCTTTGCCGAAGGTTTGGCGGAAAGCATAAAATACGGCGTGATCGCCGACGCGGACCTGTTTGAAGAATTTAAGGATTCCGGCTATACCGAAAGGCTGGAAGCCATCATCGGCCGCTGCGTGGCCATCAAGGCCGGGATCGTGGCGGAAGATGAGTTTGACTATGGCCGCCGCCAGTTGCTGAATTTTGGTCATACCATCGGCCACGGCGTCGAAAAGCTCAGCGGCTATGGCCTGAGCCACGGTTATGCGGTAGCCGTAGGCATGGCCGTCATGTCCCGGGCGGCGGAAGCCCTGGGCTGGTGCCGGGAACCGGTGGCCCGGCAGCTGGCGGAGGTCCTTGAACGGCGGGGACTGCCCCAAGAGACGGAGTATGAATCGGAAGCCTTGGCTTGGGCGGCTTTAGCGGATAAAAAACGCCGGGGGGACAGCATCACGCTGATCGTGCCCGAGGCTTTGGGCCGCTGCGTATTAAAGGAGATCCCGGTAGGCGATCTGGCGTCGGTGATCCGGGCGGGGAGGCTGAAATAAATGACGGATAACAAAAAGCGGGATCTGGGGGCAAACGGAGCCGAAGAGGTCGGAGCGGAAGAGGTCGGAGCCCCAAGGGATGCTCTGCGGATCAGCCCCGGAAAGTTAAACGGCCGGGTGAGGGCTGTGGCATCCAAATCCGACGCCCACCGGGCCCTGATCGCTGCGGCTTTGGCGGATGGGCCCACCGCCTTGGTTTTTGACGGCACCTCCCGAGATATCGAGGCCACCGTGGAATGTCTGAGGGCTCTGGGAGCCGGCCTTGCGCGGCGGCAGGACGAGACGGTGGTCACGCCTCTGGCCCTTAAGCAGGAAAGCGCTGCCGGCCGGCCCCTTTTGGACTGTGGGGAAAGCGGTTCCACTTTGCGGTTTTTGCTGCCGGTTGCCGCGGCAATCCGCCCGCAGACGGCCTTTACGGCCCGGCCGGGCCTGGCGGTCCGGCCCCTGGACCGGCTGAGAGAGGCCATGGAAAAAGGCGGCGCTTCGTTTTCCGCCGTCAGTCTTCCTTTTACTGTATCGGGTTTCTTGCGGGGGGGACGTTATCTCCTGCCGGGCAATGTCAGTTCCCAATATATTTCCGGTCTTTTATTCGCCTTGCCTTTATTGGAGGAAGACAGCGAGATCCTGCTGACCTCCCCTCTGGAATCCGCGGGCTATGTGGAAATGACCGTCAAAACCTTACGGGCATTTTCCATTAATATAGAAGAAAAAGCCGGCGGTTTTGCCGTGGCGGGCCGCCAGGTCTACCGGTCCCCGGGGCGGCTGAAGCTGGAAGGCGACTGGTCCAACGCCGCCTTTTATCTGGCGGCGGGAGCCCTGGGGCCGGGGGTTACCGTTACGGGGCTTTCAGCCGGTTCCCTGCAGCGGGATCGCCAGATCCTGGATCTGCTGCGGGAATTTGGCGCCGGGGTATCCGTCGAAGGAGATCAGGTCAGGGCCTGGAGCGGCGCCTTGCGGGGCGTTGAGATCGACGCCGGACAGATTCCGGATCTGGTGCCCATCCTGGCGGTGGTGGCGGCCTATGCCGCCGGAAAAACGCTGATCCGGAACGCCGGACGGCTCCGGATCAAGGAGAGCGATCGCCTGGTCACGGTTTCCGCCATGCTGCGGGGACTGGGGGCCCAGGTGGCGGAGCTTCCTGATGGCTTGATTATTACCGGCCGGGGAAGCCTTTCCGGCGGCGGCGCGGACAGCGCCAACGATCACCGCATCGCCATGGCCGCCGCCATCGCCGGCGCTTATGCCCGGGGGGAAACGATGATTTCCGGACCCTGGGCGGTACGAAAATCCTATCCCGGTTTTTACCGGGATTTTCAGGAATTGGGAGGGAAAGTCCATGTCCTCTAGCTTTGGTGAAAAGGTAAAAATCACGATCTTTGGAGAATCCCACGGGGCGGCTGTAGGCGTGGTGGCGGACGGGCTGCCGGCGGGAGAGGCTTTGGATCTGGCCGAGCTGGAGAGCTTCATGGCCCGCCGGGCTCCGGGGGGCGGCGCCTATTCCACTCAGCGCCGGGAAACGGACCGGTTCCGCTTCCTTTCCGGCCTGAAAGACGGAAAAACCTGCGGAGCGCCTTTATGCGCCGTTATCGAGAACCTGGACCGCCGCTCCGGGGATTACGCCGGGCTGGACCGGCTGCCCAGGCCGGGCCATGCGGATTTTACCGCTTTTGTAAAATACGGCGGCGCCGGCGATTACCGGGGCGGCGGTCATTTTTCCGGACGCCTCACGGCCCCTCTATGCCTGGCCGGCGGCATTTGCCGGCAGCTTTTGGAACGGCGGGGGGTGACGGTGGGAGCCCATATCGCCGCCATCGGCGCCGTGGAAGATGAAGCCTTTGATCCTGTGGAGCTTGGGGCGGCGGAGCTTTCGGCTCCCGGCAGAAAACCCTTTCCGGTCATTAATGACCGGGCGGGGGAGGCTATGCAGGCGGAGATCCAAAAGGCCCTGGCGGCTGAGGATTCTCTGGGGGGGATCCTGGAAGGAGCCGTCCTGGGCCTGCCGGCCGGATTGGGCGAACCTATGTTCGGCGGCGTGGAAAACCGGTTGGCCTGCGCTTTTTTTGGTATCCCCGCCGTCAAAGGCGTGGAATTCGGCGCCGGCTTTGCCGCCGCCAGGCTGAAGGGCTCGGAAAATAACGATCCCTTTGTGATAAAAAAAGGCAGGGTTGTCACCGCCGCCAACCGCCATGGCGGCGCGCTGGGCGGTATCACTTCCGGTATGCCGGTGATCTTCCGGGCGGCGGTAAAACCCACCCCTTCCATCGGCCGGCCCCAGCAGACGGTGGATCTTGAAGCCATGACTGCCGCCACCCTGGAAATCAAAGGGCGCCACGACGCCTGTATCGTGCCCCGGGCGGTGCCCTGTGTGGAGGCCGCCGCCGCCGTGGTAGCCCTGGATCTTTTATTGAGCGGAAAGTAACAGTTCCGTTGAGGGCGCCGTAAAGGGAGCCCGGCTGCCGGACTCCGGTTCCCAATCTTATTGTAACCAATCTTATTGTAATAAGGAGCGATAGAAATGGATATTCAGGAATTGCGCCGGGAAATCGACGGCGTGGACCGGGACCTGGTAAAGCTGTTTGAACGCCGCATGCATCTGGCGGCGGAGATTGCCGATTATAAAAAGAAAAACCGCCTGCCGGTGCAGGACAGGCTGCGGGAGCGTGAAGTGCTGGCCCAGGTTTCCGGCGCCGCAGGGCCGGAGCTGGAGGAATATGCCCAGGTACTGTTTTCCACTCTTTTTGATTTGAGCCGTTCGTATCAAAGCAGCCTGAATGCCGAAGAAACACCGCTGACCGCGGAGATTATGGCGGCGGCGGAAAACACGCCCAAGCTTTTTCCCACAAAAGGCGTGGTGGCCTGCCAGGGGGTGGAGGGGGCTTATTCCCAGCTAGCCTGCGATAAGCTCTTCAAAAACCCCAGCATCATGTATTTCCGCAGCTTTGAAGGGGTCTTTCAGGCGGTGGAAAAGGGGCTTTGCCAGTTCGGCGTGCTGCCCATCGAAAACAGCTCCTACGGTTCGGTCAGCGGCGTCTATGATCTGATGCACCGCTACCGTTTCCGTATTATCCGCAGCATCAAGCTGCATATTGACCATAATCTCCTGGCCCGGCCCGGCGCAAAACCCGACGGGATAAGAGAGATCTTCTCCCATGAACAGGCGGTAGGCCAGTGCGCCGGCTATCTGGCGGCCCGGCCCGGGATAAAAGTGACGATCTGTGAAAATACGGCGGCGGCGGCCAAAATGGTGGCGGAATCCGGCAGGGAAGACCTGGCGGCCATTTCCTCCGGGGACTGCGCCCGGCTTTACGGGCTGCAGGTCCTGGATCAGCATATCCAGGACCGGGAAAACAATTATACCCGTTTTATCTGTATTGCCAAGGACCTGGCTGTTTATCCCGGCGCCAACCGCATCAGCCTGATGTTTTCCGTTCCCCATAAACCCGGGGCTCTCTACCGGATGATCGCCAAGTTTGCCGCCCTGGGGGTGAACCTGACCAAGCTGGAGAGCCGGCCCATCCCCGGCAAGGATTTTGAATTCCTGTTCTACTTTGATCTGGAAGCCTCCGTCTGGTCGGAAAAAGTGATGAAGCTTTTAAGTCAGTTGTCCGAAAGCAAGGAGCTTTTTGTTTTCCTGGGTTGTTACAGCGAAGTTTAAACGAGGGGTATAATGATGAAAACGGAACGGACAATATCCGGGGGTTGCGGAAATCCACTGGGGGAAACGGCGGCGCCGCCGGTAAGGCACGGGGGAACCCGGTTCGGCCTCTTGGGTGCCAGGCTGGGCCATAGCTATTCGCCTCTGATCCACAGCCTGCTGGGAGATTACGACTACAGGATTTTTGAAAAGGAAGAGTAGGAGCTGGCGGAATTCAGGAGCATTCCGGATTTGGGCGGCTTAAACGTCACCATCCCATACAAGCGGAAGGTGCTGGCCTGGTGCGACGCTCTTTCACCGGCTGCCCGGGCTATCGGCTGTGTAAATACCCTGATCTTCGGACAGGGCGGGGACAGGACCGGCGGCAAGCCTTACGTCTACGGCCATAATACCGATTACGACGGCTTTGTCTACCTGGCCCGCCGGGCCGGGGTAGATTTTACCGGGAAGAAAACCCTGATCCTGGGCAGCGGCGGCACCTCCCTTACCGCCGCTTATGCCGCCGGGCGGCTGGGGGCCTCCCGGGTAATCCGGATTTCCCGGCAGGGCCCGGATAACTATGAAAACCTGGACCGGCATCGGGATGCGGAGATCATTGTGAATACCACACCGGTGGGGATGTATCCCCAAAACGGCGGCCAGCTGGTGGAGCCGGCGGATTTTCCCCGCTTGCGGGGCGTGCTGGATGTGATCTACAACCCCTTGCGCAGCCGTCTGGTGCTGGAAGCCCGGGAGCAGGGCATTGCCGCGGAAGGCGGCCTGGCGATGCTGGCAGCCCAGGCGGTGGCGGCCTCCCGGTTGTTTACCGGCCTTTCGGCGGCAAAAGAATCAACGGAGGAAGTCCTGGAAAAACTCCGGGCCCAGGTGGAAAATATCGTGCTGATCGGTATGCCCGGCTGCGGCAAGACCTGCATAGGCCAGGCGGTAGCCAAGGCTTCAGGCCGCCCTTTTCTGGATACGGATAAGCTGGTGGAAGCGGCGGCGGGCCGGGAGATTCCCCGGATCTTTGCCGAGGAGGGCGAAGCCGGATTTCGGGCCAGGGAAAGGGAAGCCGTGGCCCGGGCCGGGAAGGAAAGGAACGCCGTAATCGCCACCGGCGGCGGCGCGGTCCTGACGCCGGAGAACCGCCGGGCCCTGGCCCAAAATGGCAGGATTTATTTTCTGGAAAGGGAACTGGACCTTTTAGCTACGGCAGGACGGCCCTTGTCGAAGGATCTGCCGGAGCTGTACCGCCGGCGGCTGCCTGTCTATCAGGCGGCGGCGGATCTGACGATAATCAACGATCGCCTGCCGGAGGATACGGTGTCGGACATCCTGTCCGCTCACCGCCAGGGCGGCAGATCTTAAGTTAGAACGGGGCAGCGGAGGTGCAAAGAAGATGAGAATTCTGGTAATCAACGGTCCTAACCTGAATCTTCTGGGGCTTAGGGAGCCGGAGGTTTATGGCCGGCAATCCTATGGGGAGCTGATCCGGAGAATCCAGGAGCATTGCCATGGGGCCGGAATCCAGGTGGAATGCTACCAATCCAATCATGAAGGGGACCTGGTGGATAAGATCCAGGAGGCATACGGCAGGTTCGACGGCATCGTGATCAATCCCGCCGCCTATACCCACACCAGCGTAGCCATCCTGGACGCCCTGAAGGCGGTGGCGATTCCCGCGGTGGAAGTCCATATTTCCGACATATCCTGCAGGGAGGAATTCCGAAGGATCTCCTACGTGCGGCAGGCCTGCCTGGCCGCCATTTGCGGCAAAGGCTTTGAGGGCTATCTGGAAGCCGTCGATCTATTGCGGGCGGAAAAGGGAGGGGTTTAGGCTTTTCGGCAGGAAGTAAAAGAGAATAAGGAAGAAAGGCCGGCATAAGAAATTAAGGCGGGCTCTGAAAACAGATCATATCAAGGACTGCTGGAAAATGAGAATTTATACAGCAGTCTTTTGGCTTTTTCTCTGGGCTTTGATTTGAAGATATCAATGAGAGAACAATTTTCTTAACATTTGTTAAAATAAATTTCAGCGGGAATATCGCTTGCCGGTCAGCGCCCCTGAATCTATTGGCGCCTTGGACGAACTTTTGTTGACACTGTTTGTCGCCTATAATATAATTGAAAAGCAACAACTTACTGCTGCAATGGGTTGTCAGTTAACTTCGGTTAAGTATTTGGGCTATTGAAAATTTTCTTGTTATTCAGATGAGGAGGGGGATTTTGCAGTGAAAAAAGAGAAAAAGGTATTGGCAATCCTGTTATCGGCAGCTTTGATGGTGACGTCCCTGGCCGGCTGCGGCGGCAGCCAAGGGACCCAAAGCGACGCCGGCACGCCCGGTCCTTCAGGAGAAGGGGAGAAGATCCTGAAAAAAGAGATCCACATCGTACCGGACAATATCAACACCAACCTGGATATCATGCTGAATACCTCCGACGAGGCCAATCTGGTGGCTCACGGGGCTGTCTTTGAGCAATTGGTCTCCATGGACGCCAGCTACAATATCGTTCCCGAACTGGCGGAAAAGGTAGAGGTCAGCGACGACAATACGGAATATATCTACTATCTCCGGCAGGGAGTCAAGTTCCACAACGGCGAAACCATGACTGCCGACGACGTAGTGGCTTCTATGAACCGCTGGATCGACAATGCCGGCACCGCTAAGAGCATGGTCGGCGAAGGCGCCTATTTTGAAAAGGTTGACGACAATACCGTTAAAATCAAGATGGACCACTCCTGTGCCTGGCTGAATCAGCTGATCGCCGGCTTTGGCCAGCGGCCCACGATCATGCCCAAATCCATCATCGACAACGCCAATCCCGACACCGGCTTTGTGGAAGAGTATGTCGGTACCGGCCCTTATAAGGTGGATGAGATCGTAGAGGATCAGTACATTAAAATCGTGAAATTCAACGAATATCAGCCTTATGGGACCAAGGGAGAGTATTCCGGTTACGCCGGGTATAAGGAAGCGCCCATCGAAACCATTTACTTCGATTTCGTTTCCGACAGCAATACCATTACCGCCGGTATGCAGACCGGGCAGTATCAGGTCACCACCGCGGTACCTTACGACAACTACGAAATGTTTGCCAATGATGAAAACTATAATGTGGAACTGAAGGAACTTCAGATGCCCATGCTGATCTTTAATAAAAAAGAAGGAAAATCCGCCAATCCGGTTTTCCGCCGGGCGGTAGCCGCGGTGATCAATGCGGAAGAGCTGATGTACGCCGCTTACGGAAATGCGGATTTCTATGAACTGTACTCCTCGTATATGTTCCAGGATCAGACCTCTTGGTACACCGACGCCGGCGGAGACCGCTACAATGAGAAGGATCCGGAAAAAGCCAAAGCCCTCTTTGCGGAAGCCGGCTATGACGGCAGCCAGCCCTTCCGTATTCTGGTAGCCAACGACTCCGAAGACTTCATGGCCATGGCCACGGTGATCAAAAGCCAGCTGGAAGCTATTGATATTCCCTGCGAGCTGCTGGTTTACGACTGGTCCACCTTCGTCAGTATCCGAAACAACGAGCCTGCCAATTATGACGCCTTTATCACCTCCTTTGGACCGAAGGTACTGCCTTCCATGAATCTGTTCCTGTCCTCCACCTGGGCAGGCTGGGTGGACGATGCCCGGATCCTGGACGATCTGGTCAAAATCAACACCAGCGCCACCGTGGAAGAAGGCGTGGAGATCTGGAAGGCCTTGCAGGAGTATATGTGGGAAGAAAATATGCCGGTAGTTAAATTCGGCAATCAGAAAACCTTCATGGTTTCCCCCGCCGGCAGCGAAGGCCTGGAGCTTTTTGAGCACGTGGTGTTTGTCAACGCAAAAGTATACGAATAGGCGGAAGGACTGACTGCGAAGTTATAGCGCCCGCGTAAGCTCGTGCCGATGTGTCTTCACATCGGCACGAGCCTTAAATCAGGCGCCGGGGATCCTTCAGCTAAGGAGCGGCTTATGAAAAAATATCTCATCAGACGAATATTGACGTTGATACCGGTCTTATTCATCGTATCTATCGTAATTTTTACCCTGATCCACTTAACCCCCGGCGACCCGGCGGCCATGATGCTGGGCGACCAGGCGGAGGATGAGGCCATCGCTCAGCTGCGGGAGTCCATGGGCTTGAACGACCCTTTGCCGGTGCAGTATTTCCGGTGGATCAGGGATGTTTTCCGGGGTGATCTGGGAGAATCCATATTTATTAAGGGCAGCATGATCGATATCCTGAAGAGCCATCTGGGGCCCACGCTGGCCCTGACCACCTATGCCTTGGTTCTGGCCTCGATTTTTGCCATCCCCATGGGGATCTTTGCCGCTAAGAACCGGGGAAATCCGGGGGATCACGTGGTCTCCATCGTTTCCATGTGCGGCATTTCCATGCCCAGCTTCCTGCTGGGCCTGCTGTTGATCCTGGCCTTTGCCGTAATCTTAGGCTGGCTGCCGGCGGCGGGCTATAAATCCGTGGCCGAAGCGGGGCTTTGGCAGCATCTGCGTTATCTGACCCTGCCGGCGGTGGCTCTGGGCTTTATTGAAGCCGGCCTGATGATCCGGATGACCCGTTCTTCCATGCTGGAGGTATTGGGCAGCGATTATATCCGTATGGCCAAGGCCAAAGGGCTTTCCCAAAAGGTTGTGTTTTTGAAGCATGCCCTGCGGAACTCCCTGATTTCCATAGTCACGGTAATCGGCCAGGCCTTCATGGTTTTGCTGTCCGGCGCCACGGTGGTGGAATCCGTTTTCAATATCCCCGGTATCGGCAAGCTGACCATCAATTCGGTGATGCGCCGGGATTACGAAGTGATCCAGGCCGTAGTTTTAATGGTGTCCGTAACCAACGTTCTGGTCAGCCTGGTGATCGACCTTCTTTACGGAGTTATCGATCCCCGGGCCCGGATCGGCGGCAGCGGGAAGTGAGGTAGAGTATGGAACTTGATTTGTAAAACATAAATGAGATAAAAAAACGGCTGCAGACCGAACAACGGCAGTTGATGATCAAGAAGTTTTTTGGAAATAAATTAGCGGTGATCGGCGGCACGGTGACGCTGATCATGGTCCTTTTAGCGGTTTTTGCTCCCGTGATCTGTCCACAGGGCCCTTTGGACATGGCGGTGGCTCAGCGGCTGCAGCCGCCTTCTTTGGAGGGCTATCTTTTCGGCAGCGACACCTACGGCCGGGACGTCTTCACCAGAGTGCTTTACGGCGCCCGGGTATCCCTGACCATCGGCGCCAGCGTAAGCATCATTTCCATGCTGCTGGGGATGATGATCGGCCTTCTGGCCAGTTATTACCGGGCTCTGGATAATATCCTGATGCGGATCTGCGACGGTCTGAGCGCCATTCCTTCCACCTTGCTGGCCATCGCTTTAATGGCCATGATGGGGTCCGGCACCACCAATCTGATCATCAGCCTGACGGTGGTCAGCACCCCCCGCCTGGCCCGGATCGCCCGTTCCGCGGCCCTGGTGGTCAGGGAGCAGACCTATGTTGAGGCCATGCGGGCCACGGGAGCCTCATCCATGCGGATCATCTGGCGTCATATCGCTCCCAATATCCTTTCGCCGGTGGTGGTTCAGGCGTCCTATATCTTTGCCAATTCCATCATCACCGAGGCGGCCTTAAGCTTTTTGGGCGTCGGCGTTCCGATTCCCGATCCCAGCTGGGGGAATATCCTCAACGAAGGCAAGGCGGTAATTTACAAGGCCTGGTGGATGATCGTCTATCCCGGTATCTTTACCGCGCTGACCGTGTTGGGTCTGAACGTATTTGGCGACGGGCTGCGGGACGTGCTGGATCCCCATACGAATTAGGAGGCGCGGGTCATGAGTAAAAAAATTCTGGAAATCAAAAACCTGACCACCTCCTTCAAAACCGAGAGAGGGCTGATGAAAGCCGTGGACGGCGTTTCCCTCCATGTGGAAAAAGGAGAGATCCTGGGAGTGGTTGGGGAGTCCGGCTGCGGGAAAAGCGTTACTTCTCAGTCGATCATGCGGCTGTATGACGAAAAATATCTGGTGGTTTACGGCGGAGAGATTTTGTTTAACGGCAGGAATATTTTTGAACTGCCGGAAAAGGAAATGCAGTCGGTCCGGGGCAAGGATATCGCCATGGTATTCCAGGACGCCCTGAGTTCCCTGAATCCTGTCTTTACCGTAGGCGATCAGATCGTCGAGGTGCTGAAGCTGCACCAGAAGATGGATAAGGAAGAAGCCAGAAAGCATGCGGTGGAGATGCTGCGGCTGGTAGGCATCCCTTCGCCGGAAAAACGGGTGGATCAGTATCCCCATGAGCTTTCCGGCGGCATGCGGCAGCGGGTGATGATCGCCATCGCCCTTTCCTGTCAGCCCAAGCTTCTGATCGCCGATGAGCCCACTACGGCTCTTGACGTTACCATTCAGGCTCAGATTATGGAGCTGATCGTGGAGCTGAACCGGAAGCTGGACATGGGGGTGATCCTGATTACCCATGATCTGTCCGTGGTGGCGGAGACCTGCAGCCGGGTGGCGGTGATGTATCTGGGGCAGATCGTGGAGGAAGCCGACGTGCTTTCCCTTTTCGATCATCCCCGGCATCCTTATACCCTGGGACTTCTGAAATCCGTTCCCAATATCGAAGACAAGCGCTCGGAAAGGCTTTTTGTGATCGAAGGCATGGTACCGCTGCTGAGCCAGATCCCCCAGGGCTGTCGCTTCCGGCCCCGTTGTCCTTATGCCAGCGGGCGCTGCGCCGAAGAAATGCCGGAGCTGATTTCCATAAGCGGCACCCAATCCGTGCGCTGCTGGAATTACGACCGGATACAGGATTAGGCGGTGGAAAAATGGAAAAAGAAAAAGAGATTATCCTTAAAGCGCAAAATGTTAAAAAGTACTTTCCCATTACCGGTGTACTGGGAAAAGTGGAAGCCAACGTCAGGGCGGTGGACGATGTCAGCCTGTATCTTTACCGGGGAGAAACCTATGGTCTGGTAGGGGAAACCGGCTGCGGCAAAAGCACCCTGGGCCGGACCCTGATCGCCCTTTTGCCGGCTACGTCGGGGACCATCGAGATCAATGGCCGGGATATCACCAAAATGAAGGAACAGGAGCTGCGCAGGATGCGCCAGAAGGTGCAGATCGTCTTTCAGGACCCCTATACGTCCTTGAATCCGCGGATGCGGGTGGGGGATATCCTGATGGAGACGATGAAAATCCAGGGCCTGGGAGAGCGGCAGGACCGGATGGATACGGTGATCGATCTGATGGGCAAGGTTGGCCTCAGAATGGAGTTTTTCTATCGTTTTCCCCATGAATTATCCGGCGGGCAGCGGCAGAGGGTGGGTCTGGCCAGGGCCTTGATCCTGAACCCGGACCTGGTGGTCTGTGATGAGCCTGTTTCAGCTCTGGACGTTTCCGTTCAGTCCCAGATTATTAATCTGCTTCTGGACATGCAGGATGAACGGGAGCTGACTTATTTATTTATTTCCCATGATATGAGCGTAATTAAATATACCTCCAATCGTACCGGCGTGATGTATCTGGGACACCTGGTGGAGGAAGCGGGCACCGACCAGCTGTTTGAGCTGCCCTTACATCCTTACACCCAGGTGCTGTTGTCGGCAGTTCCTTCCCCCAATCCCCATATCAAAAAGAACAGGATCGTACTGGCGGGAGATTTGCCTTCTCCCATCAATCCGCCGGCGGGCTGCGTGTTCCATACCCGCTGTCCTCAGGCCATGGACCGCTGCAAGACGGAAGCGCCGGTTATGCACGAGGCGGCGCCCGGCCACCGGGTGGCCTGCCATCTTTGCGGCGGCGGGACCGGCGGCACCGGAGGGGCGCCCAGCTGAAAAAATCCCGGAGCCGGACGATCCGGCGATAAAAATTAAAACCTGGATTATGGCGTAATTCGCCGGCCCATTATCTTAAGCTTTGATTTACAGCGCCCCGTTTGTCAGACAGTAGAATATACTGAAAAACAAACGGGGCGCTGTTTATAGAATCTTAAACTGCGGTTTCAGGGCGTATTCTCGTGCGTTCAGGAACCTTCCTTCCTCTCCGGCATAGGATAGAATATGGTGTGCAAACTATGGAGGAGGGGATGGATATGCAGAAAGCCCGTCTGATACAGGGGATAGACGTCAGCAAATACCAGGGAGAGATCGATTGGCGAAAAGTGAAAAATGCCGGGATGGATTTTGTGATCGTCCGGGCCTCCTTCGGCTGGTCAAAAGGCCAGGAGGACCCCTTCTTCAATCGGAATGTTATAGGCGCTCAGGCGGCGGGGCTGGCGGTGGGAGCTTATCATTACAGCTATGCCACCACCATGGCCCAGGCCCGGAAGGAGGCGGAGCTGTTTTACCGGACGATTCAAAGGCACCGGCTGGAGATGCCGGTATACCTGGATCTGGAGGAGCCCGGCCAGGCCAGGCTGGGCAAGGCGGCCCTGACGGAAATCGCCGCCGCCTTTTGTACGTCCATGGAAGAACGGAAATACCTCCCGGGGATCTACACCAATTTATATTGGCTGGAAAACAAGCTGGATCTAAGCAAACTGCCTTATACCCTCTGGCTGGCCCATTGGGCTCCGGCGCCGGGCTACGGAGGCGAATTCGGCTTGTGGCAATACAGCAATAAGGGCCAGGTCGAGGGGATCTGCGGCCCTGTGGACCAAAACGCCGCTTACCTGGATTTCCCGAAGCGAATCAGGGCCGAAGGCAGGAACGGTTTTGGCCCGCCGGCCGACGAAGGTTTCTGGCGGCAAAGCTGAGGCCGCGGGCCTTTATTTCTCTTGCGGCCAGGAGACGTTGGGAAAAGCTTATCGGGGATAAAAGGGGCACAGCCCGTGCTTGCATTCCGGGTTCACGGGAAAGTAGCGGCAAAGAGGTTTTGTCCCGGCGGGGAGTTGGAGGCCCAGCTTTTGCTCCAGCAAGGGCCGGGCGGCGGCAAGGGCCAGGAAGGTGACCCGTTTGCAGCAGCGGGGGCCGCCAATGCCGGCGATTTTTGTCAGGCAGGCCGCGGTAACGTGATTTACGAAATCCCAATTTCTTTCCTGCTTGGGGGCGGTGTCCAGAAGCAGGCTGGCGGCGATACCGGCGCCTACGGCGGCCCCGCAGCAGCCGCAATTCCCGCAGAACCCGCCGGGAACGGCGGCGGCCCGGCCCCTGGCCATCTCCAGTTTTTCTGCCAGCCGGTCCCGGCTGTCTCCCCTGGAAAGACAGAAAGAAATCAAAAGCGCGGCGGGAACGATAAAGTGATGCTCGGGACAATGGGTGGGCAAGCCCGGAAGTTCCATCAGAAAAACAGCCGCTTCTTCCGGCGGGGGCACCTCTCCCCGGCCGGCGTATTCCAGGGCCCGTAAAGTCAGCTGCGAAAAGAGAGCGGAGTCGCTGGCCTTCATGGCAGATCCTTCCTTTCATCAGATATATCTACAGCATAATACCGGTTGGGAAAAGGGTCTGGATGAATTTTGCGTTTTTTTGGTAGAAAACCCTTTTAGCTTCAGTTATCGACAATTACATTCAGATTAATTATATTGACAATTACAGCTTTATTTACGATATTGGTATTATGCCAGAAATCAGCTGGATGTTGGGGGGGAAAACAGTGACCTGCGACAAAAAGGTGTCCAATGCCGTGATCAGGCGCTTGCCTAAATACTACCGCTATTTATCTGCTCTTCAGCAAATGAAGATCAGCCGGGTCTCTTCAACGGATTTGAGCAGGCGGATGGGCATCACTCCTTCCCAGGTGCGGCAGGATTTTTTTAACTTCGGCGGCTTTGGTTTACAGGGTTATGGCTATGATGTGGCCAGCCTGTTGCAGGAAATCGGCCGTATACTGGGGCTGGATCACATCTACAATATGGTCTTGATCGGCGCCGGAAATCTGGGGCAGGCCCTGGCAAAGCACAGCAGCTTTGAAAAAAGGGGATTTCAGGTCACCGGAATTTTTGACGCCAATCCCCATCTGATCGGTAAGCAGATCAAGGAAATCGAAATCATGCATTACGATCAGCTTGGGGATTTTGTAAAGCAGAATCCCGTGGATATTGCCGTGATCACCGTTCCCCGGATTTATGCCCGGGATGTGGTGCAGCGGGCGGTTGATCTGGGCATAAAGGGCATCTGGAATTTTGCTTCGGTGGAATTGGATGTGCCGGAGGATGTGTCCATTGAAAATATCCACCTGAGTGAAAGCCTGATGACCCTGGCTTATGAGATGAAACGAAAAAAAGAAAAAAATTTCAAAAAAGGCAAGGCAAGCCAATAAACAAAGCAGATAAAGAATAAAGACGGAGCCGGGGCAAAATGGTCAGAAAAGCCAATTTGCCCCGGCTCCTTTTGTTTGCCTGCCGGCGGAGTTTGTTAAATATTTGACGAAGATTGAGAGGGGGGAAGCAAAACCTGCATCACTTTCTTTCTGATGCCGTCAAATCATAAACTATGCTTGCCTAAGTAAGAATGGGCGTGTACACTACAAAAAAGGCCACAGGCCGGCCGTCTGGATGTGAGGGGGAGTTATGATGCAATTTGTTGTACAGGAAATCGTCGGGCAAATGGGCAGTGAAAAAGCGCCTTTGCTGCAGGTCCTTTTGGCAGTGCAGGACGCAAGCCCGCAAAATTATGTCAGCGAAGAAGCGGTGAAGACCATTGCCCGGGCCATGAAGGTTTCGCGCTGCCGGGTTTATTCCACCGCTTCGTTCTATTCGGAAATTTCTCTTAAGCCAAGAGGCCGTCATCTGATCCGGATATGCGGCAACGCGCCTTGTGAAAATGCGGGGATGCAGGCTGTCTTGGAGGCGATCCAAAGGGAATTGGCCATCGAGGCGGGACAGACCACCCAAGACGGCCTGATCAGTTTGGAAAAGGTCAGCTGTCTGGGAGCCTGTTATAAGTCTCCGGCAATCAAGGTAGATCATCAGGTCTATGGAAACCTGACGCCTGAGGCGGCGGTGTCCATTATTCGCGGCCTAAAGGAGGCGTTCGGCGATGGAAGGAGTGCATAACCGGGAACTGGTATTTAATGTTGAGGGAAAGGAATATGTGGGGCTGGATTTATATCGCAGCCGCGGAGGCTATGAAGCCCTGAAGAAGGTTTTGGCTCAGGACCCCCGGGAGACTATCGGCGTGCTCAAAGAATCCGGCCTGAAGGGCCGGGGGGGAGCCTCCTTTCCCACGGGGCTGAAAATAGAAACGGTCCGCGATAACCGGGAGAAAGAGCGTTATATTATCTGTAATGCCGATGAGGGGGAACCGGGGACCTTCAAGGATCGTTATATCATGACCCATCTTTCCTTTCAGCTCCTGGAGGGGATTACTATCGCGGCCTTTTTGGCCGGCGCCCGTCATGGCATTATCTATGCGCGCCATGAATACCATGAGCCTCAAAGCGTCATGAGAGCCGCCATCGCCCAGGCCGTGGCGGCAGGGCTTTTAGGGGATAATATTCTGGGCAGCGGATTCAGTCTGCACCTTGAGCTGTTCTCCGGAGCCGGCAGTTATCTCTGCGGCGAGGAAACCGCCCTTTTGTCTTCGATAGAGGGGCGAAAAGGCAGACCCCAACTGAAGCCGCCTTATCCTACCCAAAGCGGCTTATGGGGCAGGCCCACCCTGATCAATAATGTGGAAACCTTGGCCAATATTCCCAGGATCATCGCAAAAGGCGCCGGTTGGTATCGGCAGTTGGGTACGGAAGACAGCCCCGGCACCAAATTGATTTCCCTGTCCGGGGATGTGGAGTTCCGCGGCTTGGTGGAAGTGCCTTTTGGCACCACCTTCCGCGACATCGTCTACCGGTATGCCGGCGGGCCGAAGCCTGGCCGCAAAGTGAAGGCGGTAAATATCGGCGGGGCTTCCGGCGTTTTGATTCCGGAAGAAATGCTGGATGTGCCTTTGGAGTATGGCGCCTGCTCCCGGTCAGGAATCACCATCGGCTCCGGCGCGGTTTTTGTTTTGGACGATACCCGCTCCATTTTGGATAACGTGAATAACCGCGTCGATTTTTTCCTGCATGAAAGCTGCGGAAAATGCACGCCTTGCCGGGAGGGCCTGCGCCAGGTCCAGGTCATCATCAAAAAGCTCCTGAACAGGGAGGCCACGGTAAAAGACGTGCAGAACCTGGAACGCTATACCAGGGTTATGCAGAGCGCCTCCTTCTGCGGCCTGGGGCAGGCGGCGGGAAACAGCGTGATTTCCTCCCTGCATTATTACCGGGATGAATATCTGAACCGATGCGTTGATCGGAAAAACGTAGTATATGGGGAGGCCAGCGCCTGATGAGAACTGTTCAGATCACTCTAAATAAAAGGCAGGTCCTGGTTCCGGAAAATATTACTATTATGGAGGCCGCCAGGCTTAACGGCATTTCCCTGCCCAGCCTGTGCCATCATCCGGACCAGAAAGTTAAAGCCAACTGTCGCGTTTGCGTGGTGGAGGTAGAGGGCGTAAAAAATCTTGTGTCTTCTTGTTCTACAAAGGTCTTTCAGGGAATGAAAGTCACCACCAATTCTCCCCGGGTCAGAGAAACCGTACGGACCATTGTCGAATTGATTTTGGCGGACCATCCCCAGGAGTGCCTGACCTGTATCCGGGGCGGAGAGTGTGAATTGCGCCAATTAGCGAATAAATTGGGGATGAAAGAGGTACAGGGGGTGAAGACGAAAGGGCTGCTGCCTGTGGATCTGTCTACCGCCGCTTTGGTCCGGGATCCCAATAAGTGCATCAAATGCGGCCGCTGCGCCGAGGTCTGTCACCATATCCAGGAGGTGGGCATTTTATACAGCCACAATCGGGGCCTGGATATTAGCGTGACTCCGGAGTACGGTAAAGAATTGAAAGACGTAGCCTGCGTTTTGTGCGGCCAATGTGTCCTGGCCTGTCCCGTAGGCGCTATCTATGAAAAGGATGAAACCGACAAGGTATGGGAGGCTCTGGCCAATCCCGAAAAACATGTGGTGGTCCAGGTGGCTCCTTCGGTGCGGGTATCCATTGCTGAAGAGTTCGGCCGGCCCCCGGGCTCCATTGCCACACCTAAGCTGGTATCGGCTTTGCGCCTGCTGGGTTTTGACCGGGTATTTGATACCGATTTTGCCGCGGACCTTACTATCATGGAAGAAGGGCATGAGTTGCTCCGGCGGATCCAAAAAGGCGGCGTATTGCCGATGATTACTTCCTGCAGCCCCGGCTGGATCAAGTACATTGAGCATTTTTATCCGGAACTGCTGCCTCATGTGTCCAGCTGCAAATCCCCCCAGCAAATGTTCGGGGCTATGGCGAAATCTTATTACGCAAAGATCAGCGGCATTGATCCCAAGGATATTTATGTAGTCTCGGTGATGCCCTGCACAGCGAAAAAATATGAGGCGGCCAGACCGGAAATGCAGGACAGCGGGTATCGGGATGTGGACGCGGTGCTGACCACCCGGGAACTGGGGCGTATGCTCAAGCATGAAGGCATCGACTTTAATCACCTGGAAGAAAGCGAATTTGATCTGCCCCTGGGGATTTCCACCGGCGCCGCCGCCATTTTCGGCGCCACCGGCGGCGTCATGGAGGCGGCTTTGCGAACGGTTTACGAAGTCGTCACCGGTAAGACTCTGGAAAAACTGGAGTTTGAAGGCGTCCGGGGCATGGAGGGGGTCAAAGCCTCCGCCGTCGATCTGGCGGGAAGGAAGGTCAAAGTGGCGGTAGCCCATGGCCTGGCCCATGCCAAACAAATCATGGAGGCCATTGCCGCGGGTGAAGCCGATTACACGTTTATTGAGGTGATGTGTTGTCCCGGCGGCTGTATCGGCGGCGGCGGTCAGCCCTATGGCACTACTAATGCGGTGAGGACAAAGCGGATCCAGGGTTTGTATGAAGTGGATCAAAAGATGCCCCTGAGGAAATCCCATGAAAATCCGGCGATCCAAAAGCTCTATGAAGATTATCTGGAAGCACCCCTGAGCCGGCGGTCCCATGAGCTGCTGCACACAACCTATACCAACCGCTGCCGGCATGAAATGAACTAGCCGGCCCAATAATGGGGAGGCCCGCCGGGGCCTCCTTTTCGATGAATAGGAATAGACGAAAAGAGGAAGAAGAAAGTTTTTTCGTTGAAGATTTCTATTTTGTCGGGACAATAGAGATTATCCGCCGCGGTCTTTGGGGGGAAGAGCAGGATTGCCTTTGTTTGGCGACTTTTTTAATGGGACAAAGGGAGGAATTAATGCGAAAACGCCCGTTTGAGGACGGACGTTACTTCTGGTAAAAAAAGGATATTTGTGTTAAAATAAAAGCGGGGTTGTCTCTTAGGCGGCCGGTTCACTTCCCGAAGGGGAGGTGATGATTATGGTAAGTTGGCTGGAGCTTTTCGCTTTTCTGACTTTGGCCATAGCATTTGCCACTTACTTGAAAAAATTTTGAGTAAACGGCAAAACCGCCGTTGCCGGCGGTTTGCCGTTTACATTGGTAACGGAACCTGCCGCTTCACCACAAGCGACAACTCCCTTCAACGATTCTATGTTACCATACTTTATTTTATACATCAAGGGAAAAAGAAGATTGTTGGATAAAAGCATACACTGAGGGAAATAACCGCACAAAAGTTGCATTTCCCCTGAATAAATTGAAGCATAAAGAAGCTGCCGGGCCGCAAATATCATTGGCCCCCGGCAGCTTCTTTATGTTTATTCCGAATCGGTGGGTCAGGCGTCGCTTCCGTAGAAATCCGATATTCCCAGAGCCTTTGAAATTTGAAAAAGAAGCCGCTCTTCCGGGCGGCGGAGAGATCATAGGTCTTGCAGGTCGGCGTCGGGCAGGTCGTTTTCAAGGTTATCCCGGGCCAGGTCGGTGTCCAGCACTGGGTATGTTTTCGGGATAGGCTTATCGGCATCTCCGTTTACGGCAGGCCGTTTTTTCTTTTGGTCCATATTTTCACCTCAACCTTAGGGGACAAGGGAAATTTAAGCCGGAGGGCTTGTTAATCCACGGCGATCATGACCGATGAGGCTTTGATCACCGCATAGGCTTCATCCCCGATTTTCAGATCCAGGGTCTTTACGCTATCCATAGTGATGGAGGCGACAATCTGATTTTCACCAACCAAAAGCGTAACGATCGCATTTACTGCTCCCGGCTGAATGGCCTTAATTTTTCCCTTGAGCTGATTTCTTGCGCTTAGTTTCATGTTAAAATCCCCTCTCCTGTTTGAGCCTATTATGTGCCGGGAGGCGCCGGCTCATTCGCTTCCTGGGGCAATATCCGAACCCGGCCTTTGAGAGGACCGGATTTTCCTTTTCCCGGCGCACCAAAAGAAGGCCTATCCGGATTCCGGCCGGCATAACGTATAAGGACCGGCAAAAGAGCCAGCTCCCTGCCGGTCCGGCAGCCGGCCAGGAAGGGAGAGGCGGGAAATTGACTCCTCCGGTTTTTATTGAAAGGCTCGATCCGGCAGATGGGGCTTTGATTCAATCCAAAATAGAGGAATATGAAGCCGCTATCCGGGATGAGCCCTTGGAAAATGCCTACGTCATCCTGGAAGACGGCAAAGTCTATCGGATCACAGGCGGCAAGGAAAGCGTATATCCGGAAGTGTTGGCCAAGGCGCTGAAAGGCGCTGTCCTGACTCACAATCACCCCCGGGGATCTGCCAACGAGCACTCCTTCAGCGCCGAGGATCTGAATTTTTTCCGGGATTTTGGCTTAAAGCAGCTTCGCGGCGTGGATGAGGCCTATGTTTATGAGCTGGATCGCAGCAGTGAATCGGTGGATTTGCCGATTCCTCTTTTCCGGATTGATCTTGACGGGAAAGATTATAGACATAACCGGGTGATTGATATCGCCGTAGCCAATAGCCTGGGCTATAGAAGGCGAAAACATGAACCGGGAAAATGAGGAGAATCAGGAAATGCAGAGAGGCATAAAAAAACCGCAGAGCCTTATAATAAGGGCCTGCGGGGTTTTGCGGCTGGTGGACCGTCAGGGGCTCGAACCCTGGACACCCTGATTAAGAGTCAGGTGCTCTACCAACTGAGCTAACGGTCCAAAACTGTGCCTTGTCAAAGACAAATAACATTATACATCGAAAATTAAGAGATGAAAAGGGGGTAAATGAAAAAATTCAGCTTTTCTTCTTGACGGCAGGCATGTTTTATCTTTTGCATGCGAAATCAGGGACTTCCGCCCCGATTTTTCCCTTGATCCCTGGAGATAAAGGCGGAAAGATAAACCGGCACTATGATACATAGTGCCGGTTCTGCAAATAAAAGGAGATGCACATAGTAATATTTTTTGCATCTCGGGCTTTACTTAGTATAGCATATTCTAAAGATTGCCGCAACTGGTTGCTGCACAAATATAGAAAAATAACATAAAATATCATCATTAAGCTCATTTTGGAGGCCTTTTGATGAATATGAGTGAGGCAGTAGCCCATCGATTGATTGAACTGTGCAAGGAAAAGGAGATATCCTTTTATGAACTGGCGTTTTTATCAGGTGTACCGGAGTCCACAGTACGTTATATGTCCCGGGGTGACCGGTCAAATCCGAAGCTTCGTAATCTTAAAAGAGTTTGTGACGGGCTGGAAGTCAGCCTGTATGATTTTTTTGACACAGATTATTTCCGAACTCTGGAACCGGAACTGGAATCATGAACGCTGAAAAACGGCTTGCAAGCCGTTTTTTTATGGTGCCCCATATATGAACATTGAGCCATATACAGATGAAATCCCTGTTCCGGCCCCGGGAGATCCGGGAATTAATCTTCGTCGAAGCTCAGGCCCTCCAGTAATTTCAGATTCTCCCGGAGGATCCCCAGAGACTGGGCGTTGATTTGATCACAGAAGGGATAAATCCGGAGGTCGTCACGGAGCTTTTGAATCTCCTTTTCACAAGGGTGGGTGGCAAAAACCACATCTGCCCACCGGACCAAAGGGGCGACGTCGCTGCCGTTCCCTAACACGCCGGAGCGGATATTCAGTCCCGATTTTATGCTTTCAATGAAGCTGATCATGTACTCCAGGGAATGTTGGGGTTTGCAGACCACCGCCACCCGGGTGTTTTCATTAAAGTCGGCGATCATATGCACCGTGTTTCGATTGAACTCCACCACCACTCCGTAAACCGGGATTTTAAACGGAATCAGAGCCTGCTGGACGGTGGCGTAATGAAAAAAGGTAGTGATAATGCATTTATAACAGCCGGGGTCGTTTTTTAACCTTCCGATCAGAAGGTCCAGGTTATCCAGAAGCAGGAAATCCACCGGCTTATCCAGGTAATCTTGTAACTGACGGCACAGGGTGATCTCGTCGTAAGGGTCACATTCAATAAATAACAGCTTGTTGGACTGAAGCCTGACCACTTTATCCAGAGCGGTCTTAAAAAGCGTTTCGATTTCATCTTCGCTGTGGCCCCTGGAAAGATAGTTCAGAATGGCGGAGGTAAAATCGGGACTTTGCTGATCTGGGGCGCCGGAAATTTTTTCTCCCGGTTTGATTACCACGGTTCCGTGCTGAGGGCGCGTAATGACCAGCCCCATTTCTTCGAGCAATTTGTATGCCGCCCGTACCGTATCTATGCTGATGGAAAGGGCCGTGGACATTTGCCGCACCGGCGGCAGACGCCAGCCGTCGGGGATGTTGCCCAGGCAGATGCTCCATTTGATATTATCCGCTAATTGTTTGAATAGTGGGGTGGAAAGATTTTTGTTTACATTCCAAACCTGAGGGATGTTGTAATTCATAGCGCTCTCCTGATCCGGCTTTTGCTGTAGGAACGTTTTTCTATTATTATACAGGAAACCTGCCTGGATTTTCAAATAGTATTGGTAAAGATTGAAGGTATCCCGGAGGGCCGGCGGCAGGAACCGGCAGCAGCGGAAAAGGGACTTGATAAAGAATGGGGGATACGGCGGTTTGACCCTTGCCGCATCCCCCTTGAGGGAGGCAAAAGCTTATTCGGCCCAGCTGTACCAATTAAACATTTCATATTGGACATTGCCGGGATCAATGGTCAAATCTTTGGTAAAGGCCCGGTTGCCTACCGGCGCATAGAGAGGGATCAAAGGTACGTTATCCACGAAATCCTGAATAGCCACGGCATATAAATCTTTGCGGGTCTGGGGATCTTGTTCGCCGGCGGCTTTGGGCAGGATATCTTCCATAACGGAACTGACATACCAGGTCCAGTTCCAGCCGGGGATCTGTTCTTCCAGGAACATGTTCATCATTTCATACATGTCCATAGCGGCCTCGGGATAATGGCGGATAACGCCGATCTCATAATTGCCGTTATTGAGGACTTCCTCAATATAGGTATTCTTTTCCATCAGCTCCACGGTAGCGTTCAGTCCGATGGAGGTGAGCTCGCTTTGCAAAGCCGTGGCCAGCTTGGAGTAAGGCTCCAGGGCGTAGGACTTCACCGATACCGGAGCACCTTCATAGCCGGCTTCTTTCACCAGTTCCCGGGCCTTGTCCAGATCCACCTGATAAGGCCAGATGTTTTCAATGTCCGGCCGGCCCTTGAAGTTGGGGTAACCGGGATAGTCGGCCACATAACCATGCCCCTCCACGCCGATATTCATGGCGTTTTGCCGATCCACAGCGTAAGCTGCCGCCTGGCGCATCCGCAGGTCGGAGAACATGCCGTCTTTACAGTTCATGATGTAATCATAGAGTTTAGAGGAAGCATAGGTCACCAGATTCAGGTTCTGATCGTTGGCGATGGTGTCCCAGGCAATACCGGGGATATCGCCGATATACAGATGGATTTCCCCGGTCTGCAGGGCGATAACTGCGGTGTTTTCATCAGGCATGGCTTTCAGCTTCACGTTTTTGATGGCCGGCTCACCCTTGAAGTAGTCAGAATTGGCCTCGAATATACATTCGCTGCCGGGGATCCACTGGCTCAGGAGGTATGGGCCGGTGCCGCAGACGGATTCGGCGCTGACGCCGTAATTTTCACCGAACTTTTCATACACCTCTTTGTTCATCATAAAGATGTTGGAAAGCCGCTCCAGGATACTGACGTTAGGGGCTTTTAACCGGATGGCGATTTTATAATCGTCCAGGATATCGCAGCCTACAATGTCGCTGGAATATTGGCGGCTGAATTCGGACTTGGGAGCCATCAGCACAGAAAACTGAGCGTCTTCCGCATCAAATTCATCGCCGTTGTGGAACTTAACGCCCTTGCGCAGAGTAAAGGTATAAGTCAGTCCGTCTTCCGAAACCTCGTAGGACTCCGCCAGGTCGCACTTGGTTTCCCGGTCCTGGCCTTCCAGATAAATCAAAGCGTTATAAATCTGTTTATGGCCGTATGCATTATCGCCGTAGGACTTGTAGGGATCCATGTTGATGGGGGCGGTGGGCGCCGCCGCTACCATCATCTTCTGCCCGGGAGCCTGGCTTTCACCGCCGCCCTGAGCGGTTTCGCCGGAGGAGGCGCTGCCGCAGCCTGCCAAAGGGTTCAGGGCCAGCAGCACCGTGAGAAAAAGAGCAAAAAGCTTACCTGTCCGCTGATTCATAATTTACCTCCTTAGCATTTGTTTCATCCAAATTACAGTTCAATACAAGGTGCAGGCGACAAAATGGCTGGGAGCTTGTTCTTTTAGAGGGATATCCTTTTCTTTACAGGCCGGGGAACAATAGGGACATCGGGGAGCAAAGCGGCAGCCGGGTTCGGGGTTGATGGGGTTGGACAGCTCTCCTTTCAATATGCTGAATTTTTTACGGCTGCAAAGCTTTGGCTCGGGGATGGAGGCCAACAGGGCTTTGGTATAGGGATGCAGAGGGTTTTTAAATAGCTCCCGGGAATCGGCTTTTTCTACGCACTGGCCCAAATACATTACCGCCACATCGTCGGAGATGTGCTTGACTACCGCCAGGTTGTGGGTGATAAACAGATAGGTCAGCCCCAGCTGGTCCTGGAGATCCATCAAAAGGTTAAGGATCTGGGCCTGGATAGAGACGTCCAGAGCCGAGACGGGTTCGTCGCAAATAATGAACTCCGGGTTCAGGGCCAAGGCCCTGGCAATGCCGATCCTTTGCCGGCGGCCGCCGTCCAGTTCGTGGGGATAGGAGTTGACGAAGCGGGAGGTCAGGCCCACAGTTTCCATCAGCTGAAAAATCCGCCTTTCCAGATCTTTTGTTTGCGGATAAATCTTGTTACGGATCAGGGGCTCGGCGATCAGCTGGAAGACCGACATCCTGGGGTTCAGGCTGGAATAAGGATCCTGAAATACAATCTGCATCTTTGTGCGAATTTCCCGCATCTCCCGGCGATCGGCTTTCAGGATATCCCGGCCGTTAAAGAAAACCTGGCCGGAGGTGGCTTCCAAAAGCCGCAGGATGGTCCGGCCCAGGGTGGATTTGCCGCAGCCGGATTCACCCACCACCCCTAGGGTCTTTCCTTTGGCTATCTCCAGATTTACGTCATCCACCGCATGAAGCAGTCCGGAATTGACCTTGAAGTGTTTTTTCAGATGAACGGTTTTCAACAAAGGCTCCATGGGGATTCCTCCTTTTTGGCCGGATGAAAGAGATGGCAGGCGATCTGGTGGCTGCCCTCCCTGGCGTAAGCGGGAGACTGGGTTTGGCAGACGGGCATGCTGAATTTGCAGCGGGGATGGAATTTACAGCCTGCCGGTAAGTCGGTAGGGTCGGGCATCAGGCCCTCGATGGGATTCAGCCGCTCCGTCTCGGTTTCCAGGTCGGGGATGGAGCCGAAAAGGCCCTGGGTATAGGGATGCTTCCGCTCTCCCTCGAAGACTTCCTCCACCGTGCCGGATTCGATGATTTCTCCGGCGTACATAACGCAGACCTTATCGCAGATCTGGGCCACCACGCCCAAATCATGGGTGATCAGGATCAGGGAAGTGCCGGTTTTGTTTTTCAGTACCGACATGAGGGCCAGGACCTGGGCCTGGATGGTGACGTCCAAAGCCGTTGTGGGTTCGTCGGCAATAATTAAGGAAGGGTTGCAGGCCAGGGCGATGGCGATGACCACTCTTTGCTTCATGCCGCCGGAAAACTGGTTGGGGTATTCGTTTTTCCGGCGGGCCTGGATTCCCACAAGGCTCAGCAGTTCATCCACCCGGGCTTCCAGCTCTTCCCTGGTTTTTTTGCCGCCGTTGTTACGGTTATCGATCTCTAAAGATTCATAGATCTGTTGGCCTACGGTCATGATGGGATTTAAGGAGGTCATAGGGTCCTGAAAGATCATGGAGATTCCCTGGCCCCGGACCTTTCTTATCTCCTGCTGGTTTTTTTTCAGCAGGTCTTCTCCTTTAAAGAAGATTTCTCCGGCCTCGATACGGGCCGTCCGCTCCGGCAAAAGCCGGAGGATAGAAAGGGCTGTGGTGGTTTTACCGGCGCCGGTTTCCCCCACCAGTCCGATGGTTTCCCCGGGAGCCAGGGAAAAGCTGAGGCCATTAACGGCAAAAACCACCGCCTCGTCGGTTTTATAGACAACCTTTAAATCCCTGACTTCAAGCAAATTCTCAGCAGGGGCTGAATTTTGTGTCATGGCGATCACCTAATCCTTTAATCTGGGGTCCAGCACATCCCGCAGGCCGTCGCCCATCAGATTCAGGGCCAGGGCGGTGACGGCGATGGCAAGGCCGGGAATGACGACGATATGGGCGGCGTACATCATGTAGCTTTTGCCCTCGGACAGCATAGCCCCCCACTCCGGAGAGGGCGGCTGGATACCCATGCCCAGAAAGCTCATGGCGGCGGCGTCCTTAATCATCATTCCTACCGACATGGTGGTCTGAACGATAATGGTGCCGATGCCGTTGATGGCAAAAACCTGCTCCAGCACCACGGCACTGCCCATAATGCCGCCAAACTGCATCCCGGCGGAAGTGATCACCGGCAGCAGGGCGTTATTAAGGGCATGGCGAAAAATGATGATGCCGGGAGACTGGCCTTTGGAATAGGCGGTTCGGATATAGTCCTGCCGGATGGTTTCCAGCATGGTGGTTCGGGTTAAGCGGACCAGGGATGCCGCGGCCCCCAGGGCCAGAGTGACGGTAGGCAGGATGAAATGGCGGAAGGAATCCAGGCCGTTGGAGGGAAGCCATTTCAGCTTCAGGGAAAACAGAACGATGGCCATCAGGCTCAGCCAGAAGGTGGGGACCGAAGCCATAAACATGGCGAAGGTGGTGCCCAGCATGTCGTATACGCTGTATTGCTTCACTGCGGACAACACGCCGATGGGGATACCGATCAGAAGAGCCAGGCCGATGGCGGCGGTAGTCAGGATCAGGGTATTGGGCAGGCGCAGCAAGATGTCGTCTCTGACCGGCCGGTTGGAACGGTAGGAATTCCCCAGATCACCCTTGAGGATTCCTTTCAGATAGTTAAAATAACGGATCAGAAAAGGGTCGTTTACTCCCAGACGCTGGTTCAGCTCATCCACGGCGGCCTGATCCGCTTTTTCGCCGAGAATGACCCTGCCGGGGCTGCTGGGCGTCAGGCACATGATCCCGAAAACGATCATGGTGATCAGCATGAGGGTGGGGATCATGATCAACAGACGTTTAATAATGTATTTGCTCATGTTCAGGCCTCCCTACTTCAGACAGTTTCAGCGTTATGTCAGACCAGGCATTGGCCCGCTTCAAAAAGGGTTTCCCCATCGACGGTCAGGGTGGGTTTCCACTGCACCATGTCGATATGCAGGGGGGCGAAGTTAACGCCGCCGAAGCCGGTGTTGTTTCCCAGGGCGATATGGCAGGTGCCGTATTTTCCCTCGTCCTCGTTGATATTGCCGGTTATCCGGCAATGAGGGTTCAGTCCCACGGCGATTTCCGCCACCTGATAGGCTTTTTCCGTGGCGGCCTCCAGCAGGAGTTTTCTGAGCTGAGCCGCTTCCTCACCGCCTTCTACGGAAACCGCCCGGCCCTTTTCCACGGTGATTCGGATAGGCTGCCGAATGATGCCGATGCCGCCGGAGCAGCTGGCGTCCACACAGATGACGCCGTTTACCGACTCTTCCAGGGGGGCGATAAAGACTTCGATGGTAGGCAGGCCCATCTTTACTCCGGGACGATCGGAAATTCCGGTATTGGCCCAGGCTTCCCTGCCCTGAATATCCGCTTCAATCATGGTGCCGCCCGGCGTAGTCAGAGTGATATGCCGGCCCTTGCTGACGTATTGCTGGATTTGCTCCACCTTTGGCGCGATAGCGGCAAAATCCGCCTCGATTCCACCGGATGCCAGGGTATCCAGCTGCCATTCCGAGAGGGCGGACAAACGGGCGTTATAAGGAGGCAGGCAGGCCACCCGTATGCTTTCCGAATGAAAAATAGAAGTGGAGGTGGGGGCAATGATGATGTCGGAGGCTTTGGCGGCGGCGTCCACCGCTTTCGGTAGGCTGCCGCCCGGCGGCACCTGGTTCATCAGGCAAACCACCGGCTTGCCGCCCAATTGGTTAGCGGCATCAAACAGGTTCCAGTACAACTCTGGAGATTGTTTGGGATCTGTTATGATCAATACGTTTTCCCCCAATTTTAGCCCGCAGCATTGGGATAATAGCTTCAACGCATTATCTCTTAATTTTTCCTGATCCAAGCTTTCCACATCCTTTTACTGTTATATTGCTGTTGCGAAACAATCATTACAGATTATATATCTAAAATAGCTGAGACAGCAGAACTTGTCAATATATTTCTAAAATTTAATTTTAATCAGGGGAAAATATAAAAAAACGGGGAAATATAAAAAAACAGCGGCGGAGATCAGCGTCTCCGCCGCTGTTTCAGCGTAAGCAAGGGCAGGCTGAACAGGGTCGGTTTTTTTGAGAAATGATTTTCTTGATCGTTGGGTCAGCCTCAGGAATACACCCGTTTTTTGGGGGGCAGGCGGCAGGCAGTAGGCAGGTTTACCGGCCTGCCTACTTTACCAAAAGCAGCCGGTCCTCATCCAGCTCCCCCTGGCCGCTCTGGCGGTAAAGTTCCAAGAGCTTTGGCAAGGTCATGGCTTCCCGTTCCGGACCGGAAAGATCCAGCAGGATCCGGCCCTGTTCCAGCATAATGGTCCGGCTGCCGGTGACCAGAGCATCCTTCATATTATGGGTGATCATCAGGGTGGTCAGCTTTTGCCGGCTGACGATTTCTTCCGTGATCTTCATCACCTTTTCCGCCGCTAAAGGATCCAAAGCCGCAGTATGCTCATCCAAAAGCAAAAGCCTGGGCGAAGCCACGGTGCACATCAAAAGGGCCACTGCCTGGCGCTGGCCCCCGGAGAGCAGCCCCATTTTGCTTTGAAGCCGGTCTTCCAGCCCCATGCCGAAAGCGGCCAGCTTTTCCCGGAAAAAGGCGCTGTTCTTACGGCTCACCGCCAGCTGCAAAAGGCCCAGCTTCCGGCGGTTATAGGCTAAAGCCAGGTTTTCCTCTACGGTCATTTGGGGGGCCGTGCCCCGCAGGGGATCCTGAAAAAGCCGGCCCATCAGGGCAGCCCGTTTATGCTCTTTCTCATAGGTGATGTCCCGGCCTGCCAGCCGGATATTGCCGGAATCCAGCCAGAATTGGCCGCTGATCGCGTTAAAAAGGGTGGATTTGCCGGCGCCGTTGGGGCCGATGACGGTGACAAATTCCCCCGGGGCCAGATTCAGGCTGACTTCCCGCAGGGCGGCGTGCTCATTTACGGTGCCGGCTTGAAAAGTCTTACAGGCGCGGCTGATTTTCAGCATGGCGGCGGGCCTCCTTTCTCAGGCGGGTAAAATGAAGCCTTTCCCGGAGGGCCGGCAAAGATAATGCGGCGGCCACGATCATAGCGGAAACCAGCTTTAAGCCGTAGGCGGGAAAGAAGCTGGACTTGACGGCCAGGGCCACCATCAGCCGGTAGATCAGAGAGCCGGCCAGAGCCGAAAATAAGCCGAAGCTGACGCCGCGGCGGCCCAGCAGGGTCTCACCGATGATCACGGAGGCCAGGCCCACCACCACGATGCCTACGCCGGAGCTCATATCGGCATAACCCTGATATTGATTGATCAGGGCGCCGGAAAGAGCTACGCAGCCGTTGGAGATTGACAGGGCGGCGATTTTGGTGAAATCCACGTTAATAGAGGAAGAACGGACCATGTCCTCATTATCGCCGGTTGCCCGGATGCACAGCCCCAGGTGGGTTTTAAAAAACCAGGACAGCAGGCCAAAAAGCAGCAGGCCGGCGGCCAGGGAGATCAGCGTTCTTCCGGCATCTTTGGACAAGGCGGGATACAGGTCCCGGATCAGGCTGAACAGGGTGTCCTTGCCGATCAAAGAGACATTGGGGGTAGCGCCCAGGGTAAAGAGGTTGACGGTATAAAGGCCGCTCATGGTGAGAATGCCGGCCAGGATCGGGTGGATCCCGCCTTTGGTCTGCAAAAACCCGGTGACGGCTCCCGCCAGGCAGCCGGCCAGGAGGGCTGCCGCCAGCCCCAAAAGGGGGTGCCCCCCCAGGGCCAGAGCGGCGGAAACCGCCAGGCCCAGGGTGAAGCTGCCGTCAGCCGTCAGGTCGGGGATATTCAGAATGCGGAAGGTGATATACACTCCCAGGGCCAAAAGACCGTAAAGCAGGCCCAGCTGCAGGGAGCCGATCAAAAGGGTCATGGCGGGTCTCCTTACTTTTCTTTAGTCTTCTTGTTCCACCAAAAGGGCGGAAGACAGAACTTCCTGGGACAGCTGGGCGCCGATGGCGTCGGCGGTGGCTTTATTGATTACCGTAGTGAAATCAGAAACCACGATGGCCGGGATATCCTCGATGGCGGTCCCTTTTAAATAGCGGTCGGTCATATCGGCGGTCATGGAGCCGATTTCCTGGTCGCTGATGCTGATGGTGGCAAAGGCGCCGGATTCCACCATTACCGCGGAGCTGCCGTAGACGGGGATCTTGGCCTCCTTGGCCACCTGGGCCACCTGAGGCATGGCGCTTTGGACCAGGCTGTCGTTGGGAACGAAGATGGCCTCCACATTATCCGCCAGATTCTGGGCTGCCTGCTGGACCTCTGAGGAGGTGGTGACTACGGCCTCTTCCACCCGGATATTCTGAGATTCCAGGTAGGCCTTGGCGTTGGCGGCGGTGGTGACGGCGTTTACCTCGCCGGTATTGTAGAGGATGCCGAAAGACTCAAGGCCAGGGGTCAGCTTATCGGCCAGATTGAAGATTTCTTCCACGGGAATGGCGTTGGAGGTGCCGGTGGCCAGCTTATCGGGTTTAGCCATATCCGTGATGATGCCGGCGCCTACGGGATTGGATACGGAAATGAAGAATACGGGGATGCCGGACTCCAGATTTACCATAGCCTGGGCGGCGGGGGTGGCGATGGTGACGATAAAATCCACCTTTTCATCCGCCAGTTCCTGACAGATCGTGTTCAGGTTGGTCATGTCTCCCTGGGCGTTTTTCTCTTCAAACTTCAGCTGTTCTTCGCTGTAGCCCAGCTCCCGCATACGGCTGATGAAGCCTTGGCGCATATCGGTGAAAGCGCCGTTGTCGGCCAATTGAACGACGCCGGCCACCAGGGGCTCCGGGGCTTCGCCGCCGGCGCCTGTCGCGGGGCTTTGGCTTTGCCCGCCGGAGGGGGAGGCGGAATTATTTCCGGCGTTATCGGAGCCGCAGCCGGCCAGGGAGAGCAGTAATACGGCGGTGAGAAGCAGTGCAGTAAGTTTTTTCATGGGGATCTTCCTTTCATCATAAAATTTTGTTTTATGACGGTTTGCCTTGATCCAGTCCGGGCCGTCTCCGGCGGCTTGCTTCAGGTTTTCCCTTTTATGGGAAATAAAAAAACACCTGTCCCTGATTTCAAGGACAGATGTTCCATCTGCGGTGCCACCTTGATTGGCAGTACAAAGACTGCCCGGCTTTCACAGAGTGCCGACACACTCTTCGCCCGTTAACGCTGGCGCTGCGTCGCAAAATACTCAGCTTCCTATCGGGTCAGCCGTTTTAGGGATGACCTTCCTTAGCGGACGGCCTCCTTCACGGCTCCCTGGAATATCGCTTTTCCCTGCGCCCTCAGTAGTCCATTTGCCGCCTCGCTTCCGGCCGGGCTCTCAGCTGCCCCGGCTCTCTGTGCGTGCGCCGACGGTTTGATCTCTACCTCAACAGTTTATGGTGATATGAAACCACTTTTCTAAAAGGTTGTCAAGAGTTTTGGCAAAAATTTTTTCCCGTCATAGATTTCCCGGCCCCGGTTTGCCGGCGCCGTCCTCCGCCGTTAGGAAGGGGACGGTATTGCCGCCGTAGGGCATGATGTAAACGTCTTTGCCGGTAAAATCCACCCGGGCCAAAAGCTCTTGGACGCTGGCACAGCCGCCCAGTCCCATGTGATTCAGTGTATCCGCCGGCAGCCGGCTTAACGTAAATACCCGGCACCTGGAGGAAACCTCGCAGGAGGCGTAAAAGATATAACCGGCAATGCTGAAGCTTTCCCGCAGGGCCTGGTCCAGCCGGCCCGCTTCCAGAGGACGTATCCAATCGAAAAATTCCGGGGCGCCGCCGCCTTCCCGGCATTCGGCCAAAAACAGGATCGTACCGCCTTCCCGTACGCCTTCGGCGGCGTTCAGCAGGGATTTTACCGCCTGGTAAAGATTGATGTCTTTGGGATAGCCGCCGCAGCTGACAATAACCACATCGGCTTTTTTGGCGATAGGGACCCCCATATTTTCCTGAACCAGCCGGCAGCTTTTTTGCCAGGCCCTGTCCCAATGGCCGGCGATCAGGGCGCAGTGCTGGGAACGGCCGTTGACCACGATATTTACGCCGAAAACCGGCTTGGCCATGGCGGCCGCCTCGGCCATGTCGGCATGGACGGGATTGTCCGCCAGCACTCCCATGCCGATCAGGGGGTTGGAACAGGGCCGGTCCGGACTTAAAGAGTGTAAATGATTTTGGTTGATGGTGGATTTGGCGGCGATACCGGGCAGAATGCTTTTCCGGCCTCCGCCGTAACCGGCCATCAGGTGGTGGACCGTTCCGCTTAAGAGAATCAGCTTACGGCCTGCGGCCAGGGGGTTTATCCGCACCTCCGTACCAAAGGAAGTGGTCCCCAGATAGACCAGATCGTCGGCCAGGCAGTCGTGGTTTTTTACCTGAAGTTCAGCGTAAAGCTTTGGCGTCACCAAAAGCTTCAGTTCTTCCTCGGTCTGGGGACGGTGGGTGCCCAGGGCTACCAGCACCGCGATATTTTCAGCAGGCAGTCCGATTTCCCGGCGCAGATAATCCACCATGACTTCAAGGATCTTATCCTGGCGCATCCAAAACCGGGTAATATCACTGATGACGATAGTGACCAGATCCTCGGGTCCCAGCAGCTCTTTTAACGGCGGCGAGTCCACCGCCTCTTCTTCCACCGCCCGGCGAAAGGCGGACTCCAGATCGGAAATAGCCGGGATGTCCTTTTCCCTGAGCCAGGTTACGGAAGCCGCGCCTTCGATCTCCAAAGCCACCTGCTGTGAGCCATAATTCAACTGTATCGTTTCCAAAAGAATACCCCCTGTCGGTTTTGCCGCTGATATTAAGCCTATTCGATTATGCCGTAATTCACTGCGTTCATTATATCACGAATCCTGATGATAACGAGATATCCAAAATTCTGATTGTAACGCTTGTAACGCGGCCGGGCTCTTCCCAAAACCCTGTCCGGTCTGCCGGAGAAGGCCAAAGAAGCTCATCAGGAGAAGCTCGCTGTAAAATTTTGCAAAACCGTTTTGCCTTCTTGGTGATTGTGGCTTTTGCCGGGGCCGCGATATAATAGTGGCCTGAAATTTGCTAAATGCTTATGATATGAATAGAAAAGAGGAGAGAGAAAGGAGGGACAGGCAGGGTGTTGACGATCTCGCGAAGCCGAAGGATATTGATCGGCAGTATATCTCTGGTTTTTATCGCCCTTACGGGAGCCTTGCTCTGGAGCTTTTACGAACCGCCCCGGACCCAAAATCCGGAATCGGGGATAGATTTGTTTCCGCCGGAGGAAATTCCTTACGACCTGCTTTCGGATATCAAGGAGGAGTATTCCCTGAATATAAGCAGTTCTTTTTCCGGATGTGAGGTATATATTCCGGCTGAGGCGTTATGCGTGATGGTGGAAAAGTACGCTGAGGAGATGAAATGCAGTTTTCAGGGCTATGGCGATTACGACGGCCGGCTGGAGCTGATCTCAGAGGCGCTTTTATTGGATGAGGCGGCGCAGACCGCCAAATACGGCCTTCGTCCCAAGAACCAGAAGCAAATCGTCACTCCCTTATATTCCCTGGTCTTTCAGTGCGTGGTCCGCAAAAATTCCGGGATACACAGCCTGGCCGACTTACGGAATAAACGGGTGGCCGTAGGCGGACGGTTCAGCGAAGAAGAGATGCTGACCAGGGAGATCCTGAGGCTTCATGGTTTGGAGTACGCTGATTTTGAGCCTGTTTATCTGGATTTAGAAGACGCTACCATGGCTATGGAAGCGGCAGAAATCGACTGCATCGCCGCCCACAGCGCCCTGCCCAGCAAGCTGATCGCCCGGATGAGCGCCAATTTTGACATCCTGCTTTTGCCTTTGGAGGAACCCGGGCTGATCGAGGACCCGGGAGGAGCTTTGCCGGGCTATGAAGTGGTCACGATTCCCGCCCAGACCTATAAAGGAATGGACCGGTATATTCTGACGGTGGCTACCGAGGTGCTTTTGGCGGCGGAGAGAGAGACGAAAATGATCGTCACCTATGAGGTGATCAAAGCGCTGTACGACCATATGATCGAGTGTAAGTCAATTTTTCCCCTGGACAGGGAAATAAGAATTGACCGGCTTAACGAGAAATATCCGGTTTCCTTTCATCAGGGGGCGGTAAAATACTATTGGGAGAGAGAATTTATATGGAATTAAGCGAAAAAATTCCCCAAAACAATGAGAAAAAACAGCGGATCAGGCTGTCCGGCCTGGCGGGCTTTACCGTCTTCCTCGGCCTTACCGCCTTTCTTGGCCTCGCCGGATTTTTGTCTCCGGGGCCGCTTTTGGCCCGGACAATCTTTGACGAGGAAAATACCAGCATCAGGATCGGGGTGGCAGTAAACGAGCCGCCCTATTCCTATGTGGACAGCAACGGCATGATCAAAGGCTTCAACGTGGACCTGGCCCGGGCGGTGGGAATAGAGATCGGCCTGGATGTGGAGCTGTATGCTCAAAACGCCGCCGGACTGAGCAACAATCTTCTGAACCATGGCCTTGACGCGCTGATCTCCAACGAGAAAGACAGCCGCTTCCTTTCATCCCAAGGGATTATCGAGAGCCAGGACAGCATTTTTGTAAAAACGGAAAATCAGTATATCACGGACCTGGAAGGATTCTGGAACAGCCCGGTAGCCATCAATACCCAGAGCCTGACCACCACCATTACCTCCTATCTGGATAAATATAACGGAGGGAGCCCCAAGATCGTCAGCGAGCAGGAGCACGGCTTCCTGCTGCTTTTAAATGACGAAGTGGATTCTTATATCGGGAATAAGGTTGCCGGCATCTACCTGATCCAGAAGTGGAATCAGGAAAATGATATTAAGTCCGTTGGGGAGCCTTTTAATATCAGCACCTACGCTTTTATGACCAACGCCTCGGACCGGGCTTTGCTGGCCCGGCTGAATGAAGGGCTGGAGGCTGTCAGAAATAACCGCAGTTATGAAAAAATATATGAAAAATGGTTCGGGGAAAGCGCAGTTTCCTATGAGCGGAAAATCCGGCAGTATTTCTTTTTGGTAGGCGGTACGGCGTTAATCACGGTTTTAGTGATCCTGCTGGCCATTAAATGGCGGACTGCCCTGAAAAAGGAAGTGGAACGGCGGACCTTGGAACTGAACTGGGCCAATGAAGCCCTGGTGCGCCAGCAGGACAGCTTAAAGGATAAGGATCAGTTCAAGGAGGATATATTAAACAGCGTATCTACGGGGATTATTACGGTGAACCGGGCCAGCGAAGTGACTGCGGTGAATGCCCGGGCCAAGCAGGCTCTGGCTCTGGATACGGCCGTGGCGGCGGCGGAGGCGGACTTGATCCTGGAGGGTCCGAGGCAGGAGTTTTTGTCTTTTGTGGACCGGGAAAAGCTGAGGGAAGTCCTGCGTTACGGAGTGTTCTACACCGATCTGGAAAAGGAGGTGCTGGTGGGCGGGGAGGAAAAGCTGTTCGTCTATCAGATTTACCCCTTGCGTAACCGCCAGGGGGAAGCTGTGGGCGCCATTATTAATTTCGTGGATAACAGTAAGGAGCGGCGCCTTGAGGAAGAAATTTGCAAGGCGGACAAAATGAAGTCCCTGGACTTAATGGTTTCAGAATTTGTCCATGAAATCCGAACGCCTCTGACGTCGATTATGACCATGGCCGAGCTTTTGCCCGTTAAATTTGATAATCCGAATTTCCGGCAGAATATGGTGGATATCGTTACCATGGAGGTAAGACGTCTGGACGGTATGGTGACTACCCTCTCGGAATATGCCAAGCCGAAGCAGAACAATACGAAAGCCTTTTTGATCAAAGATGTGCTGGACAGTGTCGTCCTGCTTTTACAGCGGAAAATCAACAAAAAGGAGATCCGGCTGGAATTGGATTACGAACCGGAGCTTTTGGTTTATGGCGATAATATGCAGCTGATGCAGGTGTTTATTAATTTACTGTTAAATGCCGTGGAATCCTTGCCGGAAAAGGGTGTCATCGGAATAAAAACCGCCGGCTGCGGAAACGGCACCGCCCGGGTGGTCATTGCCGATAACGGGCCGGGTATACCTGAAGAACAGCTGAAAAAGGTTTTGGAACCCTTTTATACCACCAGGCGGAAGGGAACAGGACTGGGCTTATTTATTTGCTGTAACCTGCTGGAAAAAAATCGGGGCGCCCTGGAAATCCTGAGCCGGGAAAACCAGGGTACGGAGGTACGGGTTTCTTTGGTCCGCCGCATTGCAGAATAGGGGGAAAAGCATGAAACATATCTTGATTTTGGACGATGAAAAGAATATTTGCGTATCCCTGGCTTATGCCTTGGAAGACAGCTACCGGGTAACCTGGGCCCTGGAGCCGGGGGAAGGCCTGGAGCTGATTTCCGCCGGCGGTACAGACCTGGTGCTCCTGGACCTTAAGCTGGGCCGCCATGACGGTCTTAAGGTGCTGAAGGAGATCAAAGCGAGGGAGAGGAAACTGCCGGTAATCATGATGACCGGATACGGCAGCATCGATTCTTCCGTGGAGGCCATAAAAGCCGGGGCGTTTCATTATGTCAGCAAACCGGTGGTGCTGGAAGAACTGAAAAATCTGATTATAAAAGCGCTGAATCAGGCGGGCCTCAGCAGGAGGGTGGAGGAGCTGAGCCGCCAGATCGGGGAAAAGCAGGAGACGGTTCCCATTATCGGCTCTTCCCCGGCCATCCAGAGAGTATTGACCATGGTAGATAAAGTCAAAGACATCGATTCGAATATCCTGATCTTGGGCGAAAGCGGTACCGGTAAAGATTTGGTGGCCCAGGCCATCCATTACCGGGGGCAGCGCAGGGAGTACCGCTACGAGGCGGTGAATTGCTCGGCAATCCCCGTTAATTTATTGGAAAGCGAATTCTTTGGACATAAAAAGGGCGCTTTTACCGGCGCCGACCGTGACCGGCAGGGCAAATTTGAGATCTGTCATAAAGGCACTTTGTTTCTGGATGAAATCGGCGATATGGATCCGATGATCCAGGCCAAGCTTTTAAGGGTAATGCAGGATAAAGCCATCACCCCTTTAGGGACCAACAAGATGATCCAGGCCGACGTCAGGCTGATCGCCGCTACCAACCGGGATCTGCGTCAGGCGGTGGAGCAGGGGACTTTCCGGGAGGATCTCTTTTACCGGCTTAACGTAATCACCATAGAGGTTCCTCCTTTACGCCGCCGCAGCGAAGATATCCCCTTGCTGCTCCGGTATTTTCTGCAAAAATATAACCGCCAGTTCAATAAAGAAGTGGTCGGCGCCAGGCGGGAGGTCCTGCGCCTGCTGGAGGAATATGATTTTCCGGGCAATGTCCGGGAGCTGGAAAATATCGTGGAGCGCGCCGTGGCTTTTGCCGAGGGTCCCCTTTTGTCCCTGGAGGATCTGCCGGAGCTGGAAAAAAGCGGAGAACATGAAAGAGGAGCCAAAGCCGCCTGCCGGCTGGCAGGCAGAAGCCTCACCGATATTGAAGAGCAGGCCATTATGGATACGTTGAGTCTGACCCGGTTTAACCGGAAAAGAGCCGCGGAGCTTTTGGGAATCACCGAGCGGACGCTGCGCAACAAGCTGCTGCAGTATCATCGGGACAAAATATAGAACGCGGCGGCCGGGCAAAGGGCAAGGGGGAAAATTTTTCCCTTTTGAGGGGAAGTTTTTTTCTCTTTTTTAGCGGAATTTCAGAAGAGAAGGACGGATAAGGGGCAATGGCGGATAAAAT
Source organism: Peptococcaceae bacterium (assembly GCA_034927285.1). Lineage (GTDB taxonomy): Bacteria > Bacillota > Peptococcia > DRI-13 > UBA5745 > JAYFQF01. The sequence continues at coordinate 72,088 of JAYFQF010000013.1, forward strand.
AGAGAAAAAATTGCGAAAAAAAAGCTGGCACAGAATATGCAAATCAATCAGATTAACAGGGCTTTTTATGAGTTTGCTTTGCCTGCTGTCTTTGGAAGGCTGCGGTTTTTCCCAAGGAGACAAAGCTTATTTCGAAGACCCCAAAGGAATGAAAATTGAACCCCTGACCTTTGTGGCGGGCACGATCAACGGCAGTTGGGTTCAAATCGCCGCAGCCCTGGCCGAAAGGGTCAACGACGTCTGCTCCGGATATCCCGTCACGGTCTCTACAGGCGGGGATATCGCCAATACAAAGCTTATTCAGAGGGGAGAAGCGGATATCGGCTTTTCCCAGCAGCTTATTCTTAACCGGATGCTGGCGGAGCAGGAGTCGGGGGAAGCGACTCTGGAAAATGTCCGGGGCATAGCGGCTATGGAATCCACGGCCCTGTATTTTATTGCGGACCAGTCTTTGGAAGCCGAATACCTGGGGGATTTGCTGCACAGCGGCAAAAAACTCAGGCTGGGGACCCTGTCGGACTCAGATACCAGTTATATGCTGCTGGAGCAGGTCCTGGAGGCTTACGGGCTGAAAAATCAGGGTGAGGCGCTGGAATCGGGAACGGAAATCTATACGGCCGACGGCGGTTCCTTGTTTAAGGCCTATCAGGATCACTATTTTGACCTTTTGGTCATCAATGAATCCCTTTATGATCCGGCCCTGGCGGAGCTTTTGGAGAAGCGGGAATCCAGAATATTGCAGATAGAGCCGGGGATCATCAGAAAATTAACGGCGATTCCCGGCTGGCAGTCCCTGACCATTCCCGCAGGCACCTATTTGGGGCAGACGGCGGACGTGCAGACTCTGGGGATGAAAACGGTACTGATCGCCAATAAAGACGTTTCGGAAGAAGCGGCTTATCTCCTGGCCAGGATTATTAACGAAAACATCGCCTTTCTGGAAATGATCCATCAATCCTATAAAGAGGTCAGGAGCGGCAATTTACCGGTGATCCAGTCGGTAATGCTTCACCCCGGGGCCAGGCGATACTATGAAGAGACGGGATTGCTTTCCAAAAAAGGAGAAGAAGATGAAACGGATAAAGAGTAGCGCCTTAATCCTTTTTGGAGCCATTCTTGTGCTTGCCGGCCTGCTGTTTTACGCTGAAGAACAAATGTTCGATAAGCAGACCGCAGAGCTTCGGGCGGCTGTGGAAAATTACCCGGAAAAACCCATAGAGATGATCATCGTCTGGTCTGCCGGAGGAGGCTCCGATCTGGCGGCCCGCCTCATCGGCAGTTATGCGGCTAAATCCCTGGGCCAGCCCTTTGTCTATTCAAACGTTACGGGAAAAAATGGCGACGAGGGCTGGAAGAAAGCCCAGCAGGCTCCGGCGGACGGCTATACCATAGCGAATCTGACCTTCGATATCCTGACCAACCAGGCCATGGGGCAAACTGACGTAAAGTATACGGATTTTGATCTGATCTGTCAGTTTACCGTTCAGCCCGTGGGGATCTTTGTTTCCGCCGCCAGTCCTTTTCAAAGCCTGGAGGAGCTTTTAGCCGCGGCCGCCGAAAGGCCCAATGAAATCACGATGGCCACCACCCCCCTGGGAGGTTTTTTTCATCAGGGAGTAACCCTACTGGAAAACGCTGCGGGGAAGGCCCGCTTTAATATGGTCCCCTATAAAGGCTCTAAGGAAATTATCGCCGCGCTGATCCGGGGCAAAGCGGAAGCGGGGATACAGACGCTGACGGGCATGGAGCAGTATATGGAAGAGGAGGGCCTCCGGCTTTTGGCGGTGCTTACCGAAGAGAGGCTGGCTAATTTTCCGGAAGCGCCCACGGCCAGAGAGCTTGGCTATGACGTAGTATATAAAAGCTGGCGGGGCTTTGGCGTTCCGAAGGGAACGCCTCCGGAGATCCGGCAGCGTCTGGAAACAGCCTTCCGGGAGGCCTTTAACGACCCGGAATTCCAGCAAAAGGCCCAAAGGGCCAGGCTGGATCTGGTCTACGCGGAAGCAGAGGATTTCCGCGCTTATCTGGATGCCCAGTACCCCCATGTAGAAGGGGTTTTACGTCAGCTGGGATTTGTCAAATGAAGGATTTTTCAGGGAAAGGAGGAAAGCCGCCGTTTATTCGGCCGGCAGCATATTGGAAGGAGCTTACTTGAAAAACAGCAGAAAAGAGAGGGAGTAAAATGAAAAAAATCAAGGGGATTCTGATGATCGGCCTGATATTATCAATATTATTATCTATGGTCGGCTGCGGCGGTCAGACCGGGCAGGCCAACGCCTCCCAGCCGGGCGGTCAGGGAGGAACGCCTGAAGGAACGCCCGCGGAAGATCCTTATCCGGAAAAACCCATTGATATGATCATCGTTTGGACCGCCGGCGGCGGCTCCGACCTGGCGGCCCGGCTGATCGGAGATTATGCGGCGGCAGAATTGGGACAGGCCTTTGTTTATCAAAACGTTACCGGCTCCAACGGCGCTATCGGCTGGGACCAGGCGGTCAATGCCAAGGCCGACGGTTATACCCTGGCAAACCTTACTTTCGATGTGCTGACCAATCAGGCTATGGGCCAAACCACGGTAAAATACGATGATTTTGATTTAATCATGCAGTTTACCACCCAGCCGGTAGGCGTGTTTGTCCCCGGAGACAGCCCTTATCAGAATCTGGAGGAGCTTTTGGCCGCCGCCGCGGAAAAACCGGAGACCCTGCAAATGGGCACTACGGCTCTGGGCGGCTTTTTCCACCAGGCCTCAGGCCTTTTAGAGGCGGCCACCGACGGCGCCAGGTTCAAGTATCTGCCTTATAAGGGAAGCGCCGAGATCATTGCCGCCCTTTCCGGAAAACATGTGGATGCCGGTATTCAGACCCTGACCGGTATGGAGCAGCACATTCAGGAGGGCAGCATCCGCATGCTGGCGGTATTGGCCAACGAGAGATCCGCCATTTTCCCGGAGGTGCCCACGGCCAAAGAGCTGGGCTACGATGTATCCTGGGAAAGCTGGCGCGGCTTTGGCGTACCGAAAGGAACTCCCGAAGCCGTCAGGGCCAAATTGGAGGACGCCTTTAAAAAGGCCTATGATAATCCTGAATTCCAGGCCAAGGCCAAGGCCGCCGGCATGGACCTTTACTATCGGGGCTCCGCGGACTTCAAGGCCTTGTTGGATGAGCAATATCCAAACGTAGAAACCGTCCTGAAACAATTGAATTTTATTCAGTAAAGGGCCGGCCGGCAGGCGGACCGAAAGAAAGATCCGGGAAGGCGGTTGAACATGAAAGCTGACTTATTTGCCGGAATAGCCGGCGTTATGGTTTCCATTACGGCCTGGGTGGTGGCGGGCTCTTTTCCGCATTTTGCCACGGCTAAGGCAGGGCCTGCGTTTTATCCCCAGGTAGTGGCGGCGCTTTTTGCGGTTACCAGCCTGGCGCTGATCCTTCAGGCGGCCCGGGAAAAACGGGAGTGCGAAGGCCTGAGCGCCGGTCAGCTGAAAAAGCTGGCCGGGGTGCTGCTCATCTTGGTGGGCTACTATTTCGGGATGAGCTATCTGGGCTATTTTACGGCTACTTTCATTGCCGGTATCGTTCTGGCGATCTGCGTATTCCGTAAAATCAGCAAAGAAACGTTGATCTTAAGCCTGATGACCACCTTAATTATCTGCGGCGGCATTTATGTGATCTTCCAGATCCTGCTGAAGGCGCCGCTGCCCCGAGGAATCCTATTTTAGAGGTGAAATAAGATGGATTTGATTCTCCAGGCGGTTGCGACGGTGTTTCAGCCGCTGAACTTCCTGCTTGTTCTTTTAGGCGTGCTGATCGGTACGCTGTTTGGAGCGATACCGGGGCTGACGGCCACTCTGGCCATTGCCCTGCTGTCGCCGCTGACCTTTAATATGGACCCTGTTTCGTCAATGCTCCTGCTGTTGGGGATCTACGCCGGCGGCATGTATGGGGGGAGCATCACGGCCATCACCATAAGGGCGCCGGGAGCGCCGGCCAATGCGGCGGTGGTGGACGACGGCTATGCCCTTACCATGCAGGGCAAGGGAGGCGTGGCCATCGGCATCTCCAATGTGGCCGGCGTAGTAGGCGGCCTGCTCAGCTGCCTGGCCATGATTTTCCTGGCTCCACTGCTGGCGAAATTTGCATTGCTTTTTGGACCGGCGGAATATTTTTCCGTCACTGTTTTTGGCTTGGCCGCCGTCTTTGCCGTCAGCGGCAAGTCTTTTCTGAAGGGGCTCTTTTCCGCTCTTTTGGGGCTGTTATTAGCCACAGTAGGCTATGACCCGATTTTGCCGTTTGCCCGCTTTACTTTCGGCCAGCCGGCCTTGACCCGGGGCCTGTCTTTTTTGCCGGCGGTCATCGGTATGTTTGCTTTCGCCGAAGTGATTCGTCTGGTTCTGGAGTACCGGGGCGAGGAGAGCCTGGAACGGATAAAGGTCCAGCGGATCTGGCCAAATTTCCAGGAACTGAAAAGCACCTTTTATTTTATGATCCGGGGCGGCATCCTGGGCATCCTGATCGGCATTCTGCCGGGCGCCGGCGGAACTATCGCTTCCTACGTGGCCTATGGGGATGTGCAAAGGAAGACGAAACATCCGGAACTGATCGGCAAAGGTTCCCTGGAGGCTATCGCGGGGCCGGAATCAGCGAATAACGCCGTGTCCGGCGGCGCCATGATCCCCATGCTGACCCTGGGGATACCGGGGGATTCCGTTACCGCCGTTTTACTGGGAGCCATGATGATCCAGGGGATCCAGCCGGGACCTTTGCTGTTTAAGCAGCACCTGGACGTGGTGTATCCGATTTTTGCCGGGATGATTTTATCGAATTTCGCTCTCTTGCTCATCGGCATGCTGGTGGTCAAGCCGATTTCCCGCATCGCCATGATCAAGAAACCTCTGCTGATCAGCTTTCTGATGATCTTCGGCGTGATCGGTTCCTTCGCTTCTTCCAGCAGCTTGTCCGACGTTGTGGTGGCCATCGGTTTCGGCGTCCTGGGTTTTTTCATGGACCGTTATGAATTTCCGATCGCGCCCACGGTTCTGGCGATGATTCTGGGGCCGATGCTGGAAAACGCCCTGCGTCAGGCAATGATCACCTCCAACGGCAGTCTGATGATTTTTATCACCAAACCTATCAGCGCGTTATTTTTAGCCATTGCGGTCATCACCAGCTTGTCGATGATCCTCAGAGAAAAAAAGGCGGCGAGAGCCCGGGCCGCCGGACTTTAGAGTCAACAAATCCTGAGGATGAACCCTGAGGGCGTCAATCAAATAAACCCTCCCTGAAAGAGAGCTGTTTCTGAAGAAGACTTGCCTTCCTCAGAAGCAGCCCTTTCATTTATGATCAGGGTCCGCCGGCCGGATCGGGGACCAGGGCCGGCCCTGGTTTCATTTTCGGGTCAAGGCCTTCAGATTATTCTTTAACTGTAAATATCGGTCTTATTATAGCGGCGAAAATATGGTATGCTAAAGAGGCGGAACTTTTTATCTTCTTCGCTTGATTTTGTAACCCGGAGGAATAGCGCTATGGACAAGGAAACGCTGATCTCCACGCTGCCGATCATCGCAAAAGCTATTTACGGCACGGCCTCTTTGACCGACGGGGAAGGCCGTACCCTGGCCTCTTATGATATGAACGGAAAAAAGATCGGGGTGACGGAGCATTTTTTTCATCATACGGCTTTTTTGGCGGCCAGAACCGGGAAGCCTCAGCAGGGCTTGGTAGACCGTGACAAAAATATCCGGGTCTGGGCCTGGCCTATAGGCGAATTCGTGATCATCACCTGCAGCCTTGTCCTGGTAGAGCAGGAAAAGCAGCTGCTGGACACGCTGCGGGGGGCGCTGCCCTTATTGAGCCAGGTGGTTTCCGGAGAAGCCGTGATTTTTGACAAAGAAGGAAAGCGGCTTTACAGCGCCGATAATAACGGCCGGCAGAATCCGGAGTTTATCGGAAAAGTCAGCGAGGCGGCAAAAAAGACCATGAAGTCGCGAAGGCCTACCGTAAGCCCATCTCTTTCTATTCCCGGCGCCGTCGCCGTGCGCATTCCCGTCGGCGAGAACTTCGGCCTGGGTATAAATAACGAAGAGAGCGTGAAAAGCAAAAAAAAGCTGTTGTCGGATGTCTGGAAACTGCAGTATGCCCGCTATACCTTTGAAGATATTTATGGAAAAAGCCAGGCCATTACCGAGTGTAAAGAAACGGCCCGGGCCGTGGCCTCCTCCAATTCCAGCGTGCTGATCTTCGGGGAAACCGGCGCGGGCAAGGAATTGTTTGCCCAGGCCATCCATAACGAAAGCCAGCGAAAGTCCCAACCTTTTGTGGCCATTAACTGCGGCGCTTTACCCAGCTCCCTGATCGAAAGCACCCTTTTTGGCTATGTGGAGGGCGCGTTTACCGGCGCGGGAAAAAACGGCATGGCCGGTTCCTTTGAACAAGCCAACGGCGGCACTATTTTTTTGGACGAGATCGGCGAGATGGACCTGGAGCTGCAAAAAAAGATTCTGCGGGTTTTGCAGGAAAGGGTGGTGACGCGGATCGGCAGCAGCCAGAGTATCCCCTTGGATATCCGGGTGATCTCCTCCACCAACCGGGACATCAAGGAAATGGTCCGGGAAAAGACCTTTCGGGAGGACCTCTACTTCCGGCTCAACGTCATTGAGCTGGTGATCCCGCCCCTTTGCCGGCGTAAGGAAGACATCCCTATTTTGATCGACTATTTCATCAAGAGATATAACAGACTGCTGACCAAAATGGTGGTGGGCGCAAAAAGCGAGGTCTACGAGGCCTGTCAGAGCTATTCCTGGCCCGGCAACATCCGGGAACTGCAAAACTGCGTGGAATACGCCATGAATGTCTGTGAAAAAAGCTGCCATCTGCTGGATATACAGCACCTGCCCAGCTATATCACCAATCCCCGTCCTGAACCGGAGGTCGAGGTGGTCAAGGCTGCCGCGCCTCCGGAAAGCGCCGCCGAGGAAAAGGGCCTGAAATTGGCCAAAAGCGCTATCGAGCGCTATCTGATCCTGGAAGCGCTGAAAAATGCCGGCGGAAACAAGCGGGCTTGTGCTCAGCTGCTGAATATGAGCGCCAGTACCCTTTGGCGGAAAATGAGAAAATACGGAATTACCGAGGAAAGCCGTTGGAAGGTGGACAGCCGGTGAAGGACTTGATCTGCGCTTTGGGAGATTCCCTGACCTGGGGCTATCCCTTTGGGCCGGAGTATTCCTGGGCCAGATCCCTGGGGCCGGTAAGGGTAAAGAATTTCGGCCGGAACGGAGATACTTTGGGGGATATGCTGCTGCGGACGGAACAGGCTCTGGCGCCGAAGCCCCTTTATCTTCTGGTGATGGGGGGCGCTAACGATCTGTATTGCCGCCGCTCCCGGCCGCAGATGGAGACGGACCTCCTGGCCATCGCCGGCCAGGCCGAAGCAGAAGGCGCCCGGCCTGTTCTGGGCCTTTGCCCCCCGGTTTTGGATGAAAGTGAAGGAGGACTGGCTCGCTGGCGTGACCGGCAAAAAGAGCTGGCTGCGATAAAGGACTGGCCGGTGATCGACTTTTTTTCCTGCCTCAGCGACGCCAAAGGAGAGCCCCGCCGGGAACTTTTTTGGGATGAATGCCATCTGACCAAAGAGGGATATGGCGAAATGCGCCGATGTTTTGTAAAAAGCATAGGCAAACTGGTGCCTTCGCTTATTGATTTCTCAGGCAGATATTGATTTCCCGGCGGAAAAACTTTAATATTAGTACGGCGGATATTTTTAATATCAGTGCAGGGCAGATTTTGACAAGCGCTGTCGGAAGCGCAACAGGGCAAACAGCGCCGGACAGTCTTCGGCTTTAGAAAAGACACAGGCCTGGGGGCATACCAGAATCGAAAAAATCAGAATGTTTAGGGGTTGATCAAGTTGAAAAACAAAGGATCAAAGCTGACGGCTTTTTTCTTGTGCATCCTGCTGATGCTGAGCCTGGCCGGCTTGCCGGCTGTGGCCGCCATGAATGTTCGTACCGGCTATACGGAATATGACGATTTCTGCGGCGTGGACGCCAACGGCGTCCTGACCGGGCCCGCCGGCGAGATTTTGACGGCTGTGGAAGAAAAAAACACTGCCTGGCATTTTCAGGGCGTGGAATACGTCCGAAGCGAGTATCCCGAGAAGATCCGTCAGGGCCATGGGATTTTGGGCGCTTATTTGCCGGATGCCGGCGACTTAAACCCTAAAGGCATCACGTTTACGGATATCCCCATCGGCACCGAGCACGGCATCATGTATGTGAAAGCGGAAGCGGAAGTCTTTTATGAAGACTTTGCCGGTTTTAACGGGATGAAAGTGGGCGGCATTAAAGATAACGTACAAAATGAGCTGTTCAGCCAATACCAGGAGGAAAAAGGTTTTACCGCGGAGCTGGTGGAGTATAATACTCTGGCGGATTTGCGGAGCGCCCTGGATTCCGGCGAGGTAAACGCCATCGTTTACGGCAGCGCCGTAGAGCAGTCGGATCTGAAGGTCGTAGCCCGGTTTTCGGAACTGCCGCTGTACATTGTAGCCAGTAAATGGGGCCTGCAGTTTGTAGACAAAATAAACGACATGTTGAAAGAAAGACAGGAAGCGGATGCGGATTTTGCCCAAACCCTGTTTAATAAATATTATGGAGACCGGTCCAAGGCCGTTCAGGCCCTGACCCGGGAAGAAGAACAACAGCGGCTGGAGGAAGAACAGCGGCTGGAAGAAGAACAACGTCAACAGGAAGAACAGAATCCCCAGGGAGAGGGGCAGCCCGCCCAGCCGGGAGAAACGGAGCCCGGACAAAGCGAGCCCGGAGAAAACGGGCCGCAGCCGGAAAACGATACGGAAAGCGGCGGCAGCTGGATCGGTTCCGGCGCTTCGACTTTGCTCAAGGTGGAGATTTTAGCGGCGGCAGGCGTGATTATCCTGGTGATCATTATGTTTGTCGGACGGGCCTCCGCCAAAAAATCGAAAAATAAAAAAGCCGAGAAAAATGCCGGGGGACAGAAGAAAGGCAAAGCCCGGAAAAATTCTGAAGCAGAGGCCGGGAAGACAGCCGCCCAGTCCGGAAAGAAAGAAAACGCCGGCGCCGCCGGAGAAGCCACCCGGAGGACCGGGGAGGAAACGGCCCCGGTAACAGCCGATAAAAAAGCCAAGGTCTCTGACCGGGCCGCCGCAGGAATATCCGGGGAGGATGCTCCCATTGAACCGGCCGCTTTGCCGGAAGCCTTCTTTAGCCTGAAGGGCGGGAAGAAGTCCCGGGGTTTTGGCAAAGCCGCCCAGGCGCCGGCAGGCCGGGAAGAAGCCGGTGCGGCAGCGGTTGAGATAGCCGGAAAAATGGAAAAAACAGCAGCAGATGATACCGAAGCTGCCGAAGGGTATGCCCCGGAGCCGGAGGCTGCCCGGGAAGAAGCCGCTGAAAGGGAGCGGGCAGTTCAGCCTGAGCAGGAATTCCCGCCCGAACCGGAAGCTCAGGGTGAAGCGGAATTCCCGGCCGAACCGCTGATTCAGCCTGAAGCGGAATTCCAGACCGAACCCGAATTCGAGCCTGAGCCTGCGGAAGATGAAGGAATTTCTGCGGCGGTTAACCGGCAGGGCTGGGAAAGTACAGAAACTCCTGCTGAAGGCGCAGTCCTTACCGGGACAGAAGCTTTCGAAGCAGAAGAAGCTCCGAAGGAAGATGAGGGAGCCTGGCGGCAGCCGGCGGAAGAAACGGAAGGCGGTATTGCCAATAGAGCGATAACCGATCAGGAGCGGTATCGGGAAAATGAAGAATTGCCGACGGCCGAGGCGGCAGAGTCCGGCCGTCAGGAGATCCGGGCGGCCGCGCCCGGGAGCGGATCGCTGCGTGGAGAACGGCAAGGCGGGCGGAGCCGGGAACCGGAGCTGGCGGCAAAGGAAGAAATCGACTTAAACAGCTTCGGACTGAAGCTGTTCCTCCAGCCCGGATACTCAGTGGAAAGCGATAAAGAAATCGGCGCCGAGGCCATGGCGCTGTTCCAGCATCATATCCGGGGGATGATTTATCCGGAACGGTTAATCAGTGCGCTGAAGGAGCAGGGAGAAGGTCAGCTTTATGACCAGTTCATCTTCCGCGGGTTGTGTGAGACGGAGGCTACCCGTCAGATTAATCGCAAAAAATTCCGGATCTTGGTGCCGGTATCCGCCGCCAGTTTGTCCCAGCCGGAATTTGCCTACTGGTATATAGATACGGCGGAGCAATATAAAGCGGAAACCCGGGTGCTGCGTCTTGACTTCAGCGTAGACCCCAGCGAAATCAGCCGCGACGTCATTGAACAATTCCGCCTTCTGAAAAGCAAAGGCTTCAGTATCGGGCTGAAGCAGGTGGGAAGCCCCGGCTATCCTCTGGGCCTCCTGGAAAAGGCTCAACCCGACGCGGTAGTCCTGGACGACACCCTGCTGCTTCCGCAGAGACAGGACCTGGAATCCGCCACCCGTCTGGCGGAAGTAAAAGCCCTTTGCTTCCGGCTGCAGATTCCGATGGAAGCGGAGAGGGTGGACAGCCGCGAGATCTTCCGGCTGGCACTGGAAGCCGGCTGCCAGGTGCTGCGGGGTAATTTCCTTTCCCGTCCGGTGCCTTTGGAGAAAAGGTAAAAACCAAACCAAAAATAGAGTCCAAGGAGATTTTCCCTATAAAGCAAACAAAACCGCTTCGCCAGGTTCTAGATCTGCCGTCTCCGGAACAGACAGTGTTTTTCTTTCACTGTCCGATCCGGGGCTGCAGGCCAGTTCACCGGCGGAGCGGTTTTTGTATAACCGTCATGATGGTTTACCTGTGTTTACCTGTGTTCGCCTGTTTATGCAGGCCGTCTTCAGCCAGCCCGGCGAAAATTTTTGCCGGAAGTTTTCCGCCTTACCGGCCGGCCAGCGCTACCTGGCGCACGGCCTCCGCCGCCGCCAGGATTTCCTCGGGGGTATTATAATAACCGATGGAAAAACGGACGGCTCCCTGAGGGAAGGTGCCCAGGGTCCGGTGCGCCAGGGGCGAGCAATGCAGCCCGCAGCGGGTCATGACGCCATAGCGGTTTTCCAGGGCAAAGGCCGCTTCCGCATTATCCTGATCCGGGAAATCCAGGGAGATTACCGGAGCCCGGCCGCTGATGTCCGTACCTCCAACTACCTCTACCCGGGCTTTTTGCCCCGGCTTTTCACCGCTGATCACCAGGGTCCGGCCGTCGCCGTTTTCCTCGCCGACGGCGTCGATAAACAGCCGGGCCAGCCTTTCCTCGTGGGAGCGGATTTTTTCCGGGCCGGTGGAATCGAGGAAAGAAAGGGCGCCGGAAAGGCCGTAGATCCCCGGCAGGTTGGGCGTGCCGGCCTCAAAGCGGTCCGGCAAAATCCGGGGCATTTCCAGAGAATCCGAAAAGCTGCCGGTACCGCCGGCAATCAGCGGTTCTAACTTTTCCGCCAGCTCCGGGCGAATTAAAAAACCGCCGATCCCCTGGGGGCCCATCAGGCTCTTATGCCCGGTAAAGGCTAAGGCGTCGATCTTCATCTGTTCCATGTCGATGGGAAAAACGCCGGCGGTTTGCGCGCTGTCCACAATAAAATAAAGCCCTTCTTCCCGGCAGAAGCGTCCGATCTCCAGTAAAGGCTGAATGGTACCGCAGACGTTGGAGCCGTGGGACAGGACGACGGCTTTGCTGTTAGGCTTCAGCAGCGACCTTATGGCCGCGCAGCCCGACGGGCCGGCATCGATCCTTCCGGTGTTGTTGTCGCCGGGAATCACGCTGTAATCTGTCCCCAGCTGAACCAGGGGACGCATAACCGCATTATGCTCCAGGCCGCTGACCAATACGTGATCCCGGGCAGTCAAAAAACCTTTCAGAATAAAGTTTAAAGAGGCCGTGATATTTGCCGTAAATATCACATTTTCCGGACGGTCAAAGCCGAAAAGCCGGCAGAGCCGCTCACGGGTGCCCAGTACCAGACTGCCGGCGCTGTAGGCTTTGTCATAGGAGCCCCGGTTGATATTGCAGCCCACCTGACGGATATAGTACTCCATCTGCTGCCATACGGCGGGGGGCTTGGGAAAGCTGGTCGCGCCGTTGTCCAGATATATCGTCGCCGTCATACTATGGATCACCACCAATCTTTCTTTGCTGACTATATGTTCAGTGTAGTAAAAAGGCGAATAAAATGTGCTAAAAACATTATGGATTATAATTGCTTTTTTTTCAATAGCGTGATACTATAAAAAGGGAAACGGTTCTCGACATAATAAAGCATCAGGTTTTTCTCCATCGATAGTGATTGAGCCCCCCTCAATTACATCACAAAAAATCCGCTCCAGAGGTGGGAGCGGATTTTTTCTGTTCTTTTGCTTTTTGGGCTCTTCCAAAACATTTTGCCGCCCTTGCCGGCTAAAGATGCAGCACAACCTTGGCAATGTTGAAATACACCAGCAAAGAAATGGCGTCCACGATGGTGGTAATAAAAGGAGAGGCCATTACCGCCGGGTCAAAGCCGATCTTTTTGGCCAGCAGAGGCAGGGTGCAACCCACCAGTTTAGCGATAAATACCGTCACAATCAAGGTGGAGCAAACCACAAAAGCCACCTGCAGGCTGGTCCGGTCGATCAGCATCAGCTTGACAAAATTGGCCGCCGCCAGAGTCAGGCCGCATAATACAGCGACCCGGGCTTCTTTCCAGGTGATCCGGAAAATATCCGAAAGCTCGATATCGTTCAGGGATAAGCTGCGGATGATCGTTACCGAGGACTGGCTGCCGGAATTTCCTCCGGTGTCCATCAGCATGGGAATAAAAGCGGTCAGCACCACGGAAGCCGAAAGGGCTTCCTCAAAGGAGGTGATGATCAGTCCGGTAAACGTAGCGGAGATCATCAGGATCAAAAGCCAGGGTATCCGTTTTTTCCAGGTCTCCACCACGCCGGTCTTCAGATAGGGCTTATCCGAAGGCACCAGGGCAGCCATGATCTCGATATCCTCGGTGGCTTCTTCCTCCATAATATCCAGAACGTCGTCGACGGTGATGATGCCCACCAGCCGGTTTTCCTGGTCCACCACAGGCAGGGCATAAAAATTGTACTTGTTGAATATCCGGGCCACATGCTCCTGGTCGTCCAGCGTCGTCACCGAGATGATATTTTTCTCCATGATATCGCCGATTAAATCGCCGTTGTTTGACAAAAGCAGCTCCCGTACCGTGACCAGGCCGATCAGCTTGCGGTTGGGATCGGTGACATAACAGGTGTAGATCGTCTCTTTATCCACGCCGGTTTTACGGATATGGTCGAAGGCCTGCTGCACGGTAGCATCCTTTTTCAGGGATACATACTCGATGGTCATGATGCTGCCGGCGCTGTCCTCGGGATAATTCAGCACCTGATTGATGGTTTTCCGGGTGGCGGGGTCCACGTTTTTTAATATCCGTTTTACCACGATAGCCGGCATTTCTTCGATGATGGCCACCGTATCATCCAAAAACATATCGTCCATGACTTCCCGCAATTCATTATCGCTGAAAGACTGGATCAGGATTTCCTGCATTTCGGCGCTCATCTCAACAAAGGTCTCGGTGGCGGTCTCCTTGGGCAGGATGCGAAACAAAAGCGGCAGCTCTTCTTTGGCAATCAGGTTTCCATCGTAGAGCTCCTCCAAAGTTTCGCTGATATCCGAGGGGTTCATCTTGTCCAGCTTTTGCCGGAGCTGAGCGTAGCTCTTTTTTTGCAGAAGCTCCAAAAGCTCCTGCAGTTCAATGTTTTCCGCCATTTTGCTTTCCTCCTATCCGTAGTTTAGATTAGGAAGTAAAGCACAAAAGCCAGAGTTCTAACGGGTGAACAGGGACGCAAAAATATACAGGCTTGCCTGTCCACCGCACCTAGGTCCTCCAGGTTTCGCACTGTTACTACTTCCTGCGTCCATTCTGTTTCACCTCTCTTATTGCATAAAGTTATCGGCAAAAATGCCTCCTAACTATCCTATGTTTTTTGTGGCAAAATGTCAAGAAAAAAGCGCCGGCGGCCAATTTTCTTTTTCGATTCGCGGCTGGCCTTCCGCAAACCACGGTGGTAAAATAAAAGCAGAATGAAAATAAAAGAATCCGGATCGGGGAAAATGCAGACCAAGAATTTTATTCAAGGAAAAAAGGGCGTAGTCCGGGCGGCAGCCATACTGTTATTGTTGGTGTTGTTTTGCCAGGGGGCGCTGGCCGGCTGCGGCAGCGCTGCCGGCCGGGGAACGGCTGCGGAGGAGTCCGGTTATACCGGCCCCGCCGCCCGGGTCACCACCCCGGCAGAGCTGCAGGCGGACCCGGCTACAGGGACCCCGGCGGCCTTGGACATTACCGCCGGTGATCTCTTCGATGCCGCCGCTTTGGAAGCGCCTTTCGGCGCTGTTTTTCTAAATGTCGGCCAAGCCGACGCCTGCCTGGTATTCTGCGGCGGCCAGACACTTTTGATCGACGGCGGAAATACGGAAGACAGCCGCTTCCTCGTAGCCTGTCTGAAGAAGCTGGGCGTCAGCCGCCTGGATTATGTAGTCTGTAGCCATGCTCACGAGGATCACGTGGGCGGCCTGGCCGGCCCTTTAAACGTCTGGCCTGCCGGCCGTATCCTGGCGCCGGCCGCGGCAGCCGATTCCCAAGCTTACCGAAATTTTCTTAAGGCTGCCGCTAAGCAGGATATCTCCATCGAGCATCCTGAGGCCGGCGACGGTTTTACTCTGGGAGATGCCCGGGTGGAAATCCTGGGCCCCGGGGAGGATTTCGGCGAAGATTTAAATAATACGTCCCTGGTATTGCGGATTGTTTATGGCCAGACATCCTTCCTTTTCACCGGAGATGCGGAACGGGCCGCGGAACTTGGGCTTCTGGAAGCCGGCGTGGATCTGGAGGCTACGGTGCTGAAAGTCGCTCACCACGGCAGCGACAGTTCCACCTCTTACATTTTTTTGCGGCAGGTGATGCCTTCTTACGCAATTATTTCCGTGGCGGAAGACAACGCTTACGGCCATCCCCATGAAGAAGTGCTTAGCCGCTTGGCCGACGCCGGCGCCGCCGTTCTGCGCACCGACCGGCAGGGCTCTGTCCTGGCGCTCAGCGACGGAAAAGCCGTCCGCTTCATTGTGGAAGAAGGCAAGGAACTGCCTTTGATTTCTGCCGGCAATCAGACGGAAAAGGGAGCCGGGAGCGGGAAGGAAAATGAAGAAGACTGGTCGGCTGAGGCTTATATAGGAAACAAAAACTCTCAAATCTTCCATCGCCCGGACTGCGCAAACCTGCCGGCAGAAAAAAATCAGGTTTTCTTCCATACCCGGGAAGAAGCCTTGTCCGCCGGCTACCGAAGCTGTGAAAACTGCAGCCCCTGAGGGCTGACCGGGAAGGCGGGACCGGCACCGGCCCCGCCGTTGCCGGAATAAAAAACAGCGTGTAATCCCCGTGGCCAAAGCCGCTTGATTACACGCTGTTTTCATTTCCTCTTAACAGACGGAACATGCTTCGGTTATAATCCAGGACGCCTTCTTCCCGCAGCTTGCTTAACTCTTTGGACAAGGCGCTGCGGTCCACCCCAAGATAATCCGCCAGTTCCTGGCGGGAAAAAGGAATGGTAAAATATACGGAGTCCTTTTTCCGGGCTTCCTCGGACAAATAGGAGAGGAGCTTTTCCCGGATACTTCGTTTGCCCGTATGGGTCATTTTGCGAGTCAGGGCCAGGTTGCGCCGGGCCAGAGTCATAATCAGGTTCTGTACCATTTTTTCATGAAAGGCGCAGGCGCTGGAACAAAGATGCAGCGCTTTGCCGATATTCACAAACAGAACTTCCGAGGCTTCCGCCGCCGTCACGCCGACGCCCATGGGCTCTTTGGGCAGGCAGGCGTAAGCTTCACCGAAAAGGCCGGCGGGGGGGACTTCCGCAATGATGCTGCGGTTTCCCCAGAAGTCCACCTGGTGGATCAGGGCATAGCCCGAAAGCAACAGCCCTATTTCGGAGATCCGGTCCCCTTCCCGAAAAATCGTCTCGCCTCTGGCATATGAAACCTGCCGCGCTCCCAGGCAGGCCAGCATGGCCAGGATTTCTTCCTGGCGGATATCCTGAAACAGGCTGGAATGTCGAAGGATCGTTGTGTCCATTTTTCTCCTTCCCTGTCGCGGCGGAAGCGGCAGCTTGACGTTTTCCTTCTCTTATCTTGGCTTTATTATCGGGGCTTTATTTCGGTAAAATCGCCTGATACTCGATGGCGGTCACTTTATCATCTTCCAAAATAAAGATCAGCCGGGAGTCGCCCAAAGTATAGGTGTACTGGCCATATTCCTCCGTATAATCCCGGCCGTAGGCAGCCAGCATATCTTCTTTGGCGGAACCGATCTCCAGCCCTTCCCCGGTGGCTGCTGTGTCGCTGGTAAATACCACGGAAGAGACATAGTCCGCATCATTCAGAGGATAGGTGTTCAACTGAAAGCCGTCGTAGGTGTAGACCCGGTCCACACCCTGGAAGGCGCAGCTTTCCGCTTCAAAATAGGACAGGGATTCCCCCAGTTTCTCCAAAATAGGAGCGGCTTCCGCATTCATGGGGATCTCCACGTCGTCCCGGACAAAGACGAAGGTCTTTACCGTATCCTGGCCGTCCTGGGGGTCAGCCGCTCCGGCCTGGCCGGCGGAGGCGCCTTTGCCGCCGGAAGCCTGGCTGCCGCAGCCGGCAAAGGCCAGGATAGCCAACAGAACCAAAAGAAAAAGCGCCGGGGTTTTCAATGAAAATTTGTACATGGTGTTTCTCCTTCAACATATTAAAAGTCAGGTTTGGGTAAATCCCGGTTCATTGCAGCGTATCGGCAGGAAGGGCCGGGTGCTGGCTGCCGGGGGCGGTGGCCCGGGTCAGATAGCCGTACACCGCCAGTTCCCGGTGCTGGGCCTCTTTCCTGTCGTTATAGCGGGCTGTCTTTTCCGTCCATACGGCGGCGATTTCCGGGTCCTGCCGGCGGTCCGGCAAACCGCAGTCCGCAGTGAGGATCCGGCCGAAGTAAGAAGCCAGCTTTTCGGCGCCGGCAAGATTTAAATGCAGGCCTCTGTCGTAAGTATCCTGGCTGAAGTCAATGGGGATTTCCTCTAAACGTTCCAGAAAGTTGAGATAAAGTAAGCCGTGTTCCGCCGCGTATTCTTCTATCTGGGCATCCCATTCTTCGTACCAGTAAGGGTAAAGGCTGGGGGCCTTGATCAGGATCAGCTGGACGCCCTTCTCCTGACAAAGCAGGCGCATACGGTCAAGGTACTGATAGCAGATGTCGCTGAACTGATAGTTGGCCAGCTTTTTCGGCGCGGGTAAATCGCCGGCGGCGCTGGTATCCGCCCGCATCAGGAAACCGCTGTGGCTTACCTGATCCCGGTGAAAGAGATACTGGAAATCCTCCGGCTCCAACTGGCTCCAGCGGGAATGGTAACGGAAAAAAGGGAGGATGTAGTCCAGCAGGTTTTCTTCCGGCAGCATAGAGGCCCGGGCCGCCTGAAGCTTGGTCCGGGAAAGAGGCATGCCGTCCAGGGCCATCCGGTTATAGGCCTCGCTTTGGGGCTCGTCGTATTTCATGGAAAGGACATTGAACACCACGGCTTTGGGGGTCTCTCTTTTCAGGGTGTCCTCCAGGGTATAGTAAGATTGCCAGATCAACTGCTGGGGGCTGCCCCGGACATAACTGGTGACGCCGTATTCCTCCCACAAGGTGATGGGGGAGAAGTTCTCGTAGACCTCGCAGTCCCCGATGAAAATCACATCGTGGGGCGCGGTCTCCGCGTAATACTCCCGCACCAAGGCCCCGTCGGGGATGGCGGACATATACTTGGGCATAAATAAAGCCTGCAGGAAAAAGAAGGCGGCGATCCAGACCAGAGCGCACAGAACCAGCCGCAGCTTGGTTTTTTTCACGGACTCCTCCATATTTTATCATGAATTTGATTTTGCCGGACGGCCTCTTTAATCCGCGGGAAACTTGCCGCCCCGCCGCGGGAAGTGAGTTATGATCAAATTCGCTTTGTTTATTTTACCACAAATCAAAATTGATTATAAATGAATTGGCTGGCGTCGTAACCTACGCCATAGGCGCCGAAGACCAATACGGCGAAGGCCAGCAGAAATACCGCACCATAGCGTTGGTAGGCGGGCCGGGCCGCCAGCTTTTCCCTGACCGGACCGCTGCGCTGGCTTAAGCCGACGAAAAGCATAACCAGGCAGCCGGCCGTGGTCACCGCAAAATCCGCCGACGTAAGGCCCAAAGTCCCAAGAGAGCCGTCCAGCAAAGGAGTCAGGGAAAAATCAGTAAAAATGGTGCCCAGCATCCTGAAGGTCAGGGGCACATCCCGATAGCAGTCCAAAGTGCGGAGGGCACTCATCAGCCAGAAAGTGCGCGCCACCTGGAAAAGCCGCCAGCCGGGGGTCCCCTCCGCCTTGAAGCGGCTGTGGAAGCGGGCGTAAAGGGGGGTGCATTCCTGGGAAAGGATGATGATCACGCCGTTCAGCACGCCCCAGAGGATGAAATTCCAGCTGGCGCCGTGCCAAAGGCCGGTGGTGAACCAGGTAAGTAAAGTAGCCAGGTAGACGGGGATACGTTTGCCGATATCCGGCCCGAAAAGAGCCCGGGATTTTTTCGAGATAGCCAGCATCGGCTTGCTCACCGAAACCGGATAAAAGAGGTAATCCCGAAACCAGGTGCCCATAGTGATGTGCCAGCGCCGCCAGTATTCTTCGATACTTTTTGAAAAATAAGGCCGGATAAAGTTTTCTTTCAGCGGAATGCCCAGAGTCTGGGCAATGCCGATGGTGATGTCGATGCCGCCGGTAAAGTCGGCGTAAAGCTCCAGGGCATAGAAAAACATGCCCAGAAGCACAAAAATACCGTCATAGTCCTGAGGATTGCGGATAATGGTATTTACCGCCACCAAAAGCCGGTCGGCCACCACCAGCTTTTTGAAGTAGCCCCAGAGGATTCGTTCCAGGCCGAAAGTCACCGTGCGGCTGTCAAAGGGGTGGGGGCGAAGCAGGACCGGCGCCAGATCGTCAAAGCGGCTGATGGGGCCCTGGACCAGTTGGGGAAAGAAAGAAACGAAAAGGGCAAACTTAAAAAGGTTTTTCTCCGGCGGATATTTGCCCCGGTAAATATCGGTCACATAGCCCACGGTCTGAAAAAGGTAAAACGAAATCCCCATGGGCAAAAGCAGATTGGCAAAGCTCAGCTGCTTTTGGGAGCCGAAAAGGCGGAAGAGTTCGTTTAGGTTGGCGATGGCGAAATTGGTGTATTTTAAAACGGCCAAAATGCCCAGGTTCAGCAGCAGCGCCGCTAAAAACCAGGCCAGCTTCCGCTTTTTCCCTTTTGCTTTATAAGCTTTTTTCTCTTCGGCCGTCAGGCTTTCCTTATGCTCTTTTAAATAGGCGCTTTGGGCTCTGTGCAGGTTGTCCATTTTCAGCGCCGCCAGCCAGGCGGAAACCGTGGTGACCGCGATAAAGATCAGGCAGCCCCAGCCGGCGAAGCTGTAAAAGAAATAGCTGGCAGCCAAAAGCAGCCCCCACTGCATACGCCTGGGCAGGGTGTAATACAAGACAAACAAAAGAGCCAGAAAAAAGATGAACCGGTAAGAGGTAAACAGCATGATCTATCTGCGTCCTTGTCTTAAATATCGTCGTCCAGGCGCTGGACCAGACGGTAGAGAGCCTGGGCTGAATTAAAGTTTTCCGGTACGATTTCCCCGGCAGGGATAGTGATGCCATAATCGGAGTTGATTTCCGTAATAATGGTGACAATGTCGAAAGAATCCAGAATCTTGTCGTCAATGAGAGCCGTTGCGGTACGGAAGTCGATTTCCGAATGCAGATCTTCCAGGATAGCCAATAGTTCGTCGAACGTCATGTTGATTTTCCTCTTTTCTTTGCATAGTATCGCAGCCGGACGGTTTCCCGCGGCAGGCCTGCGCCGCCTTTGGGGCCTGGACAGTCCGTTTTTTTCAGCTTGGCAAAGCTGGAGTGGCGGGACCCTTTTGCTTGCCTGGCCGGGAACGGCCTCCGCTCAGCGGCAGGGCGGCTTTGCCTGTGCCATTTCTTTCACCATTTTGCGGTCGATCTTGCCGTTGGGGGTTAAAGGGAAAGCCTCCAGGGGCCGGAAGCTGTTGGGCACCATATAACGGGGCAGCTTATCCTTGGTATAGGCCGCCACCAGGGCCGGCTCGGCGTTTCCGGTATAATAAAGGATGATTTTATTTTTTATGTCGTCGTAAACGCAGCAGGCCTGCCGGATTTCGTCCATCAGGTTTACCATCAGCTCGATTTCTCCCAGCTCGATGCGGTGACCCATGTGTTTGATCTGATAATCCTTGCGGGACAAAAAGATCAGCCGGCCCTGCCGGTCGTATCTGGCCAGGTCGCCGGTGCGGTAGATCAGCTCCGGATAGGCGCTGTTCAGTGGGTTCTGCACGAAAGCCTCCCTGGTTTTTTCCGGATCGTTATAGTAACCCAGAGTGACGGCGGTACCCCGGATACAGATTTCGCCGGGTTCGCCGGGAGCAGCCGGCCGGTTTTCTTCATCTAAAAGCAGGATTTCCGTATTGCGGAAGGGTTGGCCGATGGGAATGACGTCCTCAGGGCCAAAGGCTTGGTCCACCTCATAATAACAGCTCATGCCGGTGGCTTCCGTAGGGCCGTAAAGGTTAATGAACCGGGCCTGGGGCAGAGTTTCCCGCCAAAGGTTAAACTGCTTTATGGGGAATACCTCGCTGCCGAAGGCTACGGTGCGGAGATACTCCGGTTTTACCTGGGCGAAGGTCCCCAGGCCCGACACGATGGTCAGGGCGGAAACTACCCAGCAGACGGTATTGATCCGATAACGGTTCAGATACTCCACCAGTTTTACCGGCAGCATGAAAAGCTCTTTGGGAATCAGGTAGGCGGTGGCGCCGAACTTCAGGGCTGGATAGATTTCTTTCAGGCAGGCATCGAAATATAAGGGAGTCTGATTGCCGAAGACGGTATCTTCACCGAATTTCAATACATGGGAGAGGTTTTCGATATAGTCGATAACCGAGCGGTGACAGGCGGCCACGCCCTTAGGCACGCCGGTGGAACCGGAAGTAAAGACGATGTAGGCCGGATCCACGTCAAGAGCCCGGCGGCGGATAGACGCCAGGGCAGGCTCGTCCGCCGCCGCGGCGCTCAGCTCTTCATACCGGTAAGTCCGGCCGGTCCAGGCGAACTCCTCCAGGGAGCGGGCGGTGTGGGCGTCGCAGAGAACGGCCCGGGGATTCAGGCTATCGAAGATCAGCCGGATACGGTGCCGGGGCATCTCCTGATCGATGGGCACATAAAAACAGCCGGCGTATAAAACCCCCAGGAAGGCGGCCACCGCCCGGGGATGGCGCTCCATAAACACCACTACCGGTTCCCGGTATAAGCCGCCGGCGGCCAGAGCGCTGCCGATGGCCCGGGACTGGTCGTAAACTTCACGGAAGCTTAAATTTTCGGCGCCGTTGGAAAAAGCTGTTTTTTCGGGAACACGTTTTACGGTGGCTTCCAGATATTCCAATAAGTTGGTTTGCATAACAGATCTACCTCTTTGGCTTGATTCCCTTGAAGGACAGGTTAACGGGAGCCCATTGAAAGCTGCCGTCACTTCGTGATCAGATCGGCGTAACTTTCTTTGATGGGGACGCCGCAGGTTTCCAGGGCCCGGTAAGCCAGCACCTCCAGGGCGTCCAGGCAGCGGGGCCCCACATCCTCTGTTTTTTTAATAACGGAAAGCTCCGTGCAGCCCAGGATTACACAATCGGCGCCCTGCTGAAAAAGCTGGGCGGTGACCTGGTGAAACTTGGTCATTTCCACGGGCCGGCCGGCCTTCACCTGATCGTAGATCAATTCCATGACCAGCTTCTGGTTTCCCTCCTGGGGGACGGTCCAGCGGATGTCCAGAGCCGACAGCTCCTTTTGGTACAGGCCGCAGGCGATGGTGCCCTCGGTAGCCATAATGCCGGCGGTTTTTATGCCGGCTTTTTTAAGATAAGCTGCCGTTTCCCGGATAATGTGCAGCAAAGGCGCCTTGAGAGCGGCGGATAAATCGTCGTAGAAATAATGGGCGGTATTGCAGGGCATGATGACGCAGCCCAGCTCCTGTCCGTTCAGCTTTTCCGCCAGGGAAAGCAGCGCCGGCAGGGGATTGTCCCTGCTTTTGCCTAAAATATAGGCGGTGCGGTCGGGGATGGAGGGCTGGTGATAAACGACGGCATTGAGATGATCCTGATCCCGGCGGGCCTCGGTCATCCTGACCAAAAGCTCCAGTAAGCAGACGGTGGCCATGGGACCGAGACCGCCGATGATCCCCAGAGTTTTCATAGCTGGCCTCCTTTTTAGCTTTTTGCCTTATTCTTTTGGCTGTTCTTCCGGTGTGGCCGGGTAGAGAGTGTGATCGAATTCATGGCTGTTGCTGTGGGCCAAGGAGTAGGTTTCCAGCTCTTTGTCGGTCAGCATGAAAAACTCGCCGCCGCCTTTTCTGGGAGTGGTGTCGAAATGATACCAGCCCTGGCCGCAGTTCACCAAACTCCAATAATGCATGGAACGGCCTTCCTTATAGATTTTTTCCACGTCGATATTTTGGATGCCCGCCTTTTCCAGCAAAGCTTTGGCGGTGGCAAAATAAATATAGCAGTCGCCGCTGCCTTTGGTAAACCCCTGCACGGCGGCTTTTTCCCAATCGCCTTTATTGGAATGGCCGGAATAGGCGATATGGGATTTGGTCCATTTATAGATGGCCCGGGCTATCTCCGTCTGGCTCATGCCGTCCTTGGTGATCCTTTTCAGCACCTTTTCCGTTTCGGCATTCATCAGATCGGTAAATTCGGTGGCCTCAGTGAAAGTAAAGACCGCTGTTTCCGTGGCCAGGTTTCCGGCCCGGTCCCGGGCGCTGTAGATAACCTCATACCGGCCCGGCTTGGTGGGATTAACCTTGCTGGAATCCACAACCAGTTTTACTTCCTGGTCGTAATCGTCGGCGACGGTTACGTCTTTTTTATAAGCCACGGTATCTCCGGTGTGGAAGCGCTGATCCCGCACGCCGCTGATGGCCGGCGGCTGGGTATCCTCCATAACGGTTAAGACGGAGGACAGCGTCGTTTGGTTCCCTCCGGCATCGGTAAGGACCACATCCACATTCTGGGTCCCGGGCCTGGTGAAATCAGGCTCCGCGGCAAAAGTGACGGTAACCCCGGTGGCGTCCGCGATATCTTCAACAAAGCTTTCCGCCGGCAGGGTATCCA
This sequence comes from Peptococcaceae bacterium, assembly GCA_034927285.1. GTDB lineage: Bacteria > Bacillota > Peptococcia > DRI-13 > UBA5745 > JAYFQF01. Next base: position 95,351 of record JAYFQF010000013.1, read on the forward strand.
CCGTCAGGCATTGCCGTTCCACAGAGACGGCTTTGGGGGGCACCGTATCCACTACCAGGATTTCCGCGGCATAGGTGTTGCCGTCTCTAACGATAGTTACAGGATACGCGCCGGGCTGTTTCAGGTTTACGACGTCAAGGCCCGGGGAATAGGCGGCGGCCGTCTCCCCATCGCCGCCCCGCAGAAACGCCGCCGCCCCGGGCAGAGGATCCCCTGCTTCCACGATACGGTAAAAATCAACGCCGCTGATTTTCGAGCAAAGCTCTTTCCAGCCCAAGGCCAGCGTTGCCTGGCCCGAAAAAGTCCCCTGTCCTGCGGCGGCCAGAACCTCCCGCCCCTGAACCAGCAGCAGGGAAAGGAAAGCTGCCGCCAGCAAAGCTATGGCTATTCCAGCCCACAGCGATTTTTTCACCGGGGACGGTTTTGGCGATTCCTGTTTACGCATGGTGTGTCCTTCTTTGGTTGATTTTCAGCACAGGAAAATGCCCGTACAGAATTCATTATATATGCATATTCCTTAAGCGTAAAGAAACAAATTCCGGCGGCAAGCCCCGGAACAGTCAGCGACAAGCCACAAAAAAGGAGAATATTGGAAGATGGTGCCGGTTGACCGCCGCCGTTAATATTCCTTCGCAAAATTGTAATGGCCGGCTAGGCTTTTCTTAATCATTCCATAAGAGTCATTTAAAAAAAGGTTCATCTTTTCTTATTAAAATATAGGACAAAAGCCGGTAAGCAATCCGGGTAAAAGTCAATGAGATAATGCAGAAGACGATAAACGATCTGGAAAAAAGTCAATAAGGCAATGCAGGCAAGCCAATAAAGTATAGAAACCAGCTTTCCCTGAGGAAAGGCTGGGGATAGGAGAACATACCATGGCCAGAAAAAGAATCGCCGTCATTTTTGGCGGCTGTTCCACAGAATACGGCGTATCGCTGCAATCCGCTTACGGTGTGCTGAGTCATTTGAACGCGGAGAAATATGAAGCCATCCCTCTGGGGATCACCCGGGAGGGCAAATGGTACTATTATAACGGCCCGGCGGAAGAAATCCGGGAAGACCGCTGGTTTGGCCGGCGCTGTCTGCCGGCCTGCATCTCGCCGGACCGGGGACAGCCCCGGATCTTGGCCTTTCGGGACAATGGGGTGGAGATCCGCGCCTTTGATATCGCCTTTCCCGTGCTCCATGGAAAAAACGGCGAGGACGGAACCCTACAGGGCCTGCTGGAACTGGCGGGCATCCCTTATGTGGGCTGCGGCGTGTTAAGCTCTGCTATTGGCATGGACAAGGTCCTGGCCCATCAGCTGGCCGCTGCCGCCGGCGTAAAGGTGCCGGCCTCCGTCAGCTTTGATACGCCCAAAAGCCAGGAGGAACTGGAGCAGCTGACCAAAGAGCTGAAGCTCCCGCTGTTTGTTAAGCCGGCCAATGCCGGTTCCTCTTATGGCATAACCATGCTCGAAGACAGGTCGGGGCTGGCGGAGGCGGTGGCCCGGGCCTTTTGTCACGACGCCAAGGTGCTGATCGAAGAAGCGGTGGCCGGTTTTGAGGTGGGCTGTGCGGTGCTGGGAAATCACGAACTGGTTTTAGGCGAGGTGGACGAGATCGAGCTTAAGGGCGGCTGGTTTGATTATGAGGAGAAATATCATCGCCGGACGGCGGAAATCCATATGCCGGCCCGCCTGGATACGGTCAGCCGTGAAAAAATCCGCCGGGAGGCGGCTAAGATATACCGGGCCTTGGGCTGCCGGGGCTTTGCCCGGGTGGATCTTTTCTGGACGCCGGCAGGGGAGGTCGTCTTTAATGAAATAAATACCATCCCCGGTCTGACGGCCTGCAGCCGCTTTCCCAGTATGCTTCAGGGCTCCGGCCTGGGCTTTCGGGAGATCCTGGAGAAACTGATCTGTCTGGCGGAGGAACAGGCAGCGGAAAAAGAGGGGGAAAAGGCGGTGAGAGGCAGGTGAGAAAAGAAGCGTCAGGTCCTCCGGCGGCGAAGGAAGAAACGTCAATTCCTGCCGCGGCGGGAGAAACAGCCGGTGCAGCCCCGGCGGAAGAAACGGCAAGCCTGGCGTTGACGCCTGAAGGCGTCCGCCGGGGCCTCTTGATTTTGGTAAACGCCGCTCATCCTCTGGCCGACGATTTTGAGGACCCGGAAAAAAACGGCGGCCTGGTTCAGATCGCGCCGGGCATCGAACTGGACCCCGAGGCGGCGGGACGCCTGGCGGAGGCTTTGGCCGCCGTCGGCTGTACCGACGAAATCCTGCCGGTCAGCGGTTACCGCAGCCGTGATGAACAGGAAAAGATCTTCCGGGACTCCCTGGAGGAGAAGGGCAGGGCTTTTACGGAAAGCTTTGTGGCCCGGCCCGGGGCCAGCGAGCATCAGACAGGCCTGGCTGTGGATCTGGGAGAAAATAAACCGCCCATTGATTTTATCTGTCCCGCTTTTCCCGACCGGGGCTTTTGCCGGGCCTTCCGCCTGGCCGCCCCGGATTTCGGATTCATTCTGCGCTACCGAGAGGAAAAGGAGAAGATCACCGGTATCGCCCGGGAGCCCTGGCATTTCCGGTATGTAGGTTTCCCTCACTCCCGGATCATTACCGACCGGGGAATGGCTTTGGAGGAATATCTGGATTTCCTGCCGGGCTTTCCTTTTGCGGACAAGCCGTTGGTTTACCAGGCCGGGGAGGGCACGGTTTATCGGATCGGCTACCTTCCGGCGCCGCCGCAGAACGGAGCGGGCAGGACCGTCGCGGCCCTGAAGCTGCCGGCAGGCAGCCGGTACAGCATCTCCGGCGATAACAAAGCCGGTTTCATCATTACGACAAAAGTGAAAAAAAGGAGGGGGCGGCCTTGAGTACCGGAGGGCAGGCAAAAGAATTGGGGTTTTACGGCGGGCAATGGATGTCTTTTTTGCCCTATGTCATTTTTCTTGTGTTGATCGTCATTACCACTTTCTGTTTTGGCTCCATTTCCGACGGAGCCCTGTGGCTGCCGGCCTTTGCGGCGTTGCTTATCCCTTTTTTCTTTGCCAGGGATAAGAACGCTTACGCCGACGCTCTGGTGGAAGGCATGGCCAGCCGGGAGGCTATTCTGCCGGTGGTCTGCTGGCTGTTTGCCGGCGTTTTTTCCCGTATTTTGCGGGAATCGGGCCTGGCTGCCGGCGTGGCGGGCCTGGCCGCCGGCACCGGCGTGGGCAGCGTCGCCTTTATGGTGATTAGTTTTATCGCTTCCGCTGTTTTTGCTACGGCTTCCGGTACGGGTTTCGGCACCATTGCCGCCGGCATGGGCGTACTTTACCCCGCCGGGCTGGCTCTGGGAGCCCATCCTGGCATCCTGGCCGGAGCCATCATCAGCGGCGCGGCCTTTGGCGATAACCTGGCGCCGATTTCCGATACCACCATTTGTTCCGCCGCTTCCCAGGATGTGGACGTCCCGGGCGTGGTGCGTTCCCGGTTAAAATATGCCCTGGCGGCGGGGGCGTTGACCATTGCGGCCATCATCATTTTCGGCAATATCGCCGGCGGCGGCCAGAGCCCCGCGGAAAATATCGCCTATGATCCCCGGACTCTCTGGATGTTCCTGCCGGTGGCAATCACCATCCTGGCGGCGGCCAGGTCCGGAAATATCATCATCGCCACTACCCTCGGCATCACCGCCGGCGGCGCGGTGGCCGTGGCCGCCGGCCTGATGGACTTCATTCAGATCGACGCCGCCGGGGCTCTGCGGCCGGCTCTGATCACCGTCAGCGGCAGCGGCCTGGACCGCGCCGTAGGAGGCGTCATTCAGGCCGGGCTCTCCAGCATGCTGCAGGTTTCCGTCCTGGCTATTTTATTATCGGGAGCCACCGCCGTCATGCGGGCCGGCGGCGGCGACAAGCGGCTTTTGGCCGCCATCACCGGAGCGGTAAAAGGTCCTGCGGGAGCGGAATTGATTATCTCCGGCATGGTGATTTTACTGTCGTCTCTGATGGGGCTCAACGCTCCCGCCATTCTGGCCGTAGGGGCTTCCTTTGCCAAGCCTATTGCCCTGACTTATGGGATCAGCCCCTACCGTACGGCAAATCTGCTGGACGCCCAATCCAATACGCTGGTGTACTGCCTGCCCTGGACGCCGGCCATCGTCTATACCCTGGGCTTTACCGCCGACAGCGCCCGGCCCTTGACTGCCATGGAGGTAACGCCTTTTGTGTTCTACGCTTTTGCTATGCTGGCGGTGATGACGGTCACCATTTTTTTAGGAATCGGACGTCAGGACGGGCTGAAAGCCCAGGCGGCCCGGCAGCGGGAAGGGAGAAGATAAGCTTTGGCCAGAATACGATTAACCCAGATTTTTCCTTTCCTGATCCCCTTAAGGCAATGGCAGCGCCGCCTCTTTTTCTATTTGGCAATGCGTTTTGACAAAAATAAATACGCCAAATCCAGGGAAGCGTTTTTCCCCTATACGTTGACCGAGAGCACCATGCCGCTTATTAATAAAGAAAGCGGGCAGGATATCCAATATCAGTACAATAAGGTTCACAATCTGCGCCTGGCTTCGGCTGCCGTGGACAAGACGGTGATCCGGCCCGGTGAGACCTTTTCCTTTTGGCAGCTGGTGCGTCATGCGGAAAAGCAGGAGAAGTACAAAGACGGACTGGTTTTGGTGGACGGCCGGATCCAGGCCAGTGCCGGCGGCGGTCTTTGCCAGCTCAGCGACTTATTGTTCTGGCTGTTTTTACACACGCCTTTAACCATCACGGAGCGCCATCCCCATGGCGTCAAGGCCTTTCCCACACCCGACGTGCCCCCCGGCACCGACGCCACGGTTTACGAAGGCTGGAAGGACCTGAAAGTCCGCAACGATACCAACGATGAGCTGCAGGTTCAGATTACTCTGGACGAAGAGTATATTTACGGCTTTATCCGCGTAAAAGAGGAGCCGTTGTTTCGTTATGAAGTCCTGACCCGCGATCTGCATTATTATCGGGAAGAGGAACAAAACTGGGAACAGGTATCGGTATACCGCCAGAAGTATTCCCGGATAAACGGCGATCTGGTCAGCGATATCCGGCTTTATGAAAACAAAACCCTGGTGACTTATGACCTGTCCGGAGAAATAGCGGCAGACTCCGGCAAACCCCCGGAAAAAGAGGATATCGGGTAAGAACCTAAAAAGGACGCCTGTTCGCATAACCTGCGTGACAGGCGTCTTTCCTTGGGGGCGCAGATGTTTTGAAATAAGCATTCACGCCGGGATAAGCCGGCTGCTTATGGCGGTTTCTTTATCATCGCTTTCCGGCAAATAAGGTTCCCGCGTTTCCTCCCTTGATGATTTCATATAATGCCGCCGGTTTTTTGCCGTTTGTAATAACGGTGTCAATCCCCTGGGAGGTTGCCAGCTTTGCCGCCTGCAGCTTCGTTTTCATGCCGCCCCTGCCTCGCCGGGAACCGGCTCCGCCGGCTAAGGATTGTACTTCCTCGTCGATGGCGTTAATCCGTTCGATCAGCTTCGCTTCAGGATGCAGGCGGGGATCACTGTCATAAAAACCGTCAATGTCGGACAGGATGATAAGCTTTTGCGCTCTGCATAATACAGCCACCACCGCGGAGAGCATATCGTTATCGCTAAACAGCCTGTCCTTGGACTCGATCTCGGTATAGCTGACCGAGTCGTTTTCGTTGACAACCGGAATAATCCCCATTTCAAGCAGGCTGTCAAAAGTGTTGGTCAGATTTTCCTTCTTTTCCTCAACCTCCATATCCTCGGCATTTAACAGGATTTGCGCTATGGTCTTATCGTAATCACTGAAGAATTTGTCATATAAGAACATGATACTGCATTGCCCCACCGCGGCTGCGGCCTGCTTCAAACGCATACTTGCAGGCCACGTCTTCATTTGAAGCTTATTTGTGCCTGCGGCAATGGCGCCGGAAGATACTAAAATAATCTCATATCCCATATTATGGACATCGGATAATACCCAGGCAAGACGGTCAAAGGAACGTAAATCGTTTTGCCCCGCTTCATTTGTCAGGGTGGAAGTTCCTACTTTCACCACGATTCTGTTTTGATACAGTCCCATATTTACCTCCATTTCTCCCCTTGCGTACTCTGCGGATATACTGTATCATAAATCCGTAAATTACAAAAACAAATGTTTTTCATATAAAACATGATAAAACCGGATAGAAATGGAGAATATCCGATGGAGCTGAATATTCAAAAATATATGGCCTTAGTCACGACGGTTGAATCCGGTAGTTTCACCAAAGCAGCGGAAATATTGAACTATTCCCAGTCCGGCATCAGCCGCATGATTAGTGACCTGGAAAAGGAATGGGGCGTATCGCTTCTGGAACGCCGCCGGGCCGGGGTCAGGCTGACTTCCGACGGCTTGAAATTATTGCCGTATGCAAAAAGTATGTGTAACGAATATGAGAAATTACAGGCCCAGGTTGAAGAATTGAAGGGACTGCAATCCGGCTTGATCCGAATCGGGACGTTTTCGAGCGTAGCGACGCATTGGCTCCCGAATATCATTAAGCGGTTTCAAAAGGACTATCCGAATATTGACTATGAATTGCTGTTGGGCGATTATGCGGAAATCGAACAATGGATTTTAGAAGGGCGTGTGGATTGCGGCTTTCTCCGGCTGCCTGCAGTTCCGGAACTGGAAACGATTTTTTTGGAACAGGATAAACTGCTGGTGATCTTGCCGGAAAATCATCCGCTGGCCGGTTGTGAACGTTTCCCCATTAAAGCCTTAGGCGATTACCCTTTTATGCTGTTGGAAAAAGGGGCCAAAGCAGATGTGGCGGAAGTCTTTGAACGCTGCGGCATTTCTCCGAAGGTCCATTTTATAACCTGGGACGACTATGCCATCATGTCTATGGTGGAAAGCGGTTTGGGGATCAGCATTTTGCCGCAGCTTATTTTGCAGCGGGTTCCTTATCGCATTGTGGCAAAGGAATTGGAAATCCCGGCTTTCAGAAAAATCGGATTGGCGATGAGGAATAAAAAGAATACGTCGCTGGCGGTCAGGCGATTTTTGGAGTATATCCAGTATCGGTGACCTGGCCTGAGTCAAATTCTTTTTCCGGGCGGCGGCGAGAAAAGGAAAAATTTTTCGCCGGCGGTTTTGGCAATCTGCTTTATGCCGGCAAAGGCCCTGCCAGCAGCAAAAAAGCGGGACGGCATAGCTTTTCGCTGTACCGCCCCGCTACAAATAGCTTCCTTATTTTCCTGCTGGTTCAGCAGATACTTTCCCCGCTCCCTTACGGCGTTATGGAGAATAGACATAAAGGCTTCCCAGGTCTACTTCCGAGTCTAATTTGACGGATTTGATTTCCAGCCGCATTGTTCCTGCGGGGACCTGGATATCCACGGAATCTCCCGGCTTTTTTAACAAAAGCGATTTTCCCACCGGGGACAACAAAGTAACATTGTTTTCTCCGGTAACGAAGTTATCGGGAGTCGTTATCCGGTAGGCAAAGGTTTCCTTGCCGTCAAGATCGTAAACCTCCACTTCGCTGCCGATTACCACAAAGGGGACGGAAGCATCTTCCGTTTCGGCAGGCGAGGAAAGTTCCAGCAGATCGTTAAGCCGTTTTTCATAGAGCTTCATCATCTTGGCAAAATCTCTCCAGTTTTTATCACTGCCGGGATATTGACTCAGGCATTCTCTGTTTTCTTTTACCATGTCCAATTGTTTTGCTATTTTTTCCAAAACTTTTGCCGACAGCTGAGACCCTGTCATTTTTCTCTCCTCCCATTCGAATGAAGATTATTTAAAACACAAAAGCGCCCCGCCGGTATGGCGAAACACCCTTTGGGATGATCCTGAGGGCCGGGACATTCCTGGCCGGGCAGCAAAAATCAACGGAAGGTCCAGGTCAAAAACCGCCGTCTGTGTCATGCCGTCCAACTAAGGCCATGAAACCCAGTTGCCCGGAATCCGTATCTTTCTTGCCTATTAAAACTATTCTAACAATATCTCTGTGAGCATAGTGTGAAAATAAGCAAAATCCTGTGAGAATCCTGTGAGAATCCGGAACGGAAAATTTGTCGGAAGCTGTTGAAAGTTGACTTACTCCAGGGCCGATGTTACAATAAAAAATAGAGAGAAATATCTATCAATTTTTCAAAGAAAGGAAGACCAATGGACAATATCCCTGAAAGCCTGCCGGAGGATTTGGGCCCCAAAGGGAATACAGGTCTCATTTGGCCGGCGTTTATCGCGGGCTGCCGCCCTTTACGCCGATAGGTTAATGGGCCGGACCCCTGCGCCTTGATCGCCGTCTGGGAGACGGCTTTTTTTATTGGCGCTTTATTTTACGGCCGTTCCCGGGCCGGGAGCTTGCCGCGCTGGAAGCCCTGGGAGCAAAGAGAGGGAAAATCCCCGGGCTGTGCCGGCGTGCTTGCTGTACCGCAGGCATAAATTGAACGGAAAGGAGAGGCAGCCGGATGAATCGAATCGGTAAAAACGTGACGGAACGCCTGGCCGCCCTGGAGGAATATCTGGCCGCCAGGCAACGCCGGGCTTCCGCAAAATCCGCGGCTTATCATGCGGGCGTCATGCTTGCTTTACTGGCTGCGGCTACCGCCGCGGGATACCTTTTCCATGGGTTTGCCCTTCGGGAAACCGATATCGCCATTATGTATCTTCTGGCGGTTTTGCTGACGGCCCGTCTTACCGATGGTTACCTTTACGGTTTCCTGGCCTCGCTGCTGGCGGCGTTCTTGTTCAATTTTTTATTTACGGAGCCTTTTGCGTTTTCCGTAGATACCCAAAGATATATCGTCCCTTTTCTGATTATGGTTCTTGCGGCGCTGATCACCAGCACTCTTACCACCCAGGCCCGGGAAAACGCCCTGGAAGCCCGGGAAAAAGAGGCGGGGGCTAAAATTTTATATACGTTGACCACCCGCCTTACGGAGGCGGAGGATATCCGGGATATCGCGGCCATTGCCACAGGCGCCATCAGCGATATGCTGAGCAGCAATGCAGGCTGCCTCTGCTTTGATGAGAATGGAAAACCGGAAGGGACCTTTATCCAGCAGGTCTCCCCCAAAAAGCAGGTCCGGCGGGAAGTGACGGCGGCCGAGGCCGAGGCGCTCCGGGGTCGGACAGCGGGAGGTGAACCCGCCGGTACGGCCGGAAGCGAGTTCTATGACTGGCCTGTTTATGGAAGGGACACCATTTTGGGCCTGATCCGGGTCCCCCAAAAAGATGCAAAGGGACTGAAGGAGCCCCAGGTCCGCTTGCTGCAAGCCATGATCGAAAGCACGGCCCTGGCCATGGACCGCCTTCGGGCCGCCCGGCAGAAGATAAAATTTAATGAAGAAATCGCACAGGAACGCTATCGCGGGACCCTGCTGCGGTCCATTTCCCACGATCTGCGCACGCCTCTTTCCGGCATCATGGGGACGTCTGAAATGCTGTTGGATATGACGGAAAAAGAGGACCAGCGATATCCTCTCATGGAGGGAATCCATAAAGACGCCCACTGGCTGCATTCTTTGGTGGAGAATATTCTGAGCCTGACCCGCCTGCAGGACGGCAAGCTGATGCTGAATAAGCAGGAGGAGGCCGCGGAAGAGGTCATCGGCGCAGCGGTCCGCCATATCTCCCGGCGTTACCCGGAGTATGAAATAGCCGTGGACGTACCGGAGGAATTGCTGCTGGTTCCTATGGACGCTAAGCTGATTGAGCAGGTATTGGTCAATCTTTTGGACAATGCCGCCAAACATACGGCCCCCCAGGAGGAAATCCGGGTTTCGGTGATAAAGGATGAGGAGAAAAGCTGCGCCGTCTTTTCCGTCCGGGACAGCGGCGAAGGCATTGCGCCGGAGGAATTAGCCAATATCTTTCGGACCTTTTATACCTCTCCGGTCAAGCATGCCGACGCCCAGCCCGGCATAGGACTGGGCCTTGCCATATGCGACGCCGCGGTAAAGGCCCATGGAGGAAGCATAACGGCCTGTAACCGCGGAGACAGGCCGGGGGCGGAGCTTACCTTTACGCTGCCTTTGGAGGTGAAGGATGATGAATTCATATAACACGTATGTCCTCGTGGTCGAGGATGATAAACAAATACGAAATTATATCAGCTATTTGCTGGACCTGGAAGGCTTTAAGAATACTACGGCAAGTACGGCCCGGGGCGCTTTGGCCATCCTGGCTTCGGAACCCGTGGATCTGGTGCTCTTGGACCTGGGGCTGCCGGATATCGACGGCATGGAGGTCATCGGTCAGGTGCGCCAATGGTCGGAAATGCCGATTATCGTGATTTCGGCCCGGGACCAGGATAAGGAAAAGGCCGCGGCCCTGGATCTGGGAGCCGACGATTATCTGACAAAGCCTTTTTCCGCCACGGAGCTTTTTGCCCGGATCCGTGTGGTGCTGAGGTATTTGCACAGGCAAAACGGCGGAAACAAGACCCGGGGCGTCCTCCGGGTGGCAGGGCTGAAAATGGATCTGGATAAACGGCTGGTCTTTGTGGAGGGCAGGGAGACCCACGTCACCCCCATGGAATACAGCCTGCTGGCGCTTTTATTCAGAAATATGGGCAAGGTGCTGACGACAAAACAAATTTTGCAGGAGGTTTGGGGCATAGGTTACGGCAATGATACGCAGGCCCTGCGGGCCCTCATGGCGGGTCTGAGAAGAAAAATCGAGCAGAATCCGGCAAAGCCAAGATATATCATTACCGAAATCGGGGTGGGTTACCGGCTCATGGACGAATAAAGCTTATAAAAAAGGCTTTTGCAAGCGTTGTTTTGCAAAAGCCTTTTTGCTGAAATCCTGCCGATATTTTGTTTTCAATCAGAAACACCGAAGCTTTCCCGGGCCTTTTTCCTATCTGCCTATTTTTGTTGGCCCTTGACATACTGACCGATCTTTTTGTCCAGGGTGGAAATATGCTTGGTCAGCCAATCCACCACCAGTTGATTGGCGTTGAGAATGACCAGGATATTTCCGCCGGAAGCGGCGTAGTCGCTGCGCAGCTTTGCCAGCTGGGCGATAAACCCTTCATGAGCCCTTTTCTGTTCCTGGTATCCGGGATATTGGATGCTGAGCATGTATTTTTCTTCGTCGGCAAAATGTTTCTTGGTATAGCCCTCCAGAAAGTCCAGAAGCTCGCCGATGTATTCTTTGGCCTGATTATTTTTTCCGGCCTCAAAAAGCTTTTCGGCTTTTTCAAAACATTTTTTATGCTGTTCATCGATCATTGCTACGCCAACCGATAAATCTGGTGTCCACGGCATGATTCTTCCTCCTCGCTGTTAAAAATTATTCTCTTAAATTTAATTGTACAACGGGACGCCGGATATACAAGCCTGTTCAGATAAAAAAGCCGCCATAATCTGGCTGGTTTGGTCTGGGCCCCCGCATTTTATGGACCCAGGCCAAACCTTGTCCGGATAATCCACCCCTTGTGGCGGGCCACGCCACTGAAAGAGAAGCAAAGAGCCGGCTGCGTTCAGATCAGGATTCATGATATAATATCCCCGGGAGCCCCCCGGGTCCCCGAGGAAAGGATGAGGAATAAATGTTGATCCAAGGTCTTCAGAAGCTGACCCTGCTGGATTTTCCCGGCAAGGTGGCCTGCACGGTTTTCACCGGAGGCTGTAACTTTCGCTGCCCCTTTTGCCATAACGCTTCTTTGGTGCTGAACCCCCGGCAAAACCCCGTCATCAGCCAGGAGGAAATTTTCGGCTTTCTGAAAAAACGCCAGGGCCTTTTGGACGGAGTCTGCGTCAGCGGCGGGGAACCCCTCCTGCAAAAGGACATCGCCGATTTTCTCCGCCGGGTCAAGGAACTGGATTATGCCGTCAAGCTGGACACCAACGGCAGTTTCCCGCGGGAACTGAAGGAACTGGTAAGGGCCGGGCTGGTGGATTATGTGGCCATGGATATTAAAAGCTCGCCGGAGCATTACGGCCGGCTGGCGGGAATAGAGAATTTTGATATGGCGCCCATCCGGGAAAGCGCGGACTTCCTGCTGCAGGGGGATCTGCCTTATGAGTTTCGCACCACCGTAGTGCGGGGCCTTCACGAAAAGGCGGACTTTCCGGCCATCGGCCGCTGGCTGCGGGGAGCCCGGCGCTATTATCTGCAGCAGTTTGTGGATTCCCCGGATCTGATCGGCCAGGGCTGCCAGAGCTTTAATGAAGAAGAAATGGAAGAATTCCGGCAAATCCTCCTGAAAGATATCCCGGCAGCGGAATTGCGGGGCCAGTAAATTTTTAAATAAAAAAAAGAAAGGCCGCAAAGCCTTGTCAGCATTGGCTTTCAGCGAAATCATCTAAGATTTAGTGTGCGAGAAAATTTAATTACACAATATATAGTATTTTTACTTGGAAAAGCTGCCCGTCTATGCTATGATGAGAATGCGCAAGAGACAGGCTTTATCAAAAGTCTTTATTATTAGCATGGGGGGAAATGTTATGTATCAGGTAGTAAAAAGGGATGGAAAAGTCACGGATTTTGATTTGACAAAAGTCAGTGCGGCCATCACCAAGGCTTTCGAGGCCCAGGACAAGCAGTATCATCCCAGCATTATCGACATGCTGGCCTTAAAAGTGACCGCGGATTTTGAGCCGAAGATCAAAGACGGCCTGGTCCAGGTGGAGGACATCCAGGACAGCGTGGAATCCGTACTGGTGCAGGCCGGTTATGCCGATATTGCCAAGGCCTATATTTTGTACCGCAAGCAGCGGGAGAAGATCCGCAATATGAAATCCACCATCCTGGATTATAAGGAACTGGTGGACAGCTATGTCAAGGCCACGGACTGGCGGGTAAAGGAAAACTCCACCGTCACCTATTCCGTGGGCGGCCTGATCCTCAGTAATTCCGGAGCCATCACCGCCAATTACTGGCTGACGGAAGTGTATGATGAGGAGATTGCCCGGGCTCATAAAAACGCCGATCTCCATATCCACGATATGTCCATGCTCACCGGCTATTGCGCCGGCTGGTCCCTGAAGCAGCTGATCCAGGAAGGACTGGGGGGAATCCCCGGCAAGATCACCTCTTCCCCGGCCAAGCATCTGGCCACCCTCTGCAATCAGATGGTAAACTTTTTGGGCATCATGCAAAATGAGTGGGCCGGCGCCCAGGCCTTTTCCTCCTTCGACACTTACCTGGCCCCCTTTGTCAAATCGGACAACCTTTCTTACGAGCAGGTAAAAAAATGCATCGAATCCTTCATCTACGGCGTAAATACGCCCAGCCGCTGGGGGACTCAGGCACCTTTTTCCAACATCACCCTGGACTGGACCGTTCCCGAGGACCTGGCGGAGCTGCCGGCCATCGTAGGCGGCAAGGAAATGGATTTCAAATATAAAGACTGCAAAAAAGAGATGGATATGATCAATAAAGCCTTCATCGAGATCATGATTGAAGGCGACGCCGAGGGCCGGGGCTTCCAGTATCCCATCCCCACCTATTCCATCACCCGGGAATTTGACTGGTCCGAGACGGAAAATAACCGGCTGCTCTTTGAAATGACCTCCAAATACGGCACGCCTTATTTCTCTAATTACATTAACAGCGACATGGCTCCCAGCGACGTCCGCAGCATGTGCTGCCGCCTGCGGCTGGATCTGCGGGAACTGCGCAAAAAAACCGGCGGTTTCTTTGGCAGCGGCGAAAGCACCGGCTCCATCGGCGTGGTGACCATCAACCTGCCCCGCATCGCCTATCTGGCCAAGGATGAAGCCGACTTCTACCGCCGCCTGGACAAAATGATGGACATCGCCGCCCGCTCCCTGAAGATCAAGCGGGATATCGTTACCAAGCTGTTAAATGAAGGGTTGTACCTTTACACCAAACGCTATCTGGGTTCCTTTGATAATCACTTCTCCACCATCGGGCTGGTGGGCATGAATGAAGCCGGCTTAAACGCCAAGTGGCTGCGGGCGGATATGACCCATCACCAGACCCAGGCCTTTGCCAGGAACGTGCTGAACCACATGCGGGAGCGTCTGGCAGACTATCAGCAGGAATACGGCAGCCTGTATAACCTGGAGGCCACTCCCGCCGAGTCTACCTCCTACCGGCTGGCCAAGCATGATGTGGCAAAATATCCGGATATCATCACCGCCGCCGAGGAGGGGGGCACTCCTTATTACACCAACAGCTCCCATTTGCCTGTAGGCTATACCGAGGATATCTTCGAAGCCCTGGATATCCAGGACGAGCTGCAAACCCTTTACACCTCCGGCACCGTATTCCACGCCTTTTTGGGAGAACGGCTCCCTGACTGGAAAGCCGCGGCCAAGCTGGTGCGCAAGATCGCCGAAAATTACCGGCTGCCTTACTATACCTTGTCTCCCACCTATTCCATCTGCAGGGATCACGGCTATCTGACCGGCGAGCAAAAGGCCTGCCCCTATTGCGGTCAGGCTACCGAGGTCTACAGCCGCATCACCGGCTATTATCGTCCGGTACAGAACTGGAACGACGGCAAAGCACAGGAATTCAGGGAACGGAAGGTCTATGACGTGCTGCATTCCCATGTGGAGGGTCACGGCATCAAAAGGGTAAGGCCGGCGGCGGAAACGGCCGGATCCGCCCTTGCGGCCCCGGGGCCGGCGGTTAAAACGGACCTGACGGCAGAGGCTGCGGAACAGGGCCCCCGGATTTATCTTTTTACCACCAAGACCTGCCCCAATTGCAAAATGGCTGCCTCCATGCTGGACAAAGCCGGTATTCCTTACGAAAAGGTAGACGCCGAGGCAGAAGCCGACCTGACCCATCAGTATGGCGTCAGGCAGGCCCCCACTTTGGTGGTCCGGCAGGGGGAAGGCACGGAGAAATTCGCCAACGCCTCCAATATCAAACGGTTTATTGAAGGGCAAAAGATTGCCGCCGCAGGGGCTGCCTTGATTTAAGGGCGGCGGAGGAACGCTTATGTATGACATTATTGTGATCGGCGCGGGCACGGCCGGTTTGACGGCGGCGCTGTACGCACGGCGGGCCGGCAAGACCGTGCTGGTACTGGAAAGTGAAAATTTTGGCGGCCAGATTACCAGCTCTCCCCGGGTAGAAAACTACCCGGGAATCTCCCGGATCAACGGCGGCGAATTTGCCAACAACCTTTTTGAACAGGCCCGGGAGTTGGGGACGGAAATGGCCATGGAGAAAGTTATAGCCGTGCTGCCGGCCAAAGCGGGAGAAAATGAAGGAAAACCCGGAGCCGGCGCCGCGAATAGCAGCGGGACAAGCGCCGACTCTGCCGGCCTTTGGCGGGTGGTCACCGAGGATGGAGAGCATCCTTGCCGCAGCGTCATTATCGCCACCGGCGTCCGGCACCGCCCCCTGGGCCTGGCGGGCGAGGAAGAGCTTAGCGGCCAAGGCATATCCTACTGCGCTCTTTGCGACGGAGCCTTTTACCGGGATAAGACCGTGGCGGTAGCCGGCGGCGGCGATACGGCCTTGCAGGAAGCTTTGTTTTTAGCCGGCGGCTGCCGGAAGGTTTATCTGATCCACCGGCGGGACAGCTTTCGGGGTGAGGCCCGCTGGGCCGGGCTGCTGCGGGAAAAAGACAATGTGGAATTGATTCTGGACACGGTGATTACCGGGCTGGAAAGCGGCGGCGACGGCACCGGCGGGGATGGAGCGGCCGGCGGCGGAGAGACCCGGGCCGAAGCCGAAAGCGGCGCCGCTTTCGGCGTTAATGCCCAAAGGGATGCCGGCAGGGCGGAAAGGGTTCTCACCGCCCTGTTTTTGGAAAACCGGCCCACAGGAAAAAAGAGCCGGCTGGCTGTGGAGGGGTTGTTCGTGGCAGTGGGCCAGACCCCGGCCAACGAAGCCTTTGCCGGCCTGGTACCCTTGGATAAGGCCGGCTACATTATCGCCGGCGAGGATTGCCGTACGCCGGCGCCCGGCATATTTGCCGCCGGCGACTGCCGGACCAAGGAAGTGCGGCAGCTGACTACCGCCGCCGCCGACGGGGCCATAGCGGCCACGGCGGCCTGCCGGTGGTGCGACGAAGCATAGGAAAAATATTTGCTGCTTGTTATTAACTTTAATCATTCGGGATAAAAGGGATAAAAGCCCTTCGATAATTGGGCAGCGTCCGTCAGGAAGCAAGTACCCAATACCAATAATAACGAGACATACAGCCTGCAGACAGATAATGTATATAACAAAACGGATGCTGCATTTGGCATCCGTTTTGAATATCAAGGATTAATTATCTCAAAGCAAGGTTAATTACCGGCCATTAATACACTGTTGACGAAACAATAACATTGGATGCTAAAGACAACAAAATTATATACACAGACGCTCCGTCAAACAGTTTCTCTGTGAAGTTTTATTTCTTTGACATGAATGGCAGGCGTTATGACTGATCTCTATCTCGAGAACTTCCCGTCTGCCGATATCACTGCCAGTCCAGGTTTACCCGGACCTCATCCAGGGCCGGTGCGGTTTTGATCAGGCCTTTTTCCAGCAGCCAGCTGATATTGTCCTGCCAGCAGTCATCGGTCTGACTCAAAAATTGGGCGTCCGGTTTTTCCATCAGCGGCAAAAGGGTGGCCATGCTGCTTCTTTCCACAGTTTCCGACAGGGGAAAGCTCTCCGCGTTTTGATTAGCCAGAAGGACCCGCAATGCTTCTTCAGGATCGGCCTGCATGTCGGCAAAGCCCTTGGCGGAAGCCCGCAGGAAGCTTGCAAGCATCTCGCTGTCTTCGTCTACGGTTTTATCGTTGGCCACAAAGACTCCCTCGTAATAGGTGGGAACGCCGTAGTCATCCAGGGTAAAGTAGTTTACCTCAAAGCCTTCTTCTTCCATCTGAGGCACTTCGTGATTCACCAGACAGCCGATTGTGGCGTTGACATTTTTGGTGGTCATGGAGTTCATCAGATCAAAGCCTACATCAACCATGGTGACGTCACTGTAGTCGGCGCCTGCCTCCTCCATGATGCATCTGATCAGGGCCTCGGAAAGCTCGGTGCCGGCATAGCCGATAGTCTTGCCCACCAGATCCCGGGGAGAATGGATGTTTTCCTCAGCCAGGGACAGGACGATATTCAACGGCTCCTGCACCACAGCGCCGATGGATTTTACCGGCACCTGCTGATTGGCTCTGGCCATGATGACGTCCTGCTGGTAATACAGGCCGATTTCCGCCTGGCCGGCCGCCACTAAGGACAGGGCGTCGTTGGCGTTGGAGGGGAAGCGGATATTGACCTTCAGGCCTTCCTCGGCGTAGTAGCCCTTTTCGATGGCGTTATAGATAAAGGCATGGAGAGCGTTGGGATACCAGTCCAGCACCACGTCGATTTCCCGCAGCTCCGGTTCTTTGGCGGAGGGGTCGCCGGCTTGATTAACGGCACCGCCGCCGGCGGAAGTACAGCCGGTCAGCAAAAAAAGACAGCAAAGCAAAAGAGTAAGGGTTTTTTTCATCTCGGATCTCCTTTATTGGTTGTTTTTATGTGATCAAAATGGTTGTTATTTTCACGTGATCAAGAATCTCCGGCAGGGCCTCAGCTCCGGTCACAGGTCTCCCCGCCAGTGGATCAGCCGCTTCTCCAAAAAGCTGATGAGAGCCACCAGGATTACTGCCGCCGCGGAAAGCAAAACGATGGGAGCGAAAACGCCGGCTCCGTCCAATTGAGTCATCATGCGGCGGGAGAAATAGCCCAGGCCCCGTTGGGCTCCCAGCCATTCACCGATGGCGGCGCCGATAATGCTTAAGGGCACGGCCATTTTGACGGCGGAAAAAAAATAGGGCAGGGCGCAGGGCAGCTTCAGCTTCAGAAAAATATCGGCCTTCGTGGCCCCGTAGGTAAAAAGAAGCTCCGCCATTTCCGTTTTTGCGGAACGAAAACCGTCGTAAACCGTGATGGTAATGGGAAAGAAGGTAATCAGCACGGTAACCAATACCTTGCTCCAGATCCCGTAGCCGAACCAAAGGACGAAAAGGGGGGCGATGGCGGTGGTAGGAATAGTCTGAGAGGTAACGATCACCGGATACAGGGCCTTTTGCAGCAAAGGGCTGGCGTCCATAGCCACGGCCAGGCCAAGACCCAGGACAATGGAGATAGCCAGGCCGATAAAGGTAACGGCCATGGTGTAGGGCAGGTGGATCCTAAAGAGGATATCCCGCAGCTCCCAGAGCCTTTGCAGGATCTGTACCGGCGTAGGCAGGATGTAGGCGGCGTGGACTTTCATGGCGCCCAGCTGCCAGATCATCAAAAGGGTAAAGATCAGGATCAGAGCCGGCAAATTTTGACGGCAGGCACCGGCTTTGCTGGAAAGGGAAACGGCAGCGCCCTCCTTTTGCGGGAGGCGAGGCTTTTCGGCGGACGGGCCCGGGATTTTTTGCTTTTTCATGGACTCACCTGCTTTCGCAAAAGACTGATCAGTTCTTCCTTCAGGCCGATCATCTCCGGGCGGGTCAGGCATTCCCGGGTACGGGGATATGCCGCCGGCACCGGAAACCGAATCAGTTCCCGGATCGGCGTTTTTGCCGCTACATACACGGTTTCCGATAAAAAAACCGCTTCTTCCACGTCATGGGTAATAAAAAGGATGGTTTTTTGATGGCGCCGCCACTGGTCCAAAAGCCACTCCTGCATGCTGATGCGGGTAAAAAAATCCAGGGCCGAGAAGGGCTCGTCCAGCAAAAGCAGCGGAGAGTCCGTCAGTACCGTCCGGGCAAAGGCCGCCCGCTGGCGCATGCCGCCGGAAAGCTCCCCGGGGTATTTGTCCCGGCAGCCTGCCAGGCCCACGTCGGCCAGGGCTCCTTCGATGCGGGCCGCGGCGTATTCCCGGGTAAAGCCGCCCCGGATCTCTAAGGGCAGCCGCAGGTTTTCCCCGATGGTGCGCCAGGGGAAGAGCAGGTCTTTTTGGGGCATATAACCGCAATAATTCTTTTGCTCCCCGATGGAGCGGCCTCCTACCAGGATCCGGCCGCCTTTTGGCTCCAGCAGCCGGTTGGTCAGGCGGAAAATGGTGCTTTTGCCGCAGCCGCTGACGCCGATGACCGAGACAAAGGAGCCTGGCTCTACGGTAAAGGAGAGCCGGTCGATGATATCAAAGTCTTCCGTTGGGTACTGATAAGACACCTGGTCAAAACGCAGCATATCCTAATACTCCATTTTCCAGCACATATCCCAGAAACCGGCTTCATAACGGCTGCAATCGGTGAAGATCCTGATCAGGTTTTGGATCCGGGCTTCGCTGTAATCGGCGGTCAGACGGTTGGTCAGCCGGATGAGTGCTTGGTTGGTGGCGGCATATTCCGCCGAGGCATAGCCGGAGATCCATTCTCCGTAAAACCGGTGGTCTGCCGCGCCGGCAATCTCCGCCAGGCGGCTGCCGATTTCCTGGTAGCTCCAGGAGCAGGCCAGGATGGCCGCCAGGATTTCCCCGGGTCCCTGGGAGTAGGCTACGGAAAGCATATAATTGGTGTAGGAGGCGTTGGACAGGGCGGTTTTTACCTGCAGAACCTGTTCCTCAGTAATCCCCAGGCGGCTCATGTAAGCCTTGTGGATATTCATTTCTCCGTTCAGGATGGCGTCCACATTGGCGGAAAACTCCCGCATCAGCTGCGGTTCCTGAGCCTTCACCAGGCCAAGGGCAAAGACCTTGGCATAGTCCAGAAGGTACAGGTAGTCCTGCAATAAGAAAAAGCGGAATTTCTCGACAGGCAGGCTGCCGTCGCCGATGCCGGTGACAAAGGGATGGCGGTGATAGCCTGCCCAGATGTCCCTGACGCTGTCGTACAGGCGCCGGGCCGTTGCAGAGGCTGTTGCGTCTATTTTAGCTCACTCCTTCATTTCCCTCATCCCTTAAAGCCTGGGACAGGTCGGTATAATACAGGTCGCAGATGTCTTTCAGACGGTCCTGCTTATCTTTATTGGAGTCGTCGTAGAGCCCGATCACAAAGAAGCCGGCCCTTTTCGCCGTTTCCGCGGCGTAGGGAGCGTCTTCGAAAACCGCGGTATCTGCGGGGGCGGCTCCCAGACAACCGGCGGCCAGGTAAAAAATCTCCGGTTTATCCTTGCCCAGGCCGATGGTCTCACAGCTGACGATAAACTCGAAATACCGGCCGATGCCCAGACGGTCCAGGCAGGCCCGGGCCAGGTATTCGGCGGTGGCGGTGGCTACGCAAAGGCGGGCGCCGCGGCTTTTCAGGGCTGCCAGGTATTCGGCGGCGCCAGGTTTTAAGGGGATATGACGGCGATAGTTTTCCTCCATCATTCCTTCCATGGCGGCCACAAGCTTTTCCGGCGGCCCGGGAAGATCGAAGACATCCATAAAATAACGGGCCGTCTCCGGCATGGTCTGGGTACGGAGGGGGGCCAATTGCTCCGCCGTGGGCTCCAGGCCCAGGGAGCGCAGGTAATCCCGGCCCAGACTTCGCCAGTAGGTCATGGAATCTAACAGGGTACCGTCCATGTCGAAGATACAGAACTTCTTCATGGGGCTTACCTCTTCAGCATTTCCCCGGACAGCTTCAGCAGCTGCCGGGTGGCCGCCCCTGGGTCGGGCTGAGCGAAAATGGCGGAGATCACCGCCACGCCGTCTATCCCGCTGCCGGCCAGACGGCCGATCTTGGCGGCGGTGATGCCGCCGATAGCCACTACGGGGATGGATACGGCCTGGCAGATTTCTTTCAGCTGAGCCACGGAAAGGTTCTGGGCATCTTTTTTGGTGGTGGTGCCGAAGACCGCGCCTACGCCGATATAGTCGGCGCCGGCAGACTGGGCGGCCAGGGCGGTCCCCACGGTGTTGGCCGAAATCCCCAGAATTTTATCCGGGCCGATCAGAGAGCGTACATCCTTATTGACAATATCCGACTGCCCCACATGGACCCCGTCGGCGCCGGCGGCCAGAGCCACCGAAATATTATCGTTGACCACAAAGGGCACGTGATAGCGGGCGGCAATTTCCTTCAGCAGCTTTGTTTCCGCCAAAAAGTCCGCGTCCGACAGTTCCTTTTCCCGGATCTGCAAAAAGGTGGCGCCGTTTTGCAGGACTTCCTCCACCTGCCGGGCCAGGCTTTTAGAACCCAGCCAGCTGCGGTCGGTGATGGCATAAAGCCGCATAGATTCTCTAGTAACGTTCAATCAGGGCACCTCCTGTCAATTCTTCGGCGGTCATATTGCTGACGGCGTCGATCAGGTCGTTGCGGAAGGTAGCCGTGCCGGTGCCGTTTTTTTGCCGGCGGTTCTCCGCCAGCTGACCGGCCAGGCCCATAGCCGCCACCGCCGCCGCCGTGGCCTCAAAAGGCCGCCGGGGGTTGGCGCCGCAGAAAGCACCGATCAGAGCGGTCAGCATGCAGCCGCTGCCGGTGATGCGGGCCATCGTGGGGCAGCCGTTACGAATCAGCCAAACCTGCTTACCGTCAGTTACAATGTCGATTTTCCCGGAAATGGCAACGACGGTCTTGGCTTTTTTGGCGAAGGCTTTGGCCATATCCACGGTCCGGGGCAGGCTTTCTTCCGTCACCAGATCCCCCGCCGCCGCGTCTACCCCTTTGGCAGAGGAGGCTCCCAGAGCCAGAGCCCGGATTTCCGAGATATTGCCCCGGATCACCGTAAGATCCAGCCCCGAAAGCAGCTGCCGGGATATCTGGCGGCGCAGGGAGGAGGCGCCGGCGGCCACCGGATCCAAAATCACAGGGCGCTTCAGTTCCCCGGCCCGCCGGCCTGCCAAAAGCATGGCCTCGGTATTCTCCACGGCCCCCATGTTCAGCACCAGGGCCTGGCAGCCTTCGGCGATTTCCGCCGCTTCCCGGATATCGCGGGCCATGGTGGGGGAAGCGCCGGCGGCCAGCAGGATATTGGCACAGTCGTTTACCGTGACAAAATTGGTAATAACCTGGACCAGAGGCTGACTTTCCCGTACTTCTTCCAGGCAGCGGCCGAAAACGGCGGCAGCTCCTTCAGCGGTATCTTCAGCCGTATCTTCAGAGGCAGATTCAGTGATAACTTCAGCGACAATTTCAGCAGCGGCAAACTCAGCGGCAGATTCAGTAGAAAATTCTGCGGCTCCCGGCACGGGTTTTATATCGTTCATTACGGCTTTCCTCCTTTTAGCGGTTGGTCCGCTCCAGCAGCCTGTCCAGCATGCCCGAGCGTTTCAGCGCCGACAGCACCAGCACCGCCAGGAAGGAGCCCATAGCCGAGGAAGGAACATAGAAAGGGATATAGTAAAAAGGCGAGTGAGGATCCAGACCGTAAAAAAGACGCATCAGGGGATAGGCCACCAGGGCGCTGATAAAGCCGGTGCCGATGATTTCCCCGATCACCGCAGCCCAGAGCTTACGGGTTTTCCGATACAAAAAACCGGAAAGGAAAGCGCCGAAGACAGCGCCTACCAGGGCCTGGATCGTGCGGCCGCTCATCATGCGCATGACGCCGGTTAAAAAGGCGGCGATAAAAGCGTACCAGGGTCCCAGGAAGACTCCTGCCAGAACGTTGACGAAGTGCTGGAAAGGAGCCATGGAGGGAAAGTAGACGAAGGTGCAGAGCACAAAGGAAAGGCAGCCGAACATGGAGGCCAGGATCATTTTGCGGACCGCCAGGGTTTTGGTTTCCTTTGTCAAAGATTCAGCAGCGGTGGATTTCATGAAGATCACTCCTTGTAATTAACCTATGACTGAGACGTATCGTTCGACCGGGAGGTATCGGTTGACTGAGACATCTCGTCGAGATGAGCTGTTGAGGCGCGTTTCAGGACAGGAATTCAGTACGTATCGCCGCGATGTCTTCAGGACAAGGCCCCTCCCTCAATGTTGGTGTTTCCGGGTTTTTTCTTCGATGGACCAGATGCCGGCAGGATTGTAATTGATTTTGACATAGGTCATCACCGAGGGAGCCCCGGCCCTGACGCAGATGAGAGAGCATTCCCTGACCACATCCATCAACTGCTGGTAATCGCCTTCGATGGTGGTTTCAAAGGGCCCGACAACGTAATTCAGCCCCGTGGACTTGATGTAGTCGATCACCTGGTCCACTATCCGCAGGGTTTCCTTTCCTTCCACCTTGGGAAGCACCTGGATGGCAACGCTGGCATTCATTGACATTCCTCCTTTCTGACAAGGGCAAAGCCGTGATCCAAAGGACCGCTGCCTTTACCCAGGTTCAGACCGGCGGATAAGGCGCCGGTGATATAGGCTTTGGCCTTGTCAAAGGCCTTGGGCAAGGGATAGCCCAGGGCCAGATTGCAGGCGATAGCCGAAGACAGGGTGCAGCCGGTGCCGTGGTTATTGGGGTTATCCACCCGGGGACCGGGATACCAAAAAGCCTGGCCTTCCCGGTAAAGCAGATCGTCGGCGGAGTCCGCGAGATGGCCGCCTTTGATCAGAACGCTTCCGGGTAAACCGGCGCCGATGGCTTTTGCTCCCCGCAGCATGTCGTCGGCGGTTTTTATGGCAAAGCCGGCCAGGCATTCTGCCTCGGGGATGTTGGGCGTAATGACGGTGGCTAAAGGGAAAAGGCGGCCGGTCAGCGCGTCAAGGGCGTCCTCGGAAATGAGCCGGCTGCCGCTGGTGGACACCATCACCGGGTCCACCACAATATTTTGCGCCTCGTACTCTTTTAGCTTCCGGGCGATCATTTCAATGATGGCGGCGTTGGAAACCATGCCGATTTTTACGGCGTCGGGCCGGATATCCTGGAAAATGCAGTCCAGCTCAAGCCCCACAAACTCCGGCGTGGCTTCCAGCACCCCGTAGACGCCGGTAGTGTTCTGGGCCGTCAGCGCCGTGATGGCGCTCATCCCGTAGACGCCGTGGGCCAGCATGGTTTTTAAGTCCGCCTGGATGCCGGCGCCGCCGCTGGAATCGGAACCGGCGATGGTCAATACTTTTTTCATGGCCAAATCTCCTTTCGTGCAACAAAAAAAGGGATATCCCGATTTGGGATATCCCACGTACATGTTGATTACCACTGCGGATTCCGCCTTGTAACAGGGCGGATCCGTGGAAACATCAGGTCTTCGCGCGCATCCCTACGTTGGCATTATCCAAATCAGGTAAGGTCGAGGGCTCTTGCCCTCCTCTCAGCCTTCTGATGAAAGCTCCCTTGCAATATAGAATCATATGCTTTTTTATACTGTTTGTCAAATTTTTTTGTCTTTACCAGGTTTGATTCGCTTGTTATAGGCTTAAAAACCGTTTCTGCAGGAATCGGAAAGGAATTGAGAAATCTTCCTGTAGGAACGAGTTTTATTTAATGGTATAATAAACAGACATTTAACTTAAAGTGCAGTAGACGGATTAGCTGAGGCAGATATAGCTGATGAGGCAGATATAGCTGAGGTAAATATATTGGAGACAAATGATATTTTTCAGCAGATGGCGCGGCGGTATGATACGGAAGACAGAATAAAAACAGCCAAGGTGATAGCAAATGAAATCCGTGGCCAGTTAGGGAATACACAGGGTAAATGTGCGCTGGATTATGGCTGCGGAACCGGACTTATCGGTCTGGCGCTGGCCGACCTGTTCGAGACAATGTATCTTATAGATGCCGCTCCGCAAATGATTGAACAAGTGCAGAAAAAAATTGAGGAAGCACATATCAGCACGGCGGTAGCCTTATGCCAAGATTTTTCGGCAGAGTCGCCAACGAAATTAAAATTTGACTATATCTTCATGTCACAGGTCCTTCTTCACATTCGAGATATATTTCTTATCCTGCGGCAGATGTTTAGGATCTTAAAAAAAGATGGGTATCTGATAATTGTTGATTTCGACAAGAATGAAGACGTAATATCCGATAAAGTTCATCATGGGTTTGAGCAAAGGCAAGTAATCCAATTGGCAAAACAGATTGGATTTACTTCTGTTAACGCGCGCACATTCTTTCATGGTGAAAAGCTATTGATGAACCAGGACGCTTCACTCTTTATTCTTAGCGCGAAGAAGTAAGCCGGGTTACGAATGAACATTTACGACACACTGAATGAGCCCCAGCGTTATCAGGAAGAAAACAGGCTGAAATATGTAACAGGCTGACGTGTGTCAGCCTGCCCTTTTATGCGAGTATTTGATTCCAATCTGATATAACTTGGCAAAATACAGATCGAAAGCGAATTGACAGCAGGCTGCCGGTTTTAGGGCTCTTCCCGGGCGGGAGAGCCCGCCGTCCTGGGGCCCGCCGACTTTGCCGGAGCCGCCGGCTTTTTTTCCCCGGATTTATGCTGCCGCCGCCAGGCCTTGATTTTTTCCAGCCGTTCTTTAAATCGGATTTCGTTTCCTTCCCCGGTGGGGACGTAGTACTGCCTTCCCAGAAGTTTTTCCGGCAGGCAGTTCATCAGGGTCAGCTTGTCCTGGGCGTCATGGGCGTACTGATAACCCTTGCCGTAATCCAGTTCCTTCATCAGGCGGGTGGGGGCGTTGCGGATCTGCAAGGGCACCGGCTCCGCCAGCATTTTCTGGGCATCGGCGGAGGCTCTGCCGTAAGCGGTATACAATGCGTTGGATTTGGGAGCCAGAGAAAAGTAAGTCACCACCTGGGTCAGATTCACCGTGCACTCCGGCATGCCGATGAAGTGGCAGGCCTGATAGGCGGCCACCGCCAGTTCCAGGGCCCGGCTGTCGGCCAGGCCGATGTCTTCGCTGGCAAAACGGACCAGCCGCCGGGCCACGTAAAGGGGATCTTCGCCGGCTTCCAGCATCCGTGCCAGCCAGTAGATCGCGGCGTCCGGGTCGCTGTTGCGCATGGATTTATGCAGGGCAGAGATCAGGTTATAATGTTCTTCGCCGTTTTTATCATAAAGCAGCGATTTTTTGCTGGTGCATTGCTCCAGGATTTCTTTAGTGACGACGGTGGAGCCCTCCGCCGTCTTTTCCCCGTTTAACACCACCATCTCCAGAGTGCTTAAAGCCACCCGGGCGTCGCCGTTGGCAAAGGCGGCGATCATCTCCAGCATATCCCGGCCGATCTCCACCTGCTGCCGGCCGAAGCCCCGGGGATTTTTCAGCGCCTTGCTTAAAAGCTCCGTCAGGTCTTCCACACTGAGCGCGTGAAGGACGAAGACTTTGCAGCGGGAAAGCAGCGCGGAGTTGATTTCAAAAGAAGGATTTTCCGTGGTAGCGCCGATCAGGATGATGCTGCCTTTTTCGACAAAAGGGAGAAAAGCATCTTGCTGAGCCTTATTGAAACGGTGAATCTCATCCACAAAAAGGATCGTCTTTTGTCCCATCTGGCGACCGGCCTCAGCCCGGGCCATCACTTCCCGGATTTCCTTGATGCCGCTGGTAACGGCGCTGAAATCAATAAAAGAAGCCGCGGTTTTCCCGGCGATGATGCGAGCCAGGGTGGTTTTGCCCACCCCCGGAGGGCCCCAGAAGATCATGGAGGAGACTTGATCGGCGTCGATCAGCTGCCGCAGCACTTTGCCCTGACCCAGCAGATGCTGCTGGCCGACAAAATCCTCCAGATCGTCAGGCCGGAGCCGGCTGGCCAAAGGGCCGGAGCCGGCTGCGGAAAACAAGGAATCTTGAGTTTGCCGGACCATGAAAACACCCCCTTGCAACGGGAAACATTTACCGGGAGAGGCGGCTTTCGGTCAAAAAAGGCCGAAACGTTTGCGGACATAAAAGGGTTCCCTGCCTTCGGTAGCTTTTTGGCCCAATTCATCCTGCAGGGAGACAATGTTCAGCTCCATCCCTTTTAGATAGGGCTTGGCAGCCTCCGCCAGTATATCGCAGATTTTTTCCCGGTCCGCATCTTCCAGAAAATCCAAAACCAAAAGGTAACTCTGCCTTTGGTCCCGGATCATCAGATGCAGATAGGCTTTGTGTACGCTTTTTTGCAGCTTCAATATTTTTTTTGCGGCCTCGGCCAGTTCCGCAGGGAATTCCTTGGGCTGCCCCAGGCTTACCAGTTGGCCGCCTTTCCACTGGAAAGCCGCTTCGCTTTTCAGACGGAGCATCATTTCCCGGCGCAGTAAAATATTTTCACCGAAGGGGTCGATCACAAAACCGCTGGCGCCTTCGGTCTTGGGCAGGATCATGGCGCAGTAATCATCAAAGGAGGTGACCAGGGTCTGGCCTTTGGGCTGACGGCCCCACTTGTAAAATTCCCCCCAGGAGGTAAAAGCGGGGAAAAAACTGTCGCCTTCAGCCAGGGAAAGCAGCAGGTAACTGATCCTGGTATCTTCTTTTAGCGTTACTTTGCCATCGGGAGAGCCGGTTTTCGGCAAAGGAGGGTCGAAAATAACCGGCGCCAGAAAACGTGCCTCTCGCAGACAGGCGGCAAAGGCGTTTTCGGCTTCCGGGGTGCCGGTTTCCTTCATCTCCTTCATGGCAGCCACCAGCTGCGGATTTTCCGGCCACCGACGTATGTCTGCACTGCTCATGGACATCTCTCCCTTGTGGATTCTTTAGCACATCGAATCATGAATTCTCATTTGAACGTAGCCGGTTTTTTTGCCGCTGGGCCGCCATGCGGTCGAATGGTGAATGATGATGGAATTCTTCCTGATCATTCTATCATAAAATAAGGAATTACGGCAGTATTTTGCGCTTGTTTCCCTGAAAGAGCTTTAGCGCCGGGGCCGGGGAGACGATAATGGAAAAATATGCCGGAATATTGGAGAAAAAAGTAAGCCCTTTGGCGACAGCTTTAGTTGAAGGCCGGTTCCGAATGTAGTAGAATAAGGCAACAGCTGGAAATATATCCCTGTCTTTTGTCTATAAATACCGGTGGAATAAGGAGTGTTCGGCATGGGGAAGCCCGATAAAATCCAAAGGCCTCCAAGAAAGATGACACCCAATCCCAAATATCCGGAAAAACTGATCCCCGGCGGATCCTTCCGTTGCCGCTATGACGCGGATTGGACCTTGATCGACGCCAATGAAGGTTTGTACCGGTTTTTAGGTTATACGTCCAAAGAATTCAAGCAGCGGTTTCAGAATAAAATGGCCGCCGTGATCCATCCCGAGGACCTGGCGGTTATGCATCCCCTGATTGCCAGGCAGCTGGAACAAGGCACCACCATTGTCAATGAAAACCGCCTGATCTGCAAGGACGGCGCCGCCAGATGGATCTGGATCAGCGCCGAACTGATGCTGGATCAGGAAAAAGAACCGCTGTTTTATTGTATCTTTATCGACATTACCGGATGGAAAGAAGAGCAAAAAAATCTGGCTCAACGTGAGCAGCGTTACGATTACGTCCTTTCCCAGACCCAGGACGTGATTTTTGAATGGGATTATCAGACCCGGGAGATCTATCATTCCCCCAATTTTAAAAGCCGTTTCGGTTATGACGCGCCTGCCGAAGATTTT
The DNA here is from genome assembly GCA_034927285.1 of Peptococcaceae bacterium. Taxonomy (GTDB): domain Bacteria; phylum Bacillota; class Peptococcia; order DRI-13; family UBA5745; genus JAYFQF01. Next base: position 123,596 of record JAYFQF010000013.1, read on the forward strand.
CCCCACAGTATGGTGGATGCGGGACTGATTTATCCCGGCGATGTAAAGGCGTTTTTTGAACTCTACGGACGGTATGCTCAAGGCGCCCGCAATGTCAACGGCGAATTTCGTGTCCGCCAGGCCGACGGCGCCTACGTCTGGTGCCGTTCCCGTTCCAGCGGCGTCTGTGATTGTCAGGGACGGCTGTTAAAAGTATTGGGAATACTCTACGATATCGACAGGGATAAAAGGGAGTTGAATCAAATCACCGAACAGGCCCGGCGGGACCCCCTGACCGGCCTTTACAATAAGGAGGTTACCGAAGAACTGATTAAGGCCTATCTGGAACGGGGGCAGGAACCGGCTCTTTTTATGGTAATCGACGTGGATAATTTTAAAAACGTCAACGACACCCTGGGGCATATTTACGGTGACGCCGTACTCAGCGATATTTCCCGGCGGCTGAACTCCCTGTTCCGCAGCAGCGATGTGGTGGGCCGGGTAGGGGGGGACGAGTTTGTGGTGTTTCTTCCGGGAATCCGGGAGGAGAAGGATATTATGCTGCGGATCAGGAACGCGGCGGATGTTTTCCACCGGAACTACAGCGACGGAGCGGCTTCCTACCGGCTTTCCGGCAGTATCGGCGCCGCCTGTTTTCCGGAAGACGGGGCGACTTTCCCGGAACTTTTTGAAAATGCCGACAAAGCTATGTATTATGCAAAAAACCGCGGAAAAAATCAGTACGCCATGTACAGTTGGATCAGCGGCAGGACAAAAGAGCCCGAAACCGCCGGTGAGGAGTTTTTGCCGCCGGAGGGTCAGGGAGCGGCCGCTTTTTTCCCGGAGGTCCCGGCGGAAAAAGCAACTTTTAACGAAGGACCGGAAGAGTCGGTCTGCGTTTTAGGCAAAACGGCGCCCGGCCAAAAGAATAAACAGGAGAATTCCAGCCGGCAGCCCCACCGGGAGGAGGAGCAGCTGATGATTGCGCTGGCGAGCGCCGGAATCAGCCTTTGGGAATATGACATCCGAAAAAAACAGCTCAAAGGAAAGCGAAATTTCAGCCGCTTCCACCAATTGCCGGATTATCTGCTGAACGTGCCGGAGAGCTTGATTGAAAGCGGCTATATTCATTCCGACAGCGTCGGAGAGGTCCGCCGCCTGCACCAAAGACTGGCGGAGGGCGAAGAGACCGTCACCGCCGATATTCGCTATAATAACGGCCCTGAAGGCCGAAGCTGGTGGGAAAGGATCACTTACACAGTGCTGCCGGATGAAACCGGCCGGCCGGCCCGGGCCGTGGCGGCAGGGGAAAATATTACCCGCCAGAAGGAGGAGGAGCGGGGCTGTCACCAGGAAATCCGGGTATGGCGGGAGTCCATGAGGGACATTATCGTCAGCGGCAAGATAAACCTGACCAGAAACCGGGTGGAATACATCCAATCCGGCCGGCTGAAAAATGACTATACCGGGATAAGCTATGATAAAATATTCGGCATCGCTCTGGAAACCTTGCCCGATCAGGAGGAAAGAGAACGCTTTGCCGCGGTTTTTTCCCGGGAAGCCTTGCTGAAGAGCTGGCTGGACGGTGAAAAAAGCGTATCCCTGAAACACGGGTTTAAGTCTTCGCACAGCAAGCTCTTCTGGGTGAAGACGACGATGCATCTGGTTTCTGAGCCCGGCAGCGGCGAGCTTTGCGTTTACGGCTTTATCCAGGAAATCTATCATTGGGAAAGCCCTGAGCCAACCGCCGGCAAAGCGGCGCCGCAAAGACTGCCGGAAAAAGATCCGGCCCCCGGAAAAGCTGCTGAAAGCTGATGGGCCGCGGCCTTGATTTATCCGGCAGTTTATCAGCGGTAAGGCAATCGTAAAAAACGGGCTTCCCAGACTGAGGCCGGATCCGGCTTTGGTTCGGGAAGTCTTGATTTATCATAGGGATTATGGTATCCTAATCTCCGTAAATATCGGAAAATTTGCCGGAAGTAAATCGTATCCGGAGAAGTACCCAAGTGGTTGAAGGGTCCGCACTCGAAATGCGGTAGGTCGGGAGTTCCCCGGCGCATGGGTTCAAATCCCATCTTCTCCGCCAAAAAAAACGCCCGCCAGTTTTAGTTCTGGCGGGCTTCCCTTGAATAGAGAGAGCCGCCTCCACACGGAAGCGGCTTTTTTCCTGTCTTCTCCGCGATTTGGAAGCATCAGGGTGTAGACTGCAAAGGTTAGGCCATTTTGCTTTCCCTGATATTATGCTATTATTTTACGTAAACAGGGTACTGATTGCACAATGCCTGAGGTGGTAACAGCACGCATGCGCCGTCGGCTACCCGTAATGGTTTTACCAAGTTTATGCTATCAACGGGAGAGCAGCCAATGATCAGTACCCTCATTTTTCATATGGGCTCAAAGGCCGTCAAGAAAGACATCGTCAGACGCCAGGGCCGGCCGTTCTATCGGGAATTCAAAAGGAAAGCAAAACGGCAATACCGGGCTATCCTTCCGCAGACGCCCGGTATCGGCAACAGCATATTCAAGTTTAATTATGCCTTTACTCCCGCGTACATCGCCTGGTATAAGGCGTTCCGGGCCATGGGGCTTGATAGAGCCTGCGCGGTTGAATGGCTTTGGAACATAAACGAAAACATGCTCCGGCTCATTCCGTCGTGGCTGCTGAAACGATATGGGGCGAAAATCTATCTTGGCGGGTTCAGAAAGAAAGCGCCCAGGCACGCCGCGAAGTCTGCGCAAAATGATCTGCCCGAATATGATTATAAAATCCGTTTCCGGGAAGTCGATGACAATGCCTTCGAGATCGATATTTACGAGTGCGGGATGAAAAAGCTGTGTGAAAAGTTGGGAGCTTTGGATTTATTCCCAGGGATCTGCCGCATCGACTATCTGGTTTCCCACTATATGGGCTGCGGGTTCCACCGGACCAAAACGCTGGGCGACGGCGACGATTGCTGCGATTGCCGGTATGAGATGACGGGAGTCTGCCCGTGGGAGCCGGCAAAGGGCTTTGCGGGCAGAAAATAATCAGCATCACTCCCGGTGTTGACGCAGGAAAGGTATTGAGTATATCACCTATTGCTGGAAATCATCTCCTGGACCGTAGGGACATTGCATTTACCGGTACGGATTGCTTCCAGAATAACATCGGGGGTGGCGGGTATCCGGTTGATCCGTACGCCGACAGCACTGTAGATAGCATTCAGAATAGCCGGGGTGATCGGAACGGTGGCCACTTCGGAGATGCCCTTGGCGCCGAACGGGCCGGTGGGTTCGGGGTCCTCGATGAGGATCAGATCGTATTCCGGGGTGTCCTCCGCTTTGGGGAGACCCAAATCCAGATAAGACTTCTTGGTGGGGTAACC
>JAYFQF010000026.1:0-77000 GCA_034927285.1 Peptococcaceae bacterium
CAACGCTGGGTTCAGCTATGGTATTTTTCTTTAAAAAGGAATCTTCACCTCTGGCTCAGCAGGTCATGCTGGGCTTTGCGGCGGGAGTAATGGTGGCGGCGTCCATCTGGTCGCTTTTAATACCGGCGATTGAAGCGGCGGAGGAGGCTGGCGGGATCGGCTGGATCCCTGCCGCCGGCGGTTTTGTGTTGGGCGTGGCTTTTTTGATGCTTTTGCATCAGGTGATGCCCCACCTTCACCCGGGAGAAGCGAAACCCGAGGGCAGCAAATCCAATCTTTCCCGGACTACCCTTTTGGTGTTGGCGGTAACCCTGCATAATATCCCGGAAGGGATGGCTGTAGGCCTGTCTTTTGCCCTGGCCGCCCAAAACGGCAATCCGGCTTTATATACTGCCGCCATGGCCTTGGCGGTGGGTATCGGCATTCAGAATTTTCCTGAAGGGGCGGCTATTTCCCTGCCTTTGCGCCAGGAGGGGATGAGCCGGAGCAAGGCGTTTATCAGCGGCAGCCTGTCCGGGATCGTGGAGCCTGTCTTCGGCATCCTGACGGTGGCGGTTTCCGCCTGGATCGCGCCGTTTATGCCCTGGCTTTTAGCTTTGGCTGCCGGCGCTATGCTTTATGTGGTGGTGGAAGAACTGATTCCGGAAGCCCATCTGGGGGAGCATTCGAACTACGGCACACTGGGCTTTATGGCCGGTTTTCTTATCATGATGATTTTGGACGTGGCTTTGGGCTGAAACATGACCTTGGGCTGAAACATGGCTTCGGGATGAGATACAGCTTGGACTGGGATGCCTGAATCAAAGGCTGAACCGGCCGGATAATGGGAAAGGAGCGCGGGTTGATGAAAGTGATCGCGATAAACGGCAGTCCCCGGAAAGACGGCAATACAAGCCAGGCACTGAAAATTATGGCGGAGGAAATGGAACGTCAGGGCATAGAAGTTGAAATCATCCAAATTGGCCAGCTGGATATCCATGGATGCATCGGCTGTGGGTACTGCCGGACTTCCGAAGGAAATCACTGCGTTTTCAAAGAGGATATTGTCAATGAAGCCGCGAAGAAAATGCGAGAGGCAGACGGCTTTATTCTTGCTTCCCCCACCTATTATGCCGGGATAGCGGGAACGATGAAGGCTTTTCTGGACAGGGTGTTTTTTACCAGTTCAGGTTATTTCAAATTTAAGGTCGCTACTTCTGTATCGGTTGTAAGACGCGCCGGGGGTGTGGACGTTGTACACCAGCTTAATAACTATCTTAATTTAGCTCAGACAGTTATGCCGCCGTCCCAATATTGGACAGTGGCGTACGGTATGGAAAAGGGAGAAGTGATTCAGGACGGAGAAGGCATTCAGACCCTTCGTAAAAACGCTGCAGCAATGGCCTGGCTCCTTAAGATCATTGACGCGGGAAAGGAGAGGACACCCTTCCCTCCGGAGGAAGGCCATATTATGACGAACTTCATCCGATAAGACGAACTTCATCTGATAAAATGAGAAGAACCCCGCCGGAAACGGGGATCTTTTCTCATCTTCCTTTTCGATTATTTATAGAAGCTTTACTTTACCATATTTCTTTACCTGATTCTTTACCTGACAGGGTAAGTTACGGAGGAAGCTATGAGTATTTTTGAGGCGGGAATGCTGATTTGTTTTGGTTTTGCCTGGCCGGTAAATATCTACAAGTCCTATAAATCCAGGACGGCCAAGGGAAAGAGCGTTTTCTTTCTGCTGATCATCATTCTGGGCTATGTCTTCGGCATCATAAACAAGTTGCTTTATAACCGGGATATCGTATTGATCTTGTACGTACTGAATATGCTGATGGTATCTGTGGACGTCTGCTTTTATTTCAGAAATCAGAAATTAGACAAACAGCAGGATGCCCAGGCGGCATGTGAATGCAAAACCGAAGAGTAATAGGGCTCCGGTTCCGGTAGCATCCTGGCACCGTCATCAGTAACATTATCACAGTAACATCCTCAATGACGTCATCATTAACGCCTTCAGTTACATATCCGGCAATACCCGGGCAATCCCCCTTGCTAACGCCCCCGCCACATCCTCAGTAACGGCCGAAGGTGCAGTTGGGAAAGTGGCAGACGGGACATTGCAGGCAAAGGCCGCCGTCTCCCAGCCGGATAAAATCGGCTTTGGTAAAGGACTCACCGGTAAAAAGCTGAGGCAGAACCACGTCTAAAACCGTGGTTTTGGCGTGGATGGCCGCGCCGGGAACGCCGATCAGGGCGGCATCGCCCAGGTAACCAAGCATAAACATATTGCCGGGCTGGGAAGGTACCCCTTGGGTAACGATCCTGGCTCCGGTATTTTTTATGGCCGTAGGCGTTAAGTCGTCCGGGTCCACCGACATGCCGCCGGTGAAGATAATCAGATCTGCGCCCTGGTCCAGGTATTGACGGGCCGCCTTATCCAGCATATCCGGATCGTCGTCACAGAAAGTGACCCCCAGAATTTTCGCGGGATAAGAGGACAGTTTTTCCCGGATCACCGGCTGAAAAAGATCCTGGATCCTGTGATGATAAACCTCGGAGCCGGTGATGACCACGCCGGTTTTCCGGGGAAGATAAGGATGGATAGCAAAAAGGGATTTACCCTGGCACAGGATGCGGGCTTTCTCGATCTGTACCGCTTTGGTTACCAGGGGAACGATCCGCATGCTGGCGATTTTCATGCCCGGCTCCACAGGATAGTGGTCGGCAATGGTGGATATCGTGATATCGCCGACGGAATTCAATTCTTTTAAAAGCCGTCGATCTACCCGGAATTGGCCGCGGATTTTGGCGCTGAGGGTAATCTTTCCTTCGCTTACCTCCGAATAGCCGGCTTCCGGCAGATAAGTCATCTCCGCCAGGGCCCTGGCGGCGTCTTCTTCGTGGATTTCACCGGCTTCCTCTTCCCAGACAAAGAGATATTGCTTGCCCAGGTCCAGAAGAAGCGGAATATCTTCCGGGACCACCACATGTCCCCGCCGAAAAGCCGGACCCTTAAAACCCTGCTTTACGGCGGTGATATCGTGGCATAAGGTAAGTCCTGCTGCCTCCGTGGTTTTGACCTTTTTCATTGGTTCTCCTCCTTTGATGCGGTAGCCTGTCCGCGGGCCCGACGCTATGGCGGCTGGTCAGGGCCCATTTTTGCGGTGATTTTTTCCGGGATTCTTTCTCGGGATTCTTTCTTTAGAATAGCGCAGAGATGGTTTCGGGGCAACAGCTTTTTTGGGCAAAGGGGTTTCTTGACAAGGCAAACGTTATATGCTATCGTGAATAACGAATTATTAAACTATTTTATAAATCGGGAGGGAATTATGATGAAAAGGAATATGCTTTTGTGTTTAGCTCTGCTATTAACCCTGCTGCTGACTTTTGGATTGCTGGCAGGCTGCGGCGGAAACGGCGCTGACCAGAATACCCCCGGTTCCGGCACTGAAAACGGCGCCGGGGATATCGGAGCGGAAAACGGCCAGGCAGCGGAGCAGCAGCCGGTGGAGCTTTCGGTTTTTGCCGCCGCCTCGATGACGGAATCCCTCAATGAGATTGCTGAAATGTATAAGACTGTGGCGCCAAATGTGACTCTGGTCTATAATTTTGATTCCAGCGGCACGCTGAAGACCCAGATCGAAGAAGGCGCCGACTGCGATATCTTCATCTCCGCGGCCCAAAAGCAGATGAATCAATTGGATATTACCGCTAAAGAGGAAGCTAACCCCGACAAGCTGGATTTTGTGGACTCCGCTACCCGTTTTAACCTGGTGGGTAACTCGGTGGTGATGATTGTCCCGGAAGATTCCGACAAGGAGATCAGCGATTTTTCCGATGTGACGACGGATAAGGTGAGTCTCATCGCTCTGGGAAATTCCGACGTCCCCGTAGGCCAGTATTCCGAAGAAATCTATACCTACCTGGGGCTTTGGGAAAAAATGAAGGAGGCCAATAAGATCACTTTTGGCTCCAACGTGAAAGAAGTATTGTCCCAGGTGGCAGCCGGTTCCGTGGACTGCGGCGTGGTCTACAGCACCGACGCAGCCACCGCCGAAGGGGTTAAGGTAGTGGCGGTAGCTCCCGAAGGCAGCCATCAGGCCATCACCTATCCGGCGGCAGTGATGAAAAACGCCGGAGATAAAGAAGCGGCTCAGGCCTTCATCGAATATCTGAAGAGCGACGCCTGTTCCGCGGTCTTTGAAAAGATCGGCTTTATTATTCCTGAAAGATAGCGCTGCTTCATTATTCCCAAAAGATTAGCGTTGAGGTACCGGACTCATGGATTGGTTTCCCTTACTGAACTCCCTCAGGATCGCGGCGATTTCAACAACAATTACTTTTTTCGCCGGGATCTTCGCTGCCTACTATATCGCTAAGCTGTCCCGCTGGCTAAAGGGGATCCTGGACTGTGTCCTGACCCTGCCGCTGGTGCTGCCGCCTACGGTAGTAGGCTTTTTTCTGCTGAAAACCATCGGCCCCAAAGGCCCTGTGGGCGGGCTGGTGCTGGAGCTATTGGGGCTGAAGCTGACCATGGCCTGGTATTCGGCAATCTTTGCCACAGTTATCGTTACCTTTCCCCTGATGTACCGGACGGCCCGGGGGGCCTTTGAAGCCTTTGATGTCAACCTGGCTAATTCCGGCCGCACTCTTGGATTATCCAATACCTATGTCTTCTGGCGCGTCATGATGCCCTGTTGTAAACAGGGCATCATTGCCGGTACGGTGCTGGCTTTTGCCCGGGCTTTGGGCGAGTATGGAGCCACCACCATGGTTACCGGCTATATCCCCGGCCGTACCGCCACCATTTCCACTACGGTTTATCAGCTGTGGCGGGAGGGCAACGACGCTTTGGCTTACCGGTGGGTGGGGATAAATCTTTTGATCTCCTTTGCTGTGCTGGCGGCGGTGAACCTGCTGGAGAAAAAAAACGGAGGCCGCCCATGAGCATATATGTGGAGATAAAAAAAGATTTCGGCGCCTTTCTTTTGGACGTGCAGTTTTCCTCTCAGGGCGGGGTTCTGGCGCTTTTGGGTCCCTCGGGCTGCGGCAAAAGCCTGACTTTGGGCTGTGTCGCCGGCATCGTCCGTCCGGATTCCGGGCGTATCGAGATAGACGGGGTTACGTTGTTTGACTCTGCTAAAGGGATTAATCTGACGCCCCAGGAGCGTCAGGTAGGCCTGCTTTTTCAACACTATGCCCTGTTCCCCAACATGACGGTGGAAGAAAACCTGCTGACCGGCGCCCGCCGGGAAAAAGACCGGCGCCGCCGCCGGAAGATGGTGGAGGAAGCCTTGGCGGCTTTTTATCTGCAAGGGCTGGAAAAGCACTATCCCGCCCAGCTTTCCGGCGGTCAGCAGCAGCGGACGGCTCTGGCCCGCATCCTGATTTCCCAGCCGCGGCTTTTGATGCTTGACGAGCCTTTTTCCGCTTTGGACAGCCATCTGCGCTGGGAAATGGAGCAGGAGGTGCGGGAAGTCATCCGCCGTTTTCCAAAACCGGTGATCCTGGTATCCCACGATAGGGAAGAGGTTTTTCGGTTAAGCGATCAGATTGCGGTGATGAACGCCGGCAGGATCGACGCCATGGGCGGAAAAAAGGCAGTGTTTTCCCGGCCGGGCACCCGGCAGAGCGCGGCTTTGACCGGCTGCAAAAATATCTCCCGGGCCCAAAAGCTCTCCCCCTGCAGCCTGAACGCCCTGGATTGGGGATTGGTTCTGGAGACCGGGGAGGAAATCCCTGAGGATATGTCTTATGTGGGGATCCGGGCCCATGATATCCGGCGGGCAGAAAATGGAGCGCTCAACAGCTTTTGCCTTAAGGTCGCCGACTGCATAGAGAACCCCTTCTCCCGCATCCTTATACTGTGCAAGGAGGAAAACGGCCGGGAAGGGCCAGAAAAACGCCAATTGCTGCGCTGGGAGTTGTCGAAAGAGGATTGGCGGCAGGAAGGAAAGGAATCCGCCGGGCAAAAGGTGGAGGTGAGTCTGCCGCCGGAGGCTTTGCTGCTGCTGCGGTAGGCAGGGCGGCAGAGCGGGAAAAGTAAGGGCAATAACTGCAGGTCGTATTTTAAAATCGGGTGTACTTTAAGATCGGGCCATCGGTTTACCGGCGGCCCGATCTTTTATGGTAAGGCCTTGTCGGTTTTTTCGCCGCCGCCGGCAAGGGCAGCTTCATGGCCCGCACAATGGCTTCAGGCCCGGCAAAAGCTTTTGGCCGGGGTCAGGGGTCAGGGGCTTCTTTCGCCGCCGGAGCCTTGCTTTGGACAGGGGCTGGAAAGCCGAGGAGATTTAAGTGAGAAAAATCCGATACCGTATTTGAAATAAGCTTGTACCGGATCTTTTTTTGATGATATAATGAGCGCAGCGAATTTCATCATCATTCTCCTCGAAATTTATTAAATTATGACCTTAAAATTCAAAGTATTCAAAATTTATCGTTTCAGCTATGCCAGGGCCATGAAGAGGAAAAAATTAAGGAAGGAGGTCCCGGATGCTTTCCTTATTGAACGAAAAATTTATGCCGGCCGCGCTGCCGGAAGTATGCGTCTCCCGCCGCCGGCTTTTGAATCTTTTCCATAAAGCGGCCCAGGGCCGTTTCACCTATGTGGGAGCCCCTGCCGGCAGCGGTAAAACGGTATCCGCCCTTTTGTGGCTGGCCGCCTGCGGGCGCCAGGCCGTATGGATCGGCCTGGATGCTTATGACAACGCGCCGTCGGTTTTCTATAAGCAGCTGGCCACCGGTATCTATTCTACCCAGCCGGAAAATGCGAACATGAGAAGTATCCTGACGGATCCCGCCTTTTCCTCGTCGCCGGTAGAGCATACCGTGTACCTTTTGTCGGAGCTTACACCCAATGACAGACTGTACGCGCTGGCCCTCGACGATATTCATTTGATCACCAACCAGGAGATCATAAAATCCTTGCCTGCGGTACTAAGGCGTCTGCCTTATTCCTTTGTCGTGCTGCTCCTGTCCAGAAACCGGCTGCCGGAGGAATACCGGGAGCTGATCAAGGACGAAAAGAACCAGGTGATCGACGGAGGAGAGCTGCGGTTTAGCCAGGAGGAGATCCGGCAATATTTTAACAGTCTGGGGCGGTCCCTTTCACCGGAGGAAGCCCGGTTTGCCCAATTGATCACAGGGGGATGGGCCATCGGCGTAACCGCCATTGCCAAAAGCGGGAACATTGAGCTGGGACAGGCAGGCTATGGGTTTGAACGCTATCTAAAGGAGCATCTTTGGGAAAAATGGGATGAAGGCCTGAGGGAGTTCATGCTGAAAACCTCCGTTGTGGACGAAATGACGGAAGAACTGGCCCGGGCCCTGACCGGGCGCCAGGACAGCGGGGCTGTGCTTCAGGAGCTTTGCGCCCAGAATTCTTTTATCAGCCGCACAGGCGGCGGCGTATACCGCTACCACCATCTGTTCCTGGAATTCCTGCGGGGCATGGCAAAGGGAAGGGGCAGGGAGACCGCCGCTTTGAACAGGATCGCGGCGGAATATTATCTGGCTGCCGGCCAGTACCTGACAGCCCGCCGTTATGCGGTCAAAAGCGGCGATATCCAGGTAGTTATGCAGATGATTTACCGGTTTACCCAATATACAAACCCATCCCTGGACGAATACGTGGCCTTTTCCCGGGTATTCAACAAAGATGAGCTGACGGAGGAAGTCTGTGAGCGTTACCCGTTTTTATACACCACCCATTTGTACGTAGCTTATTTGTCCGGAAACGCTAAAAGGATGGAGTATTATCTGGACAAACTGTATCGGCATCTGGACCTGATCGCCAAAGAGTTTCCGCAGTTCCTGGAGATGGTTATTCTGGAAATCACCCTTGACCACAGGACCCCTTTTTCCCGGCAGATTGAAAAATTCTCCGCTCTGCCGCCGATAACCTATCGGAACGAAAGCCAGCAGGGCGCCAGCATCACGCTGCAAATGCCCTTTCTGCATCGCAGCAACCGGGATTATTACGAGCTGGCGGATGAAAAAATAATGGCAAAGCTTTCGGAAACCTTTGCCAAGCTGCTTAGGGAGCATTTTAAAATAACCCGGCCCTGCCTGGCCGCCGGCTTTTTGCTGGAAAAAAACCGCTTGGAGGAGGCCTTGACTTTTGCCCTGGAGGCTAAGGAAATGACCGGAGAAATCCAGAGCCCGGAGTTTATCTTTGCCGCCCATATGCATCTGGCCGCCGTTTACTATGCCATGGGTGAGGAAGAGCTGTTAAAGGAAGTCTTCCAGGAAACGGAAACCCGTATCGAGGCCGCCGGCGCTCACTATTTAGGAAAGAATTTCCTGGCGTATAAAACCAGACTGCGGCTGTGGAACGGCGATAAAAGCGCCGCCGGGGAATGGCTGAAAAATTACTTTGTCACCCAGCGGGAGCAGATTCCCCTTTACAAGGTCTTTCAGTATTTTACCACGGCGAGGGCATACATGGTTTTGGATCAGCCGGAAAAGGCCCTGGAGGTCCTCCGAAAGCTCCGGCAGCTTGCGGAAGACTTTCGCCGCCCCTTGGATATCGCTGAAGCCAGGATGCTGGAGGCTTGCCTGGAATGGGCTGCCGGCAGCCGCAGGGAAGCCGCGGCCACCCTGGAGGAGGTCCTCTTGACTATGCAGCCCCACGGCTTTATCCGTATCGTTGCCGACGAGGGGTCGGCGGTGACCCCGGTGCTGAAGCGCGTGCTGGCCAAGGTGAATCAGGAGGGGTACAGGGGCGGTCTCACCAGGGCGTATGTTACGGAGGTGCTGCTGGCGGCCCACGGTGTTTCCAAGCTGCATCAGGGAGTAACGGCAAATATGGTAAAGAGCCGCAAGCCCGTCAAGCTGTCCAGACAACAAAGACACATGATCGGGCTTTTGGCCCAGGGATATAAAAATTCTAAAATTGCCGAGATCAGCGGTCTTGCCGTTCCCACGGTAAAGGGGCATCTCATGCTGGCCTATGAGAAGCTGGGGGTAAATAACGCCATGGACGCCGTACTGAAGGCCAGGGAATTAGGGATTATCGAATAGCGGAGCCGGGATATGGCTGGAAGTCTCGGCAACTTCGGCGGAGGGAGCTTCGGCGGTCAGAGGCCGGCCGGCAAAAGGTCCGGCCCCTGAGGTGCCGACGGCGAAGGGTTCGACGGTCAGAGGCGGCACCGGGGCGGAAGCTTCAGCAGTTCCGGTGGAGGAAGCCCCGCCGGTCAGAGCCGGCATAGGGGCAGGAGTGCCGAAAGAGTCGCCGGCCGCTGCCGCTTCCGGTTCCCGGCAGATACAATGGCATAAAAACAAGGAAAGCTTGGCGCAGCCGGGACCGATTATTTCAAAAAGCACAGCCGAGGAAAGGATGATTACGGAAATCAGGGCGCTGCTCTCTGCCGGCAGCATGCGCTGCGCGGTCATGGCCAGACCGATGGAAACGCCGGCCTGAGGAATAAGCGCAAGCCCCAGGTATTTTTTTACGGAGCCCGGCATTTTGCAGACGGCGGAACCGCACCTGGCGCCCAGATATTTGCCCAGGATCCGGACGAAGAAGTAGCCCGTGCCGATGACGCCGGCGCCTGCCCAGAGGTCCAAATTCAGCCGCATGCCGGAGAGAACGAAAAACAGGGTAAGGATCGGCGGACTGAATCCGTCGATCTGGGTAAACAAGCTTTCCCTCCCTCCGGCGTTGATGTAAGTAATGCCTAAAGCCATGCAGGATAAGAAGGGGGAAACGGACAAGGCGTCGCACAGGCCCGTCATGACCAGGAGCAGGCTGATCCCCAGCATCAGCCGGTTATCCTGGGTACGGCGCTGATGGATCAGCCGGTTCAGGATCAGGCCCAGCAGGATGCCGCAAACAGCGGCGGCCAGATTCAAGGCCAGGGGCAGCAGCAGGACGGAAAGCCGGAAACCGCCGGAAACCGCCGGCTCTTTCATGAAGGCGGTGCAGACGCTGAAAGCCAACAGAGCCACGGCATTGTCCAGAGCCATGATCTGAAGGATCAGATCCACAAAATCGCCTTTGGCCTTATACTGGCGGATCGTCATAATGGTGGAAGCAGGAGCGGTGGAAGCGCTGATGGCGCCAAGGAGGAGGGCGAAATCCAAGGGCAGCCTGAACAGGAAAAGCATGGTCAGGGTGGTAATAAGAGCAGTGGTAAGGGCTTCAAATAAAGTGATCACGATGACCTTGCCGCCCAGCTTTTTCAGCTTCGCAAATTTCAGGTACCTGCCTACGCCGAAAGCGATAATGGCCAAAGCCATATCGGTGATGAATTCCATCCCGGAAAAAATCTGGTAGGGGACCAGGTTCAGTACATAAGGGCCGATCAGAATGCCGCTGAAGATATAGGCGGTTACATTGGGCAATCTCAGCAGCTTGGTCAGCCGGGTCATGAGAAAGCCCGCCAGGAGCATCAGGGCCAGGCTGAGGATAATGGACGCCGTCCCGCTGAGGGGGAAGGTCAGTCCCCAGATAGTATAGTTGGCTCTCATTTTTTTCACCGCCTTTATTCGGGGATTTCAGAGGAAATTTCTAAAGAATCTGTAAAAAAACGTTTGTTTTATATCTTGATTATACAGATTAAGAATGATAAAATCCAATTATAATATTTTAAGGTCCGATAAATAAAATTTATTAAAGGAAGGGGCCGCTCCGTTGCTGGATGGAAAGATTCAGACACTGTTGGCTCTGGCCAAGGTAGGTAGCTATACCAAAACGGCAAAAATCCTTTCATTGACCCAACCGGCGGTCAGCCATCAGATGCGCCAACTGGAAGCGGAATACGGCATCCGGATTTTTTATCCTGGGCGAAAAGAACTGAAGCCTACGCCGGAAGGGGAGATCCTGATCAAATACGCCAAGAGGATGCTGGCCCTGGATGAAAATGTCCGGCAGGAAATCAATAATGCCAAAAAGCATCTCCGCCGGATTTCCGTGGGGATTACCACCACTTTGGGCGAATACCTGGTCATGCAGATTTTTGCCGACTATTGCCGTATCCATCCCGACGTCACGATTAATATTATTAATGACGGCATAGAAAATATTTATGGGATGCTGTCCCTGTTTCAGATCGACCTGGCCATCGTGGAAGGAAAAATCCAGCGGGAGGACTATGTTTCCGTGCTTCTGGACACGGATTACCTCTGTCTGGTGGTTTCCCCCAGGCATCCTTTTGCCCGGCGCGGCAGCATCGGCCTGGAGGAGTTGAAACGGGAGAAATTTATCCTGCGTTCCTCAACCGCCGGAACCAGAAAGCTGTTTGAAGCGCAGCTGCTGAAGCAGGGAAAAAGGATTGAGCAGTTCAATACCGTAATCGAAACGGATAATATCTCTACTATTAAGGAACTGGTGGCCGTCAATCTGGGGGTTACCATTATGGCTCACAGCGCCTGCCGTAAAGAAGAACTGTCGGGGCAGCTGATGGTGATTCCCATCGAAAACATGAGTATGCCCCGGGAGATTAATATTGTATATCGGCAGGACTTTTCCCATACGGAAATATTGCAGGAAATTCTGGAGATTTATGAAGGAAATAAGCTTCAGATGTAATTCGCTTCGCTCATTATATTATGCTGAACTTCCCGGGGAAGGAACCGGAAGGACATTGAGGCAATCGATTCAAAGGGGGCGGCTTTTCAGCTTCTGGAGGATCATCTGCATAAAACAAAAAACAAAAATCCAGGAGGTGCATAAATAATGGAATTACTGACATTGATGAAAACCAGGCGGACCATACGTAAATTTACGGAAGAGAAGGTCTCGGAGGACCAGTTGGAGGTGATCCTGAAAGCGGGGTTGCTGGCCCCTTCAGGCCGGAACCTTCAGCCGGTGGAATTTTTTGTGACAGAAGACCGGGCAAAAATCCTGGCCCTGGAGAAGTGCAAGGATGTCGGAGCCGGCCCTTTGCATGAGGCAACGCTGGCCATCGCTATCGGCGGCGACCGGGAAAAGACCGATATCTGGATTGAAGACTGCTCCCTGGCCGCCATGCAGATGCAGCTGGCGGTGGCGGCCCTGGGCTTGGGCAGTTGCTGGATCCATATCCGGGAACGCAAGCTTGGAGATCGCCCGGCCGATGAAGTGGTTCGGGAAATTTTAGACATACCGGAGCGTTTCGGGATCGTCTGCATTTTGGCTGTGGGCCATAAGGGGGAAGAGAAGCCGGCTTACGGCGACGAAGACCCGAATTTTGGCCGGGTGCACCGGGAGAAAAAATAAGGGCCGGTTTCTCAGGGCATTTATTTAAGGAGCAAACTTGAAAGTTTGCTCCTTAAATAGGTTTTGCAGCCGATGCCAGACCAGGGGTTCGGACGGTACAAAAAGAACTTTTTTACTGCAAACTTTCAACAGCGGTCAGCATTTCCTGTTGGGAAACTGCCGCTGCAAAATGCACGGCATAGGAAAACCCATCGCATTGCCAAACAGCAAGAGAATATTTCCCATCGTTACCCTTTATCGTAACGTCGTAATCATCTGTTCTGAAGTTTTCTATATCGGCATATTCCGAATAATCCCCGCTGATATCCTCATCGCCGGGAGCCATTCTTAATACTGCCTTATTGTTCTGCCCTGTGTAAGTTACTTCTGCAAGGTCTTCCCAATAAGACGTATATGTCACAGTACCGACATCAAAAGGAATATCATGCAATTCTTTCATCGTAAAACCAACGGCTTCTGATAATTCACCGATTGTGCTGTGATCCACGATTCCCGTTTCTTCTAAGAGGGGCGGTTCCTCAGGCACATTTATTGTGTTGTGAACGATAATCGCCCCAACAAGCAAAAACACAAAACAGGCAACGACAGAAAGGTATTTCTTACCATTGGGAAAAGGAATAACCTTATTTGAATTTTTATCCAAATCAAGACCGCTGATATTATTCAGGATCCTATTGCGCATTTCCGTGGTGACTTCAATGTTTTTCATCACTTCATCATACCTGCTCTCCAAAATCATACACCTCCTTTAACACATCCTTGAGCTTGATCCTGGCCCTTTGCAGCAACGAGCGAACAGTTGCGTCCTTTTTTGATAGGAGCGAGGCGATTTGGGCTGTGGAGTAACCTTCATGATAAAAAAGATGAACGACTTCGCTGTATTTCGGTGGAAGCTGTTTTACGGCGTCCCATACAAAAGATAAGTCTTCTGTTTCGTTTGCCGCCAGGGTTTCGCTAAGCTCATCGGTTTTCCGGATGTTATTATAGGTTATCTTGTTTTTGCTGATGTTGATCGCAACACGCAGAAGCCATGCCTTTTCATGTGCGGCCGTTTCAAACTGCGGCTGTGCCCTGAGAAATTGTATCAAGGTGTCCTGCAATACATCCTCGGCGTCGCTCATATGGTGAAGGTACGAATACGCAAGGCGCAGAATACTGTTTCCATAAGCTGTCATCAACCGCCCGGCTTCTTCATTGATCTGTGCGGAACGCAAAGCGCCCTGCACGGGAATGTCCCTGTCGCCGCTTCCCGATTTTGCCGCAGAAAACAGTATACAGAACAGGGAGTAAATCCCCCTTTTCAGCAAGCCAATGAGATCCCAAAGTCCGTTTAGTAATTTATATGTTTCTACCACACAGTCACCTCCTTGGATAACAGTATGGGGGTACTGCAGCTGACAGTATCCCCATACCGCTTCCTGCTGCTATTTTTAACGGATAGCTGCTGCCATATCACTGATAGCGGCCGTATCCAGGCCCGTTTCACCAAGATTGGCGGTAATGGAATAGGAATATTCTCCGTCAACCCAGGTGGCTGTATTGACTTTGCCGTCATTACCTCTGGTGGACACCTTCAGGCTGCCGACGGTCAGCGTGTTGTTTTCTTTATATTCGTTGTAGTCGCCGCTGATATCCGCACCGCTTTTCGCCGTACTGATGGCCTTGCGGATAATCAGTTCTTTTTCGCCGCTTTCATAGGAAACCTGAATCATTTCGTTTTCAACTGCCTGAATCAGCTTCTGGGTATAACCTTCCGGAATTTCTTCAGGTAAAGTCACGTTAAACCCCGCGATTTTTTCAGCGTCGGCCATTGCAGCACAATCAACCAATGGATTGGGGATTTGTACGTCCTCCCCGCCGGTGGCCTGGTTCTGCGAATCATCCTTTGAGGGGGAATTATTGGAGCAGGCGGAAAAAGACAGCACCATAATGGTACAAAGAGTGACAGCGATAAGTTTTTTCATGGCTATTCTTTCCTTTCTTTGTCGGGCTTGATTTAGTAACCATTTTTGTGGTTCTGCCTTGTATACAGATGAGCAAAGGGTAATGTTGCAATAAATTAAATATTTGTCGATATTTCGGGCCATGATTCATAAAGCCACGATAACATTGCGGCATTGGCCGGTTTCCGGCCCCGGATAGTGTCAGCGGCAATTTCAGCTTGACAAAAGCTTCCGAAACCGATATTCTATTTTATTAGAAAATCGGCGCTGCCAGAAAGGATGGGCTTTTCATGCGGATCTTGCTGCAGGACGGTTTGACCTATTATCAAGGGGCATTCAAACCGATGGATATTGCCATTGAAGCGGGGGTTTTAAGAGAGATTGCTCCGAGGATTTCCCCTTTTAATTTTGATTTGATATTTCAATTGAATAACCGCCATATTGTACCGGGCTTTGCTGATGTTCACGTTCATTTGCGAGAGCCCGGTTTTTCGTATAAGGAAACGATTGCCTCGGGTACCGCGGCGGCTGCCCGGGGCGGCTATACTTTGGTTTGCCCCATGCCGAATTTGCAGCCGGTGCCGGACACTCCGGAACACCTGGCGGAGGAATTGGCGCTGATCGAAAGGGATGCTTTGGTGCGGGTTGTTCCTTACGGGGCCATCACGGTGGAGGAAATGGGGCGGCGGCTGGTGGATTATGCCGCCCTGGCTCCGCAGGTGGCGGCCTTTTCCGACGACGGCAAGGGCGTACAGTCGGAGGAACTGATGCTGGAGGCTATGCTTCGGATCAAGGCCGCCGGCAAGGGGATTGCCGCTCACTGCGAGGATGAGAACCTGCTGTTCGGCGGCTATATCCACGACGGCCGCTATGCCAAAGCCCACGGCCATAAAGGCATCTGCCCGGAGAGCGAATGGCTGCCCATCAAGCGGGATATCCAGCTGGTGCGCCAGACCGGCTGCCCTTACCACATCTGCCACGTTTCTGCCAAAGAAAGCGTGGAGCTGATCCGGCAGGCCAAGCAGGAGGGGCTGCCGGTGACCTGCGAGACAGCGCCTCATTATCTGGTGCTTTGTGAGGATGATCTTCAGGAAGACGGACGTTTCAAGATGAATCCGCCGCTCAGGAGCCGGGAAGACCAGGAGGCTTTGCTGGAGGCTTTAACCGATGGAACCATTGACGCCATCGCCACCGACCATGCCCCTCATACCGCTGAGGAAAAGAGCCGGGGCCTGGCCGGCAGCGCCATGGGAATCGTAGGCCTGGAGACCGCTTTCCCGGTGCTGTTCACCCATCTGGTAAAAACCGGCAGGCTCAGCCTGGAAGAACTGCTGGCACTTTTGACTACCAAGCCCCGCCGGATTTTCGGTTTGCCGGGCGGCGGGATCAAAATCGGGGACAAAGCGGATTTAACGGTGCTGGACCTGAACGATTCTTATCAGATCGACCCCGGCAGCTTTCTTTCCAAGGGAAGGAGCACGCCTTTTGCCGGCATGAAGGTTTGGGGCCAGGTCCTTTTGACCATTGCGGAGGGAAGGATCGCCTGGCAGAAAGAGGGATTGGCATGAATCAGGAGAACCTGCGGGGAAAGGATGCCTCCATCCGGGACGAATACGTGATCCGAGGCCAAAAAAAGCTGGCGGATCAGGTGTTTGAACTGCGGCTTTCCGGAGATACCCGCCGGATCACGGCTCCGGGACAGTTTGTCCAGATTGCTCTGCCGGGATTTTTTCTGCGGCGGCCGATTTCCGTCAGCGACTGGGATGCAGAGGGCATGACCTTGGTTTATAAAACGGTGGGCAAGGGGACCGGGCAGCTTTCACGGATGAAACGGGGAGAAAAGCTGGACCTTTTGACCGGCCTGGGCAACGGTTTTACTTTGGATGATTTGCGGCCCGGCCCCCCTCCTCTGGTGGTGGGCGGCGGCGCAGGGGTACCGCCTTTAGTGGGGCTGACCAAAGCTCTGGCGGCTGCCGGCGCCAAGCCGGTGGTGATCCTGGGGTTTAATACCGCCGCCGAGGTCTTTTATCCGGAAATATTCCGTCAGGCAGGAGCAGCCCGGGTATGCATTACTACGGTGGACGGCAGCCGGGGGATCCGGGGATTTGTTACCGAAGGCTTAAGGGGATTGGAAGATTCGGAACGTTATTTTGCCTGTGGACCTTTGCCGATGCTGAGGGCGCTGTGGCAGAGCCTGCCCGGGGCCAGGGGCCAGCTTTCTTTTGAGGAAAGGATGGCCTGCGGCTTCGGCGCCTGCATGGGCTGCAGCTGTAAAACAAAAGACGGCGATAAACGGATTTGTAAAGAAGGACCCGTATTATCCAGCGATGAGATTCTTTGGTAAGGAGGCGGGATATCGTGGAGAAAAATCAAAAGCCGGACCTTTCGGTCAGCTTAAGCGGCCTGACCTTGGACAATCCGGTGATTCCCGCCAGCGGCACTTTCGGCTATGGCAAGGAATTCAAGGATATTTACGATATTGAGATATTAGGCAGCTTTTCCTTCAAAGGGACCACACGGGAGCCCCGTTTTGGCAACGCCACGCCCCGCATCGCCGAGTGCCGGGAGGGGATGATTAATTCCGTAGGGCTCCAAAATCCCGGCATCGACGAAGTGATCGCCCGGGAATTGCCGGCCCTGGCGGAATACTTCCGCAAACCGGTGATCGCCAATATCAGCGGCTTTTCTGTGGAGGAATACGTGGAATGCTGCCGAAAAATCGACGCCTGTTCCCAGGTGGGCCTGATCGAGGTAAACATCCGCTGCCCCAATGTCCACCACGGCGGGATGGCCTTCGGCACGGACCCGGCGGCGGCGGCTGAGGTGACCCGGGCGGTAAAGGCTGTAACCAAAAAGCCTGTCTACATGAAGCTGACGCCCAATGTAACGGATATCGCAGCCGTGGCCTCAGCCTGCGCCCGGGCCGGTGCCGACGGCATCAGCTTGATTAACACGCTTTTGGGGATGCGGATCGACATCGGCCGGCGGCGGCCGGTGATCGCCGCCAAAATGGGCGGCTTTTCCGGGCGGGCCGTTTTTCCGGTGGCTCTCCGTATGGTTTATCAGGTAGCGGAGGCGGTGGATCTGCCTGTGATGGGTATGGGGGGCGTGGCCACCGCCGACGACGTCATCGAAATGATGATGGCCGGCGCCACCGCCGTTCAGGTAGGGGCGGAAAACCTGCGCAACCCTTTTGCCTGTAAAGAAATCATCGAGGCCTTGCCGGGCCGCATGCGGGAGCTGGGCATCCAAAGCCTGGCGGAGATCATCGGCTGCGCCCATGTTTGACCCAAAGAGAAAAGGAGGAGAGGAAAGGCTGTGCCTAAAGATGTAATCATCGCCCTGGATTTTTCGCCGGCGGCAAAAACCCTGGAGTTTCTGGAAATATTCAAAGAAGAAAAGCCTTATGTGAAGATCGGCATGGAGCTGTTTTACGCCGAAGGCCCGGATATCGTCAGGGAGATCAAAGCACGGGGCCACCGGATCTTTCTGGATCTGAAGCTTCACGATATCCCGAATACGGTAAAAAAAGCCATGGCGGTATTGAGCCGCCTGGAGGCGGATATGGTAAACCTTCACGCCGCCGGCACCCGGGAAATGATGAAGGCCGCTCTGGAAGGGCTGATCCGGCCCGACGGCACCCGGCCTCTCTTGATGGCGGTGACTCAACTGACCTCCACCAGTCAGGAGCGGATGCAAAAGGAGCTGCTGATCAACGCCTCCATCCAGGAAACCGTAACGGCCTACGCGAAAAACGCCGCCGAAGCCGGCCTGGACGGCGTGGTCTGCTCGCCTTTGGAAGCCGGCCTGGTAAAGCAAGCCTGCGGCGGCGGCTTTTTGACGGTGACTCCCGGTATCCGGTTTGCCGGCGGGGAAGCCGGAGATCAGGTCCGGATCACCACTCCGGCCAAAGCCCGGGAGCTGGGTTCGGACTATATCGTGGTGGGAAGGCCCGTCACCGGCGCTTTGGATCCGCCGGAGGCATACCGCCGGGCCTGCCGTGATTTTTTCGGCAGAGATATCTCGAGGTAAAGAGAGACGTTTTCAGGAAAGCAGAGACAGCCACGTAAAACGGAAAGGATAGATCCATCATGGAAAACAGAGAAGTACTGATCGCGAAAGACCTTCTTTCCATCGGCGCCGTGTTTTTACGGCCCAGGGAACCCTTTACCTGGGCCAGCGGTATCAAGAGCCCCATTTATTGCGATAACCGCCTGACCCTGTCGGCGCCCCAGGTACGACGACAGATCGAAACCGGGATAGCGGAGGTCATCCGGGAAGCCTATCCCCAATGCGAGATCCTGATGGGCACCAGCACCGCCGGTATCGCTCACGCCGCCATTGCCGCCTGGCTTTTGGACAAACCCATGGGCTATGTCCGCTCCGGCGCCAAGGATCACGGCCGGGCCAACCAAATCGAAGGCAAACTGGAAAAAGGGCAGCGGGTGGTGGTGGTAGAGGACCTGATTTCCACCGCGGGCAGCGCCGTGGAGGTGGTGAAGGTGCTGCGGGAGGCCGGCGCCCAGGTGCTGGGCATCGCCAGCATCTTTACCTACGGCATGAAAAAGGCCGGTGAAAGACTGGCGGAGGCCGGGGTAAAAAACATCAGTTTATCCAATTTTGACGTGTTAGTGGAAACCGCCGCCCGGGAAGGCTATATCCCGCGGGAAGATGTGGGCCGTCTGTTGGCCTTCCGCGATAACCCCGGCGACGAAAGCTGGATGATTCGGGAGGAATGAGTATGCGTCATTTGATCGATATTCTTGATTTGAGTGTGGAGGAAATCCAGGATCTGCTGGATACCGCGGGTAATATTATCGACAATCGGGCCAAGTATAGCGAGGTATGTAAGGGGAAAAAGCTGGCTACCCTGTTTTTTGAGCCCAGCACCCGGACCCGCTTGAGCTTTGAGGCGGCCATGCTGGAACTGGGCGGCAGTGTTATCGGCTTTTCTTCTGCCGACTCAAGCTCCACCGCCAAAGGCGAAAGCGTCAGCGATACCGTCCGCACCGTGGGCTGCTACGCCGACATCATCGCCATGCGGCACCCCAAGGAAGGCGCGCCCTTTTTGGCTTCCCGCAAATCCACGGTGCCGGTGATCAACGCCGGGGACGGCGGCCACTGCCATCCCACCCAGACCCTGACGGACCTGTTGACCATCTACCGGGAAAAAGGCAGGCTTACAGACCTGACCATCGGCATGTGCGGCGACCTGAAATTCGGCCGTACCGTCCACTCTCTGATCAATGCGCTTTCCTGTTATACCGGCGTTAAGCTGGTGCTGATCGCCCCGGAAGAATTGAAGATTCCCGATTATATCAAGGAAGGTGTACTGAAGCAAAAGAAAATTCCCTGGCGGGAAACCGAAAACCTGGAAGCCGCCATGCCGGAGCTGGACATCCTTTATATGACCCGGGTCCAAAAGGAGCGCTTCTTCAATGAAGCAGACTATATCCGGCTGAAGGACAGCTTCATTCTGGATACCGAAAAAATGAAAAACGGCAGGGAGGACATGATCGTGATGCATCCCCTGCCCAGAGTAAACGAAATTTCCGTCAAGGTGGACGAGGACCCCCGGGCCTGCTATTTCCGCCAGGCGGAGTACGGCAAATTTGTGCGCATGGCCCTGATCATGATGCTTTTGGAGGTGCAGGCATAATGAATATCGACGGCGTAACCAGCGGCATCGTCCTGGATCATATCCAGGCGGGTAAAAGCATGGAGATCTACCATTATCTGAATCTGGATGAACTGGACTGCTGCGTGGCCATCATCAAAAATGTCCAAAGCTCTAAAATGGGAAAAAAGGACATCATTAAAATCGACGCGGAGATTGAGGTGAATCTGGACGTTTTAGGCTACCTGGATCCGAATATTACCGTAAATATTATCAAGGACGGCCAGTTGGCGGCCAAAAAGCATCTGGCACTGCCTGAGCAGCTGACCAATATTATCAGATGCAAAAATCCCCGCTGCATTACCGCCACAGAGCCGGAGGTGGACCACGTTTTCCGGCTGGCCGACGAGGAAACGGGCCTGTACCGTTGCGTATACTGCGAATCCCCCAGCCAGGAGCGGCGGCATTACAAAAACATCAGAAGAAGGAAAAAATAAGCCCGTTATGCAGGAGAATGAATATGCCGGCAAGTCCCCGGCCTGGTGGGTATATATGCTGCGCTGCGCCGACGGCAGCCTTTATACCGGCAGCACCGACGATGTGGAGCGCCGGGCGGCCTGCCATAACCAAGGGAAAGGGGCGAAATATACCCGGGGCCGCCGGCCGGTGACCGTGGTCTACCGGGAGGCCTGCCCCCACCGTTCCGCCGCGTTGAAACGGGAGGCGGCCATCAAGAAACTGGCCCGGAAAGAAAAGGAAAGGCTCATCGAAAGCGGGCCGCCAGGTGAGCCGCCCCAATGGGCGCCTGCCGTGATTTACCCGGGAATAAAGACCGTTAGCGGCGCTTTCACCCGAATAGCAGATGAAAAAGGCAATGTTGACATATGCCCATAATTGAATTAATATGTAAATATCTCTTGCTGGAACCGGCGGTTTTCTGAAGCGCAGGCAGAGGCAAAGATGATTCCGGAGAATTAATAGGGAGTTTTTATCATGAAGGCAGGAATAATTCGATGTATGCAGACTGAGGAGATGTGTCCCGGTACCACTGATTTTAAGGTTATACGGGAGAAAAAGTGTGCGTTTGAAAATATTGCGGATGAGATTGAGATCATCGGATTTAATACCTGTGGCGGCTGCCCCGGCAAAAAGGCTGTAACCAGAGCTGCTGAGATGGTAAGGCGGGGCGCGGATACAATCGTTTTAGCCTCATGTATTACAAGAGGAAATCCCATTGGCTTTCCCTGTCCGCATGCTTTGGCTATCAAAGAAGCCATCGCCAGGAAATTAGGGGATGCGATCACAATCATTGATTATAGCCATTAGATTGATTATAGCCATTAAGAGAAGCAAGGGAAAGCATTAAGGAATCCGATAAACGAAAAAGATTGCGGGATAAGACGGAGAAGGGGAGTGGCGGCTTTGGCAAGACCTACAAAATGGAGAAGAATCGAAAATGTCCCTACCGTTCCCTACTTTGTCCCTTCGGATAAAGATGTGGCCGAAATCCCGGAGAATATATTAAAGCTTGAAGAACTGGAGGCCATCCGGCTGAAGGATCTGGAGGGACTTGAACAGAGCGAATGCGCCGAGAAGATGGAGGTGTCCCGCCCTACCTTTCAGCGTATTCTTTTGTCGGCGAGGGAAAAGGTCGCCGACAGCCTGGTGAACGGAAAGATCATTCACATCGAGGGCGGAAATTTCACCCGGAATATCTGTCCGGTGAGGTGCCTGGATTGCGGCAGGGAATGGATGGAAAGCTATGAAAATATGGAATCTGTCAGGAGCGGTGAATGCTCATGTCCTTCTTGCGGCTCGAAAAAGATTACCTGTGGTCAGACCTGCAAAGGAAAGTTTTGCCGGAGAAACTGCTGGCGGCAGGGCTGGCGGGATGAATAAATCGGGATAATCCGCTACGAACCTGCTGTATGCCAATTGAATATCTGCATGAGGCTTTGTGAAAGCAGAAATCAAGGGGAGGGGGAGCGCCGACCTGTTTTTTATGGCGTCATTTAGCCTGCGTTATCCTCGGTAAAAAATAGTGACTTGGGCTGTGGCGTAATTGTGAACCATTGTGGATTATCTGAATTTACCTGTTGATGTGTTGTTTTTTGGCATCACTTTGGCAGGCGGCGCCGGCTTACTTGGATTAAAGCGAGTGTGCTTTACCGAGAAATATGAATAATTCATTCTGACATTTCCAATATTTACGGAAAACGGCCCGGGGAAATCTGTTGTATCCAAATGTCTTATTAAAAGGGCTGCCGCTCTTTGGTTTCTCAACCAATTTGCTGCAGCTCTTTTTAGCAAAAAATTTGTGCGTTAAATCCTGGATAGATATTGACATATGCCCATAACCGCCTTACAATAATGATTACGAGCATAAGACCATAATTGCGGAAAATAGGATAACCCGGCCTGCCCATAAAGCCCCTGGGCGGGATCCGGGCAGGAAGGCAGTTTTCCGCGAAACCATTCAGGAGGGAGAGTTGAAGGACAATGCCGGAAGAGAAGAAAGCCTGTTCAGACAGCGAATGTACCAAAGAATCCTGCCGGGGGTGTGAAAAAAGTCCCCAAAGCTTTCTGGAAAAAACAAATGAATTGACTTCCATCAAGAACGTGATCGGCGTAGTCAGCGGTAAGGGCGGCGTGGGGAAATCCCTGGTTACGGGGATGCTTTCGGTCTTGATGAGGCGAAAAGGATATAATACGGGAATTTTAGACGCGGATATAACAGGACCCTCAATTCCGAAAATGTTCGGTCTGACCGGAAAGGCCCAGGGAAGCGAACTGGGCCTCTTTCCGGAAAAAACCCCCGATGGTATCCGGATTATGTCCATCAATCTGCTGCTGGATCAAACGGATGCGCCGGTGATCTGGAGAGGGCCTTTGCTTGCCGGCACCGTCAAGCAGTTCTGGACGGATGTGATCTGGGGAGATCTGGACTTTTTGTTTATTGATCTGCCTCCGGGAACAGGGGATGTACCTCTGACCGTATTCCAGTCGATTCCGTTGAATGGAATTGTCATCGTGACTTCACCCCAGGAGCTTGTATCCATGATCGTTAAAAAGGCATACAACATGGCGCGGCAGATGGATATCCCCGTGTTAGGAGCTGTGGAAAATATGAGCTATGTGAAATGTCCGGATTGTGGAAAAGAAATCAGGATCTTTGGGGAAGGCAGGCTGACGGAGACCGGAAAGGAACTGGGCATAGAGGTTCTCGGCAGGGTGCCGATCGATCCGGATATGGCCTGGCTTGCCGATGAGGGAAAATTTGAGCGGTTCAACAACGATTATTTAACCGACGCGGCGGCGCATATTGAACGGATGTTCGCTGAAAGGGAGTGAAAAAAGACAAAAGAATTGCGGAAAACGCAAAAACCATGGCGGGCGAAGGGGGAAAAGAGATGAAATTGATCGTACCGGCGGAAAGCAAATCCCTGGAGGGACCTGTCTGCCCTTCTTTTGGACGGACTCCTCTGTTTTTATTATTTGACACCGAAGACGGAAGTTATGAGTTTTTAGAAAACACGGCGGCCGCAAGCCAGGGCGGAGCCGGGATCCGGGCGGCCCAAATGCTGGCGGACAGCGGAGCTTCGGCCATGATCACCTATCGCTGCGGGGAGAATGCCGCTCAGGTCCTGCATGCCGCCGGCGTCGGGATGTATAAAGCCCAGGACGGTTCTGTTTCCGACAATATCGTGAAATTCAAGGAAGGGAAGCTGTCTTTGCTGGAGGAAATCCATCCCGGCTTTCACCATCATGGGGGTGGCGGGAGATGAGGATTGCCGTACTCAGCGGCAAAGGCGGGACAGGAAAGACCTTTGTGTCCGTAAATTTATCCTGCGCCGCTGCAGAAGCGGTATACGTGGATTGCGATGTCGAGGAGCCTAACGGCTATCTGTTTTTGAAACCGGAGATTATGGAAAGGCTGCCGGTTACGGTAACCGTACCCGAAGTGGAGCCGGGCAAGTGCACAAGCTGCCGGAAATGCGTGGATTTCTGCAAATATAACGCACTGGCGCTGATCAGGGATAAGCTTCTGATCTTCCATGAGGTATGCCATTCCTGCGGAGGCTGTATGCTTTTTTGCCCCGCTAAGGCAATCACGGAAAAAGAAAGGGAAATCGGCGCCATTGCAGAGGGCAGATCCGGCAATGTAACCGTTCTCACCGGATTCCTGAATACAGGCGAGGTATCCGGGGTGCCGGTGATAAAAAAACTGATGAACAAACTGCCCCGAAACGGTCAAATTGTGATTGACTGTCCGCCGGGGAGCGCGTGTATCGTGATGGAAAGCATCCGGGAAGCCGACTATTGCGTATTGGTTGCCGAGCCGTCGCTGTTTGGAGTTCATAATCTGTCTATGGTATACGATCTGGTCAGGCTGTTTGATAAACCCTTTGGCGTGGTGCTAAATAAATGCCTGCCTGAAGAAAATCCGGCCGAAGGGTTTTGCTCCGGCCATCAGATCAGGATCCTCGGGAGGATCCCCTATGACGCGGAACTGGGGAAGCTCAATTCCCAAGGACATATTGCGGTTCGTGAAAGCAAGCCTTACCGGGAGTTCTTTTGTGCTTTGCTGAAACGCATTACCGGGGAGGCGGAGTGATGAAACAGCTTTTGATCCTGAGCGGCAAAGGCGGTACAGGTAAGACCACAGTGGCAGGCGCGCTGATCGAATTCGGCAGGAGCCGCGCTTTCGCGGACTGCGATGTGGACGCCCCGAACCTTCATCTGGTCGTATCCCCGGGACCCTGGCCGGAAAAAACGGATTACTACGGATTTGGCAAGGCGCGTATCGACGTTTCCCGCTGCGCCGGCTGCGGTCTGTGTGAGGAAAGCTGCCGCTTTGGGGCAATCAAGGATTTTTCGGTGGATGAATTTCAGTGCGAAGGCTGCGGGGTCTGTGTGGAAATCTGCCCGGTGCAGGCGATTTCCATGCAGGATCATCTGTCCGGGCAGCTGACGCTGGATAAAACCGATCAAAGGGCGTTTTCCACCGCGCGGCTCAGGATGGGCAGCGGCGCGTCGGGTAAGCTGGTGACAGAGGTGAAAAAGCGGCTGGTCCAGGAAGCGGCGGATGAAAAGCTTGCCGTCATAGACGGCTCACCGGGCATCGGCTGCCCTGTCATCGCCTCCATCAGCGGCGCGGACCTGGTGCTTATTGTGGCCGAACCGACGGTATCGGGCATACACGATATGAAGAGGATTATCGATACTTCAACGCATTTCGGCGTGAGGAGCGTTGTCTGCATCAACAAGTATGATGTAAATTTGGTTAACGCCAAGAAAATTGCAGGCTATTGCAGCCGCCATAAAATCCCCGTTGTGGGCCTGATCCCTTTTGATGAAACGGTGATAAAGGCGCTGAACCGCTGCCGCAGCATCGCCGCTTATCCGGAGAGCCCGGCGGGCAGGGCGATCGCAGAAATCTGGGAAAATATTTATCACAATTATTTGAGGAGTGATGCGGCCGGAAACTGAATGACGGCTCTCGCGTTTTGTAACGGGTTCCTGATGCCGGGGAGCACAGGCATTATTGATTGTTCTATGTCGAATCAGTCTGTTAACGAATATAAATCTGCAAAGGAGAAAATGATGATGAAAATCGCAGTCGCAAGCGAAGGAAAGATGGTAACGGAGCATTTCGGTCATTGTGAGGGATTTGCCGTCTTTGAGGCCGAAGACAATCAGATCAAAAGCAGGCAATTTATTCCCAATCCTGGGCACAGGCCCGGCTTTTTGCCGGTCTTTCTTCATGATAAGGGAGTCAATGTTATTATTTCCGGAGGCATGGGGGGAGGCGCTGTAGATATCTTTAATGAAAAGGGGATCGAGGTGATCACCGGAGCCTCCGGAGAAGCTGAGGAGGCCGTAAACAGCTATCTGCAGGGCAGCCTGAAATCAACGGGTTCTGTTTGTCATGAACATCAGCATGCCGACGAATGCGGGAAATAAGAGAGGATAAGCGCTCCAAAACTAAAAGGTTGAAATAAATCATAGAAAAGCCTGCCCTCCGGTCAAAAGGGGGCAGGCTTTTTCCGCTTATGGCTTATCCGTTTCTTTCCATCCGAAACTTCAGCTTTGGGGACGGCTGCAACCGGTCCGGCTCAGGTAATACGCCGGCATAGCCGGCGTTATCCGGGGATCAGACGGGCATTGAAGCTGATTTGAGCTATTTCTTATGGATATTCTTTCTGTAAAACCGTTTTCCCTCATACATAAATTCAATCAGCCGGCCCTGGTCCACCAGCCTGGTGATGATCGCTCTATCGGCATTCCTTTTTTTCAGCAGATCATTGATGATATCTTCCCGGACCGGATGCACCGACGCAATGCTCAGCATGTCCTCCGCGATGGATTCGGTAAAGAAAAATCCTTCCTCTTTTTCATCTCCGGTAATGCATTCGACATCTGTTCCGGAGAGGCTGCGGATGATCCGGGCGGCGTTGGCAAGGGCGGCCTTTGAAGCCCTTTTTACGGCGCTTTCGGCGGGAGGACGGGTGGGAACCAAAAGATAAGCCTTACTTGGGCGGATCAATGACAGCTGTTCCGCGATTTTACCGATACAGGCTTCCTGATCGTTTATCCCCTCCACAAGCATGGATTCGGTTACCAGGGTGCCTTTATAGGCTTTGGAAAACTCAATAATCCCATTCATTATTCTCTTGTGGTTCAATGAGCCGTGGGGCCTGTCAATCTTACGCCACGTCGCTTCCTCAGCGGCATCAAGGCTGACCGATACCCAATCCGCTTTCATCAAATCGTCTTTCACTTCATCCATCCAAATAAGCGACGCGTTGGTAATCACCGCGATTTTTACCTGAAGCGGCCTGAGGAGTTGGATCTCCGCGCCAAGATTGACGTCAAGGGTCGGTTCGCCGTCAGGCACAAAAGAAAAATAGTCGGCGCTTTCCTGTCTGCTTTCCAGCTGTTTTATTTTCATTTCTGCCTCTCGGCAGATGACCTCCGGACTATAGAACTCACCCCTGCTGATCTGCATCCTGTCCGTCCTGCCAAGCTGACAGTAAATACAGGAATAGGAGCAGGTTTTGGGCGGGATATTGTTAATTCCAATGCTCCGGCCCAAACGTCTTGACGGGACAGGACCATATACAATCATATCCTTTCAGCCTCCATTGAATCATTCTAACGTTATAAGTTGATTGCCCCGGACGGGCATTCGCCAACACAAGCCCCGCACTCAACGCAGTCATCGCCGACGACTGCGCTGCCACCCTCAAGCTTGATTGCCTCAACAGGACATACGTCCTGGCAGCGGCCACAGCCGATGCAAATTTCTTTATTTACCCTGACTGCCATCAAAATCATCTCCTTTAATGCTTAACATTAAATAATTATTGGCCTATGCCCATAATTATCATAATAACATTATGGGCATATGTCAATAAAATTACGTAAAAAATATCAAACGCGGAGATAAAAAAGGCGGCGGTTTGCAGAAATCCTTGACTTCTGTAAACTACCGCTGAAATTTACATGGAAATGCGCAATCCGTATTCACTTTTTCAAATTCTGCTTATCCGGGAATGTGCCTGATAAGTTCTGTGGTTTCCGCTCATTTTCACTCTCCAGCCGCGGCCGTATCCGGTCCGGGAGCTGTTGCACCACATGCCGGGGATCATGGGCCAGATGCCCTTCCTGACCGGGAGCAATTTCAATATCCCTACCCTGTGCATATGCCGATGCCGCTAACGCAGCCGGACGATCCGAATGATAATGCACGGTTATATCATCCATACTAGAGCCTGAAAGGCATTTGTTGTCTGCGCCCAATCCATCCGGCAAACCGGTCTTGTTCTCCTTTTACATCAACAATTCTCCTTGTCGAATATGCTTATCGGTTACTGAAGTCTTCCGGCCATCTTCGCCTGTCTCCGCTTCCTTGGCCAAGCCTTCCTGTGTTATGAATCCACAGAAGGGGCTTTATTCAAACAGATAACAAGTCATGGACAATGTGCCTAAGGTGCACGAATTATTAAATACGGTCAGTCTGTCGCTCCTGCCGGCTGCCCCCAGGACATATAGAAGGGGGAAAAAGTGATCGGGCGTATGAAACGCCAGAGCCGCCGATTGCCCGGCATTGCTGTAGTTTAGAACATTATCATATTGGCCGGCAATAATACTGTCCTTAATATACGTATCAAATTCCAATGCCCAGGGATAACCGCCCGCCATGTCCCAGTTGATACCCGACAAATTGTGTACCACGTTGCCGCTGCCGAAAATCATTACGCCCTTATCGCGCAGGGATGCAAGTTCACGGCCTATTTTGAAATGAGTGGCGGCGCCGGCCCTTGCATCAATACTCAGCTGAAAAACAGGAATATCAGCCTCCGGGTACATCCTGCATAAAACCGACCATGTGCCATGGTCAATTCCCCAGCTGTTGTCGATTTCCACTGCTTCGCTCAGCAGCGACATTGCCTCATGAGCATTCTTTGGCGCTCCGTCAGGCTGGTAAACGACACGGTACAAAGCCTCCGGAAACCCATACATATCATAGACGATCTCAGGTTTTATGGAGTCCGTTATTTTCGTCCCGTTTGTAAACCAATGCGCTGATACCGACACAATGGCTTCGGGCTTTTTTATGCAGTTGGCGACTTTTTCCCAAGCGTTCGTATACTCGTTGTCCTCAATGGCATTCATGGGCGATCCGTGTCCAATAAATAATGCCGGCATTCTCTCTGACATTTCTGTTTCTCCTCACAAATCATTTTCACAGCCGTATCATAAAAATTATATGCTTCAGAGGTTTCATCCAATCCCGTTACACGAGGGGGAAGGCGGAAGCTTCTCTTGAATTATATAACGATTTTATCACACAAACGAAATGAAGTCGATTTTCCTTTCAGGACCGACTGGCGGCGGTCCACCCCGGCACTGTCAATTTTCTTTAGCTACTAAAAAATGTTGACTTTTTTGTTTAGTAACTATATAATATTTTTGGGTGATGGAAATGTGCAGAAAAGAAGAACTGATAAAAAAGCTGTATCAGGCGTTAAACATCATGATCTGCGAGTCGAAAATCGCCAGAAGCTACGGAACGGAACACAAACTGACCTATGCGGACATCAGCCTGCTGAAATGCGTGCAGCGCAATGAGGACGCCAAGGCATGCGTGCTTTCCCAATACCTGGGCATTACAAACGGCGCGGTAACGCAGCTTGCCAAAAAACTTGAAGGAAAGGGGTATCTGAAGCCATACCGGGTCACCGGAAATAAAAAGGAAGTGTATTATAAACTGACGGCCGAGGGGGAAACGGCCTGCCGGGGCTATGACCGGCATGATGAGAAGATGCTGTCCGACATCGAGGGTTATATCGACACCCTGGACGACGATACCATCGAAAAAATCATCGGCCTGTTCCAGGTGGTTGCCGACAGCACCGCCGTGTACGAACATTGCTCCATTAAGCATGCCGCCGAAAATACCGGCCATGATCAGCAGACAGGGATAAAGAGGTGCGAAAAATGCCAAAGAATTTATTAAGCATTAAAAATCTGGGCGCATCCGTGGAGGGACAGCGTATCCTGAACGGAGTGGATCTGGAAGTCCGGGCGGGAGAGGTTCATGTACTTATGGGCCCCAACGGCGCCGGAAAATCGACTCTGGCAAATGTGGTAATGGGAGATCCCCGTTACGATGTGGACCAGGGCCGGATCTTTTTTGAAGATCAGGACATCACCGACGAGAAACCCGACGCCCGGGCCAGAAGGGGCATGTTCCTTTCCTTCCAGGCGCCGGAGGAGATACCGGGCATCACCGTGGAAAACTTTTTGCGTGCCGCCAAGGCGGCCTACAGCGGCCAGGAGGTAAAGCTTATCCCTTTTCGTAAGGAATTGCGGGCCCGGATGAAAGAGCTGGACATGGACCCCTCCTATGCGGCACGGTATCTTAACGTCGGTTTTTCCGGCGGAGAAAAGAAGAAAAACGAGATCCTTCAGCTGGCGGTGCTGAACCCCCGGCTGGCGATATTGGACGAAACCGATTCCGGACTGGATATCGACGCGGTAAAAACGATCTCCGAAAGTATCCACCGGTATAAGAAGGACGATAACGCGGTTATTATTATTACGCACATCACCAGGATCCTGCAAAGTCTTCCGGTGGATTATGTCCATATCATGTCGGAGGGGCGCATAGTTAAAACCGGACAGGCCTCTTTAATCGAAAAAATCAACCGGGAAGGCTTTGCCTCGGTCCTGGGATAAAAACGGGGTGAGAATACAGGATGGAAAAGCAAAAAACAAAAGTAGAGGATATCGACAGGGAACGCTTTGATTTCCGGGACGAGGACAAGAGCCGTTATAAGACGGACAAAGGGCTGACCGCTGAAATTGTGACGGAAATATCAAAACAAAAAAACGAGCCTTCCTGGATGCTGGAACATCGCCTGCGTTCGTTGGATATCTATAACCAAACGCCGCTGCCTGCCTGGGGCCCGCCTTTGGACGAACTGAATATGGAGGAAATCGTCACCTATGTGAAGCCCGACACGGGGCTGAAAAGCGACTGGAACCAGGTGCCGGAGTATATCAAAACTACCTTTGAGCGCCTTGGCATCCCCCAGGCGGAGCGGGATTCCCTGGCAGGGGTAGGAGCCCAGTACGATTCGGAAGTGGTCTATCATAATATCCGTAACGAGCTGCTTCAGCAGGGCGTGATCTACACCGATATGGAGACGGCGGTACGGGAGCATGAAGATATGGTCCATGAGCTTTTCATGAAGCTGGTCCCTCCGGAAGACCACAAATTTGTGGCGCTGCACGGGGCGGTCTGGTCCGGCGGATCCTATGTCTATGTGCCGGAAGGGGTACGCCTGGAGGTCCCTTTACAGTCCTATTTCCGGCTCAACGCTCCCGGGGCGGGACAATTTGAGCATACGCTGATCGTCGTTGAAAAAGGGGCCAGCGTCCATTTCATCGAGGGCTGTTCGGCCCCCAAATATAACGTGGTGAATCTTCACGCCGGCTGCGTGGAGCTTTATGTCCGGGAAGGAGCCACGCTGCGGTATTCCACCATTGAAAACTGGTCCAAAAACATGATGAATTTAAATACCAAGCGGGCCCTTGTGGAAAAGAACGGAACCATCCAGTGGATATCCGGCACCTTTGGTTCCCACACCACCATGCTGTACCCTTCCAGTATTTTAAGAGGGGAAGGCGCCCGTTCCACTTTTAACGGTATTACCTTTGCGGGAAATGGACAGAATCTGGATACGGGTACCAAGGTGGTCCACGCGGCGCCTAATACCTCCTCCACCATCAGTTCCCGCTCCATTTCCAAGGACGGGGGAATCGCCGTCTACCGCAGCTCTGTGAATATCCTGCCGGAGGCTGCCGGATCGAAATCCTCCATCGTCTGCGAGTCTTTGATGATGGATAGCGACTCCCGTTCGGATACGGTGCCGGTTATGGACATCCGCAACGACCGGGTGGATATCGGACATGAGGCCAGAATCGGGCGTATCAGCGATGAGGCGGTTTTCTACCTCATGACCCGGGGATTGTCGGAGGAAGAGGCCAAGGCCATGATCGTCCGGGGCTTTGTGGAGCCCATCGCCAAGGAACTCCCTCTGGAATATGCAGTTGAAATGAACAGGCTGATCAGCCTTGAGCTTGAAGGAACCATCGGTTAGGAGGCACATTATGCGGCAAGTGGCAGCAACAATTGAACGGATGCCCGTGCCTACCTGGAGGCGGCTTCACGTAAACGAAGCCGAAGTTGTACTGCGGCAGCCGGATCGGCTATCCGGCGACGGCGGTACCGCTATCCGGGCATCGGGACAAATAGAAATTAAAAATGACGTTGGAAGTCCGGATTTTGGCCGGGAGCTGGAAAAGCTCTTCACTTCCGTGGAAATCCAGAATTTCATCGACGAAAGCGCCAATCTCCGGCATTTTATCAGGATCCCCAGGAATCACGCGGAAAAGGAGCCCATTGTCCTTTCGCTGCGGCTTGGAGCGGAAAGTCCGGTTTTGACAGACGATCTGGTCATCGAGGCGGAAGAGGGCTCCAGAGCCGTCGTCATTCTGGAGTATACCTCTGAAAGCGGTCTGCCGGTGCAGCATTGCGGCCGGACCCGGGTTTTCCTCCGGCCGAACGCCGACCTAAAGCTGGTAAAGGTGCAGATGCTGAATGAGAAAGCCGCTCACACGGATTTTATCGGAGGAGTGGCGGAAAAAGGAGCCCGGCTCGAGGTGATCCTGGCGGAGCTGGGCGCTGCCAGGCCGCTTTCAGACTGCAATCTGATCCTCAAGGGCGAAGGCGCCGCCACGGAGTTGGATGTGGTCTATCTGGGGGACGGTCAACGGTCTTTGGACCTGTCCTGCCGCGTGGAGCACCGGGGCAGGAAGACGGTCTCCAAAATCTGCGGCAAAGGGATTTTACTGGAGAAAAGCCGCAAGGTCTTCCGGGATACCCTGGACTTTATCAGGGGCTCCTCCGGCTCCAAGGGCCGGGAGGAAGAAAGCGTGCTGATGCTGGACCCCAGAGTAAAGAACGTCTCGGCCCCCTTGCTGCTTTGCGGCGAGGATGATGTGGAAGGGGAGCACGCCACCTCCTCCGGCAGGCCCGACGATAAAATCCTGTTTTATCTGATGAGCCGCGGGATCGGCGAACTGGAAGCAAGGAAATTGCTGGCCCAGGCCGCGGTCTCCTCCGTTATTGAGAAAATCCCGGAGGAAAGAATCCGGGAAAAAATACTGGGCTCCCTCCGGGAATCCATCGAGCGGGGAGGAAAACAAGATGAATAAATATCTTCAGGATTTTCCTTTGCTGCTGGAGCCGGACGATCAAGGCCGGCGGATCTGCTACCTTGACAACGCCGCCACTACCCAGAAGCCCCAATCCGTACTGGAGGCGGTTTCAAACTACTACCGGACCGCCAACGCCAATCCCCACCGGGGCGCCTATGACCTGAGCGTGGAAGCGACCAAGGCTCTGGATTCCGCCCGGGAGAAGGTTCGCGCGTTTATTGGCGCGAAAAAAACCGCGGAGGTCATCTTTACCAAAAGCGCCACGGAGTCGCTGAACCTGATCGCCTACAGTTATGGAATGTCTCATATCGGGCCCGGCGACGGGATAGTGCTGGCAATTTCCGAACATCACAGTAATCTGGTGCCCTGGCAGATCGTCGCAAAAGCAAAGCAGGCAAACCTTACCTATCTGTATACCGACGAAGAAGGCCGGATCCCGCCGGAGGAGATCGAAAACAAGATCACTTCCCGGACCAGGCTGGTAGCCGTAGGCCACGCCTCCAACGTAACCGG
Source organism: Peptococcaceae bacterium (assembly GCA_034927285.1). Taxonomy (GTDB): domain Bacteria; phylum Bacillota; class Peptococcia; order DRI-13; family UBA5745; genus JAYFQF01. The sequence continues at coordinate 33,056 of JAYFQF010000026.1, forward strand.
GGTGGTTAACCCTGTGGAGCAGATTATTGGGCGGGCCCATCAGGCAGGGGCGGTAGTTGTGGTGGACGGTACCCAGAGCGTTCCTCATCTGGCGGTGGACGTATCCGCCCTGGACGCCGATTTCTATGTATTTTCCGCGCATAAGATGCTTGGACCCATGGGCGTTGGGATCCTCTATGGCCGGGAGACCCTGCTTGAGGAAATGCCGCCGTTTTTATACGGCGGTGATATGATCGAATACGTGGAGGAGCAGACCTCCACCTTTGCTCCCTTGCCGCAAAAGTTCGAGGCCGGCACCCAGAATGTAGGCGGGGCCGCGGGACTTGCCGCCGCCATCGGCTATTTGCAGGCCGCGGGGATGGAAAAGGTCCGGGCTGCCGAAGAAGAGCTTACCGCTTATCTTCTGGAACGGCTGCAGGGCGTCCCTTATCTGAGGCTTTTGGGGCCCCGGGGCACCGAGGACCGGATCGGCGTAGTTTCCTTTGTGCTGGAAGGCGCGCACCCCCATGATGTGGCCACCATTCTCAATGCGGATAAAATCGCCATCCGCTCGGGGAACCATTGCGCCCATCCCTTCCTTCGTCATTTGGGGGTGCAGGCTACGTGCCGCGCCAGCATCTATCTTTATAATACGAAAGAGGACGCCGACCGTCTGGCGGAAAGCCTGCAAAACGTCAGGAGGTGGCTGGGACATGGAACTAGGTGATCTTTATACGGAAGTTGTTACAGAGTACAGCCGTTCACAAAAGCACCGGCATCCCCTGGAAAATCCTGATGTTACCATGCGGGGAGTAAATCCCAGCTGCGGCGACGACATCAGCCTGGCCCTTAAGGTAAATAAGGGAATTATCGAAAAGGCGGCGGTTACGGGAAGCGGCTGTGCGATTTCTGAAGCTTCCGCCGCGATGATGGCGGACCTGATCGAGGGAAAATCCGTAGAAGAAGCCAAGCGTTTATCCGGCCTTTTTCTGGGGATGATCCGCAAGACCGTCACCGACGAAGATGAGCTGGAGGAACTTCAGGACGCGCTGGCTCTGCAAAACGTCTCCAATATGCCTGCCCGGGTGAAATGCGCGGTGCTTTCCTGGCACACTCTGGAGGAAGCCTTGCACAAGCTGGAGAAAACTCCTGCCGAAGACTCCGGAGATCCCGGCACTCCTCAAAAAGGGTAAGGCGCTTCCGCCGGGAAGGCCTTACGTTTTCCCGAAATCCCGGCAAAATCCGGCGGCGGGGAACAAAGCCGCAAGAGGGTTTATTTTCCATTGGTTTCTGTATATTAAAAGCGCAGGCGGACAGCCGCAGTGAAAAGTTGTCTGCCTGCGCTTTTCTATAGCCGGTTTCTGATTCGCGGTCCTTCCTCATTTTTGGGGCGAAACAGCCAAAACAAAAGAATGTTCCTGCTTAGGTTCTGAATTTATCGTTTCATGCAACAAGGAAAAAATACAGGCGTACTTTAATACTTTACTTGACTAACGTAATGAAGCGAGGTATAGTAAAAGAGTAATTTTTGATTGAGGGAGATCATGCCGGTGAAAAAGGGAATGAAAAACTTGAATATTGCGAAGCTCCTGCGGCCCGACGAGCAGGTGACCCTGGCCCTGCGCAGTTTATATGAGCAGTACGGCTATAAAAAGTATCGGATGAGTAAGTTTGAGGAGTATGATTTTTATACCAAAAACAAAGATTTCCTCAGCAGTCAGGAAATCATCACCTTCACTGATCTGGACGGCAAGCTGATGGCCTTAAAGCCTGACGTAACCTTGAGTATTGTAAAAAACACCAGGGCCGACGAGGCCTGCGAGAAGCTTTATTACACCGAAAACGTCTACCGGGCGGCCCGGGGCCGCCGGGAGTATAAAGAAATTTTCCAGATCGGCCTGGAATTCATCGGCCGGGTGACCCCTTACATTAATGTTGAGACTGTAAATCTGGCGCTGAAAAGCCTGGCCCTGATCAAAGAAGACTATGTGCTGGATGTTTCCCACATGGGTTTTTTAACCGGTCTTTTGGACAGCCTGGCGGTGGACGATACGGTAAAAAGCGAGATTCTGGATTGCCTGGTGGAAAAAAACAACCATGAGCTGCAAAAGATTGTGGCTAATCAAAGCTTAACGGAAGAGGAAGGCCGCTGGCTGGCCGCTTTGGTGGGGCTTTCCGGCCCTTTGCCGGAGACTTTGGCAAAGGCAAGGGCATTAACGGCGGAAGTTGCGGCCGGGATCCGGCCGCAAATCGGCACCGGCGGCCAGGCTGAAGCCCTGGCCCGGGGCCCCCTGGGGCAAGCCGCCGCGAAAGCCGAGGCCAAAGACCGGGCTCTGGCAGCCATGCTGGCCGCCTTGGCGGAGTTGGAATGCCTCAGCGGCGCTTTGGCCGTCTTGCCGGAAGCCAAAAACCTGCGGCTGGACTTTTCCATTTCCAGCGACGCCAAATATTATAACGGCCTGATGCTCCGGGGTTATGTGGCGGGGGTGCCCCGGGCGGTGTTGTCCGGCGGGCGTTACGATCCCCTTTTGCGCCGGCTGGGCAAAAAACGGCTGGAAGCCATCGGCTTTGCCATCTACTTTGACGAATTGGAGCGCTATCTGAAAAGCCCGGCGGAGGAAATCAAAGACCTGGTGGTCCTTTACGATGAAAAGAGCAGCCTGACCGTGCTGACCCGTACGGTGGAAGAGGCGGTAAGCCGGGGACTGACGGTGCGGGCCACCGATCATTTGCCTAAGGGCTTGCAGGCCCGCCGGCTGGTGAAAATCAACGGGGAAAGGGCGGAGGAGGCGGCAAATGATTAACATCGCTTTACCTAAGGGCCGGCTGGGCGACAAGGTGTACCGCCTGTTTTCCTCCATCGGCTACGACTGTTCCGGCTTTGACGACAATAACCGCAAGCTGGTGATCGAAAGTACGGAAAATCAGGTCCGCTACCTTTTGATCAAGCCCTCCGACGTGGGCATTTATGTGGAGCACGGCGCCGCGGATATCGGGGTGGCCGGCAAAGACGTGCTTTTGGAAACCGCCCCGGACGTCTATGAGCTTCTGGATCTGGACCTGGGGAATTGCGCTATGGCGGTGGCGGTGCCCAACGGCTATAGGGAGGACCGGGACTCGGTGCTGCGGGTGGCTACCAAATACCCCAATATCGCGAAAAGGTATTACCAGGGCTTAAACCGGCAGATCGAGATCATTAAGCTGAACGGTTCCATCGAACTGGCTCCTCTTCTGGGGTTATCGGATGTGATTGTGGATATTGTGGAGACCGGCGCCACCTTGCGGGAAAACAATCTTCATGTTTATGAAAAGGTGGCGGCAAGCAGCGCCCGGCTCATCGCCAATAAGAGCAGCTATAAATTCAAGCAGGAAGAAATCCGGGCCATGGTGCTGCGTCTGGAAAAATCCCTGACGGGGAGGGAAAAAAATGATCAGAATCTATGACGATCAGGAACTGACGATCGAAGAAATTCTGGCCCGGGACCCGGCGCCGGCCCGGGAGGCGGAGGCCCTGGTGGCGGAAATCATCGCCGATGTACGCCGGCGGGGGGACGAGGCCCTTTTTGACTATTGCCGCCGTTTTGACCATAATCGGCTGGAGGACTTAAGGGTATCCGGGGAAGAAATCGAAGAAGCTCTGCGGGCGGCGGAACCGGACTTGCTGGAAAGCCTGGAGCTGGCGGCGGCAAATATCCGGAATTTCCATAAACGCCAGTTGCGCCAGGGTTTTGTGATCGCCGAGGAGGCCGGTAAGATCATGGGCCAAAGGGTGCTGCCTTTGGAGCGGGTGGGCATCTATGTGCCCGGCGGCACCGCCGCCTATCCCAGCACGGTGCTGATGAACGCCATCCCCGCCGCCCTGGCCGGCGTGGAAAGGATCGTAATGGCTTCGCCGGCTTCCGCCGAAGGCCGCCTGAATCCGGCGGTGCTGGCGGCGGCAAAAGTGGCCGGCGTCACCGATATTTATAAGATCGGCGGCGCTCAGGCGGTGGCGGCTTTGGCCTATGGTACGGAGAGCGTGTCCAGGGTGGATAAGATCGTGGGCCCGGGAAATCTTTTTGTGGCCACCGCCAAACGCCAGGTTTTCGGCGTGGTGGACATCGACATGATCGCCGGACCAAGCGAGATCCTGGCCATCTCCGACGGGACCATGGAGGCCCGGATTCTGGCGGCGGATCTTTTGTCCCAGGCGGAGCATGATAAAAACGCGGCGGCCGTTTTAATTACCACCAGCCCCGGACAGGCCCGGGAGGTGCAGGCTGAACTGGAGCGGCAGATCCCCCTTTTGCCCCGGGCCGGAATTTGCCGGGAAGCTATTGACAAAAACGGTAAAATTATTTTGACGGATACCGTCGCCCGGGCCGTCGAGATCGCTAACCGGATCGCCCCGGAGCATCTGGAGCTATGCCTGGATGACGCCTTTGCCTGGCTGCCGCAGATAAAACATGCCGGCAGCGTATTCCTGGGGAAAAATGCTCCGGAAGCCCTGGGCGATTATCTGGGGGGGCCGAATCATACCCTGCCCACCGGCGGCACGGCCCGGTTTTCCTCGCCTTTATCGGTGGATGATTTTATTAAAAAGTCTTCCTTTATCTATTATTCCCGTGACGCCCTGGCGGACGTGGAGAAAAATATCCGGCTCCTGGCCCGGGCGGAAGGACTGGAGGCCCATGGGCAAAGCGTGGCCGCCCGGTTTGACAGAATAAGAGATTTGAGAAAGCAGGTGAGATCATGAGCCGGTTTTTATCCGCCCGGCACGCTGCCGTCAAGCCCTATACCCCGGGGGAGCAGCCCCAGGACCGAAAATACATCAAGCTGAATACCAATGAAAGCCCTTATCCGCCGGCCCCGGGGGTCATTGAGGCCCTCAACGCCCGGGAAGCGGGCCGGCTGATGCTTTATCCCGACCCGGAAGCCAAGGCCCTGCACCGGGCTTTAGCCGAATACTACGGGCTGGAAGAAAACCAGGTGCTGGCGGGCAACGGCTCCGACGAGATTTTAGCTTTCGCTTTTCAGGCCTTCTGCGACAGGGAGCATGGCGCGGCCTTCCCGGATATCTCTTACGGCTTTTACCCGGTGTTTGCGCAGATCTACGGTATTCCCGCCAGGGTTATCCCTTTGGATGACCGGTACCGGGTAAGGCCTGCCGATTATTTTCATTGCGGAGCCATGGTGGTGATCGCCAATCCCAACGCCCCCACAGGACTTTGCTTAAATCCGGAGGATATCCGGGAGCTTTGCCGGCAAAACCCGGAAAACGTGGTCCTGATCGACGAGGCCTACGTGGATTTCGGCGGACAAAGCGCCGTAAAGCTTTTGGCGGAATATGAAAATCTGCTGGTGGTCCAGACCTGTTCCAAGGCACGGAACCTGGCCGGGGCCCGGCTGGGTTTTGCTTTGGGCGATCCGGCCCTGATTCAGGACCTGAGGAAGATGAAGTATTCCTTCAATCCGTATAATATAAACCGCCTTTCCCTTTTGGCCGGGGTTGCGGCTATCCGGGATGAGGAATACTTTCAGGATTGCCGGAAAAAGATTATGGATACCCGCCGGTGGGTCACGGAAGCTTTGCGGCTGCGGGGCTTTGACGTCCTGGATTCCCGGGCCAATTTTATCTTTGCGGCGCCGCCCGGGGGGATTTCCGGCGGGGATTATTACCGCCGGCTGAAGGAAAAGGGGATTTTAGTACGGCATTTTGAAACGCCCAGGACAAAAGAATTTGTCCGGATCTCCATCGGAACCCAAGAACAGATGGAAGCTCTGGTACGGGCCGGCGATGAAATGCTGAAGGAGGGATAAGCATGGCAAAAACCACAGATAAAGATCCGCAGATCAGACCGGGAGCGACCGGAGAGGTTTATAGGGCTCAAGGGATTCAAAAGGCCGGAGAGTCCGGCGAGGCTCAAGGAGCGGCTCCGGAAGCGCGCAGGGCGGAGCTTTCCCGGGAAACGGTGGAGACGAAGGTCTGGCTTAAACTGAATCTGGACGGCAGCGGCCAGGCGAAAATCGACAGCGGCTGCGGCTTTTTAAACCACATGCTGGAGCTTTTCACCCGCCACGGACGCTTTGATCTGGAATTGACCTGCCGGGGCGATGTGGAAGTAGACGATCACCACAGCGTGGAGGACATTGCCATCGCTTTAGGCAAGGCCTTTGCCCAGGCTCTGGGGGATTGCCGGGGCATCAGCCGTTACGGCAGTTTCCTTTTGCCTATGGATGAGGCTCTGGTGCTGACGGCCCTGGATATCAGCGGCCGCTGTCACTTATCCTTTGAGCTGGAGATTCCCGCCCAGAAGGTGGGGAGTTTCGATACGGAGCTGGTGCAGGAATTTATGATCGCGTTTTGCCGCCACCTGGGCTTAACCCTGCATTTGCGCCAACTGGCCGGCGCCAACTCCCATCACATTATCGAGGCGGCCTATAAAGGCCTGGGGCGGGCTTTGGCGGCCGCCGTCCGGATCGACCGGCGCTTTTCCGGGGAGATCCCTTCCACAAAGGGGACGATTTTATGATTGCCGTTATCGACTATGGGGTAGGGAATCTGTTTTCCCTGCAGGCCTCCCTGGCTTATCTGGGGCTGCAAAGCGTGATTACCGACGACCCGGCGGTGATCGACGCCGCGGATAAAGTGATCTTGCCCGGCGTCGGCGCCTTCGGGGACGCCGCCGGCAAGCTGCGCCGGCGGGGGCTGGAAACGGTGCTGAAACGGCAGAAGGAAGCCGGCAAGCCCCTTCTGGGCATTTGCCTGGGCATGCAGCTTTTGCTGGAGGAAAGTGATGAATACGGGCGGCACCGGGGCTTGGGCTATATAAAAGGGAAGGTCTGCTCCCTGGAGGAGGATCTGGCGGCTTTAGCCGCGGCAGGGTCTGATCCGGCGCTGCCGAGGAAAGTGCCGCATATGGGCTGGAGTGCCCTGGGCTTTGTCCGGGCCGGGGATCCCCTGCTGAAATACATTCGGGAAGGGGATTATGTTTACTACGTCCATTCCTTTTACGCCAAAGATTGCCAGGAAAGTCTGGTGGCGGTGTCCGAGTACGGCGTGACGGTGCCGGGGATCGTCAGAAGCGGCAATGTCTGGGGCTGTCAGTTTCATCCGGAAAAAAGCGGCAAGGTGGGCCTGGCTATTTTACAGGCCTATGGCCGGCTGTAGAAAAGCTGAAGCCAGGATCGCCGGCGGCTTCGGCGAAGGATAAAAATACGTTTAAAAAGGAGATTCCCATGGAAATATTCCCTGCCATCGACTTGCGGGACGGTAAAGTGGTACGTTTAAGAGAAGGGGACTACCGCCAGATGAAGGTCTACGGTTCTGACCCGCTGGAAGCGGCCGAAAGCTTCCGGGCAAAAGGTGCCTCCCATCTTCATGTGGTGGATCTGGACGGCGCCAAGGACGGCTCCACAGCCAATTTTCAGGTGATCAGCCGGATCGCGGCCCGGGGCGGGCTGTTCATCCAGGCCGGCGGCGGTATCCGAAACGAAGAGCGGCTGTCCCGGTATCTGGAGGCCGGGGTAAGCCGGGTGATCCTGGGCACCGCCGCGGTGAAGGACCCGCCGTTTTTGCGGGCCATGGCAGAAAAATACGGAGAAAAGGTGGCTGTGGGCGTAGACGCCCGGGAGGGCCGGGTGGCGGTGGCCGGCTGGCTGGAGGTGACGGAGCTGGATTCCCTGGAGTTTTGCCGCAGGCTGGCGGAACTGGGAGTCAAGACGATCATTTATACGGACATTTCCCGGGACGGCAGGATGGAAGGAGCCAATCTGGAGGCCTGCCGGGCTTTGTCCGCCATCGGCGGCCTGAAGGTGGTGGCTTCCGGCGGCATCACCTTTGAGGAGGAAATCGCCGCCCTGAAGAAAATGGGCTGCTACGGCGCCATCCTGGGCAAAGCTCTTTATGAAAACAAGCTGGATCTGAACCGGGCCATCGCTCTGGCAAAATAAGGGCTGCCGCGGCCGGAAATCACGGCCGTCGGTTACGGAAAGGAATATAGATCATGGTAACAAAGCGGATTATCCCCTGCCTGGATATCCGGGACGGCCGGGTGGTAAAAGGAAAAAACTTTGCGGGAATTCAGGATGTGGAAGACCCTGTGGCCCTGGCGGCGTTCTATAATGAAAGCGGCGCCGACGAGCTGGTATTTTACGATATTACCGCCAGCGTTGAGGAACGCGGGCTGTTTACCGACGTATTGGCCCGGGTAGCCCGGCAGATTTTTATTCCCCTGACCGTAGGAGGCAGCGTTAATACAACCGGAGACTTTGACCGGGTGCTGAAATGCGGCGCCGACAAGGTCAGCGTAAATTCCGGCGCCATCAAAAATCCGGAGCTGATTAATCAGTCAGCCCAGAAGTATGGGAATCAGTGCGTGGTTCTGTCCATGGACGTAAAACGGGCGGCGGGAGGTTTTCGGGTTTTTGCCAAGGGGGGCCGGGAGGACACCGGCCTGGACGCGCTGGAATGGGCGGCGGAAGGCCAGTCCCGCGGAGCCGGAGAGCTGGTGGTAAACAGCATCGATACCGACGGGGTCAGGGAGGGTTTTGACCTGGAACTGCTGGAAGCAGTCTGCCGGCGGGTTTCCATTCCGGTTATCGCCAGCGGCGGCGCCGGCAAAATGGAGGATTTCCGCCGGCTGTTTAAAAGCGTGCCCGGCGTGGACGCGGGGCTTGCCGCTTCTATTTTTCACTTTAAAGAGGTGGAAATCCGGGATTTAAAACAATACCTGCGGGAAGAAGGCATCGATATGCGGCTGGTGGAAAGCTGAAGGCAAAAGGTTGAAAAAGATTGAATTCAAGAGGCAGGACGGAAGGGCCAAAGGAGAAGGCAAACGGAGAAGATAACGGATAGAGGAACGGAGAGGATTAATGAAGATGAAGAATCTGACTGAAGACCTGCAAGCGAAGATCGACGGCCTGAAATTTGATGAAAACGGACTGATTCCGGCGGTGGTTCAGGATTTCTACTCCCGGGAGGTACTGACCGTGGCTTACATGAACAAAGAAAGCCTGGCTATCAGCATCGCCGAAGGCCGCACCTGTTTTTTCTCCCGTTCCCGGCGGGAGCTTTGGCGTAAAGGGGAAACCAGCGGCAATGTCCAGCATATCGTCAGCATTACCGCGGACTGCGACCGGGATTCCCTGGTGGTCCAGGTGATCAAGGACGGGCCGGCCTGCCATCTGGGAACGGAAAGCTGTTTTAACGAATCGATCCTGGAAGCGGGCCGGGAGCGTTTTTCCCTGGAAGAGCTTTATGAATTGATCCTGGGACGCAAAAAAGAAAGGCGGGAAGGCTCTTACACCTCTTATCTGTTTGAAAAAGGCAGGGAAAAGATCCTGAAAAAGGTAGGCGAAGAATGCAGCGAGGTCATTATCGCCGCCATGAAGGAAGACCGGACGGAGACGATATACGAGATTGCCGACGTGGCCTATCATTTACTGGTGCTGATGGCTCAGGAAGGTATCCCGGTGGAAGATATCCGCCGGGAGCTGGCCCGGCGCCATGTGGTGGATCATAAAGTGAAGCAGGAGCCTTTGCAGTGAAGGCGGGAAAAAAGTTGCCGGGGCGGCCGGGAGGCCAACCATTTTATCGATTCTTCCGGCAGCGGACATGTTCAGATAAATTTCGGGCGGGCTCTTTTGGAGAGCCTGCTTTTTAGTTGCTTTAGAGATTATTCTATGACTATAATAAAACATGATGTATAATTAGCGTAAGTCTGATCTGGGCGTAACGGCCGGTCAGCCGGCGAAGCCGGGAATATTTTATGGAAACAGAATGAAACGCGGCAAGGAGAATCCATATGCTTATAAGCCAAAAATCGTCCTGCTCTGAAATGAAAGGGGTCCTTCAGTATGTGGAGGATACCATGAAAGGAAAGGAAACGGTCCAGCCTCACAGTACTCACAAAATACACAGTCAGGTAATCCTTCAGTTTGATAAGCTGCTGACAAATGAAAAAAGGATGGCCGGCGCAGCTAAAGAAATCATGCAGATCGCCAGCGATATCAGCGCTTTTGACGTAGGAATGACGCATATCGCCGGTCAGTTGACAAATTTCTCCGAAGAACTGTCCGGATTGAGCCAGTCGCATATGGCCATTGTGGAAGAGACCACGGCGACAATGAACCAGGTAAAACAAACCGTAGATATGACCTCGGACACCCTGGAACAGTTGGCGGCGGAATCGGAAGGTCTGACCGAAAAAAACAATGAAAGCAAATCTCTGCTGCTGGAAGTTGGACAGCTTAAAGAAGATGTGGTGCAAGACACGCAAAATATGAACCAGAAAATCGACCAGCTGGTGAGACTTGCCGAAGAGGTCGGAAAAATTGTCGAAAGCGTTCAGAGTATCGCCAATCAGACGAATCTGCTCGCTTTAAACGCCGCTATCGAAGCGGCCCGGGCAGGTGAACACGGGAAAGGCTTCGCCGTTGTGGCGGATGAAGTTAAGAAGCTTGCCGAGGATACCAAAAGGAATCTGGACGGCATGAGAAGCTTTGTGGACGATATCCATACCGCCGCCAGGGAAGGAAAAGAAAGCATGGCGCGGACCCGGGTTTCCACGGATCAGATGAGCGTAAAGATCGATCTGGTATCCCAGACGGTAGGGGCTAATATTGAAATGCTCCATAGCGTGGTAGAAAGCGTGGGGGATATCCATACGTCTATGCAGGGAATCAAGGCGGCCACAAATGAAATCAATGACGCTATGGAAGTGTCCAATCTGGACGCCCAGCAATTAAGCCGGATGACTGAGCAGATTCACGGAGAGGCCACGGACAGCATTGCCTATGCCAAGAATATCTCGGCTCTGGACGATAAGCTTTCCGCCGTAACGGCAAATCTGTTTCAGGGATTAAAAGCGGGAAGGAACGCTCTGACCAACGAGGAGATTTTGGATGTAATCCGCAAGGCCTATAAGGCTCATGTGGACTGGCTGGGCAAATTGAAGAAAATGGTGGATACAATGACGGTATTGCCTTTACAGACGAATCCTAAAAAATGCGCCTTTGGACATTTTTATCATGCGATTACCATAGAACACCCCGCCATTGTGAAGGAGTGGAATGAAATCGAAGGGTTACATGATGAATTCCACCTTTCGGGAGAAAAAATCATCGCTCTGATCAAGCAGGCAAATTCTGCCGAATCGGCGCGGCTCTATCGGAAAACGGAAGAAATCTCCGTTCGCCTGAGAGAACTCCTGGACCAATTGATCGAAAAAATTACCCGGATGAGTAAAGCAGGAACGAAAATATTTGAATACTAAATTTGAATACTAAAAGAGAAAGCCGCGGTAACGGGCGGAAGAAAGGAGACTTTATGCGAATTGTTATGCTGGAATCCCTGGCGGTATCGGAAAAAGAGTTTATGGAAAAAGCCCGGGTCCTGACCGGCAGGGGACATGAAGTGATTTTTTGCGGCGGTGGGCCGGCTGCGGAGGAAGAGCAAAAGGCCATGGTCAAAGACGCCGACGTCCTGATTATTGCCAATTCCCCGTTAAGCGCCGGGGTACTTCGGGCGGCGGACAAGCTGAAGATGCTTTCCGTAGGTTTTACCGGCGTGGATCATGTGGCGATGGAGGTCTGCCGTGAAAAAGGCGTTCTGGTGTCCAATGCTCAGGGCTACTGCACCGACGCGGTGGCGGAACTGACCATGGGCCTGATTCTGGCCTGCCTGCGGAACATCCTGCCTTGTGATAACCGTACCCGCACAGGAAAAACCAGGGAGGGCCTGGCGGGGTTTGAACTGAAAGGAAAAACCATAGGCATCGCAGGCACCGGCGCCATCGGCTGCCGGGTGGCGGAGCTCGCCAAAGCCTTCGGCTGCCGCCTGCTGGGATACAGCCGCAGCCGAAGGCCGGAAGCTTTGACCCTGGGGATTCAGTATATGCCCCTGGATCAGCTGTTAAAAAACAGCGATATCGTATCCCTGCATCTGCCGGCCACTCCGGAGACCACCGGCCTGATAGACGGTAAAAAATTGGCCCTGATGAAGCCCGGCGCGATTTTGATCAACGTGGGACGGGGCTCCGTCGTGGATTCCGCCGCCCTGGCCGACGCCCTGAACAGCGACCGGATTGCCGCAGCCGGCATCGACGTCTATGAGAAGGAGCCGCCCCTGAACGCGGATCATCCGTTGTTTCTGGCAAAAAACGCGGTGCTGACTCCCCATGTGGCCTTTGCCACCCGGGAATCCATGCTGCGGCGGGTGGAGATCGTCCTGGAAAATATCAGCTCCTGGATGGACGGGAACCCGGTACGGGTCTGCAAGTAAGGGCTGCTGATTTGCCGGACCGGCGCTGCTCTGATGAAGCCCTTCGAGCTTGTCGTCTTACGGACCGCCCCGAAAGCCGGCGAAGGAACCGCCGGAACAGGGAGAAAAAGGAAGGGGTTTTATGGCTTTTCAGGTGGAATATCATTTTACTTTACCCAAGGGCTATGTGGATGAGGCTGGGGAGCTTCATCGCCAAGGCGTCATGCGGCTTGCGACGGCAGCTGATGAGATTCTGCCGCTGCGGGATCCAAGGGTGCAGCAAAATCCCGGCTATCTGCCGGTTATTTTACTTTCCCGGGTGGTCAGCCGACTGGGTTCCCTGCCTAAGGTGGATCCCGGAGTGATAGAAAAACTGTTTGCCGTTGATTTAGCCTATCTGCAGGATTTTTACCGGCGGCTCAATACGCTTAGCCTGCCGACATATAAAGGCGTCTGCCCCCACTGCGGCCAAAAGGTGGAAATCTCTATAGATCTTATGGATGAGCAGGAAATATAGCGGGATAATTCGCAGAGAATCGGATAGCCGGTCCGGCTGCGGCAGGGTCTGCTATAATGGATTCAGCCCGCGGCCGAAAGAAACCCGCGGCTGAAACAAATCGGAAGGATTCGGAAAACAGGAGGCGATTTCATGGAGTTCAGCTTTGACCCATTACGTTACCGCTATCCCTCCCGGCGCCGGGTAGTGTACGGCAGGAAAGGCATGGTCTGCACTTCCCAGCCGCTGGCGGCTTTAGCCGGATTGGATATGATCAAAAAAGGCGGCAATGCGGTGGACGCGGCTGTGGCCGCGGCGGCGGCAATGACGGTGCTGGAGCCTACTTCCAACGGGCTGGGCGGCGACGCTTTCGCCCTGGTCTGGCTGAAGGGGCAGAGCAAGCCCTATGGATTAAACGCCAGCGGCCCGGCGGCGGCATTGGCGGATCCGCAAAAGCTGCGGCAGGCCGGGCATAAAGAGGTGCCGAAACACGGCTGGCCGGCGGTAAATGTTCCCGGGGCCGTGGGCGGCTGGCAAGCCTTGTGGCAGCGTTTTGGCCGTCTGCCTTTTGCCGGCCTTCTGGAGCCTGCCGCCACCTACGCCGAGGAAGGCTATGCCGTATCCCCGGTGATTTCCCGTCTGTGGGAAAAGGCTTTCGGCTCTTTCAGCAAACTGAGCGGGCCGGAGTTTGCCGGCTGGGGACCTGTCTTTGCTCCAAAAGGTCATGCCCCCCAGGCCGGTGAAGTATGGCGCTCACCGGATCATGCCGCCTCTTTACGGCAGATCGCCGAGACCGGGGGCGAAGCTTTCTATCGGGGCCGGCTGGCGGAAGAAATGGATTCCTTCTCCCAAAAAACCGGCGGCTGGCTCAGAAAAGAGGATCTGGCGGCCTATAAAGCGGAATGGGTGGAACCCATCACCACGAATTACCGGGGATATGACGTCTGGGAAATTCCCCCCAACGGTCACGGCATCGTGGCGCTGATGGCCCTGAATATTCTGGAGGGTTTCAGCTTTACGGAGAGAAACGCGGAGGCTTACCATAAACAACTGGAAGCCATAAAGCTGGCTTTTGCCGACGGCCAGCGTTATGTGACCGATCCCCGGTATATGAAGGTAAGGCCGGAGGAACTTTTATCCAAAGAATATGCGGCCCGGCGGCGGCGCCTGATCGGCCGGGAGGCCATTACGCCCCGGTTCGGCGATCCCGCCTCGGGAGGCACTATCTACCTGTGCACCGCCGACGGGGAAGGAAACATGGTCAGCTTTATCCAAAGCAATTATCAGGGCTTTGGTTCCGGCGTAGTGGTGCCGGGCACCGGCATCGCTCTTCACAACCGGGGAGTAAATTTCAGTCTGGATCCCGCCGGTGAAAACTGCCTGGCGCCGGGGAAAAAGCCTTATCACACCATCATACCGGGCTTCCTGTCAAAGGCGGGCCAGGCCGTGGGGCCCTTCGGGGTGATGGGCGGCTTCATGCAGCCGCAGGGCCACGTACAGGTGGTGATGAATACGGTGGATTTCGGCATGAATCCCCAGGAGGCCCTGGATGCTCCCCGCTGGCAATGGGTGGGTGGAAAAAAGGTGGAATTTGAAATGGCTTTTCCGGCTTTTGCGGTGGAGGAACTGACCCGGCGGGGGCACGAGACTTGCGTTCTGCCGGAGGACCTGACCTTTGGCCGGGGCCAGATGATCTGGCGAAACGGGGAAGGGACCCTGGCCGGCGGCAGCGAACCCCGTACCGACGGGCTGGCGGCAGCCTGGTAATCAGGACTTGCGCTGAGGATTTCCGCCGGAATTTTCGGCGGGAATACAGGAATCAATTCGGGAGTTAAAGGGATTGATCAGGAATTCAATACGGAAAAACATAGGCGAAAAGGAGAAAACGGGGCAGGATAATATTAATATTTGCCCTTGGGGGAGAGAGAACATGACAGAGGGGTTACAGAAAAAGTACGGGCTGGGGACGTCTACCGCCATGGTGGTGGGGATCGTCATCGGCAGCGGCGTCTTTTTTAAAGCGGAAAAAGTGTTGCAGGCTACGGGAGGAAACCTGCCTCTGGGCATTTTGTCCTGGATCATCGGCGGGATGATCATGATCGTCTGCGCCTACAGCTTTGCCGTAATGGCTTCACGCTATGAGCGGGTAGGCGGAATTGTGGACTATGCGGAAGCGACGCTGGGAAAAACCTACGCCTATTACGTAGGCTGGTTTTTAGCGGCAATTTATTATCCGACGCTGACGGGTGCCCTGGCCTGGGTATCCGCCCGATATGCCTGCGTATTGCTGGGCTTTTCCATCACCGGTCCCGAGGCCATGACCATTGCGGCCTTTTTTCTGGTGGCCAGCTACAGCCTTAACGCTCTTTCGCCGCTTTTGGCGGGTAAATATCAGGTAACGACCACGGTTATTAAGCTGATCCCTCTTTTACTGATGGCGGTGATCGGCACGGTGGCGGGGCTGGCCAACGGCACCACCGCGGCTAATTTCACCATGGTGGTAAACGAGGTGGGTTCCCCGGGCAAGGCCGTTTTTACCGCTGTGGTGGCCACAGCCTTTGCATACGAGGGGTGGATCATCGCCACCAGCATTAACGCCGAGATCAAGGACGCCAAGAAAAACCTGCCCCGGGCTCTGGTGCTGGGCACCTTTATCATCATGGCGGTATATGTGCTGTATTACGTAGGCCTGGCAGGCAGCGTGCCGAATTCCGTCATCATGGAAAGCGGTGAAAAGGGCGCCCGGATCGCCTTTGAAAATATTTTCGGCCGGCTGGGCGGCACGGCGCTTTTTGTCTTTGTGGTGATTTCCTGCCTGGGCACCCTAAACGGCCTGATGCTGGGCTGCACCCGCGGCATGTACGCTCTGGCGGCCAGAGGGGAGGGCCCCCGGCCGGATATTTTCAGCCAGCTGGACCGGGTTACCAATATGGCCGGAAATTCTTCCATTATCGGGCTTTTCTTTTGCAGCTGCTGGTTTTTGCAGTTTTACTCCAGCCAGCTGACAGAAACCCCCTGGATTCAGGCCTTGAATTTTGATATGACGGAGCTGCCCATCGTGACGATTTACGCGGCCTATATCCCGATTTTTATCATGATGATGAAAAAGGAAAAGGGCCTGCCGGCCTTTAAACGTTTCGTGGTGCCTGCCCTGGCCCTTTGCGGCTGTGTTTTTATGATTTTGGCCGCCGTTTTTTCCCATGGCTTTGCCGTGGTGCGGTATATGTGCGTCTTTGTCATCATTATGCTGATCGGCTGTTGGATAAAGCGGGGAAAAACAAGGAGCGAAAAAGAATAAATGCAACGGGGTTATTTCTGAGATGGGAGAGAGGATACGATGAAAGAAGCAAACTTCAGCATGCTCAGCGATTTCTATGAGTTCACCATGAGCAACGGGTATTTTAAAAACGGATTTTATCGAAAGATCACCTATTTCGACGTATTCTTCCGCAACGTTCCCGACGGCGGCGGCTACGCCATCGTGGCCGGGTTGGAGCAGCTGATCAAATATATCGAAAATCTGACCTTTGACGAACAGGATATCGAATACCTGCGGAACCGGGGGATATTCGACGAGGCTTTCCTGAAATATCTGGCGGACTTCCGTTTCTCAGGCGACATCTACGGAGTGCCGGAAGGAACTCCGGTATTTCCCGGCGAGCCGATCTTAATTGTCCGGGCTCCGGCCATCGAGGCACAGCTGGTGGAAACGTTTGTTCTCTTAACCTTAAACCATCAGTCCCTGATCGCCACAAAGGCGAATCGGATCGTGCGGGCGGCCCAGGGCCGGACGGTGCTGGAATTCGGTTCCCGCCGGGCTCAAGGAGCCGACGGCGCGGTGCTGGGAGCCAGGGCCGCCTATATCGGCGGCTGCGCCGGCACTGCCTGCACCCTGACCGATGAGATGTACGGCGTCCCTGCCGGCGGTACCATGGCCCACTCCTGGGTACAAATGTTCGACAGCGAATACGAGGCCTTCAAGACTTATTGCGAGCTTTATCCGCATAACGCCACCCTGCTGGTGGATACCTACAATACGCTGAAAAGCGGCGTGCCCAACGCGATTAAGGCGTTCAAGGAGGTATTGGCGCCCCGGGGGATCCGGCATTGCGCCATTCGCCTGGATTCCGGAGATATCTCCTACTTGTCCAAGCAGGCCCGGAAGATGCTGGACAAGGCGGGACTGAAGGAGTGCCAGATCGTGGCGTCCAACTCCCTTGACGAACATTTGATCAGCGATCTTTTGATGCAAGGGGCCCAGGTGGATGTCTTCGGTGTCGGCGAACGGCTGATTACCGCAAAAAGCTCTCCGGTTTTCGGCGGCGTTTATAAGCTGGCGGCCGTCGAGCAAGAGGACGGCACGATTCTGCCCAAGATCATGGTCAGCTAAAATACCTATAAAATCACCAATCCCCATTTCAAGAAGGTCTACCGCCTCTTTGATAACGAAAGCGGCAAGGCCATCGCCGATCAGATCTGCGTTTTTGACGAGGTCATCGACGAAAGTAAACCCTTGAAGATTTTTGACCCGATAGCCACCTGGAAAAATAAAACCCTGACCAACTTTACGGCAAAGGAGCTTCTGGTGCCGATTTTCAAAAACGGCCGGCGGGTTTACGAACTGCCCTCCATCGAAAGCATCCAGGCCTATTGCCGGGAGCAGACAGATCTTTTATGGGACGAAGTCAAGCGTTTCGAAAATCCCCACAACTATTATGTGGACCTGTCCTGTAAGTTGTGGAGTATCAAGCAGCAATTACTGGAGCAATACAAAAAATAATACGGGGAGGTCGTCTTCATGTTTTTCATGATCGGCGTTACCCCAGGGGAAAAGCAGCTGGATTTCCGGCAGCCTATCCTCTGCCGCCGCTGCGGCAAGTACGGCCGTTTTGAGGTATATGTCACTTACATGCAGCTTCTGCTGTTTTTTCTTCCCGTGTTCCGCTGGAACCGGCGCTACCTGGTCCGGACTAGCTGCTGCGGCGCCTGTTATGAGCTCAGGCCGGAGACAGGCCGCCAAATCGAAAAGGGCCTGGCGCCGGAAATCCAGCCGCAGGATCTAGGGGAGGCCATGACCGCCGGCTTCTATCCCGGCGAGGAGGAAGAACAGGCCGGTCCACCCGCCGGTCCACCTGCCGACGGACCGGCGACGCCAAAGGAAGGGCAGGAGGGCGGCAGCAGGAAGCGCTGCGCCGCTTGCGGCTTTACTACCGATCAGGATTACGCGTACTGTCCTAAATGCGGCCGCCTTTTAAAATAAGGGAGGAAGCCCTGCTTGGTTGAGATAAAAAAGGCGATAATCCTTTGCTTTTGAAACATTTGTTCGCAGATGCGCAAAAATACTCGCAAATGTTCGCAAGTGTTCGCAATAACCTTTGTTGCCGGCAAAACCTCGTTGTTTCTCCCAAAAACGCTTCCCTAAAAATAAACCGTCTCCAAAGGACTGAAAGGACAATCCTTTGGAGACGGTTTGCTTTTCCCTCCGGACGGGAGGATCTTTGGGATAAGTGAATCCTTCAGATTTCCTTGCCCTGGGGCCCGACGCCGATAGGCGGCTGATCCTGGCTGCGGGGTTTCCCGCAGGTATAAAGCAGACAGCAGACCAGGGTCGTCAGAGGAATCGTCAGCAGGATCGCCGTGCTGCCCACCAGGGACTGCAAAAGCTCCACAATGATGTGTTCACGGTTCAGCAGCTCCAGGAAGGACGTGGCGTAGGTGATCAAAAGCAGGACGCTGGAAAGGGAACTGCCAATATAAGCCAGCACCAGAGTATTGGCCATGGTGCCCATGATGTCGGAGCCGATATTCATGCCGCTTTTGAAGAGCTTGCCAAAAGAGATGCCCTCCACATGCCGGGTGATCTCATACAAAGAAGAAGAGATGTCCATAGCCACATCCATCAGCGCGCCCATGGCGCCGATGATGATGGAGCCAAAGATGACGGCCTTTAAATCTATAGGCTTTTCGGGGTTCAGCATTTGCAGATAGATGGATTGATCGTCCACCAAGCCGGACAGAGCCAGAAATTTATCCATGATCAGACTCAGCAGCGCGGCTACCACTACGCCGAAGATACAGCCCAGGATTGTGGCCAGGGTTTTTTGGCTGGCTCCGTTGACGATCAGAAGAGTCATGACGATCGTAAAGAAGCAGACGATAGAGGAAGTAAGATAAATATTGTAACCGTTTAATACGGAAGGAATAAACACAAAGAACACGGCCAGACAGGTAAAGGTCAGGGAGATGACGGTATTCAGACCCTTGAATTTTCCCAGGAAAAGCAGCAGCAGAAAAAAGAAAGCCGCCAGCCAGAGGATAACGTCAAAACGGATATATTCGCCGAACGTCCATTCCACTCCGGTATCGGGGTCGGGGTAGTTGTAGATCACGATTTTGTCGCCGGGTTCTACTTGCTTGACGTCGGCCACTCCCTCGGTCATCTCATAAAAGCCCTGATAGCCTTTAACTACCTGACCGGCTTGGTCGCCGCTTAAGATCCGGCAGCTGAAAATCAAAGTCAGGTTTTCAAAATAGGAGCCGTTTCCCATATCATAGCGGTTGGACAGGGTATCCTCAATGCTGAGGACTTCGGCTTTTACCGTAGCCGCCGCTCCCGCGTCCTGAAAAACCTTCAGGTCCTTCGAAACGATGCGGTTTCCCGCAAAGATAAAAATCAGAGAAAAAAGGACGGTGGCCGTCCAGATTAAAACATTACGATTTTTCATTATGATTACCTCGCTATTATCTCCGAATGATTCTACCACCATCATATAAGCTGCGGAATAGCTTGTCAATTCCAGGAAAGGCGCAGTTTTGTACAGAAAATCTGTTATTTTTGCCTCTTGACGGAGAGGATAAAGGAGGATATTCTTAAGGCATACACCCCCCCGGGGTGGGGAGAAGGAGGCGCTGGATGAAAAGTAAATTTACAGTCAGCGGGATGACCTGCTCGGCTTGCTCCGCCCATGTGGAAAAGGCGGTAAAAAAATTGCCCGGCGTAAAAGCCGCCGCGGTAAACCTGATGGCGGCCACTATGCTGGTGGATTATGAGGAAGAAGTCACCGGTCCGGAGAAAATTATCGCCGCGGTGGAAAAGGCGGGTTATGGAGCCGCCCTGGCCAAAAAGCAGCCTTCCCTGGCCCGGGTTCCCGGACAAGCCGCCGGGCCGGGGATATCCGGCGCCGGAAAAGAGATATCCCCGGCGGAAAGTAAAACCGCCCCGGTAAGAAGTCGACCGGGAGGAAGGGCCTTTACCGGCGGAAATGCCCCGGGCCGGGACAGCGAAAAGGAAGCAAGAGAGATGATGGCTCATGAATTAAAGGAAATGAAAAGCCGTTTTATCGTCTCCCTGATTTTTCTGCTGCCGTTGTTTTACATTTCCATGGGCCATATGATGGGACTGCCGCTGCCCCGGGTTTTCCACGGCCCGGCCAATGCCTTGACCTATGCCTTTACCCAGCTGCTGCTTTGTCTGCCGGTCCTGGTTATTAATCAGAAATATTTCCGGGTAGGATATAAGACTTTACTCCGGGGGGCCCCTAATATGGATTCTCTGATCGCTATCGGCTCCACGGCGGCGGTGGTTTATGGGGTTTTCGCCATTTATCGTATCGGTTACGGCCTGGGGCACGGGGACATGGCTTTGGTGGAGAAGTACTCCATGGACCTGTATTTTGAGTCGGCGGCCATGATTTTAACGCTGATCACCCTGGGAAAATATCTGGAGACCAAGTCCAAGGGAAAGACCGGCGAAGCCATCGCCCGGCTGCTGGATCTGGCGCCGAAGACGGCGGTGGTATTAATTGACGGCCAGGAGCAGGAGATTCCCGTGGAAGAGGTAGCGGTAGGCGATGTGGTGGTGGTCAGGCCCGGCCAGCGGATCCCGGTGGACGGGGTGATTCTTTCCGGCCAGAGCTCCGTGGATCAGTCGGCGTTAACCGGTGAGAGTATTCCCGTGCCAAAGCAGGCGGGAGACAAGGTAATCACCGCTACGATAAATAAAGCGGGATATTTTCAGTTCCGGGCGGAAAAGGTGGGCGACGATACTACCCTGGCCCAGATCGTTCAGCTGGTGGAGGAAGCCGGCGCCACCAAGGCGCCCATCGCCCGCTTGGCGGATAAGATTTCCGGGGTTTTTGTTCCCGTGGTAATCGTGATTGCCGCCATTACCGCCGCTGTCTGGCTTTTGGTCAGCGGCAGCACGGAATTTGCCCTTGCCAGCGCCATCGCCGTTTTGGTGATCTCCTGCCCCTGCGCCCTGGGGCTGGCTACGCCGGTAGCCATCATGGTAGGCACCGGCAAAGGCGCGGAGCAGGGGATTTTGATTAAGTCGGCGGAAGCTCTGGAACGGGCCCAGTCCGTGGATACCATCGTTTTGGATAAGACCGGCACCGTCACCAGCGGCCGGCCCCGGGTAACGGATATCATCACCCAAAGCGGCCTTGCGGACCGGGAAATTCTGGCTATCGCCGCGTCCCTGGAAAAACCCTCGGAGCATCCCCTGGCCGAGGCCATCGTGGAAAAAGCCGCGGAAGAACAGATCAGCCTTTTGCCGGTGACCGATTTCGAAGCGGTTTTCGGTCAGGGGGTGAAAGCCGCCATCGGAGGCAAGGTATATTATGCCGGCAACGCCGCCCTTTTAAAGAATGTGGGCGTCAGCCCCGAATCATATCTGAAGGATTGGGAAACTCTGGCCGATGCGGGAAAAACCCCTTTGTTCTTTGCCGATGAAAGCCGGGTGCTGGGGATCATCGCCGTAGCCGATGTGGTGAAACCCACCAGCGCCGCCGCCATCCGGGAGTTTAAGGCCCTGGGAATGGACCTGATCATGCTGACGGGGGATAATCAGCGGACGGCAAACGCCATCAAAAGCCAGCTGGGTCTGGACCGGGTGGTGGCGGAGGTCATGCCCCAGGATAAGGAAGAAGAGGTGCGCCGTCTTCAGGAGGCCGGACATAAAGTGGCCATGATCGGCGACGGGATTAATGACGCCCCGGCCCTGGCCCGGGCCGACGTAGGGGTGGCCATCGGCGCCGGCACCGACGTTGCCATCGAATCGGCGGATATCGTGCTGATGAAAAGCGATCTGCTGGATGGAGTGGCGGCGGTGCAGCTGTCAAAAAAAGTTATGCGTAATATCCGGCAAAACCTTTTCTGGGCCTTCTTTTATAATGTTATCGGTATTCCCCTGGCCGCCGGAGTGTTTTACGGCTTGCTGGAATGGCGCTTAAACCCCATGTTTGCCGCCGCCGCCATGAGCTTAAGCTCCGTTACCGTAGTATCCAACGCCTTAAGGCTCAGGTTTTTCAAACCCAGCTTCAGCAGGGAGGTGCCGGATTTGCCTGGCGCGGCAAAGGATCCGGAAGCGCCTCCGGAAAGCCTGCCCCGGTTAACAGATGAAAAAGAGCGGGAAAGTGAGTTTATTCCGGCGCCCGCGGTGTTGGGAGCGGAAAAAACCATAGAGAAAGGAAGAGAAGAAATGAAAAAAATCATGGTTATCGAGGGAATGAGCTGCGGACATTGTTCCGCCCGGGTGGAGAAAGCACTGAACGCCATCGACGGCGTCAGGGCAGTAGTGGACCTGGAGAAAAAAGAAGCCGACGTCAGCCTGGAAAAGCCGGTGGAAGACGGGGTATTGAAGGCGGCTGTGGAAGAGGCGGGCTATGAGGTAACCCAGATCCGATAAGAAAAAAACACATCAGCAAATCAGGTCCTGCCGGCCGGCGCCGGTGAAATGCCCGCCGGGGGATTTAGCGCCGGCAGTTGGAGCGGCTGCGGACGGATTTGCCAATAAATCAAAACGGGAGGTAAGAATGCAGGCGGATAAAGAAAAGATCAGTCGGCTGTTGAAAACCGCCAGAGGCCAGCTGGACGGCTTGCTGAAAATGGTGGAGGAGGACCGCTATTGCATCGACATCTCTAATCAGCTGATGGCGGCGGAGTCGATTTTGCGTAAAGCTAACCGGGAAATTCTGCAGGCCCATCTGGAGCATTGCGTGAAAAGCGCTTTTTTGGCGGGCGACCCGGAGGAAGAAAACAAGAAAATTGACGAAATCGTACAGTTGCTGGGCAAAATAATCTGATTCGGCCTATGCCGCCGCAGGCAGAGCGGGTTTTGCCGGACAGGCCTTGGCCGGGGAAAATCGTTTTATTGACTGTCGTCGAAAAAAGCGGAAACTCCCGCCTGGGAACGTCGCTTGTCCCTTTGACAATTGCCCCGGAAAGTTTTAAACTAAAGGGAACGGAAGGCGACGATCCGGCGGGAAAGGAGTGGCGATAGGTGACGGAAGAAAAGAAAACCCCGGCCTACAGCGACCATAATAAGCTTTTGCCTCATGATCATGGACAGGATATCCTGAAGGTGCTGGCTTTTTTGCCGGATGAAGAGGCCTTTCACCGGGTAGCCGACACTTTTCAGCTGATCAGCGACAGCACCCGGCTAAAAATCCTCTGGCTGCTCTGCCACAGCGAGGAATGTGTCTGTAATATCGCGGCGGCCATAGAGATGAGCGCACCGGCGGTATCTCATCACTTACGGGTGCTGAAACAAGCGGGCCTGATCAGTAATCGCCGTATCGGAAAGGAAATTCACTATACCCTGGCGGATACGGAAGAAGCCCGGCTGGTCCATAAGACCATCGACGACATTTTCGATATGAAGTGTCCACGGGAAAGCTGAGGAAGAGTTTTTGTCCAATTTATTTGGTTGCGTTTTTTCATTACGTTTGTCAAATTTTTGATTATGTTTGTTAATGCGTTTGTTAAATTACAGGATTACGTTTGCCAAATTCCGCCTGCAATCGGTAATTAACGCAAGTCAAGGGCTGCCGCATAGTTGAACCACCCTCTTCAACGTTCAGATGGTATTTCCATCTGCCTGCTTTGAAGGCGGTATGTCAATTTGCGGCAGCCCGTTTATTTTTCCTGGGCCGGCCTTAAGGCTGTGATTTCCGGCATTGCAGGAATAGAAAAAACTTTTAAAAAGTGTACAGAATCAAATATTTTGACAAACCGGGATAACCCGGGATTAGACAGGATAGAACGAAAAAACGTAGGAATATCAAGGGATTCAACGAGTTTTAGCGGGTTTACCTGTGACGGACACGCCGCTTAATCAAGAAATTTGGCAAAGGATAAAAAAATAGCATCCAAAAACGGCGCCGCCCTTATTTTCCGGGGCTTTGCGAAGTTGGCGGGTGCTTTTTACGTTTTAAATACCTGGCTTCAACGGCCAACTTTCCGGCCGGCGTGGCCACGGGCGTGAATTTACGCACGTTTGCTGTCACGCTGCTCTGCTAATAAAGTGAAAAAGCTAAGCGTAATGAGGATTTTTGACGTGATTAAAGCGTGAATCAAAATTTCCGCCGGCATAAATAAAATGGGCTTTATGATGATTTTGCATAGTGACAAAATGAAAAAAAGCTAAAAAGCTGTCACATTGGCTTTAGATCAATGATTTGCGGTCATACTGTCCTCTGACTATGGACATGAGCAAAGTGACAAAAAGCTGAACAAGTACAGCAAATAAAGGGAAAAATTAGGCGGTTACGGAGGAATCATCAGGATTTTCCGGGCCGCTTTTTCCAGTTTTCGAGGTGTATAATCTGCCCTTTGGGTGCCCCAATTTGATTTTTATGATTTCAAGAACTTCAAATTTATCCTTTTGCGGAAGTTGATTATATAAGCCAATTAGGTCTTTTTCGTCGTCTCTAAGTAAAGATTCGGAAGATGTTTTCCCGTAAAGCAACCAGTCAGCTGAAATAGAAAAATAACTACAAAGTTTAATAATTGTTTGAGCCGAAGGCTCAAAAGCTCCATTTTCATATCCACTAATGTTACTTTTTGATTTTTCAATGACATTAGCTAACTCTTGTATAGTTAGGCCCTTGCTTTTTCTGAGGAATTTAATACGTTCCCCAATAGAGTCCACGCTAAGGCCACCTCCTTTTACCTAAAAATAGGAATAAAATCCTTGATTAGTTCTAATATTAGGTATATAATATCTAGTGAACAAATACAGCTAAAGATTATCACACCTTGGAAAAATTATCAATTTATAGTTTCGGAGGAAGGGAAGGTGAAACGATGAAGCACGGGAAGAGGTTGACCAAAAGGCAAAAAGATCTACTGGATGAGTTAGCGCTGGATCCGGCGGCCTGGCTGTATCATAAGAGAACGCCGGAAGGCATTGAGTTAATCCATCGTCGCACCGGACGACTGAAGCTGATCAATCGGGAATTGTGCGGGAGCGTCTATTAAATAGGAAAGGGGAAAAAAGAATGAAGGAAATCCAACATACCAAGCAGGCAAGATTTTACGCCGCCAGCGTACTGATCCTGACTATCGCCTTTTGGTTTTGGGCCTGGATCGGTGGATACAACATCGGACTTGATCTGCGCCCGGTGATGGCGATCCAAGCAGTGGAGGTGATCCGGTGAAGCTGACCGAGAAATACAAGGGCTGGAAAATCTACCAAACCGGTCAAGGGGATTACGCAGCGTTTTTGCCTGGACAATCCCCAAGAGCTTTTAATGAGCCGGAATGGATCACTGATCAGGTCTGGGAACTGAAAGACTTCGTTGATTGCTATTGAAAGGAGAACCCTATGAAGCGGAAAGTCTACTTAAGCAAAGAGGAAAAGCCATGGGAACAAAGACCGGCGGCAATTATTTTGACGAATGAGCAAATTAACTGGCTGAGCGTGTACTTAACGGCCACCCATCAACACAGGCTAAGCGAGGCGGAAGCCTGCCAGCAACTGGCCCAAGAAACCAACACTGACGGTAGCTTAAAGTACCCCGCCGCAAGAAATAACGCCATTTGGTGGGAAGAGGCAGACGTAAGGGCCATGGCCTTGGTAAAGGCTCTGGATCAGGTTTAGACGCGCAAATGCTAGAGCAAACAGGATAGTTGGTATGCCTGATCTGAGTTTTGGACGGGAGCGGCGAATGTGGAGCGCCACTCACTTCCTTCCGCAGAACAGGATACTAGGTTCCACTTTAGGAGCTTGTTGTGGTTGAGTGCAAATAAAACATGGCTTTTGAGTTCGCTGTTATTACAACTTAAGTCAAGGATGGTGATCACAATGAAAGAGAACATAGTGTCTGCCAGTTTTGGGATCCAGGTCAAGCTGGCCCTGGTGCAACGGCGGATGAGCCAAAAGGATCTGGCGCAGGAGCTGGGCGTGTCCCGGCAGTATCTTTGCGATGTCCTAGCCGGCCGCCGGCCGGGGTGGAAATACCAAGCAGATATTTGCCGGCTGCTGGAGCTGGATCAGCCGGCATGAAAGGAGGTGAAGAGGTGAAAAAGGGCATGAAAAAGGAGAGCGCCAAGCTTAGCCGGCAGAAACGCTCTCCCCTTAAGGACTTTCCAAAGCCCTGCCATCAGTTTATCACCTGGGAATCTGAAGGTAAAGGGGGCGGGGCCGTTGGCTGAAGTTTTTTTACAGCTGAAAGAAGCGGCGGACTTAGAACAGATCAACTATAATTCGGTGGTTCAGCGGCTTCAGCGCAATCCTGAAGCCTTTGAAACCAAAACAGTGCCGGCCGGATCCGCCGGCGGGAAGGATCGGATCCTGGTGGCTTTGACCAGCCTGAGCCCAAAGGCTCAGCGGAGATATCAGGCGGAGCAAAGCAGAACGGTAAAGACAGATGAGGTGACGGACGTGATCGCAGAAAAACGAATCAAAGATGGACAGGCCCCCTGGTATATTGAGGTGGAGCTGGAGGAATACAAGGCAGCAAATCCGGCAGTCTGGGCTGAAGCGGAGAAAATGGCTGACGCTGTCCGGAATCTGCTGAACTATACCGGCCAGGAACGGACAACCCGCGTGGAGGCTAAGGCCCAAGAGCTGGGGATCTCTCAGCGCTCCCTTTACCGCCGCTGCGAGGATTATCTGGAGGCGGCTGCCTGGGCCGGCAAGCTGCGGAAGCTGACCGGGAACTCTTACGACTACCTGAAGATCCTTTCCCAGGGCCGAAAACCGCGGAGCAATCGACAGCACAGCATATCCCCGGAGGTTAAGGCAATCGTTGAAAACATCTGGTTTAATCCGACCTTTGCCCGGAACCAAGGGACAGTGGTTATGCTTTACGATGCCCTGCGGGGACAGGCAAAGGAAAAGGGCTTTGATGTGCCAAGCTACGCCACGGTGGCCCGCTTTGTCCGGCAGCTGATGGCAGATGGACAGACGGCCAGCGCCCATTACCTAGTCTCCCACGGGGAGCGGGCCTGGAAGCGGGATAAGATGATCAAAGCCAGGCGGGATACCGGCGCTTTGCGGGTCATGGAACTGATTCAAGGGGATGAGCATACCTTTGACTGCTGGGTATTGTACCGGCATCCAAACGGCCAGACCACACCGATCCGGCCTAAGCTGGTGGCTTGGGTGGATATCCGTAGCCGCATGATCCTGGGCTCCGTGCTATGCAAGGATGCTAACAGTCAGATTTTGAAACTATCCCTGCTGAAGCTGATTTATTCCACACCGGGCGGCGTGCCCCGGTGGCTGATGATTGACAATGGCCGGGACTATACGGCTAAGGATATGACCGGTGGCCGGCAAAAGCGTCACATGGATTTTGATGACGAGGGCCGGGCTTTTTATCGCAGCATCGGCATTGAGGACTACAGCCGGTCAAAGCCTTATGAGCCCTGGACCAAAGGGCAGATTGAGCGCTTTTTCGGCACGGTCTGCAATCAGTTTACTAAGTGGATGGGCTCTTATGTGGGTACGCTAACTGGCAGTCGGACGGATGGCAAGATCCCAAAAGATATCCAGCGCTTGGCGGACCAGGGGAAGCTCCTGACCATGGAAGAATTTGGTGAACGTTGGGAAAAATGGCTTACGGAAGTGTACGCCGTGAAAAAGCATAGCGGACTGACGGAACAAAAGGAAGAGGATCCCACGCCGGCCGCCGTCTTTGAACATGCTCCCCGCTACTTTAAGGCCCCGCCGCCCCGGGATTATGCGGCGGTATTAATGATGAAGGCTGAAGAAGTCCGGGTCTACAACGTAGGGATTCGGCGCTTTGGAACCTACTACCATGCTCAGGAACTGGCCGGTTATATCGGCCAAAAGGTCAATATCCGGTATGACCCGGAAAATATAACCTCCATTTTTGTCTATGACCGGTCCTGGAAGCGGATCACCGAAGCTTACAGCCAGGAGCTGCTGGCCATATCGCCCCGGATTAGCTCCCGGGCCGTGGAAGAGCATATCCGGGCCCAGGCGGAACAGCGTCGGATGGCCAAGGAGATTGCCAGACAAAAGCAGCAAACCCTGGAAGAACGTCAGGGCCTGATCGCCTCTTCCACCGGCGCGGTGGGGGCCAGCTTGGACAAAATCATCGAAGGCTCCGGCCACCCAGACAAAATCGTGTCTCTGCCCAGAGAAAGCTACGCCGAGGAGGCGGCCGCCGTGGAAAGCCGCGAAAACCGTCCCAGTTACTTGACGCAAAAGGGCAAAAGAACGTTGGAAATACTCAAAAGATTGGGCTGATGAAAGGAGTTTAGGATATGGGCTACTATATCAATAAAAATCTAACGCTGGTCTTAAATCAGTACCTGGAAAAATCCGGGGTCAGCATTGCGGAAGCAGCGGAGGCCATTGGCTTCCACCGGACCAGCCTGAGCAAATACCTGGCCGGCAAGTATGCCAGCAATGTGGACGAAATCGAAAGCAAGATCCGAGCCTATTTGTCCGAAGCTGGCGCAGATTTTAAGGTTAATGTCCCTGGAATTGAACAATTCCGGAAGCGGAAACGGAGCATCTACGAAAGTTCCGACGCTACCGAGATCCTGGGCCTATGCCAGGAATGCCAGGAAAACCAGGATATCGGCATCATTGTTGGTCGATCCGGGTTTGGGAAAACCCATAGCTTAAAGCATTATGCCACCCATATGGGGCAGGTGGCCTATGTGGAGTGCAGCGAGCGGATGGGCATAGGGGATATGATTTTGGCCATCGAAGATGTGATCAGCTTCGCCAGCGGCGGCACCATCTGGTATCGTCTGGAGAGCCTGAAATCCTACTTTAATGCTAACGCCGGGTATTTGCTGATCCTTGATGAGGCGGACAAGTTGCTGTCAAAAACTACACAAAAAATGATCGAGGTAATCCGATCACTCTATGATCGCTCCAACTTCGGGCTGGTGATGGCCGGCGAGCCGGCCTTGGAAAGCCAGATAAAAAGCTATATCCCGCGCCTGGCTAATCGGATTGACTACTATATAAAGCTCCAGGGCCTGACGGATGAGGAGGTAAGGGCTTACCTGAAGGATTGGGATATCACCGACGATGCCATGACGGAGCTAATTTTCCGGGCCACCAACCAGCGTACCGGCTGCTATCGGCTTTTGGATCGGACCATGCAAAACGTGATGCGGGTGCTGGCGGCCCGGAATGAAACCAAAATAACCAAAGATGTGATCACGGAAGCCTCCGCCATGATGATGCTGTAATCAAGAAATTTGGCAAAAATGAAAGGGGAACTAAAAATGGAAAAGAGCGTAAAGAGAGTAAAAGAGGCTTTGGAGTGGGCAGAGTATAGCGGTATTCCTGCCGGCAGCCGGCGGGCGAACTTACAGGAACTGCTGATCCTCGAAGGGTTTGACGACGAAACCCAGATCCCGGTGGCCATCGCGGCAGAACTGTATCGGGAAATCGGCATCGCCTTTGAAGTACATGATGGTCTCTTGAAGGGGACAAGCCTTGAGGGGAGGGCGGCATGATGGCCAGAAAGCGCCTGCCGGATCAGCCGGTAATCCGATCCTGGGAAGAAGCGGACCAGGTGCTGAAAGAGATTGCCAGCTTGGAAATTGAGCTGGCGGATATCGAAGGAGCGCTGAATCTGAAGATCAATGCGGAGAAGGAAAGGGCCGACACAGAGGCGCGGCCCCTGCGGGACCGGCTGGAGCTGTTGGGAAGCCAACTGAAGGACTTTGCCGAAACCTCCCGGGCGGAGTTTGGAAAAGCCAAGTCCCGGCAGCTGACTTTTGGCAGCCTGGGCTGGCGGGCCTCCAAGGCCATCACCATCAAAAAAGCCCTAACGGAACGGATTATCGGTAACCTAAAGCGGTTGGGGATGGACGATTGCATTAAAACTACGGAAACCATCAGTAAAGAGATCCTAAGCACCTATCCGGATGAAAAAATCATCCAGGCTGGCGCCACCTTGAAAAAAGCGGATACCTTTTGGTATGAAGTGGATCGGACAAGCTTAGCCGGCAATCAGCCGGCAGAGTAGGAGGCCGGTATGGATGCAGTAAGAAAAAGCCTGGGCGGCTATGGAAGTATCCGGCGGATCTGGGGGCTGGCCCGCTCCCCGGAGCTGCGCCTGGATGAGAATACCCTGTATACCCTGATCGCCCGGGAAACCGGTAAGGACAGCATGCGGGCCCTGACCCAGCTGGAAATTGACCGTATCTGTGCAAAGCTGGCCGAACTGAAGGATCAGGCCAAAGGCCGGAGGTCCCAGCGCCGGACAGATCAGGGCGGCAGCACTGGTACCGTTGGCCAGCGGCGGAAGATTTACCGCCTGGCGGAAGTTCTGGGCTGGGCGGAAGATAACCGCCGGGTGAACGGAATGTGCCGGCGGATGTTTAAGGTGGATCGGGTGGAATGGCTGAGTTACACCCAGGCCAGCCAGCTGATCGAGGCCCTGAAGAAGATGGCAGAAAGGCAGGAGGGATAAAGCGATGAGTAAAAAAATACTGATTGATCCTGGACATGGCGGCACGGATCCGGGCCGGATCGGCTGGGGAATAAAGGAGAAAGATCCGAATTTGGCTGTCGGCTTGGCTTTGGCCAAGAAGCTCTTGATCTACGATGCAGAGGTGAAGCTGACCAGGCAGGATGACGATAGCATATCCCTGGATCAACGAAGCGGCCTGGCAAAAGTCTTTGGCCCGGATCTATGCATCAGCTGCCACCACAACGGAGTCAGCAGCCAGACAGCCACCGGCGTGGAGGTCTTTTACAGCCATAGCCGGCCGGCAGCCCAGGCCCTGGCGGCCAGGATCTCCGCCGGCATCGCCAAAGCAGGGCTTTGCAACCGAGGCGCTAAGACCTGGCTAAACGCCAGCGGAACAGACTACCATCACATGATCCGCAAGGTGGAGTCCGCCGCCACCACGGCCCTCATCGTGGAAGCCGGCTTTTTGAGCAATCCCGCCGACGCCGAATTGATCCGGACCGAGGCTTATCAGGATCTGGAGGCCCAGGTGATGGCCGATGCGGCGGCGGAGTACCTGGGGCTGGAACTAAAAGCCAAGGCCAGCACGGTGCCGGCCTGGCAGGAAGCCGGTTTTGCCTCCCTGATCCAGCGGGGGATTATCACGACGCCGGAGTATTGGCAGGGTAAGCTGGATCAGCCGATTACGGTGGGCGAGCTGATGGGGATCCTGGCCAAACTATGATGAGCGCCGGCGGGAAAGGAGGTGGCAGCTTTGGACAAGCTTACTCAGGAGATGGCCGCAGAACTGACCGTGGAGATGATCCCGGACGGGATCCAGCGACAGATCGCGGAGGCAATAGGGGTGGACCAGCTGCTCCTCCTTTGTGAGCTGCTGGGCGGCACCACCCTCTACTGGCCCCAGCTGGAGACAGTGCTGCGGCCGGTCAGAGAGCGGCGGATCAAGGCTGAGTTTAACGGATATAACTATGATGCGCTGGCAATTAAGTACGGGATATCGGCAAAATGGGTCCGGCAGATCTGCGGATCCCCGTATGCTGAGGGGCAGATTACCATATTTGACCAGGCTTCCGGCCAGTAGTGAAAAAGAGCTTCCTATTAAATGGAGGCTCTTTTTCTTAGAACAGTTCTAATATTTTGTCCGCTGGCTGTCCCTTACACTAATGACGTGGTGATCATCACCACGTCATTAGTCATTTACGGAGGGGATCAAAAATGGAAATGCAGGCGTTTTTGCAGGAGGCTGTGTCCCAGATCGTTATCGCTTTGGCGGGCCTTTGCCTGGCTTTTGCGGCCTACGGCATTAAGCGGGGGACGGACTGGTTGCGGCAAAAGACGGCAGCCCTGAAGAGCGAGGAGCAGCGGAGAGAGCTGACCGCCGCCCTGGAGGATCTGGACATGTTGACGGATAAAACGGTCACAGCCATTGAGCAAACCACCGCCAGCGAGATCCGGAAGCTGATCAAGGACGGTAAGGCCAGCCGGGAGGAACTTGTGGCCCTGTCCAAGGATGCCTATACCCGGATCCGCTCCAGTCTGGCGCCGGAGTATCAGGCGGTGCTGCAAGAAAACTTTGGCAACCTAAAGGACGTGATCTTAGCCGGCATCGAGGCCAAGGTCCTGGAGTTGAAGCGGGCCGCACCTGCTACGGAGGGCCAATAATGGAATGGATCTTCCAGCTGGCCGTTACCACCGCTCTGGGGGCTCTGGCCTGGTTTGTCAAAGGCACCTTTGCCCGGATCGAAGCCGGCCAACAGAAGACGGCGGCGGAAATCCAGCAGGGCTTAAAGGACACCAATACCCGCATTGAGGCGGTGCAAAAAGCCAGCGCTGACCGAATGGTTAGCCTGGAAAAAGAATTGGCTCAACTCAAGGCCGACCTGCCCATGGTCTACACCTTGCGAGAAGACTTTATCCGGTCGATGAACAGTGTCGAGTCCGGAATGAAACATATCAACGACAAGCTGGACACTTTGCTCCAGAGAAGCGGGAGGAGGGAAATTGATGGATGAAAAAGAGCGCCAGGAGATCCGGCAGAATAAAGCGATCCGGGGATATATCATGCGGGCGCTTGCCAAGGGATACCGGTACAGCCTCTTAACCCGGCAGATCGCCAACGCGCTGCAGGCCGAGGGCCTGATCATTTCCCCGGATATCTCCCGGCATCTGGACTATCTGGTGGAGGCCGGTTATGTAGAGATCACTACAGATCGCGTCAATGCCTATCAGGCTTACCAAAATGACGCCGTACTCCGCCTGACCAAAGAAGGCATTGATCTGATCGAGGGCAGCACCGAGGATCCGGGAGTGGATCTGTAATGGCCAAGCGACAGCGGACCAGGGTCAACTCAAAAATTGACCAGCTGCCGGAGGAACTGCGGGAAAAGGTGGACCGGATGCTGTTTGATCCGGCCAATACCTACGAAGACATTGCCGCTTTTTTGGATGGCTCCGGCTATTCCGCCAGCAAAAGCGCCGTTGGCCGCTATGCGCTGCGGCATAACCAGGCGTCGGCCCGGGTTCAGGAGACGATGGCAAAGACCAAGGCCATGGCGGTGGCCATTGCCGCCAATCCGGATCTGGACTTTACCAAGGCGGGGCAGGTGATGCTGGCGGACGGCCTGATGCAGCGGATGGCGGCGGCGGAAGAAGAATGGCAGGAGATCCCCTTGGACAAGGCTGGGCGGCTAATCGTAAGCCTGGGCCGGGCCCAGCTTTATGAGCAGGCCATCCGCAACAACTACCAGCGCAAGATCGATCTGGCCTTCGCCGGATTGGAGGATGAGCTGATGGGCGTGATCAAGGCCGATCCGGCGCTGGCCGCAGATCTCCGGGCGATCTTACAACGGGCAAAAGATAAGGTGACAAACGATGACGAAGCTGGATAGGTATCTGCTGGAGCTGACGGAGGAGCTGCCGGACATTTCGGCGGCCGAAGAGGCAAAGCACCAAGAAGACCTCTTTGCCCAGTATGTGCAGGGGGGGACTAATTTTCCTGCCCTGCGGCGGCAGCTGGCCGCCGAGCGGCGGGCCGGTCAGACACTGGGCGGCCCTAAAGGGTTGCGGCGCCGGCTTGGCGCCATCGACCTGGAGTATTTCGGCCGCGCCTATTTTGGCCACTATTTCCGCCGGCCGTCGCCGGATTTTCACCGGGAATTAGATCAACTATGGACCAGCGGCGTAATGAAGGGCCTGGATCCCGCGACCGACCGAAAAATCATTGAGAGAAAAGACGGGTGCAGGAAAGCGGTAGCAGCGCCCAGAGGCCACGCCAAGTCCACCACCTTTACCTTCAAGGATAGCCTCCACGCCATCCTCTACGAGTACAAGCATTACCTGCTGATCTTGTCCGACAGCACCGAGCAGGCCGAGGGATTTTTAGGAGACATTAAAGCTGAACTGGAAGAGAACAGCTATATACTAGAAGACTTTGGCCCACTCCAGGGGAAAGCCTGGACCAGCGGCTGCCTGCTGACCAGCACCGGCGTCAAGGCGGAGGCTATCGGCAGCGGGAAAAAGGTTCGCGGCCGGCGGCACCGGAACTGGCGCCCGGACCTGATTGTCTTAGACGACATCGAAAACGACGAGAATGTAAATACCCCGGAGCAGCGGCGGAAGCTGGCCAGCTGGTTTTACAAGGCCGTCAGTAAGGCCGGCGATACCTATACGGACATTGTGTATATCGGGACGATCCTGCATTATGACAGCCTGCTGTCCAAGGTGTTGGTCAACCCGGAGTATGACAGCGTCAAATTCCGGGGTGTGCTGAGCTTTGCCACCCGTCGGGAACTCTGGGATGCCTGGGAAGCCATCTATATTGATCTGACCAATCCCCAGCATAAAGAGGATGCCCAGGATTTCTATGAGGCAAACCGGGCCGAAATGCTGGAGGGAACAAAGGTTCTGTGGCCGGAAAAGCAGTCCTACCTGGCCCTGATGATCAAACGGATTTCTGAGGGCGAGGCGTCCTTTAACTCTGAAATCCAGAATGATCCCGTGGATCCGGCCAACTGCACGTTCCCGGAAGAGTGGTTCGATTTTTGGGATCAGCAGCCGGAACAGCCAGACTTTAAGGATCCCCGCTTTGTCCTGATCGGCGCCGTGGACCCCAGCCTGGGCAAGAACGAGAAGGCCGACACCAACAGCTTGATCAATCTGGCTAAGGATACCACCACTGGCTACCTCTATGTTTATGAGGCGTCGGTGGAACGGCGCAAGCCGGATCAGATTATCGAAGATGCCATTGAGATGCAGCGCCGCAACAAGCGGGACCTGCAAAAGGGCTTCCGGGCCTTCGGCGTGGAGACGGTCCAATTCCAGTATTTTTTTAAAGACATCTTGGTCAAGCAATCGGCAGCGGTGGGGGAGTATCTGCCCATCGAGGAGATCAACAATCTCCAAAATAAGCGACTGCGAATTGAGGCACTGGCCCCTTTTGTCAAAAACAAATATTTGAAGTTTTGCAGTAAGCACAAGACACTTTTGCAGCAAATGAGGGAGTATCCCATGGGCAAAAACGACGACGGGCCCGACGGCCTGGAAATGGCGCTGCGGCTTGCGTTAGCTGTCGGCGGCGGCAGCGCCGGAGATTATCGAAGCGTAACGTCCCGGGTAAGCCGTTTTGGCAAAGGCGCCTGGTAAAGGAGGTGATGGACTTTGGCAGTACAAGGGATTGTCCGGCGTAGGCCTGCCGGCCGCCCGCCGGCGGGAGAGGTGTTGATCGCCCCCCTGGGGGAAAAATATTCGGAATATCCTTCCAACGGATTAACGCCGGTACGGCTGGCGGAAATCTTCCGCGAGGCGGACGCCGGCGACGTTTTACGGCAGATGGAACTCTTTGGTGAAATGGAGGAAAAGGATCCTCATTTGTTTTCGCAGCTCCAGACCCGGAAGCAGGCAGTCACCGGCCTGGACTATGAGCTGTTGCCCTTTAGCGACGATCCATTGGATAAAGCCATCGCCGAGTTTTGCAGCGAGCAGATGGCGGCCCTGGAGGGCATGGAAGAGATCCTGATGGACCTGTTGGACGCCATCGGCAAGGGCATATCCGTCAGCGAGATCATTTGGGGCACAGACGGGCGGCACACCGTGATCCGGGAGATCTGCCACCGCCACCCCAAAAGCTTTTTTTGGGACGCCGAAGACAACTTCCGGGCCCGGACCAGGGCGGAGCCGGCGGGGATCCTGCTGCCGGAAAATAAGGTGATCATCCACCGATACAAAGCCAAGAGCGGCCATCCGGCCCGGGCCGGCATCCTGCGGGTCTGCGCCTGGATGTACCTCTTTAAAAATTACAGTATCAAGGATTGGGTGGCCTTTGCGGAGGTTTACGGTATGCCGCTGCGGCTGGGGGAGTACAATCCAGGCGCTTCCGAGGCCGAGAAGACAGCTCTGATGCGGGCGCTGATCCAGATCGGCAGCGACGCCGCCGGCATCATTCCCACCGGGACAAAAATCAACTTTGTCGAGGGCCAGAAAAACAGCTCCATGAATATCTATGAGCCCCTGGCCCGCTATTGTGACGAACAGATCAGCAAGGCCGTCCTGGGGCAAACTCTGACCTCCGATGCCGGCGGCGGCAGCTACGCGCAAAGCAAAACCCATAACGAGGTCCGGCACGACCTGACGGTGGCTGACTGCCGGGCCCTGGCCTCCACCTTGCGCCGGGACCTCCTCAAACCCCTGGTGATGTTTAACTTTGGGGAAACCGTCCGGATCCCGAAGATCCGCTTTGACTGCGAGGAGGCCGGGGACCAAAAGGAGCAGGCGGATATCTACAGTATCCTGATTAACGACCTGGGGATGCAGGTGCCGGTAAGCCATCTGCGGAAGGTTTTCGCGGTTCCCCAGGGTGAGGCCGGCGAGGAGGTGGCCGTCGGTCGGACCAATGCCTTTTTGCCGGCGTCGGCCGCCCTGAAGCAGCAGTTGCCGGCCGGACTCTTACGACTAAAGGCCGAGGCGGCGGAAACGCAGGAATTACAAAAGGCCCAGCGGCAGGAAGACGCATTAGAGGACGCCGCCATAGCCGCCAGCTCCCCGGCCTGGGAAACCCTCTACCAGCCCCTACTGGCCCTGGCAAAACAGACGGACAGCCTGGAAAAGCTGCAGGCCATCTTGGAGGATCCCCGGCAGCTGGCTGACCTCCTGGCCAAGATGGACCAGGGCCAGCTGGAGCAGCTGCTGGCAAACGGCATGCTGTATGGGGATATCAGCGGGCGGGCCCTGGAGGACAAGGACGATGGATAAAACGGATTTTACCTTTTTGGCCAAGGACGCAAAATTCGAGGCGGCAATCAAGTATTTTGGCAAAAAGCTGCCGGTGACCGCCCGGGAATTTTACAAATTGGCCGCCGAATACCAGGCCCGGGCCTTTACCATTGCCAGCTACTCCAAGGCGGAAATCATCAAACAGTTTTATGAGCTGTTGAAGCAATGCTTAGAGAATGGACAGACCCTGGAAGATTTCCGCCGGCAGGCCAACGAGTTTCAGGCCGGCGCCGGGTACCGGGATCTGACGGCCTTCCGGGCCGAGACCGTTTTTCGGACGAACATCCAAACGGCCTACCAGGTGGGGCATTACCAAGCCATGACAGATCCCCAGGTCAAACGGCTCCGGCCTTATTGGCAGTACCGGGCGGTCAACGACCATAAAACCCGGCCCGCCCACCGGGCCATGAACGGCCGGGTATTTCCGGCGGACCATCCCATCTGGGACACCTGGTATCCGCCCAACGGCTTTAAGTGTCGCTGCCTGGTGGTGACATTGTCCGAGCGTCAGGTCCGGGAGCGCGGCCTTCGGGTAGAGACGGAAGCCCCCCGGGCGGCGATCCTGGACGGCAACTGGGTAAACATTATGCCGGACGCCCATTTCCAGACCAACCCGGCGACAGCACCCTGGCAGCCGGTTCCCATCAATTTTCCCCCGGCGCTGCGCACCGCTTACCTACGATCTATGGAAAGCACGAAATAGGCCCTTTAAGGCGTTGGAAAACTGTCCCAAGGGTATTTTTACCTTGGACGCTTTAAACCCCCGTGGCCACGCGTGGCCACCGCCTTAAAACGGATTTTACTGGCAAAGGAGGATGGTAATTTGAGCAAAACCCTGAAACTGCTGGTTTTGGACGCCCACAGCTTGCCCCA
The DNA here is from genome assembly GCA_034927285.1 of Peptococcaceae bacterium. GTDB lineage: Bacteria > Bacillota > Peptococcia > DRI-13 > UBA5745 > JAYFQF01. Next base: position 70,605 of record JAYFQF010000026.1, read on the forward strand.
GGGCCCGGCCCCGGAGCTGATCCGGATCCTGCCGTTAGGCACGGTTAAAAGTACATTCGGGCAATTTACCGTGGACGCCGAAAGCTTTACCAAAATGAAGGCGCAGATGGAAGGCCGGGCCCTGGATTTGGTGGTGGACTACGAACACCAGACCCTGAAAAACGTCCAGGCGCCGGCGGCCGCCTGGATCAAAGAATTAGTCCTGGCCGCTGACGCCATCATGGCCCGGGTGGAGTGGACCCCGAAAGGCCGGGAGTATGTGGCCAATGGAGAATATCGGTACACGTCCCCGGTAATCCAGGTCCGGAAATCTGATGGCAAGGTGGTGGGGCTCCACTCGGTGGCCCTGACCAACACTCCGGCCATCGACGGCCAGTTTACCATTGCAAACAAAGACATCGAAGGAACTGAAGGAGAGGATCAAATGGAACTGATTAAACTTTTGGCTAAACTGCTGGGCCTGCCGGAGACGGCAACGGAAGAAGAGGTTCTGGCGGCGGTGAAGACTCTGACCGAACAGGCGGCGGCTCCCTTGGTGGCCAACAAAACCGTGGCTGACCTGCTGGGCCTGGATGCCGCTAAGTCCAAAACCGAGGATTATTGCGCGGCGATCCTGGCTTTAAAAAATGCTCAGCCCGGCGGTGATTATCTGGCCTTAAAGGCCCGGCTGGATCAGCGGGATGCCGAAGACGCCGTGGGCTTAGCCATGAAAGAAGGCAAGATCACCGGCGCGACACGGGAATGGGCCCTTAGCTACGCCCTGAAGGACCCGGCAGGCTTTAAGGGCTTTTTGGCCAAGGCTCCGGTGGTGGTGCCCGGCGGGGAATTGGATATCCTGGAGCCCAAGAGTAACCAGAAGCCCCCTCAAGCGGGAGAAGCCTTGCGGCTGGTCTGCAAGCAGATGGGCATCAGCACCGAAGCTGCCTTGAAGGCACTGAAGGAGGAAGAATAGCACATGGCATTGACAAGCGGAAGAAATACGGCGGAGGTGGCCAAGGCAAAGCTGATTATTTTACCGGTGGATGCCGGAAAAATAATCTATGAAGGCTCTTTGGTGGTGCTGACATCTGCCGGCTACGCGCAAGCGGCAACCAAAGCGGCGGATCTGGTGGCCGTCGGCCGGGCGGAAGAACGGGTGGACAATACCGGGGGAGCCGCCGGCTCTAAGCAGATTTTGGTGCGGCGTGGCGTATTTGTCTGGGACAACTCCGCCACGGCCGAAAACCAGGTCCAGGATACGGATCTGTTAAAACCCTGCTATATCGAGGATGACTGCACCGTATCCATGCTGGCCACCGGCTCCAGCCCTGCCGGCGTAGTAATGGGCGTCACTGAGGACGGCGTGGAAGTCGAGACCGGCCGGGCTAATCTTACCATCGCCATTACCCAGGGATAAGAGGAGGAGAAACGACAATGTTAGTAAACGCTGCGGCGTTAGCCGCGATCTTTACCAGTTTTAAGAGTGTTTTTCAGACCGCTTTTGAGGGCGCCAAGCCCAAATGGCAGGCGGTAGCCACCCGGGTGGAGTCCACCAGCTCCGAAAATAACTATGGTTGGCTGGGCAGCTGGCCGAAGATGCGGGAATGGGTAGGAGAGAGACAAGTCAAAAACCTGGAAGCCCATCAGTATACCATCCGGAATAAGGACTTTGAGGCCACGGTGGCGGTGGACCGAAACAGCATTGAGGATGATCAGTTGGGGATTTATGCTCCGCTGGTCCAGTCCATGGCCGATGAAGCAGCCACTTACCCGGACGCCTATGTTTTTGATTTGTTGGCCAAGGGCTTTGAAAACAAGTGCTATGACGGCAAGCCTTTTTTTGATACGACGCATCCCGAAGGCCGAAGAAAGGTTGCCAATCGGACCACGGCCAAGCTGGCCGGCCCTGCCTACGACGCAGCCCGGACCGCCATTATGAGCCGGACCAACGGAGAAGGAAAAAGCTTGGGCCTGATCCCCAATCTTTTGGTTGTTGCCCCGGATTTGGAGGCGACTGCCCGGGAACTTTTGTATGCCGATCAGATCGCTGGTACCACTAACGTCCGCAAAGGGACGGCGGAGCTTTTAGTGGTGCCGGAACTGGCGGACTATCCGGGCCGCTGGTTTTTGCTTTGCACCACCAGACCCTTAAAGCCGCTGATCTTTCAGGAGCGTAAAAAGCCAAAAATTGTGTCCATGACCAACGAAACCGACACTGCAGTCTTCATGAACAAAAAATTTATTTATGGTGTAGATTCCCGGGCGGCCTTTGGCTATGGCATGTGGCAGATGGCCTATGGCTCCGACGGCTCCGAGGACAAATAGGAGGCAGACCGATGTACAGTACAGCCGAGGCCGTGTTAGAGATGATCAAGCCGTCGGCCATCGGCGGCCTGATCGACGATCAGTACATTGCCGATCCCGATGAGCGCCGGCAGCAGATCCTGCCCATCATCGAGGCGGCGATTGCCGACGCCGACGGGGAAATTGACGGGTACCTGATGGGGCGCTATCCGGTGCCCCTATCCTCCCCGGCGGCCATGATCAGCAAGGTGAGCAAAGATATCGCGGCCTATAATGTTTTTTCGAGGATCGGTATCAAAGAAGACGGCGAAGAAAAAAATTACCTGACCCGCTACCAGGCGGCCATCCGGTTTTTGGCCATGGTTGCCGAGGGCAAGATCAGCCTGGGGGTGCCGGGCGGATCAGCCGTAGCCGCCGCCCATGCCGGGGATTACCAGATCAGCTCCAACAAAAAAATCTTTGGCCGGCGGCAAATGGAAGGGATGTAAGGATGGGCGACTATTCAATCCGCCTGGAAGGCGACGTCCGGGATCTGCGAAAAAAGCTGGGTCGGCTGCAGCTGTCGGGCGCGGAGAAGACCAGTCTCAACCTGGCCCTGGCGGAAACCTTGCGGGAATCCACCATGACCCGCTTTGATACCGGCACCGGTCCGGACGGCCGCAAGTGGAAAAAGTCCATTCGGGCGGAGGCTGAAGGCGGGCAGACCTTAGTCAATACGGCGGATCTGAAAAATTCAATCCACGCCATGGCCAGCGATACCGCGGCGGCGGTGGGGACCAACAAAAAATATGCTCGGACCCATCAATTTGGGGACTCCCGGACTATCCGGACCAAGCGCAAAAAAAGCCTGGCTTTCCGCATCGGCGGCAAATGGATCGTCAGAAAGCAGGTTCATGTGACCATCCCGGCCCGGCCGTTTCTGGGGATCACCGATGAGGACATGACGGAGATCCGGGCCACGGTAGCAGAGTTTATCAAGGACCGGTGAGTGTATGTATCTGACTTGCAGGAACTACCTGATTGAAAAAGTGCGGGCCGTGCTGGGCAACGGGATGATCCATACGGCGCGCAAGACCATGGAGGACTCCGCCGACGCTCATCTCGGGGCGGTGCTGTCGGTCTCCGACAGCTACACCAAAAACGGCAGCAGCAAGGTCTATGGGGATCCAGGGGCCCGACGGCGACTGCGCCGGAGCTATGACCGGCAGGCTACTTTTATGGTTGTACTTGGTGATTTTACTCAGGCTGGATGTGAGGCTATGTATGAGGCATTTTTGGCCAGTCTGGATGATCAGCTCAAAATTGATGGCCTCCCGGCCCCGATTACGGTAACAGAGGCAGACTGGGTAGACAAGGATGACAGCAAGCTCCGGTCTGCCCTGGCGGTCCAGGCCCTGATCCGGTTTGATGGCGGCGTGTTTAAGGCCAGCGTTTTTGCGCCGGTCAGCACGGTAGAGGTGGAGACAGAGAGGGGATAAGTATGGCAAAAGAGCAGATGGCGGCTGCAGACGCCGGCATGGAAGAGGTCCAAACGCTAAAGCAGCGCAAAAGGACCAGGGACAGCGTCTTTGCCGGCGCGGCGGCCGCCGAAGGCTGGCGGCCCGGCCGGGCGCTGACGGAAAAAGAGTATGACGCCGCGATCAGCCGGTTTTTGCGGCAGGCGGCAGGAGGTGGCAGGTAAATGTATGGTGATGTTGAGATCACGGTCCAGGATGGCGGCTTAGGCTTGACCTCTTCCGGCACCGGCGTCCACGTAAAAATCGGGGCGTCGCCAGCTGCGGCGGAGCAGGTTATTATCCGGGGTTCCATGACGGCGGCCCGGATCAAGGAACTTTTGGGATTGTCGCCGCTGGCGGATTCGGCCATGCTCAGCGTGGCCAACGGAGCCGACCGGATCATCTGCCTGCCGGTGGCCCCCAGCACAGCCGGCACGGTTGGCCCGGTGACCAAAGGGACGGCTTCCACCGGCGGCGGCACCCTGACCGCCGCCGGCAGCCCGAATCACAGTTATACGGCGACGGTGGAGATCCGGCGGTCCGGCGGCTTAAACTCCGCTGTCTTCCGCCTGAGCTTAAATGGCGGCATCAGCTGGAGTGATGAATTGACGGTACCCTTGGCCGGCAGCTATGAGGTCCCGGGCGCCGGCGTAACCCTGACCTTTACGGCTGGTGATCCGCCGGCAGATAGCTTTAAGCTGGGAGACAGCTGGAGCTTTAGCACCACGGCGCCGCAGCTGACCAACGAGGATGTGCTGGCGGCCATCGGCCGGGCGGCCGGCATCGCCGAAGAATTTGAGCTGGTGCATATTGTGGGGGAGGCGTCCCCGGCTTTATGGGCGGCGGTCTCCACGGAGCAGCAAACAATAGCGGCAAGCAAAAAGAGGGCCCTGCTGTTTGTCTTGGAGGCTCCGGCCAAAACCGAGGCGGAAACTGTGGCGGCCTATGTACAGACCCTGACAGCGGCAGCGGCAGCGGTGAACAATTACCAGCTGCAGGTGGTGGCTGCCCGGGGCGTTTACCAGTTGATGGACGGGAACCAAAAAGAACTGAACCTGGCTGCATTATTTTGCGGTTTTTATGCCCGGGCAGCGGTGCAGCAGTCTATTGGCGCGACAATGCACTTCGCGATTGCCAAGGATAAGCTGCTGGCCCTCCGGCCTGCCGGCATCGAGGATTACCTGGAGGATCTGGATAGCGCCCGCCTGGCCGCCGTCCGGCAGTATGCGGGGCTGGAGGGATACTATGTTACCTCTGCCCGGGTGCTGGCTCCGGCAAACAGCGATTACCAGTACGCCGAGGACGTCCGGGTCAGCAACAAGATCCGCCGCGAAGTCCGGAAAAAGGCCCTGCTGCAGCTGCAGGCCGATGTGGATATGTCCGATCTCCAGGGGGACCTGGACACCAAGGCTAAGTTTTGCGGGGAGCCTTTGGATCAGATGGTGGCGGATAAAGAGATCTCCGCCTATGCGATCACGGCCCCAGAAGGCCAGGATATCCTGACCACCAAGACCCTGCAACTGCAGATCCGCTATGTCCCCATCGGCAAGGTGCGGGCCATTGCCATTGATCTGGCCTGCACGGCGGCCTTATAGGAGGTGGAAACTTTGACACAAGTAAGCGATTTAATTTACAGCTGGTCATCGATTCGGATCATTTTCCCCCGGCGGGAGTTTTCGGCGCAGAGTATCGGCTATGACGATGAGGTAAACAAAGAGGCGGTCTACGGCATGGGTCAGCGGCCCAGGGGCGTGGGCAAAGGCAATTATTCCGCTACCGGCAAGATGGACCTAACCCGGGGGGAGTTCCAGGACCTTTTGGATTACTGCAAAGCGGAGGGCGTGGGCCTGTATAACTTGGTTATCCCCCAGATCGTAGTAGCCTATGCCAACGATGGGGAGCGCACCCGGATTGATGTCCTGAAAAACGTCACGCCTACCAAGGCCAGCCAAACCAATTCCCAGGGGGACACAAGCTTAAAGGTGAGCTTGGATCTGTTGATCGGCGGCGGCATCATCCGGGACGGCGTAGAGCCGGTATAATCAAGAAATTTGGCAAAAACGGAGGAGTTAACAATGACTGAGACCACAAAAAAAGCAGCGGAATCCGCTGCGGAATTGAAAGCAAAATATGGACGGATCTATCGGGTAACGGTTGATGTGCCGGACGAAGAGGGAGCGCTGCAGCAAAAGACTTATATCTTTAAAAAGCCTGTTGCCGCCAGCTATGACCGGTATCTGCAAAGCGTCCCCGGCGGTCAGGTGCGGGCCCTGAAGACCCTGGTCCGGGATAATCTTTTAGAGGAGTACCAGGATCAGCTGACGGCGGATCTGGAAGAGTATCCCGGCCTGCTGATCCCCCTGGGCAATAAGCTTTTGGATATGCTGGGCGTCACGGCGGCCGCCGCGGTAAAAAAGCTCTAAACGCCGAAAGGGGGCGGTTGGACGCAAACCCGATTCGCAGCGGCCTGCTTGAGATTGGAGCCTTCGGCGGACAGCGGCCGGAGCTGGACCAGGTGGACTTAGATGAGTTCTGGGGCCGCCTGGCCCAAAGCCGCTACCAGCAAGAGCTTTGGAGCCAAATAATTGCAAAAGGGATACTGATGGCGCTGGACGTG
>JAYFQF010000047.1:0-61989 GCA_034927285.1 Peptococcaceae bacterium
ACCTTCCACCTGAAGAAGGACGTTAAATATCATGACGGAACGGCCTTTAACGCGCAGGCGGTCAAAGCGGTTTTTGATTTTGCCAGGCCCAACCCCAACTTTGGCGGCATCAAGGCGGTAGCCAATCTGGAAAGCGTGGAGGTGATCGATGAAGACACCGTCACTTTCCATTATCCCGCGCCTTATTTTGCCTATCTGACAGATTTTTGCTATCCTGAGGTCATGACCCTGGTTTCTCCCGCCGTATTGGAAGAGGGAAACTACCAGACCATGAAGGGCGTTGTCGGTACGGGGGCTTATCTCTATCAGGAGATCGTCGACGGCCAGTATGTCCGGTTTGTAAAAAATCCGGATTACTGGGGCGAGGCTCCCTACTATGACGAGGTGGTGGTCAAATACATTCCGGAATCCTCCAGCAGACTCCAGGCCCTGAAAAACGGCGAGGTGGACATGATTTACGGCAACGTATTGCTTTCCTGGGATGATTATGAGCAGGCCTTGACGCTGCCCGGGGTCGAGGGGTTCATCTCCGAAGCCGATTCCGAAACCAGGAACCTGGTGCTTAACGCTTCGGGGAAAATGCTTTCCGACCTTAAGGTCCGGGAAGCCGTGGCCTATGCCGTAAATAAGCAGGCGATTTCAGAGGGGCTGACCTATGGTCATGAAAGCGTGGCGGAAGGGCTGTTCCCGGCCGGTATCCCTTATACGGAAGCGGAGCTGAGTACGGTTCGCGGCTTTGACCAGGAAAAAGCCCGAATGCTTTTGGACGAAGCGGGCTGGAAGCTGAATGAAGCAAGCGGTATCCGGGAAAAAGACGGCGCGGCTCTTACTCTTACTTTCACCTATGATTCCGGCGAGGTGATGAACAAGCCTCTGGCTACTCTCATCAAAAGCCAGCTGGCGGAGGTGGGCATCAAGGTGGATACCGTGGGCCAGGAGATGTATACCTGGTGGACCGAGGGCGTTGCCGGTAATTACGACATCACCATCTGGAACACCGAGCAGCCCTATACTTCTCCCCATAATTTCTTTACTCCCATGCTGAGGTCTTCTCCCCATATGGTAAGTCTTGACGTGATCCCCGAGGGGGAGAAATTCAAAGGCCTGATCGAGGAATTTCAAACCACCGACGACGAAAAACGGGTGGAGGAAATTTTCGCTTACCTGCTGAACGCCAGCAACGATCAGGTGCTGAATCTTCCGCTGACCTATGTGAAGGATATGATTGTCTACAATACGAACAAGGTGGAGGGATATTCCTTTACCAGCACGCCGATGTTCTTTGATATCAGCCGGTTGATGCCGGCGGACTGAGCCTTTCGGCCGGGGGACGCCGATTGCCCCATCACATAAATATGCTCAATATGTAAATAGCGAAAAAGCAGCTTTCTCTTAAGGCCGCCGGCTCGGTTAATTCTGAGCGTCGGCTTTTTTGCGATTCCGGGCCTTTCCGCTCTCAATTCTTCTTCCTTCAAGGTTATAGATTATAGGCCTGCTTTGGCTTTATGCTTTTAACTGTTACTAAGCCTTCCAATCGGGAGGAGTTACTGTCACTGTGCATAAAAGAAAAGAGAGGAGGCATTTATGCGAAATTTACAAAACGGAAAGTACTTTGAAGAGTTTTACCGGACCCATAGTCCGAAGATTTATGCTTATGCACTACGTATGCTGAAAAAGCCTGAAGACGCTTTGGATATTGTTCAGGAAACTTTTTTGATGGCAACTCTGGTGATTACTTATAATGGCCCGCTAGCAGATCATCTTAATGAGGTATATTTGACGGCATGGACAGTACCTACATACGTGTAGATCGTGACTGGTGGTTCTCCGCTAGCGACTAAGAATTAAGCTAGACCCCAAACTATTTGAATTAAGTATGTGCTCGCCGGAAAAGCCCAGCTTTCGGGCATAGACTTTTCCGGCGAGCGCATGTATTGTATGCCTTTCACCGGGAGCGTACTGAGACAGTACGAAAATTATCAAAAGACAGAATCATATCTGTATTTTTACCCGCTAATGGAAGTGTAGAAGATTTTTTGGATAGAGTACCGGAGGACTTCTGGAGCAATTCCGGATTTGCGATCTATTTCAACGGCAAATTCATGACGGATTTTGTTTTTGACGAAGTCATTGGTGGCAACCAGATCGCTATCGTGAAACAGAATCAGAAATACGCGCTGGCCGGCAGTGACGGTCAGCTTCGTACGGATTTTGTGTTCGATGAGGTCTCTCCTGTGGCGGCGAGATATATTGCTGTTAAAAGCGAGGGCTTATGGGGATTTATTGATCCATTTGGCAAAGAAGTGATCCCTTCTGTTTTTGATGACGCAATCGTTATTGATGATGACACGGCTTTTATCAAGGTACATGGCAAGTACGGTATTTTGGATGTTCATGAAACCGCCTCTCAGCTAAGCGCTGCCGGTCAATGTCCATGAAGTTTAGTAACGGAAACGGAATGAACGAAAATTTGCATGGAAGGGTGGGTCTTATCAGAAATTCGCATACGAATTGTTGACGAAAAACTGTCTATGCTTGAATAGTATAAGGAGAGATACATGCAAGGTTTATTGAAATCATTTAGAAAATATCGCTATGGTTTTATGGCGCTCCTCTTTATCTTATTAATCAGCGGCGGCTGCGGTTCACCAGCCCAGAAATTGACTCAAGGGGAAGGCTATGATCAGTTTGAGCGAATACAAACCAGTACAGGTAATACGGCGGAGCGGGCGGATTCCGCTGTGACCTATAATTCTTTTCTTAATCATCAGGATGTCGAAGGCTACGCAGCGGAAAACCTGGTATATATCGAGTTGAATCAGGGGCCCAGTCTCCATTTTAATAACGCACGTTTTATCCCGGAGTTTACGGATACAAATATTGGTTCTGTATTGCTTGATCCTGAATCCAACATTTTATCGCTTTCTTTAGAACTAAATGGCTCTTTGGAGACTAACGTTAGGCCACAGCGGCTGCTAAGCTACTCTGTTGATCTATATAACAGGGAGTTGCTGGAAAAGAGCCTTAATATACCGGCTCTGCCAAAGGAATACGCAGGGTTAGCGGATATGACCGACCAGCGATTGATTGAAATTGCTGAGGAGTTTGCCACCATTATTGAAAAAGTAACGTCAGCGCCAGTGGAAAAGGAGCCCGATCAAGCGATTAGAAATGAATTGAGTCAGGAGTTTAACCTAAAAATAAGAAAAGCGACTGAGGAAGAAATAGCGCAGTACGGTTTAAATTCAGATGATTTTAAGTTATTATCGGTTGAAGAATATCGTAAAAGTCTTCGTCAGGATATTATTTCTAACAATATAGCTAATCTGAACGCAAAAATAAATTCTATAGTAAATGAAGTTGTAATACCCGATAAAAGTTTATTACTAATGGATACTTCTGTTACGCCGGCACAATATATGCAAGAATCAGAGCATTGTTATTTGTATGTTAAGGGAGAAGTTTTATTTAATAATAAAATAAGTAGACCAACGTATTGGTGCTGGATAGAAAATGCCTGGTCTTCTGCTGAAGGTACGCTGCCTTGGTTTATCAGTAAAGAATATAATTGTGAATTTATCAATGCTAAATCTTGCCGTGTTTATTACAAGGGCCTTCTGTTAACTTCGACAGGTGATGTGATAGAAGATTCTCGCCGTACCGCTATCTTTACTGTTGAGTGAATATGAAGAATTAGGTGAAGATTGTAGCGTTTATTCGAATTTAAGCGATACTCTAATTTATGCATGCACAGCATATGTCAATAAATATACAGATCCGGTACAAGAACTTAATTTTGAATTCGTCGTTGCCAATAAAACGGATCAAAATCTGGAGGGCTTCCATCTTGATTTTTTGCCGAAACTTTCTGCATTTGTTTTCGGCTCTGCCGTACCAATAGAAGACTTAAACAAGACAACATTGGTTCCCTATAATAAAAAAGGAGAGTTCTATTCCAATGTATATTCTGAGATCGCTTATTTATTGAGACCGGACATAAGTCTTAGTGATTTACCTGATAGTTTTACGTTGAAAGTATATTGGAATGGCAGGGAAGAGATAAAAGAACTGAATTCTAAACTGCAAGAAAAAAATATGGAAATACCATTTCAATAATTAAAAAGTATGAAAATAAAGATGTTCGAAATATACCTGCTTTTTACGAGTAATAATTTTTGAATAGAAAGTCAATCAAATAGAGATCTGCCTTTTCCTTCCGCAAGGCGGCCAGGGGCCGCCAACCCTTTTTCCTGGGTCAGGCACAAGAATCCCCCGGCAGAATAAACTGGGAAATGTAGATGAAGCGAAAAATCCAAGAAAAAGGGGGAATCTACATGATGAAAAAAACCGTTGGCCTTCTCCTGGTCCTGCTGCTGTGTCTGGGCATGCTGGGCGGCTGCGGCCAGGAAACCGCCGAAGTAACAAAGATCCGTTTGAACGAAGTGACCCATTCCATTTTTTATGCCCCGATGTACGCGGCGATCAATAAAGGCTTTTTTAAAGACGCCGGCATCGAGGTTGAACTGACTAACGGCGCCGGAGCGGACAAAGTCATGACGGCTCTCCTGGCCGGAGAGGCGGATATCGGCTTGATGGGGCCGGAAGCCACCATCTATGTTTACAATGAGGGAAAAGAAAACTATATCGTGAACTTCGCCCAACTGACCAACAGCGACGGTTCTTTTCTGGTGGGACGCCAGCCGGCCCCCAATTTTTCCTGGGATGACCTGCGGGGCAAGACGGTCATTGGCGGCCGCATCGGCGGCATGCCGGAAATGGTGCTGGAATACACCATGAAGAAAAACGGCCTGATCCCCAATGAGGATGTGGAGGTATTGACCAATATCCAGTTTGCCCTGATGGGCGGCGCCTTTACCGGCGGCACCGGCGATTATGTCAATCTTTTCGAGCCGGTGGCCTCTCAGATGGAGAAGGAGGGCCAGGGCTATATCGTGGCTTCTCTGGGCAAAGAGTCGGGGGCTATTCCCTATACCGTATTCAGCGCCACTAAAGAGTATATGGGCAAAAGCCAGGAACTGATCCAGAAATTCACCACGGCTTTGGCCACGGCACAGGCCTGGGTGCAGACCGCTCCCGCTTCGGAAGTGGCGGAAGCCATCAAAAGCTCTTTCCCGGATACGGACGACGAGCTGCTGATCTCTTCCATCAACCGTTACCGGGACCAGGGCTCCTGGGCGGCTACACCGGTGTTTACCAAGGAAGCCTTTGAACTTTTGCAGGATATCATGACAGAAGCCGGCCAGCTGGAACGCCGGGCTCCTTATGAAGACCTGGTAACCAACCAATTTGCGGAAGCCGCAGTCAGCTCGCTGGGAGGAAAATAGCCATGCTGAAGCTGGAGAACCTCAGCTTTAATTACCATACGCAGGCAGGGGAGATCCGGGCAATAGAAAACATAGATCTGGAGATCCGGGAAGGGGAATTTCTGAGCCTGATCGGACCCTCCGGTTGCGGCAAATCTACATTGCTATCCTTGATCAGCGGGATGCTGAAACCGTCCAGGGGCCGCGTGCTCCTGGACGGCGAGGAAATCCGGGGACCAGACGCCAAAATTGCCTGGATGCCTCAACGGGACCAGCTGTTTCCCTGGCGGACGATTTTGGGGAATGTACTGATCGGCATTGAAGTCAGGAGGAAGCTTACGCCGGCGGACCGGAAAAAAGCCGTCAGTCTGCTGGAAAAATACGGCCTGGGGGATTTCATCAATCATTACCCGAATCAGCTTTCCGGCGGTATGCGCCAGCGGGCGGCCCTGATCCGTACGCTGGCTGTGGACCCGGAAATCCTGCTTCTTGACGAACCTTTTTCCGCCCTGGACTATCAGACGCGCCTGACCGTATCCGACGAGGTGCGTCTGATTATCGCAAGGGAGCAAAAGACCTCCATCCTGGTGACCCATGACATCAATGAAGGGATCTCCATGTCCGACCGGGTGGCGGTAATGAGCCGCCGGCCCGCCAGAATCAAGGCGGTCCACGATATACGGTTGTCTGTTGACGAACTTTCTCCCATGAAAAGAAGAGAGGCACCGGAATTCCGCAGCTACTTCAATCAGATATGGAAGGAGCTGGATGTGCAATGACCGGATATCGCAAGGTTTCCCCGGAGCATCGCAAATATCTGGAGGAAATTAAAAGAAAGGAAAAGCAAAAAAGGATCTGGCAGATCAGTCTGATTATTGCTTTTATCGCTCTTTGGGAAATTGCCGGCCGCCTGGGCTGGATTGACTCCTTTATCATGAGCCAGCCCAGCCGGATACTGAAATCCCTGTCTAACCTTTACCGGGAAGGATCTCTGGGGCTGCATATCGGCCTGACCACGGCCGAGACCCTGGCGGGTTTTTTCCTTTCCACCATCATCGGAGTGGGAGTGGCCATCGTCTTATGGTGGTTCCCGATGGCGGCAAAAGTTCTCGATCCCTACCTGGTGGTGCTGAACGCGCTTCCTAAAATCGCTCTGGGACCGATTCTTATCGTCTGGGCCGGAGCCGGACCCAAGGCAATCATTGCCGTGGCGGTTTTAGTAACCGTGGTGGTGACCATTATCACCAGCTATACCGGTTTTATCCAGACGGATGAGGCAAAAGTTTATCTGCTGCGCTCCTTTGGGGCGACGAAAAAGCAGATATTCCTGAAAGTGGTTTTGCCCGCCAATATACCGAATCTGGTTTCCATGCTGAAAATCAACATCGGCATGGCCTGGGTAGGGGTGATTGTCGGCGAGTTCCTGGTCTCCCGGGCCGGCCTTGGCTATCTGATCGTCTACGGCGGGCAGGTATTTAAGCTGGATCTGGTGATGGCCAGTATCTTTATTTTGTGTATTCTGACGGCGATCATGTATTACGCCGTGGTGTTTATCGAGGACCTGGCCATGAAAATCTGGCAGCCCTAAAGAATAGGGAGCTGACGTAAATTGGTTCAGAAAAACCAAGGAACGCAGCTCCCTTTTCTATGAATAATTCCGCCGATTTTCACGGCAGTCTTAGCCGGCGCGAAAAAAGAGGAACTGCCGCAAAATATTTTGCGACGGTTCCTGCTTTTAAAAGCCGCTCTGGAATAAAATGTGTCGCTGCCAAAAAAGGTTTGACGGGATAAAACCGCGGTCATAGGTTACAATATGGTTCAAGCCGACAGCAAAAGGGGACTGGCAAGGTTATTTTATCTTTAACCGATAGTTAGTCTCGTGCTGCCGGCTTGTTTTCTCTTTTTGCTGTAAAAAGCGATATCCCCGTTTGGCTTTAAAAGGCGGGTTTTCCCTTTCGCCGCCAAGACGGTCTTCTTCACTTTTTAAGCCCTTAAGCGTTTGCCATTCTCGGTTTACTGCCCAAAAACCGGCGAAGAGATCTGTTTTTGCCAGTTCCAAAAATAGAGCGTACCATTGGAAAGCAAAGGATCGTCGGGATCAAACTGAATATAGCTGACGGTTTCATTGCTGAACCAGCCGGCAGAGATCAGTCCGGGGCTTTCCAGTCCGTTTTCCACATGCCCTTCCAGGTCCAATACCCAAAGACGGAAATAGTCGATCTCCTGATCGGCGTACCCTTCGGCGGTAATCAAAAGCAAATGGCTGCCGTCGGGGCTTATGCCCAAATGCCAGGGCATATAAACCAAGGGCTCGATATCCCGGCCGGGGCCCGAGGGCCTGGGCAGGGAAAACTGGCTGGTCCGGATGCCGTCCTGATCGGTCAGCTGGACGCCGCCCAGGCTGGCCCGGGCGATAAAGCCGCGGCTGAAGGCAGCCCCTGCTTCGGCAGCGTTAACAGCGTCCGCGGTCAGTCCGGTCTGGGCGCCCGCCAAAGCGCCTTCCAGAACCTCATCCTCATCCACCTGCCAGATGTCGATGAGATCCTGAGCCGCCAAAGGAAGATAAGAATCGGAAAGTTTGATCTCCGCAGCGGCCCAGGGGTTTTTTTCCGGGGCGGATAACCCGGGCAGCGGCAAGATCAGCAGGCCGGCTGCCAAAATCATAATTACGCAGTGTTTCGGTTTCATTTTGCCCTTCTCCTCTCCAGGTTTACACCTGGAAATATTTGACAGAAAAAGGGCGTATCCTCCCAAAAAATATCGACAGTTTCTTAGCTAAACTATCCTGATTCTGAGGCAAAAGAGGATTTACAGCGGCTTTTTGGTGGATTCAGCAAAGCTTTTCAATCTTTGCGGGGTTGAACGGCGAAGCGTTCCGCTGGGTGAAACAGCCGTTCCTCCAGACAATATCGGCCGGTTGTAATAAGAGGTCAGGGAGATATAATGAAATCATGGAAATTGTTGACGACAACTGCTGAAAAAGGTCAGATCCCCAGCAGCTTCCCAAAAGAAATTTTCAGAAAATAAAGGAGGAGTCACAATGTTAAAAGGCAAAACAGGTTCCAGCGTATTATCCAATGCCAGGGAAGCCGGCAGACAGGCGGCAGCGCAAGCAAAGCAGGGTCTGGATAAAATTAAAATTGCTTTTGTCTACGCCAGCTGTGACTACGATCTGAAAGCTATGCTGGAAGGCATAGAAGAAACCATGCCCGGAATCCCCGTAGTGGGGAATACCTCTTATACCGGTGTAATCACCCCTGAAGGATACATTCACGGCGACGATGGGTTTGTAGGGATCATGGCCTTGGAGGACGACGCCATGACTGTGGGGGCTGCCTGCCGGAAAAAAGGCGCCTGCGCCAGGGAAGACGGCAGAATTGCAGCCCGGCAGGCCATGGAAGCCGCCGGCCGCACCGATCCCCCCGATTATTTCTATATGGCCGCCTCCCCCGGGGAAGAAGAATTTTATTTAAAGGGGATTACGGAAGTGATCGGCCGGGTTCCTTTCTTCGGCGGCAGCTGCGCCGATAATACCATTACCGGCGGCTGGCAATTATATAGCGGCGCCGAAGTATTTCCTGACGGCGTGGTGGTGGTCTTTTTCTACAGTGAAAAACCCGTTGCCAATTATTTCACCGGCGCTTATCGCGAAACCAAGGACATGGGGATCGTTACTAAGATGGAGGGGCATCGCACTATTGCCGAAATTGACGGCGTGCCGGCCCTGAAAAAATATGCCCAGTGGCGCGGTATGGATCCTGAAAGCCTGAAGGGCGGTGCTCTGCTGGCGGGAACCGTAGTCTCCCCCCTGGGGGTAAAAGACCGGCTCGGCGATCTGACGGCCATTCGCCATCCCATGAACGGCAATGACGACTATACCATTAATGTGGGAAATAAAGTCGCCGAGGGGACTGCGGTGATCCGAATGGAGGCAACTGTGGATGAACTGGTTTCCTCCGTAGAAGAAGGCGTCCGGAAACTGACGCAAAAAGCCCCCGCTCCCCTGGGCGCCCTGCACCTGGTGCACTGCGGCGGCCGCCGGGCCGGTATCGGGGACCGTATCCAGGAGGTTTATGCCGGGATGAAGTCGGCGGCCGGGGACCTGCCTTTTATCGCGGAGTTCACCTTCGGCGAATACGGCTACGAGGATGACGGAAACAACACCTGCGGCGGCCTGATGCTTTCTTTCACCGGCTTTGCCAAGTAAAGATACGGGTAAAACAAAATGAGAAAAACAACACAGGGAAGGAGTACCTGCGATGAAAATGATGATTAATGGCCAGGCGGTGGACGCCGCCGACAAAGCGGTCATCGAAGTGATCAATCCCGCAAATAATGAAATTGTGGACACCGTTCCTTCGGCTACGGAGGCCGACGTGGCCAAAGCTGTGGAATGCGCCAAAGCCGGCCAGAAAATCTGGGCCAAAGTACCGGTACATGAAAAAGTTGAAATCATGTACAAATTTCTGGAGCTGGTAGAAAAGAATAAGGAAGATCTGGCCCGGACGCTTTCCCGGGAAACCGGTAAGCCCATCCGGGAAGCCAGGGCCGAGATCGCCAATATTCCCATTGCCTTCAAGGCTTTTTCTGAAAAGGCCAAGCATCTTTACGGGGAAATCATCAACGCCGGCTGCGAGGCCGGCCAGGACAAAAATATCCTGCTGACCATGAAAGAACCCATCGGCGTTATCGCCTGCATCATTCCCTTTAATTTCCCCTGCGATTTGTTTGACCAGAAAGTGGCGCCTGCCCTGCTGGCCGGCAATGCCGCCATCGTAAAGCCCTCCACCGATAATCCCCTGACCCTCTGCAAGCTCACCGCCTGCCTGGCGGAGGCGGGGGTGACTCCCGGCGCTATCCAAATCGTCACCGGACGGGGCTCAAAGGTAGGAAACTGGCTGTGCCAAAATCCCGACGTCCATGCCATCACGTTGACGGGCTCCACAGAAGTCGGCATCGAAACCGCCAAAACCGGGGCTGCTCACCTGGCCCATATCGCCTTGGAACTGGGGGGCAACGACGCCTTTATCGTAGCCCGGGACGGCGACGTGGACCTGGCGGTGGAAGAACTGATCTGGGGCCGTATGTATAATTGCGGTCAGGTATGCTGCGCTTCCAAACGTTTTCTGATCCATAACAGCCGTAAAGAGGAGTTCGCCGCCAAGGCGGTAGAACGGATCAAGAAGATCAAGGTAGGCAACCCCGATAAGGAAGATACCGAGCTGGCCTGCCTGATCAGCGAAAAAGCCGCCGTCACCATTGAAGAACAGGTCCGGCTGACGGTAAAACAGGGCGGGAAGATTATTCTGGGCGGTCAAAGAAACGGCGCCTTCTATGAGCCTACCGTCATCGTCAATGTGCCCCGCACCGCCGATGTGGCCAAGGATATGGAAATTTTCGGCCCCGTAGTGCCCATTATCGGCTTTGATACCTTGGAAGAGGCCATTGAAATCGCCAACCAGTCCAAATTCGGCCTGTGCGGCTGCATCTTCAGCGCGGAGATGAAAACCTGCTTCGAGGTAGCCGCCAGGCTGGAGTGCGGCGGCGTGGTCCTTAACGGCGCCTCCTTCTTCAGAAGCTTCGAAATGCCCTTCGGCGGATATAAATACTCCGGCATCGGCACCGAGGGCGTCATGTCTACCTTTGACGAAGTCACCCGGACCAAGACCATCGTCCTGAAAAATATCCTGTAAGCCATAAAAAGCAAACCCCTATCCAGAAAAGCAGAGATCTCCTGTGCCGGACCGGCACGAAAACGCAGGGGCTGCCGCAAATTGGTTGAGAAAACCAAAGGCGACAGCCCCTTAACTCGTATATCCATATATTGCAGGGGAATGGAGCACCTTCCTCACACCGTCCCCTTCCGGCGGTTACGGCTCAGCCTACGTAACCCAGCCGCCGGGAGATTCTGGCGGCGTAGCCCTTTACCGCGGTACTGACCGTGGGTACACACTGGTCGGTCAGGCGGTTGGTGGAGCCGCTGGCGCTGATGGCGGCAATCACCGTGCCCCGGTAATCATAGATAGGCGCGGCGATGCAGCGGTGTTCCTCCTGATACTCGCAGTTATCCAGGGCCCAGCCCTGGGAGCGGACCTGGCGCAGATGCCGCCGCAGGTCGGAAAGGCTGGTGATGGTTTGGGGCGTATAGCGGACGAAGGCATAATCACCGTAAGTTTCCTCCAGCTCATCGCTGGATAAGCCCGCCAGAAGGCATTTGCCCAAAGAAGAGCAGCTGGCGGGCACCCGGTAACCGATCTGGCAATCAATTCGCTTGGTGGGCAGGGTGTCCAGCCTCTCCACGTAGATCACTTCCGTTTTATCCAGGATCCCCAGATGAGCGGTTAAATTCAGGTCGCCGGTCAGCTGGCTTAAGTATGGCCGGGCCTCGGCGATCAATTCCAGGCTGTCGATATAACAGCCCGCCAGTTCGATAAACTTGGCGCCCAGATAATAAGCGCCGTCTTCGTTTTTTTCCACGTAACCCCGGAGATGCAGGGTGGCCAAAAGCCGGTGGACCGTACTCTTATTCAGTCCGGTCTCCTGGGCGATACCGGTGGGGCCCAGGGGCTTTTCCGAATGGGCCAGGATCTCGATGATATCCAATACCCGGTGAATGATCTGGATGCCGCCCTGACCCTCGCTGCCGCCCTGACCCTCGCCTGCGCCGGCGCAGGCGGATTTTGATTCTGGCTGCTGGCTCATTCTTTTTGCCTCCTCTCAGCAAAGTATAAAGTATTTCTATAACGGAGGTTTCCTCCCGGCCGACAACAGGTCTGAAAAAGGCCCTGCGCAAGAGAAAGCGAAAATTGTCTCTCTTTTTTTAGTATAACAAAAAAAGGGAAAAGGAACAAGAAAGCCGCTTTTTGCGCGCGAAAGTCAGGCTTCTGTACGAAAATCAGGCTTCTGTGCGAAAGCTGCTTCCTCACAAAAGTCAGGCATAGGGCTGCCAAAAGCCCAATCAGAAGACCTGCCGAAACGCCACCCGCAAATCCTGCCGGGATCAGCACCGGACTTTTCCGGTTCCTGCCCCAAGAATTTGCTTTCCCTGAAAGTATACTTGGGATTACGACATTTTCCCACCCCTTCCCGGGGCCTTTTCGGTTGCCTCTGATCAAGACATATGTTAAAATAATATCAAAAGTGAACAGCAAATCCATATTAGCTCACAGATATGGTGTGAGAGTCTCTACGTGACGACCGGAAATTGTCTACGCTATGGAAAAGCCCTTGACAGAAAGGGTTTTTTGTGATTGTTTTTCGGCGCCCGGGTGAGTTCTCCCCCTGCGCTTTTTTATTTTAAACACCAGAAAGGAAGGGCTTCGATCAGCATGAAAAAAATTGCCATCATTATGGGCAGCGACAGCGATCTGCCGGTGGTAAAACCGGCGGCGGAAAAGCTGAAGGAGTTGGGCATCCCCATAGAAGTGCGGGTGATCTCCGCTCACCGGACGCCGGAACAGGCCGCCGAGTTCTCCAGATCAGCCAGAGAAAAGGATTTTGGCGTCATCATCGCCGCGGCGGGGAAGGCGGCACACCTGGCCGGCGCCCTTGCCGCCAACACCACTTTGCCGGTTATCGGTATTCCGGTAAAATCCTCCGCTTTGGACGGACTGGACGCCCTGTTATCCACGGTGCAAATGCCTCCGGGGATCCCTGTAGCCACTGTCACCATTGACGGCGCCGTCAATGCAGCGCTGCTTGCCGCAGAGATCCTTTCTGTTTCCGATGAGGAAATA
This sequence comes from Peptococcaceae bacterium, assembly GCA_034927285.1. Taxonomy (GTDB): domain Bacteria; phylum Bacillota; class Peptococcia; order DRI-13; family UBA5745; genus JAYFQF01. The sequence goes on from JAYFQF010000047.1 coordinate 13,061, forward strand.
GCCGCCGCTTTGATGCAGCAGCGCCGCAAAGCCGCGGAAAAAGTTATGGAAAAAGACAAAGCGATTCAAAGCCAATTCTGATCCCGAAGCGGGAGAGAGGAAGGAAAGGAAAAATGAAAAAGCTGGAACAAATTTATGAGGGTAAGGCCAAAAAGGTGTTTAACACCGACGATGAGAGATACTATATCGTGGAGTATAAAGACGATGCCACGGCTTTTAACGGCCAGAAAAAAGGCACCATCGAAAAAAAGGGGATCATTAATAACCGGGTGACCAATCACCTCATGGAAATGCTGGAAGACAAAGGCATTCCCACCCATTTTGTCAAAGAGATCAGCGACCGGGAAACCGTGGTGAAACGGGTGAAGATCATTCCTCTGGAGGTCATCATCCGCAACGTGGCCGCCGGCTCCATGGCCAAGCGTCTGGGCCTTAAGGAAGGCACTCCCCTGGCCTGCACCGTCCTGGAATTCAGCTATAAGGACGACGATCTGGGAGATCCTTTGATCAACGATACCTATGTCCTGGCCCTGGAGCTGTGCACTGAGGAAGAACTGGAGAAAGTCAAGGAAATGGCTTATCAGGTGAACCGGTACCTGTCGGATTATCTGAAAAACATCAACATCCAGCTGGTGGACTTCAAGCTGGAATTCGGGAAAACCGCCGAGGGCAAAGTCGTATTGGCCGACGAGATCTCTCCCGACACCTGCCGGTTCTGGGACGCCACCACCGGCGAGAAGCTGGACAAGGACCGCTTCAGAAGGGACATGGGCGGCGTGGAAGAAGCTTACCAGGAAATCATGAAACGTATGCTGGGAGACTGATATGCAGGAAAGTCTGAAACCTGAAAAACTGAGAGAAGAATGCGGCGTTTTCGGCATTTATGATCAAGAGGGCGGCGATGTGGCCGGTGCGGCCTATTATGCCCTTTACGCTTTGCAGCACCGGGGACAGGAGAGCTGCGGCATCGCCGTAAACGAGGACGGCCTGATCACCTGTTATACCAACACAGGCCTGGTAAACGACGTGTTTACTCCCACGGTGATGGCGGGACTGCCTAAGGGCCGGATGGCCGTGGGTCACGTCCGCTACGGCACCACCGGCGTCCAGCCCAGGATCAATGCCCAGCCCATCTCCATCAACCACATCAAAGGGGCCATGGCTTTGGCCCACAACGGAAACCTGACCAACGCCTATGAGCTGCGCCAGGAACTGGAGATGAAGGGTTCCATCTTTCATACCACCAGCGATACCGAGGTCATTGCCTACGAGATCGTAAATCATCGGATCATCGCCCCTTCCATTGAGGAGGCGGTCAGTTCCGCCATGAAAAAACTGAAAGGCGCCTATTCCCTGGTGATCATGTCCTTCTCCAAGCTTTTGGCGGTCCGGGACCCCCAGGGCTTCCGGCCGTTGTGCATGGGGAAAATCGGCCGGTCCACAGTGTTTGCTTCCGAAAGCTGCGCTCTGGACAGCATCGGCGCCACCTTTATCCGGGATATCGAGCCCGGTGAAATCGTAGTGGTGGATGAAAAGGGCGTTCGTTCCATCCGGGATAACTGTAATGAGGAAACCAAGTCCCTGTGTGTCTTTGAGTTCATCTATTTTGCCCGCCCCGATTCGGTGATGGACGGCAGTTCCGTACATATCGCCAGAAAGCGGGCGGGAGCCTTTTTGGCTCTTGAACATCCGGTGGCGGCAGATGTGGTGATCGGCGTGCCGGATTCCGGTATCGACGCCGCCATCGGTTATTCCGCCCAATCCGGTATTCCCTATGGCATCGGTTTCATTAAAAATAAGTACATCGGCAGGACCTTCATCCAGCCGGGGCAGTCCAGCCGTGAAGACAAGGTGCGCATTAAACTGAATGTGGTGACGGCTACCGTAAAGGATAAAAGGGTTATTCTGATCGACGATTCCATCGTCCGCGGCACCACCAGCGCCCGCATCGTCAGGCTTTTGCGGGAAGCCGGGGCCAGGGAAGTGCATATGCGGGTTTCGGCGCCTCCTTTCCTGAATCCCTGTTATTACGGCACGGATATCGACTCCCGGGAAAACCTGATCGCCTGTAAGTATTCTGTTCCTGAGATCGCTAAAGTGATCGGCGCCGATTCCCTGGGCTACCTGAGCGTAGACAGCGTAACCAAGCTGGCGGACAATACCAGGCTGGGATTTTGCACCGCCTGCTTCAACGGAAAATATCCTACGGAGATTCCCGCCTATACCCAAAAAGCCAAGTTCATGATGAAAAAAAGCGAAAAAAATGCCGGGGGAGAGAAGGCGTAAATGAAGAGTTTCAGCGAGAGCTATAAAAAGGCGGGAGTGGATATCACCGCCGGCTATGAGGCGGTCCAGCTGATGAAAAAGCATATTGCCCGCACTAAGACCGGCGAAGTGCTCAGCGATATCGGCGGCTTCGGCGGTATGGTGCTGCCGGATCTGACCGGCGTAAAGGAGCCTGTCTTAGTCAGCGGCACCGACGGCGTCGGCACCAAGCTTAAGCTTGCCTTTGACCTGGACAGGCATGATACCGTGGGCATCGACTGCGTGGCCATGTGCGTAAACGACGTGGTCTGCAGCGGAGCCCGGCCCTTGTTTTTTCTGGATTATATCGCTTTGGGCAAAAATGTGCCGGAAAAGGTGGCGGCCATTGTTTCCGGCATTGCCGAGGGCTGCGTCCAGAGCGGCTGCGCCTTAATCGGCGGCGAAACCGCTGAGATGCCCGGTTTTTACGGCGCCGAAGAATACGACCTGGCCGGTTTTACCGTAGGGCTGGCGGATAAAAGCCGCCTCATTGACGGCAGCCGGACGGAGGAAGGGGACGTCCTGATCGCCCTGGCTTCCTCCGGGGTCCACTCCAACGGCTTTTCCCTGGTCAGAAAAATTGTCGCCGAAAGCGGGCTGGCCCTCACGGATACGCCGGCGGGGCTGCAAGAGCCCCTGGGCCGGACCCTGCTTACTCCCACCAGGATTTACGTCCGCCCCCTGCTGAAGCTGATGGCGGCGGTGGAGGTAAAAGGGGTCTCCCATATCACCGGCGGCGGCTTTTATGAAAATATCCCCCGCAGCATTCCCCAGGGACTGCAGGCCAATATTCCGATAGAGGCGGTGCGGGTCTTGCCGGTCTTCCGGGTTTTGCAGGAGCTGGGCAATATCCCGGAACGGGACATGTTCAATACCTTTAATATGGGAGTGGGCATGACAGTGACCGTGGCCGCCGCCGACGCCGCAAAAACCGTAGACTTTTTGCGGGAAGCGGGAGAGACGGCTTATATCCTGGGAGAGATCGGCAAAGGCGGCCAGGGAGTAAATTTATGGAGATGACCGGCCCGGACAACCGGACCTCCGCCGGCTGCGGGCCGGGAGGAAGGCCGCCGGCAGGCATCGCCGTTTTTGTCAGCGGCGGCGGCACCAATCTCCAGGCCCTGCTGGATGCCGAAAAGGCGGGACGGCTTAAATCCGGCAGGATCAGCCTGGTGGTGGCCGACCGGCCGGGGGCCTATGGTTTGGAACGGGCGGCTGCCGCCGGCGTGCCGGCTCTTTTGGTGAACCGCCGGGATTTCGCCGATAAAGACCGGTTTAACCGCCGCCTTTTGGAAGAAGTACGGGAAAAGGGGATAGAGCTGGTGGTTTTGGCCGGCTTTTTATCCATTTTAAGCGAGGAATTCATCCACGCCTATCCGGACCGCGTCGTCAATGTCCACCCTTCCCTGATCCCGGCTTTCTGCGGCGACGGCTTCTATGGCCTGAAGGTCCATGAGGCGGCTTTGGCCCGGGGAGTGAAGCTGACCGGAGCAACGGTGCATTTCGTGAATGAAATCACCGACGGCGGCCGGATCATCGCCCAAAAGGCGGTGCCGGTGAAGCCCGGCGATACGCCCCAGACTTTGCAGCGCCGGGTGATGGAAGAGGCGGAGTGGCAGATCCTGCCGGCGGCGGTGGAGGAAGTCTGCCGGGAAATAACCGGCATTCAGAATAAGGAGAATAAGGATGATTAAGGAATTGGCGGGCAACACCTATCCCGGACGGGGGATTATTCTGGGACTTGACGCCACCGGCTCCAAGGCGGTGGTCGCCTATTTTATTATGGGCAGAAGCGTAAACAGCAGAAACCGGATATTTACCCAAATAGGTCAGGGCATCCGCACGGAGGCTTTGGACCCTGCGAAACTAACGGATCCTTCCCTGATCATCTACGCTCCGGTGAGGGTTCTCGGAAACAGGACCATCGTCACCAACGGGGACCAGACCGATACCATTCAGGATTTTTTGGCTGACGGCAAAACCTTCGAGGAAGCCCTGGCCGCCCGGCGTTTCGAGCCTGACGATCCCAACTTTACCCCCCGGATCAGCGGGCTTTTGATCTGCGAAGACGGAACTCTCCGTTACAAGCTCTCTATCCTGAAAACCGCGGATCAGGGCAGAAGCTGCCAGCGGTTTACCTTTGATTATGAAGCGTCCGCCCCGGGAAAGGGACATCTGATCCACACCTATGCCGGGGACGGCGATCCTCTCCCCTCCTTTGGCGGCGAGCCCAGGGAGATCTGGCTTGCCGGCGATATCGGCAGTTTCACCGCAGAGCTGTGGCAGAGCTTGGACCGGGAAAATAAGGTGGCGTTGTTTGTACGCTACATCGATCTGGCCGGCGGCGAAGCGGAAACCAGGATCGTAAATAAAGGATTGGAATAAAAGGGGGAGACACCGTGGACAGAGAACTGGAACTGAAATATGGCTGCAACCCGAATCAAAAGCCGGCCCGGATCTTTATGGAAAAGGGCCCGCTGCCGGTTAAGGTATTAAACGGCAGGCCCGGCTATATTAACTTTCTGGACGCCTTCAACAGCTGGCAGCTGGTGAAGGAACTGAAGGAGGCCGCCGGTTTTCCGGCCGCCGCCTCCTTTAAGCACGTCAGCCCGGCCGGGGCCGCTTTAGGTCTGCCTTTGGACGAAACGGAAAAGAAAATGTATTTTGTGGAAGACAAAGAACTGTCTCCCCTGGCCTGCGCTTATGCCCGGGCCAGAGGGGCCGACCGCATGTCCTCCTTCGGGGACTGGATCGCCCTTTCCGACGTCTGCGACCGGGAGACAGCCCTTTTGATCAAGCAGGAGGTATCCGACGGCATCATCGCTCCCGGTTATACCCCGGAAGCGCTGGCAATCCTGAAATCCAAACGCAAGGGCGGCTATAACATCGTGGAAATCGACCCTCTCTATGTGCCGGACCCTGTAGAAAGGAAACAGGTCTACGGCGTTACCTTTGAGCAGGGAAGAAATGAGTATATCGTTAAGCCTGAGATATTTACCAATATCGTAACAAGAAATAAAGAATTACCGGACTCCGCTCTGCGGGATCTGACCGTGGCCCTGATCACCCTGAAATACACTCAGTCCAATTCCGTCTGCTATGCCTGGGGCGGACAGGCCATCGGCATCGGCGCCGGCCAGCAGTCCCGCATCCACTGCACCTGCCTGGCCGGCGCCAAGGCGGACCTCTGGCAGCTGCGTCGCCATCCCCAGGTGCTGGACCTGCCTTTTAAGGAGGATATCGGCCGGCCCGACCGGGACAATACCATCAACGCCTACCTCAATCCCGAATATGGGGATGTGCAAAGCGACGGGCGGTGGCAGCAGTTTTTCAGGCAGAAACCGGAAGAGCTGACCTCCGAAGAACGCCGGCGGTGGCTGGCCAAGGTGAACGGCGTGGCTCTGGGTTCCGATGCCTTTTTCCCTTTCGGGGATAACATCCAAAGGGCGGTAAAAAGCGGCGTTTCCTACATTGCCCAGCCCGGCGGCTCTATCCGGGACGACCAGGTTATCGGAACCTGCGACAGCTTCGGCCTGGTGATGGCCTTTACCGATATGCGTTTATTTCACCACTGACGCATTAAGGCAGGACGCATTAATGAAGGACGCATTAAGACAGGTTGAATTAACGCGTCGGAAGGAAAGGCTTGCCTGCCGTAAAGCCGTTTTTGGCGAAAAACCCCGGGCTTATATCGTAAAGATATTAAGAGGTAAAGATATTGAGAAGTAAAAACATTGAGAAGTAAAGACGTTGAGAAAAAAGGAGGGCTCCGGCCCATGAAGATATTGGTTGTAGGCGGCGGCGGACGGGAGCATGCCATCATCAAAAAGCTTGCGGAAAGCCCCAGGGCGGAAAAAATCTACGCTTTGCCCGGCAACGGCGGCATCGGGGCTTTGGCGCAATGCGTGGCCGGGGATCCCAGGGACCTGCAAGCCGTTACAGAATTTGCGACGAAGCAAAAAGTGGATTTTGTGGTGGTGGCGCCCGACGACCCATTGGTGCTGGGACTGGTGGATGAGCTGCACAAGGCGGGCATACCCTGCTTTGGACCGGAGAAAAAAGCCGCCGTTATTGAAGGCAGCAAGGTCTTTGCCAAAGAAATGATGGAAAAATACGGTATCCCCACCGCCCGTTACGAGACTTTTGAAGATCAGGAAGCGGCCCTGCAATACCTGAAAACGGTAAAATATCCCGTGGTGGTAAAGGCCGACGGCCTGGCTTTGGGTAAAGGCGTGATCATTGCCGCGGATGAAAAGGAGGCCGCCGCCGCCCTCTACGGCATGATGACGGAAAAGCGTTTCGGCTCCAGCGGTTCCCGGGTGGTCATCGAGGAATTCCTTACGGGCCCGGAGGTTTCGGTATTGGCTTTCACCGACGGCAAAACCATGATCCCCATGGTTTCTTCCATGGATCACAAGCGGGCCCTGGACGGGGATCTGGGACCGAACACCGGAGGAATGGGTACGATTGCGCCTAATCCCTGCTATACCCCGGAAATCGCCGGAATTTGCATGGAAAAGATCTTCCTGCCCACCATGGCGGCCATGAACCGGGAGGGCCGGACCTTCAAGGGCTGCCTGTATTTCGGTCTGATGCTGACTGCCGAAGGCCCCAAGGTCATCGAGTACAACTGCCGCTTCGGCGATCCCGAGACTCAAGTGGTGCTGCCTCTTTTGACCTCCGATCTTCTGACGATTATGGAAGCGGTGGAGGAAGGCCGGCTGGCGGAAGTGCCGGTAGAGTTTGCCACCGGCGCCGCGGCCTGCGTGATCATCGCTTCCGGGGGCTATCCCGGGGAGTACCAAAAGGGCTGCCAGATCGGCTTCGGCGATGTATCGCGGCTAAGGGACGTTTATGTGTACCATGCCGGTACGAAAACCAGGGAAGACGGCGCTTTGGTGACCTCCGGCGGCCGGGTCCTGGGGGTGGGCGCCGTGGGCAAGGATCTGGAAGAGGCCCTGGCAAAAGCTTACCGGGGGGCGAAGGAGATCCGGTTTACCGGCGCGTTCTATCGGAAAGATATCGGGCAAAAGGCCTTAAGGGCCGGGAAGTAAGCCCTTGCGAAAGCAGCAATCCCAATGGCGATCCCTTGCGGGGGAAAAGCAGAGTAAGGACAAATAAAGGCAAAAAATACAATTATCACAACGACAGGATAGGGGGAAGACCCGGTGGTTGTTTATCGAGTATACGTGGAAAAGAAGCCGGAGTACGCCGTGGAAGCGAAGAGCCTCCTGGCGGATATCCGTTCCTTTTTGGATATCCCCGCCGTGGAAAAGGCCCGGATATTCAACTGTTACGACGTGGAAGGGATTTCCGAAGAGCTCTTTGCCGCCTGCCGCCGTTCGGTGTTTGCCGAACCGCAGCTGGACGTAACCTATGACCGGCTGCCGCCGGAGGGAGACCTGGTCTTTGCTTATGAGTACCTGCCGGGGCAGTTCGACCAGCGGGCGGACTCTGCCGCCCAGTGCATTCAGCTGATTTCCATGGGGCAGCGGCCCCTGGTGCGTTCTTCCCGGGTGATCATGCTTTCAGGCAGACTGGGGGCCGAAGAAGGGGAGAAAATAAAAAAGTATCTCATCAACCCCATTGAAAGCCGGGAGGCTTCCCTGGAGAAACCCCAAAGCCGGGAAATTGCTGCTGAGCAGCCGGGAATGGTGGCCGTTCTGACGGGCTTTAAGTCCATGGAGGAAGAGGAACTGAAGGGCGTAATCAAAAGCTATGGCCTGGCCATGGATCCGGCGGATATTCTCTGCTGCCGGGATTATTTCCGCCAGGAAGGGCGGGATCCCAGCGTTACGGAACTGCGGCTTTTGGATACCTACTGGTCCGACCATTGCCGTCACACCACCTTCAGCACCCGGTTGACCCAGGTGGAATTTGACGATCCCCGGGCGGCCGGGGCTTTTGAACGCTACCAGAAACTGCGTCGGGAACTGGGGATAAAAAAGCCGGTGACCCTGATGGATATTGCCACCATCGGCGCCAAGGCCCTCCGGCGGCAGGGGCTTTTAGAGGAACTGGACCAGTCTGAAGAAATCAACGCCTGCACCGTAAAGGTGAAGGTGGATGTGGCTGGCCGGGATCAGGACTGGCTCTTGCTCTTTAAAAATGAGACCCATAACCATCCCACGGAGATTGAGCCTTTCGGCGGCGCCGCCACCTGCATCGGCGGCGCTATCCGGGACCCTTTGTCGGGCAGGGCTTATGTTTATCAGGCCATGCGCCTCAGCGGCGCCGGCGACCCGCTGACGCCCCTTGACCGGACCCCCAGGGGCAAGCTGCCCCAGCGGAAGCTGGTGACTACGGCGGCCGCCGGCTACAGTTCCTATGGTAATCAGATCGGCCTGGCCACCGGCTTGGTGGATGAGCTTTATCATCCCGGCTATGCGGCAAAACATTTGGAAGTGGGCATGGTGGTGGGAGCCGTGCCGGCGGCCCAGGTAAGGCGGGAAGTGCCCGCTGCCGGGGACGTGGTGATCTTGCTGGGCGGCAAGACCGGCCGTGACGGCTGCGGCGGGGCCACCGGCTCATCCAAATCCCACGACGCCGGCTCCCTGGAAGCCTGCGGGGCGGAAGTTCAGAAGGGCAACGCTCCCGAAGAACGGAAGCTGCAGAGGCTTTTCCGTAACCCCGAGGCATCTCTATTAATCAAACGCTGCAATGACTTTGGCGCCGGCGGCGTATCCGTGGCCATCGGCGAGCTGGCGGACGGCGTCTCCATCTGGCTGGACCGGGTGCCCAAAAAATACGAGGGCCTGGACGGAACGGAGCTGGCTATCAGCGAATCCCAGGAACGGATGGCCGTAGTGGTGGAAGCAAAGGATCAGGAGCGGTTTATCCGGCTGGCGGAAGAGGAAAACCTGGAGGCCACGGCAGTGGCGGAAGTCACGGCGGAGCCGCGGCTGGTGATGTACTGGCAGGGACAGAAGATCGTGGATATCCGCCGGGCCTTCCTGGATACCAACGGCGCCGCCAAAGAGGCCGGGGTTTATGTGGCCCGGCCCGGAGAAAAAGGTGAGGACGCCGCCGGAGAGGCATGGAGCGGCAAAGAAAACAAGGAAAAGAATACCGGAGGGTGCGGGGATTCCGCAGCAGGTCCTTTCGCAGGCCCTGGGGCAGAGCCAGGCGCGGATTCCGCAGCAGGTTTCGCCACAGACCCCGGGGCAGATAGTCTGGCCTCCGGCCTCCAGACGGTATTGTCCGACTTAAACGTTTGTTCAAAGCGGGGCCTGCAGGAGCGCTTTGATTCCACCATCGGCGCCGGCACAGTATTGATGCCATTAGGCGGCAGATATCAAAAGACCCCGGCCCAGGTAATGGCGGCCAAGCTGCCGGTGCCGGAAGGAGAGACGAACACCTGCTCGGTAGCGGCTTACGGCTATAATCCCCGGATCAGTGAAACAGATCCTTATAAAGGCGCTTACCTGGCGGTGGTGGAATCCCTGGCCAAGCTGACGGCGGCCGGCGCCGACCTGTCCAGGTGCTGGCTTTCCTTCCAGGAGTATTTCCGCCGGCTGGGAACGGATCCCCGGAATTGGGGGCAGCCCCTGGCGGCTCTTCTGGGGGCTCTGGAGGCCCAGCTGGATCTGGGAGCCGCCGCCATCGGCGGCAAGGACTCCATGAGCGGCAGCTTTGAGGACCTGCACGTGCCCGCCACCCTGATTTCCTTTGCGGTAGCTTTGGGCAAAGTGGAGGAAATCCTTTCGCCGGAGTTTAAGAATGTGGGTTCCGAAGTCCTTTATCTGGCTCCCTGCTATGCCGGAGGGCTGCCGGAGGCCGGTTCCCAGAAGCTTTGCTTTGAATTGGCCGGCCGGCTGATCCGCAGCGGCAAGGCTGCCGCCGCCTGCACCCTTACCCGGGGCGGCCTGGCGGAGGCTGTTGTGAAAATGGCCTTAGGAAACAGGATCGGTCTTGAATTTGCGCCGGAAATTCAAAAAGAACAACTGTTCCGGCAAAACTATGGCTCTTTTGTCCTGGAACTGGCGCCTGGAGTAAAGCCGGCGGAGGTTTTGGATCAATGGCGGCAGGCCGGTAATGTCCGGGCCCTGGTTTTGGGCCGCACCTGCGCCGGGTACGGGATCTGCTGCCAGGGGGAAAAAGCGGACTTGATCCAGGTGGAATCCGCTTATGATTCCAGGCTGGCGGGAGTTTATCCCGTGACCCCCCAGGGTAAAGGCCGGGAGTCCATGTCTGTGGAGCCTCTCTCCTTTACGACAAAAAGCAGGCCGCGGCCGAAAACCGCCGTGGCCCGTCCCCGGGTGGTGATCCCCGTTTTCCCCGGCACAAACTGTGAATACGATACGGCCCGCAAGTTCAGCCAGGCCGGCGCCGAGCCGCGGATCATCATGATTAATAATCTTTCCGCCGGATCGGTAGCCCGGTCCGTAACCGATTTGGCCGCGGAGATCCGGGGGGCTGAAATGATTTTTCTGCCCGGCGGTTTTTCCGGCGGCGACGAGCCTGACGGCTCCGGCAAGTTCATCACCGCTTTTTTCCGGAACCCCCGGATCAGCGACCGGGTGACGGAGCTTTTGGACCGGGATGGTCTGATGGGCGGCATCTGCAACGGATTTCAGGCCCTGATCAAGCTGGGGCTTGTGCCTTACGGCCAGATCCGGGAAATGGACGAGGATTCGCCTACTTTGACCTACAATGAAATCGGACGTCACCAATCCCGGCTGATTTACACCCGGATCGCCTCCAATTTATCTCCCTGGCTGATGTATAACCAGGTGGGAGATATTCACCTGACGGCTATTTCCCACGGTGAAGGCCGCTTCGTCTGCCCCGGGCCTTTGCTCCGGGAACTGAAGGAAAAAGGGCAGATCGCCACTCAATATGTGGATCTGGCGGGGAGCCCCACCATGGAGATCGACTTTAATCCCAACGGCTCCCTTGTGGCGGTGGAGGGCATCACCTCGCCGGACGGGCGGATCTTCGGCAAAATGGGGCACAGCGAGCGCTGGGGCAGGGGTACCTATAAAAATGTGCCGGGGAAAATGGATAACCGGATGTTTCAGGCTGCGGTGGACTATTTCCAAAAGTAAGCCGGCATAATATAATATAGAATAAAGCAAGCCGGAACGGCGGACGCCGAGCCGGCTTTTTACAAGGTTAGGCGGTGAAAAGGTGGAAAAACCGGCGACAAAAAAAGAAACGGCGACCCGGGCCTGGCTGCTGTTTCGCTTCTTTATCAAAATCGGATTTTTTACCTTCGGCGGCGGCTGGAGTATCCTGGCCCAGATGCAGGAGGAATTTGTGGAGCGCCAGGGCTGGCTGAGCCAGGAGGAACTGTTGGACATCGTGTCGGTGGGCCGTTCCCTGCCGGGGATCATGATTACCAATATCAGCGCCTTATTCGGCTATCATATGGGGGGGACCTTATCCGCGGTGGCGGCGGTGGCGGGGATCACGCTGCCCTCCCTGATCGTATTGAGCCTGGTTACTTACTTCTACGGTTTCATCCGGGGCAATATCTACGTGGCCCGGGCTTTGGCGGGAATCCGGGCGGCGGTGGTGCCTATCGTATTTTTTGCCGCCGTTTCTCTGCTGAAGACCGGACTGAAGGACGGCTTTTGCGTATTGACGGCCCTGACGGCCCTGGGCCTTTGCCTTGCCGCTCCCGTAGGCAATGTGCTGATCGTGGTTTTAGGAGCATTGGCGGGGCTTCTGGTGATGGGGGTGAGGGAACATGGCGGTTCTCGCTGAGCTTTTCTGGTCCTTTTTGGTTATTGGGTTCACCAGCTTCGGCGGCATGTCCATGATCCCCCTGATTAATTCGGAAATGATCGGCCATGGCTGGATGACCGCGGCGGAAGTCATGGATATCGTGGCGGTGGCGGAGATGACGCCGGGGCCTTTGGGCATAAACTGCGCCACCTTTGCCGGCACCCGGGTGGCGGGCCTGCCCGGCGCCCTGTCGGCTACCCTGGGCGTGCTGGCGCCTTCCCTGACCCTTTGTCTTGTGGCCGCGGTTTTCTTTGTAAAGTTTAAAGAAAACAAATACCTGCAATCCATGCTTTACGGTATTCGTCCGGTCTGCATCGGGTTAATCGGCGCCACGGTGATTTCCCTGGGGAGCCAGGTCTATTTAGCCGGCGATACCCTTAACTGGCGGACGGCCCTGATCGGCGGGATCATCTCCCTGCTGATCTGGAAACGGAAGCTTTCGGTGCCCAAGGTGATCGCCCTGGCGGCTGTGCTGGGGCTTTTGCTGGGCGGCAGCTGAGGAGGGAATAAAATGACGGCCAAAACGGAACTGCTTTACCTGATCCGCACGCTTTTGCAGCAGGAGCCCGCATATCAGGGGATCCTGATCCCCGGGGACGATGACCGGCAGCGGAGGCTTTTCCGGGATCTGATGAACCTTTGGCAGCCCGGTCCCCTGCCGGAGGAATTCTGGCGTCTCCAGGACCGGCTGCTGCAGGAGGAGCTGGCCCAACGGGGAATCGTCGAAGCGGCGGCGCTGCCCGTTGTGCCCGGAAGACCCAGACTGGCTCTTTGGCAGGGGGATATTACCAGGCTGGCGGCGGACGCTGTGGTAAATGCCGCCAACAGCCGGCTTTTGGGCTGCTTCGTGCCCGGGCATCTGTGCATAGATAACGTGATCCATTCGGCGGCTGGGCTGCAGCTGCGCCGGGAATGCGCGGAGCTTATGGCGGCCCAGGGCTTTCCGGAACCCACAGGCGGGGCGAAGATCACCAAAGGCTATAATTTGCCGGCAAAGTATGTCCTCCATACGGTGGGCCCCGTAGTGGAAAACTTGCCCCCGGGAGGAAAGCCTTCTGCCGGGGACTGCGCAAGCCTGGCTTCCTGCTATCGCTCCTGCCTGGGGCTGGCGGCGGAACGGGAGCTGGAGACCGTGGCCTTTTGCTGCATTTCCACCGGCGTATTTCATTTTCCCCGGGAAACTGCCGGGGCGATCGCCCTGGAAACCGTTGAAGATTTCCTGGCAGGGAATAGCCGGATAAAAAAGGTGATTTTCAATGTTTTTTTGGATGAGGATAAACGCGTTTACCAAAAGCTGCTGGGGCTTGCCCAGGCGGATCCCAGCTGAAGGCTTAAGCGTCGGAAGCATGGCGGAAAAACACCGGCCGGCGGGGGGATCCGCCTGGCCGGTGTTTTTCCGGGAAAAGATATGTTTATTTTGGGGAAAACGGGAGCCGGGTCACTTCAGGACGGCCTGGACCGCCACGGCGCCGGGGCCGCCCTGGGCGATGAAAACAGGGCTGAGTTCCAGAATCTCGATTTCGGTGCCGGGAAAAGTCTCCCGCAGGAGCTGAGCCGCCTGCCCGGCCTTGACCGGATTATCGGCATGGGTAATGCTGATCAGCCAGTCCCCGCCGACTTCTGCCTGCTGAAAGCCGGCGGTTATGGCCTTTACCGCCCCGGCAAAGGTGCGGCAAAGGGCCGCCTTTTCCAGCTGCCGGCCGTCCCGGGTCTGGGTCATCACCGGCACCAGCTTCAGCAGTCCCCCCAGGGAGGCGGCCCAGGGAGCCAGACGGCCGCCGCGTTTTAAAAAGTCAAAATCCAGAGGGATCAGATAAGACTTGTGGTGCTTCAGAGAAGGCTCCAGCTTTTCCAGAATTTCCGGCACGTCAAGACCTGAAGCGGCCAGGCGGGCGGCTTTATCCGCGATGTAGCGGTGAGGTCCGCAGAGGGTGCCGGAATTCACGACAAATATATTCTCCGGGTCTTCGGATATTTCCCGGGCGCCGGCGGCGGAAAGATAGGTGCCGGACAAGCCGTCGGCCATGCTGATATTAATGATTTTTCGGCCGCGGCATTCCCGATAACAGGCCAAAATATCGCCGATAGCCGGCTGGGAGCTGCGGGGAATGCCGCCGGAGCGGATTTTGGCGATGAACTCCGCAGGGGTGATTTCCACATATTCTTTATAGCTTTCTTCCCCGATATGCACGCTGAGAGGAGAAACCAAAATCCCTTTTTCCCGGGCCGCCGCCGGCGAATAGAGGGTGGAGGTGTCGGCGAGGATTTGTACTTTTTCCTGATCCATATGGTTCGAAGATCCCCTTTACCTAGTTTTTGATATTATATTAGCACATGACTAATATTAGATCAACTAAAATTTAAAATATTGTAAATATTGACGGGCCGGCAGGGCTGCGCTAAAATAATAAAAACGGTTTATTTAGGAGGTCTGATGATGGCGGAAAATGCCCTGGAGCTGCCAAGGGAGGCTGCGGATAAATACCTGAATTTTCATTGCCCGCGCTATGATGAACTGCCTGCCATCCAACTGTATCTGGATCAGGTGATCCGGGTGATCAACGACGCTCTGGAAGCCTTTTTCTCTATGGAGGGAGAAAAGCTGATCACCGGCGCCATGATTAATAATTATGTGAAGCAAAAAGTGGTGCCGCCGCCGAAAAAAAAGCTGTATGACCGCAGCCAGCTGACCCGCCTCCTGGTGGTGGCCATTTTGAAACAGGTTTTTACCATACCGGAGATCAGCCGGCTTTTCGAGGTTCAGCAGGCCACCTATCCTTTGGAAAAGGCCTATGATTATTTTTGCGCGGAGCTGGAAAATGCTCTGCGGGTGACCTTTGGCCGCCAGGAAGGGTCTATGCCTTCCCTGGAAACAAAAAAGACCGCTCAGACAGAACTTTTGCGGTCCATGGTATTGGCGGTGGCAAATAAAACCTATGTGCAGACCTATGTAAGGCTGGTCCGGCCCGGGGCCGAATCCTGACCCGGCGCCGGCCGTTTTTTTATGCCGGGCGCGCCGCCGGAACCGCTTTTTATGCCGGCTGCGCCGCCGCATAATCCGGAATTTTTGGAAAAAAAAACAAAGCCGGCTATTCTCAGGGTTCCCCCGGAGAGCAGACGGCTTTGCCTTGGAGACGACAGGATTCGAACCTGTGTATTCAGGTGCCACTTACCTGAGTGCTACCTCTGCACCACGATCTCCGATACTTCAGCCATGATTATACCAATTTACGCTTGGTTTTGCAAATCCGGGATAATTTACAGCCCCGTGAGAATAATTGTAAAAAGAAAAAAATTTTACCGTAAGCAAGTTTTATAGTATAATAACGTTCAGGAGTGGGATTTATGCGAGTTATTGCCGGCAGCGCCCGGGGACATAAGCTGAGTTGCCTGCCGGGTGAGAGTATTCGTCCCACCCTGGACCGGATCAGGGAGGCGGTGTTCAGCAGCCTGACGCCCTGGTTGCCGGAAAGTAAGGTATTGGATCTTTTCGGCGGCACCGGCGCCATGGGGATCGAGGCGTTGAGCCGGGGAGCGGCCCAGGCCGTGTTTTTGGATACGGATCCCCGGGCGGTAAGGCTGATCGAAGAAAATCTGCGCTTTTGCAGGCTTTGGCGGCCGGGCGTAAAGGCGATCCGGGCCGACGCCCTGGAGTGGCTGGAGGCCTTCCGGCCGGCGGAGGAAGAAGGCTTTGATCTGATTTTTGCCGATCCCCCCTATCAAAAAGGGGTTTATCCCGCTGTTTTGGAACGGATTTATCGCCGGCAGCTCCTTTCACCGGCAGGGATCCTGGTGGTGGAAAGCCCGAAGAACCTGGAGCTTCCCGGGGAGGAAGGGCTCTTGTACCGGGAAAAAGAAAAAACATACGGCGACGTTCGGATCACATATTATAAATTAAAGAATTAGGGGGATTTACATTATGGAAATTCTGGATCTTTTGGAGGAATTTGAGGGGATTATCGAGGGAAGCGGGCGGATCCCCATGACCGGCAAGGTAGTCATTCATGAAGAAGTCCTTTATAATTATCTGGATAAGTTCCGTGCTTATCTTCCCCAATCTATCCGTGATGCGGAATATATTCTGCGGGAAAAAGAGAGAATCATGGCTGAAGCCGTAAAGGAAGGCGAAGGGATCATCGAGCAGGCCCGGCTGAAATGCCAGCGGCTGGCCGGTGAAAGCGAAATCGTCAAGCAGGCCATAATCCAGGGCGAGCAGATCGTGGCCCAGTCCAAACAGGAGGCAAAATCCCTGATCAGCGGGGCCTATACCTATTCGGAAGAAGTCATGAGCGCTTTGCAAAAAGAGCTGGAAGGCACCTTGAAGATGATCCGTTCCGGTCGGGAAGCCATCCGGACAAATTTGCCGCCGGTAAATGTAAGCGACATAAAGACGGCCAGAGGCCAGCAGCCGGAAGAAGAATACCAGGAAGAATAAATCCCCGGCTTTGGCTTTGGACAGATAAGACTGAACAGGGATTGGAGTTGAGAAGATGCGCAAACTTTCTTGCTGAAGATGAACATCATCTGCATGCGAAATCTGTCTTTGCCCTGCCTTCCTTGAACCGGGAAGCAGGGAGGATAAGGGCGGTCCATAGCGGCCGGCCGGGGTTTTGTGTGCGAAAGCAGGAAGGATGCCGTCGAAAATACACGCTTACCTGGTAGGGCCGATTCATAGGCCTATACTGCGCTTATTTTGGATGCGGAATTCTTTCCTGCATCCATTTTTTTGCCGGCACCGGGAAAAGTCCGGCAGGCGCAGGAGGGATTGTTTATGTCGATGATATCGGTGGAAAATTTAAGCTTTACCTATGAGGGAAGCTACGACCCGGTCTTTGAAGGCGTTTCCTTTCAATTGGACACCGACTGGAAGCTGGGCTTCATCGGCCGCAACGGCCGGGGAAAAACCACCCTTTTACGGTTATTGCAGGGCCGTTATGAATACGGCGGAAAAATCACGGCGTCAGTAGAATTCACGTATTTTCCCTATGAGGTGGCGGATACCGGCCGGGATGCCCTGGAAGTGGCGGAAAGCCTGGATCCTAAGCTGCAGTTATGGCAGTTGGTCCGGGAGCTTTCCCTGCTGTCCCTGGAGGAGGAGATCCTTTACCGGCCTTTTTCTTCCTTAAGCAATGGTGAGCAGACCAAGGTGCTTTTAGCTCTTTTGTTTTTGCGGGAAAATGCCTTTTTATTGATCGACGAACCTACCAATCATCTGGATATGGAGGCCAGGGCTCAGGTGAGCCGGTATTTGAACAGGAAAAAGGGCTACATCCTGGTTTCCCATGACCGTAGTTTTCTGGACGGCTGCATCGACCACGTGCTGTCCATTAATCGGGGGGATATCGAGGTCCAGCAGGGAAATTTCAGCACCTGGCAGAAAAACCGGGAATATCAGGACCAGTATGAGCTGGCGGAAAATCAGCGGCTGAAGCGGGAAATCCGGCAATTGGAGGAAGGCGCCCGCCGGGCCGCCCAGTGGTCGGAAGCCGTGGAAAAAACCAAGTTCGGCCAGAGAAATTCCGGAATCAAACCGGACAAGGGATATATCGGCCACCGGGCCGCCAAGATGATGAAGCGGTCCAAGACGGCGGAACGCCGCCGGGAAGAAAAGCTGCAGGAAAAGGCCGGCCTGTTAAAGAATCTGGAGCAGGTCAGGGAGCTGAAGATCGTGCCCCTGAAGCATTACGCTCAGAAGCTGGCGGAGGCGGAAAACCTGACATTGTATTATGGAGAAAAAAGGGCCTCGGGGCCGGTGTCTTTTTCCATAAACCACGGCGACAGGATCGCCCTGAGCGGCCGGAACGGCTGCGGCAAGTCCAGCCTTCTGAAGTGGATAATCACGCAAAACGGCAAAGCGCCGGAAGGTTTTTTCCCGCCGCAGCTTCCGCCGACCGGCACAGAAGGAACAAAAGCCGGCATGGGAGACCCTTTGCCGGACAGGGAAAACACACCGGCAGCCGGGAAAGCGGCGCCCTCCCTCGGCCAGACCTTGCGCGGAGAGGGGACCCTGCGGCTGGCCAGCGGTCTGATCCTTTCCTGGCTGCCTCAGGACGCCTCTTTTCTGACCGGAGACCTAAGGGATTTTGCCCGGGCCCGGGAAATCGACGAGAGTTTATTGAAATCAATTTTGCGTAAGCTGGACTTTTCCCGGGTACAATTTGAAAAGGACATGGCCCTTTACAGCGGCGGACAGAAAAAAAAGGTGCTTCTGGCCGCCAGCCTTTGCCGGGAAGCTCACCTGTATCTTTGGGATGAACCCTTGAACTATATCGATGTTTTGTCCCGGATACAGATCGAAGAGCTGATCCTGACGTATGAACCCACCATGATCTTTGTGGAGCATGACCGGGCCTTTGTGGACCGGGTGGCTACAGGCCTGGTAAAGCTCTGAGCAAGACTTTCAGGGGGCGTTAACGGCGGTCAAACAGGCGGCTGCCGGCGGTTTTAACAGGCCGGCCGCCTGCTTTTTTCCGGGCCCCGGGATGCTTAATCGGGAGGAAAGGATGAACAAAGGGATTTTAGAGGAAAGCATGAGCGAAGGAATTTTATTTGATCTGGACGGCACGCTCTGGGATTCGGCGGCGGAAGTGCTGGCTTCCTGGAACCAAAGCCTGAAGCGGCACGGGGTAGGCAAGGTGATCGCTAAAGAAGAAATGGAAGCCCAGATGGGCAGGGTACTGGAAGACATCTTTGCCTCTTTCTTTCCCCAGGCCGCGCCGGAATGCCGCCGGCAGCTGCTGGAGCATTGCAGCCGGGAAGAGCTGGAGCATATGCGCCGCCGGGGAGGCAGGCTTTACCCAGGGCTGGGCGGGGTACTGGAAGACCTGTCCGCCGCGGGTTATCGCCTTTTCATTGTCAGCAACTGCCAAAAAGGCTATATCGAGGCTTTCCTGGAGTTCAGCGGTTTAGGAGCCTGCTTTGCGGATTGGGCCTGGGCCGGCGGGCCAGGAGGCTCAAAAGCGGAGAATATCCGGCTGCTTACAGAACGTCAGGGACTTAAGAAAGCCCTTTATGTGGGGGATACCGCCTGGGATCAGGAGGCGGCCGGGCAGGCGGGGATTCCCTTTATCCACGCCGCTTACGGTTATGGCAGCGTCGGGGAGGGCTTCACGCCGGCTATCGGTTCCCTGGCTGAGCTGCCCGCAGCGGTGGCAAAGGTTTTTAAGGCCTGGCCTGAAGGATGCTACGACGACAGGACTTTTTCTGGGGGGATTTTGTGACGGAGAATATCGGAAAAACCATCGCGTATGTGGTGAAAAAAACTATGCCGGTATTGCTGGGCTATGTCTTTTTGGGCATGGCCTTCGGCCTTTTGCTGCAGCAGGCCGGCTACGGCCTGATCTGGTCTTTTCTGGCCAGCCTGCTGGTCTATGGCGGCACGATCCAGTTTTTAATGATCGACTTCCTGACCGGCGGCGTCGGACTGACCACGGCGGCGGCCATGACCCTTTTGGTGAACGGCAGGCATGCCTTTTACGGCTTGTCCTTTATCCGGCGGTTCAAACAAATGGGCAGGGCTTATCCTTATATGATTTTTTCACTGACCGACGAAACATACTCTCTGCTGTGCGCGGAAAACCCTCCGGCAGAGCTGAATGCCGACCGGGTATTATTTTTGATCGCCCTCTTCGATCAGCTGTACTGGCTTGCGGGCTCGGTTCTGGGAGGCCTTTTGGGACCGCTGATTCCCTTCAATACCAAAGGCATCGACTTTGCCATGACGGCTTTATTTACGGTGATTTTCGTGGAGCAATGGCTGGAGAGCAGGAACCGGCTGCCGGCGCTGACGGGCCTGGTTTCCGGTATGCTCTGCCTGGCGGTCTTTGGCCCGGCCAACTTTATCCTGCCCTCTCTGGCGGTTACGGTGGGGATTTTGCTGGGGATGAAAGGCTATTATCTGAAAGAGGAAGAAAAGGAGGGGGAAGCATGAGTCCGGCCCATACTTTTTTGATGATTACGGTGATTGCCCTGTGCACCTTTTTTACGCGGCTGATCCCTTTTGCCCTTTTCGGCGGGGAAAAAGGGGTGCCGCCGGTGATCGTCTATCTGGGAAAATATCTGCCTCCGGCCATGATCGCCACTTTGATCGTCTACTGCCTGAAAAATGTGGAGTTTACCCGGTGGCCCTCGGGGATTCCGGAGTTATCGGCTGTGGCTTTGGTGGCCCTGCTCCATGTCTGGAAACGAAATAACCTGCTTTCCATCGGCTTAGGCACGGCTTTTTACATGATCTTGGTGCAATTTGTGTTTTAGAAAGCCCCTTCGCCTTCAAAAGGAGAGGAAAGAGCAGGTCAGAAAGAAAAGCAGCAGAGAAAGCAGCGGTTGCATAAAGCAGCCTAAAAGGTAATATTTCAGCGGAAGCCTGGCGGAACCCGCCAGGCCGGCCACCTGAGCCTGGATAGAGAAACCGCTCCAGCCCAGCAGCAGCAGGCAGTAAGGCAGGACCTGCCGCAGGGGAAGGGCCAGGGAGGATAAAAGGTTCAGTCCCAGGGTCATCTCAAAAAGGCCGGCGGCCAGCGCTCTGGCAAGCCCCAGGGTTTCCAGCCCCTTGGGCAGTAAGGCCTGCAGCAGGCCGGCCAGCCGGCCTAAAATGCCCAGATCCTCGAAAAGCTGGATCAAGGCGGAGAAAAGCAGGACATACCCTCCCAGGGAAAGGATGCTTTGGATGGCGGTAGATATGCTGACGGTAATCAGCCGGCTGAAGGAATCCGCCGGCATTGTCGCGGCAGCGCCGGGCTGAGACGTTCCGGCCGGCGTTTTTGCCGGCGTGGCTGCCGCCGGGGCTACAGCCGGCGTGGCATGGTGATCCTGCCGGGGCTTCGCAGACCCGGCAAATCTCCTGAACGGCCGGCGGAAAAGGGAATTTTTCCCCCGGCTGTATAGTCCCAGTCCAAAACCAAAGAGAAGGTTGGAGCCGTAGTGACAAAGGGCTAAAAGCCAGCCTGCCGCCGGGGCCGACAGCATGCCCGCAGCCACGCTGGTCAGAAGAAAGCCCGGGCTGGAGTTATTGGTGAAGGCCAGGAGCCGGCCCGCTTCGTCTTCATCAAGATAATTTTCACTGTAGAGCCGGCTGGAGATCACCGCCCCCATGGGAAAGCCGCTGGTATAGCCTAAGGCCAGCCCCAGCCCGGCAGCCCCGGGCAGGTTAAACAGCGGTCCCATCAGAGGCTGAAGAAGGCGGCCCAGGGTACGCAGGATGCCGGATCCCATCAGGATTTCCGCCAAAATAAAAAAAGGCAGCATGGAGGGCACCAAAATACCGGCCCAAAGATTCAGTCCCCGGCGGGCGCCGCTGTAGATGCTCTGGGGGAAAACAGCCATGGCGATAAAAAAGCCGGCGGCAGCTACGCCGAAAAAGCGGCTCATCTCTCGGGCCGGCCCCCTGACCGGCGACCCGACGGGCCTGTTATATCCTATGGTTTTTCCACCGTCGCTCATGATTACCCTCCGCCTGAATTGCTGTCCGTCCTTATTTTTATTAGCTTTACCGGGAATTTATGACCGGCAGTTTTATTCGGGAGGTCCGTTGTACGGCAGAGCTTCCGCGCTTGCGGTAAAATGGGTCTGCGGACAAACACTGTCTGCGGAAAATGATATTTGCGGCAATCATGTCTGTGGCAATTACTGTCTGCGGAAAATGATATTTACGGCAAAATAACGGGGCTGAACAGGCACTCGGGATTTCCGTAAGGGGTGGGACGTCTTTCCAAAAGGCTGTAAAGGCTGCCGCAGCGTTTTTCAAGTTCCCAGGCCAGCCGGCAGGCGGGGCTGGTTTTGGCGGTCCTTTCGGCCTGATTGGTGCGGGTGATTATCGGCAAGGCGGCAGTTTTGCGCATACGGCCCAGAAGCCGGCAGCCTGTCCCGTTGGCTCCCAGCACCCGGATATAGGGGACGCCTTCCGCCAGATAGGCGGCCTGCGTTTCCCGGTAATCCAAAAACAGGTGGGCGGTCAGGCGCATAAGCCTGGTCAGAGGGTAGCGGCGGGTTTTGGCCAGCCGGTAGAATTCCGCCATGCTGCCGGCCCGAAGAGCCGCGTCTTGCAGACGGTTTTCCAGACCCTCGCCCATGTCCGGCAGGGCGGAAAACGTAAACTGATCGGCACGGCGCAGCAAAGTCAGCTGGGCGGCTTCCCAGTCGGCGGGAAAGACCAGTCCGGCGCCGGCCAGCTCCCTCAGAGTGGTTTCCGGCAGGTAGGCGGAAAAGCCGGCGGCCTCCAGCTGAGCATAGCTGAGGCTTGAACGGGAATCGGGGTTTTTCTCCTCCTCCTGGCGGAGGGTACGGTAAAGAAGGCTCCGGCAGGCGGCGGCGCTGGGATAGATTCCTTCCGTAAGCTGACGGCTGAGATAGCCGCCGCCTTTTCGCTGCAAAAGCAGGGGCTTCAGCCTCACCTTACGCTGGGCGATAACCTGAAGATAAGCCAGAGCCAGGATATCGTTGGGCAGGGAAGGAGCGAAACAGTGCCCGTCGCCGCAGCAAAGGGCCTTGGCCTGGGCCTCGGCATAAGGCAGTCCGGCGGAGAGATAACGTTTAAGCGCTTCTTTGAACTGGGAATCGGGAAAAGCCAGCCTTTGGGCAGTCTCCTCTAAAGCCGCCAGATCCCCGGTTTCGGCGCCGAAGGCCAAAAAATCCGTCACGCCGGTAGCGGCCAGAAGGCTTACGCCGCCCAGGGCAAACCAGTAAGCGCTGCGCAAGGCGAAAAGAGCCGGTAATTCCAGGACCAGATCCGCTCCGGCGGCTAAAGCCATGCGGGTACGGATTTCCTTATTTACCACTGCCGGCTGGCCCCTTTGTACAAAGTTTCCGCTCATGGCCAGCACCAGGGCGTCGATGCCCTGCTCTTCCTTCAGCCAGCGCAGCTGGCGTTGGTGCCCCAGATGTAAGGGGTTGTATTCGCAGATAATGCCGGCAGCTTTCATCACGGGACTCCTTATTTTTTGATCAGGAATTATTGAAAGGGAAACACTTTTGATATATCATAGTGATTAGTCATTGGACAAACCGTAAATCACGGCAGTTGATGGATTGAAATAATTATAACACAGGAGGGAATCAAAATGGATTTGATCACAAAAATCAGAGAGAAAGCGAAAAAGGAAGGCAAGCATATCGTACTGCCCGAAGGTACCGAAAAGCGCACGGTGAAAGCCGCTGAAATCATCACCAAGGAAAAAATCGCCAAAGTCACGCTGCTGGGCCACGCTGAAGATGTAGCCAAGGCAGCGGCAGAGGCCGGCGCGGACCTTACCGGCGTGGAGGTCGTCGATCCTGCCAAATCTCCGGATTTCGATGATTTTGCCGCTACTTTCTGCAAGCTGCGGGAGAAAAAGGGCATGACCATGGATAAAGCCGTCGCCACCATGAAGGATCCCCTGTACTTCGGCGTGATGATGGTTTATAAGAATAAATGCGACGGCATGGTGGCCGGCGCTGAAAACTCCACCGGCAATGTGCTGCGTCCGGCGCTGCAGATCGTAAAGACCAAACCCGGCATTTCCTCGGTATCCGGCGCTTTCATCATGATCACCCCCAAGACTGAATACGGGGACAACGGCATCCTGGTCTTTGCCGACTGCGCCGTAAATCCCACCATCACCGCCGAGCAGATGGCGGAGATCGCTTACTGCTCCGCCCAGACCGCCAGAGAGATCGCTGATATCAAAGAGCCGAAGGTGGCCATGCTTTCCTTCTCCACTAAGGGCAGCGCCAGCCATGAGGTAGTGGATAAGGTGGCCGAGGCGGTTAAGATCGCCCAGGAAAGATATCCCGATCTGGCGGTTGACGGTGAGTTACAGATGGACGCCGCCATCGTTCCCTCCGTAGGGCAGTTCAAAGCTCCCGGCAGTAAAGTGGCGGGCCACGCCAACGTATTGGTCTTCCCCAGCCTGGAAGCCGGAAATATCGCCTATAAGACCGCTCAGCGTTTCGGCGGCGCCGAAGCCGTAGGTCCTGTACTGCAGGGAATGGCGAAACCTGTTAACGACCTGTCCCGGGGCTGCAGCATCGACGATGTGGTAAATACCGTGGCTATGGTTTGCTGCCAGAAATAAGTAAAAGAAGAAGGCAGCCGCAAACTTTCCCCGGACCCTGTCTGCCTGGCGGCAGAGGGGAAAAAGGAAAGCCGCGGCTGTTTTTTTTAGCCCGGGAAATAAGGCAGACATGAAAGAGCACATATTTATGAACAAATGTTTGCAGGCCGGATATTAGGACCGCATAGTTCACATATTTAGGGACCAAACACCTGCGGCTAAAACAATCCGGACAGCTGAAGGCCAAACATGAGATCAGGGAAGTCCCTCGGAACTCCCCTGATCTTTTCTGACTATGACTCTAAGGGCCGGTTTAGCGCGCGGATCCGCAGAACAAAACCACCCGCTATGCGGGCGCGTGGCCCAGTATGATGAACAACGCCGGGCAATCAGGAAAGCGAGGCGCGGGTATGGAGGGATGAGGGGATTTGTAAGCATGGCGGCTGCGAAGGCCTACATGCTGTCTCTTACCGATCTGGTGTATATTGCGGGCAAGGCAAACCTCTGAGCCGATGCCCGGACCAACGCGTTAAAGGAATTAATTTCCGGCAAGGCTTGCGAAAATACCTGGAAGATAGATTATATTTACAGCCATAAAGGGTATCCGGGCCTTTGATACGAAAAAGAAAGCGTCAGAATAGGTTGGTTATATATTTAATTCCAGTTTGCCGGGAGAAAGATAGCAAGGAGAAAGACTGTGATCAATCCAACAGAGAAAGATGAACGGAAGTACCTGGATGAAGTTCAGGAAAAGTTAAAAACAGCGCTGGACCAAATTATCCGGAAAATAGATCACTATTCAAAAGAAATACTAGAAATTAAGCAATATATTTATGAAAACCTGGCCCAGTTCGACGCTGCCGAAAAAGCGTCAAACAGAATTGCGGTTTCTGATAAAGTGGCCTTTGGCGAAAAGGCCGTCAAAGAGCGGGAACAACTTCAAAAGCTGATTCAATCTCCGTATTTCGGAAGAATTGACTTTGCCGAAGCGGCAGAAGAAAAGAGCGAGGTATTTTACATCGGGATACACGCTTTTGTTGATCCGGTGACTTCTCGCCACATCATTTTCGATTGGCGCGCCCCCGTCTCAAGTATATTTTATGATTTTGAAATCGGTTCGGTCTTTTATCTGGCTCCTGCCGGAAAAATCAATGGCGTGCTGACCCTGAAGCGCCAATACAGGATCAGACAAACGCAAATGGAATATATGATTGAAAGCTCCCTGAATATTGGCGACGAAATCCTGCAAAAAGAATTAAGCCGGAACTCTGACGACAAGATGAAAAACATCGTAGCGACAATCCAAAGGGAACAAAACGCCATCATCAGAAATGAAGCCGCCAAAGTATTGATTATCCAGGGGGCGGCAGGTTCCGGAAAAACATCGATAGCCTTGCATCGGGTCGCGTTTTTATTGTATCGCTATAAAGATACTCTAACATCGAAGAACGTGCTGATTATTTCTCCCAATAAAGTATTCAGCAACTACATTTCAAATGTTTTGCCGGAATTGGGAGAAGAGAACATCTCGGAAATGGACTTCGATGATATCGCAACGAACATCATCGGCAAGAAGTATCAATATCAGACTTTCCCTGAACAGGTGGAAAGCTTATTGGAGAATGGGGACGGGGAAGCCGTTGCCAGGATCAAATTCAAGGCGGCGGCTCTCTTTGTGGAACAGCTCCGGTCTTATCTGGAATTTGCGGATGAAAACTATTTCGTACCCACTGATTTCAGATTGGGGAACTTCTTTGTTTCCCGGGGAGAATTGCTTTCCGGCTATCACACTTTTAAGAGACTGCCGGTCAAGCCGCGATTACGAAAAATAGCCGATGACTTAATAGAGAAATACAAGATCAATACAAACAGAAAACTTGCTGGTTCCATACCCGGGCAAATTCGGAACGGCATACAAAAAATGTTCCGATTTACCGATGCGCTTTCGCTTTATCAGGACTTTTACCGCTATATCGGGCAGGAAGAGATGTTCCGTTTCGCAGCGAGAAACACCTTTGAATTCTGTGATGTTTACCCGTTTATCTATACAAAGATATTTGTTGAAGGGGAAAAAACAGATTACAAAGGGATACAGCATTTGTTGGTTGATGAAATGCAGGATTATACGCCGATACAATATGCGGTCTTAGCCAAACTGTTTCCCTGCAAAATGACCATTTTGGGTGATAGCTACCAGAGCGTCAACCCCTACAGTTCTTCTTCCATGGAGAAAATCCAATCAAATTTTGCCGGCTGCCAGTGTATGGAATTGAACAGGAGTTATCGTTCAACCATCGAAATTACCAGGTTTACGCAAAAGATTTTAGAAAATGCTAAACTGATTCCTGTCGAGCGCCACGGTAATGCTCCGACAATAGCGATATCCCAGACCCCGGAGGAGCAGCTCGATAAAATACGGCGCCTGATTAAGCAATTCAAGCAGTCCGGATATCCCTCATTGGGCATTATCTGCAAATCACAAAAGCAGGCAAATCTGATGTTTGAACAGCTCCATACCGCTTATGATGATATGGTTTTATTGGATTTTGGCAGCAAGAAGTTTCGGGAGGGTATCGTCGTTACTTCCGTGCATATGGCAAAAGGGCTTGAGTTCGACCAGGTAATAGTCCCGGAGGTTTCCGATAAGCTTTATGAAACGGAATTAGATCAAAGCCTTTTATATATAGCCTGCACAAGAGCCATGCACAGATTAGATTTAACCTGCTGCGGCAGGATAACCAAGTTTCTGAACTGAAGCCGGCTTAATTGGGCACGGCGGACTGCCTGAGGAAGGAAGCAAAAGGCCCTTTAAGGCGCCGGCGAAAGCGGCAAGGGGCTTTGAGCTGGCCTGAAGAA
The DNA here is from genome assembly GCA_034927285.1 of Peptococcaceae bacterium. Taxonomy (GTDB): domain Bacteria; phylum Bacillota; class Peptococcia; order DRI-13; family UBA5745; genus JAYFQF01. Next base: position 39,976 of record JAYFQF010000047.1, read on the forward strand.
AAGGAAAGGCCGGCGCCCTGAGGCGCCGGCCGGCAATGAAGGCTTATCGCGTTGGGGAAAAAACCCCTTGTCTTTGTTTATTCCTCCTCCGTCCAGAGGAAACGGCAGCATTTATCACCATTGGTCAGGCATTCCGGGCGTTCCAGCTTCATGCCGAAGCCGGCGTAAAGGGGGTAATCGATCTGGCAATATAAAGCGCCGATTTTCAGCCCTTCCTCGCCGTAGGCGGCCCAGGTCTCCGCCATAGGACAGTAGGTGACCACGCCCTTTTCATCCCGGTGCCAGTCCGGCGTGGGAAAGTCCTTCATTTTGCCGTAAACGGCTTTGCCCTTAGGTTCCAGACCGTTTTCCCGGCAGTCCTTGTGCATGGCTTCGATACGGGAGGCGGCCATATTTTTAATAGCGTTGGCAACGGCTTTTTTTCCTTCTTCTTCGCCAAGCCGGTCGATCATTTCCTTGGCCATCCAGTAATGCATATCGGCCATCAGTTTGGAGATCCGCATTGCCGTGGGCTGGCTGACTTTAATGTCGCTCATCACGATTCCTCCTCATTCTTAATACGAGAATAGTACTGCTGCTTTTTGGGGGGTTATATGCCTATTTTCCGATCCTTCACGGAAAATGTCAAGCTGAAAAAGGGGCAGGAAAGCCGGCGGCCGGCAGCGGCAAGGGTTATTGGGGTGCACCGCCGCCGGCTTGGGCAAGGATTTTATCAGAGCGCAGCCCCAACTGGGCGCCAAGGCTCTATCAGAGCGCAGCCCCTCCGGCTTCGGCGGCGGGACCTTGGGGCAGAGCTTTTTGCCGGTTCCGGTTTAAGATTTCCAGAAATTCCCCGCCGGTGATGGTTTCCTTCTCCAGGAGGTACTGAGCCAGCTCGTTGAGCTTGGCGGCGTTTTCTTTAAGGATGTCCAGGGCTTTTTCGTGGGCTTTTTTAATGATGGCGATGACTTCCTGGTCTACCTGAGCCGCGGTGCTTTCGGAGCAGGACAGGCTGGGATCGCCGCCCAGATACTGATTGGACAGGGTTTCCAAAGCCACCATGCCGAAAGTTTTCGTCATTCCCAGCCGGGTCACCATGGCCCGGGCCAGTTTGGTAGCCTGCTCGATATCGTTGGCGGCGCCGGAGGTGCAGGTGCCGAAGATCAGTTCCTCGGCTGCCCGGCCGCCGGTAAGGGTGGCGATTTTATTGAAGGCTTCCTCCCTGGACATTAATAAGCTCTCATCTTCCGCCAACTGCATGGTATAACCCAGGGCGCCGGAGGTGCGGGGGATAATGGTGATTTTATGGACGGGGGCGGAATCGCTTTGCAGAGCCGCCACCAGGGCATGGCCGATTTCATGATAAGCCACGATCCGTTTTTCTTTCAGGGGGATTACGGCGTTTTTCCGTTCATAGCCGGCCAGTACGGTTTCCACAGAGGCGTCCAGATCCGCCTGGATTACCTTCTGCCTGCCCTCCCGGACAGCCCGCAGGGCCGCTTCGTTGATGATATTGGCCAGATCCGCTCCGGAAGCCCCGACGGTGGCCCGGGCAATGGAATTGAAATCAATGGAGGAATCTATCTTAACGGATTTGCTGTGGACCCGCAGGATATCCTCCCGGCCTTTCAGGTCGGGCAGTTCTACGGGAATCCGGCGGTCAAACCGGCCGGGCCGCAGCAAGGCCTTATCCAGGGAATCCGGCCGGTTGGTGGCGGCCAGGATCACCACGCCTTTTTTTGAATCGAAGCCGTCCATCTCGGTTAAAAGCTGGTTCAGGGTTTGTTCCCGCTCGTCGTTGCCGGCTCCCAAAGCATTGTCCCGGCGTTTGCCGATGGTATCAATTTCATCGATAAACACGATACAGGGCGCTTTTTCCTGGGCCTGCTTGAACAGGTCCCGGACCTTGGCGGCGCCCATCCCCACAAACATTTCCACGAATTCGGAGCCGGATATGGAGAAGAAGGGGACGTTGGCCTCGCCGGCCACAGCCTTGGCCAACAAAGTTTTGCCGGTACCGGGAGGGCCCACCAAAAGGGCCCCTTTGGGCATGCTGGCGCCGATGACCTCGTATTTTGAGGGGTTGTGGAGGAAGCTGACCAGCTCCTGCAAAGCCTCCTTGGCCTCGTCCTGTCCGGCCACATCGGCAAAGGTTTTGCCGGTTTGGGCGGAAACGTAGATTTTGGCGTTGCTTTTGCCAAAGGACATAAAGTTATTGCCGCCCATTTTTTTCATCATGGACCGGGAAAGCATCTGGCCCACGAAAACCAGGATAGCGATAAAGATGACGTTCATCAGCAGGGTGGAGAGGAAGCTGTTTTCCTTGGGTTTGATCTGGGAATAGACGGCGCCGGACTCTTCCAGGCGGTTTACCAGATCCGGATCGTTCATGGGGACTACGGAATAGATGGTCTTATCGGCGGCCGGGTCCAGGAGGTAGTAGATGGCTTCATTGTTTACCTCCACCTGGGAAATTTCCTTGTTTCTTAATTGCTTCAGGAAAGTGCCGTAGTCTACCTGCTGGATAGCGGAACTGGAAATCAGGGGGATGACCAGCCAGTTCAGCAGCATCAGGATCAGCATGGCGATCAGATAATAGTAGATCAGCGGCTTTCTCGGCCCTTTCTGCTCTTTGATGGGTCCTTTTCGTTCTTTCAGGTTCATCATAAAATACCTTCTTTCTCAAGATGGGCTTTTTGAGATTCTTCCGCGGCCTGACGGTTTTCCGCGGCCTGGAGCAAAGAATTCAGGAAATGGTTCAGTTCGGTGAGGACCTCCAGAAAACTGTTCAGCTGCTCCCGGGTGTATTCCTTAAATACGCTGCAAAAACAGGCCTCCATCTCTTTTTCAATGGATTCCAGGAGAGCCGTGCCTTTTTCCGCCAAAGAGATTTCCACGATCCGTTCGTCGCAGGCGCGCCTCCTTTTTTTTACCAGCTCCTGGGCCGCCATCTTTTTGATCAGCGGGGAGAGGTTGCCGCAAGCCATGGAAGCGGCCCGGGACAGCTCCCCGATCGTCATCGGATTTTCATTGCGGAGGATAAACAGGAGTCCTGCCTGGAGAGGAGTAATTTTTTCGGCAGTGAGAAAAGGCAGGAAAATCTTCACCATGTTTTGGTTGATCTCCGCTAATTGTTCCGCCAGGGCGTGGCGGTAATCACAAACAATCATTTCTTCCTCCAAAAATTTATGAATCATAAATATATTTGATTGTATAAATAATATGTCAAATCAATATTTTTTGTCAAGAAAACTCTGGGTGAACTCCGGCTTGATTGTTAGGGAAAAAAAGCATAAACTATACCTACTTACAGATGAAGCCTTAAAAGGAGTTGTAAAGATGGCGGAAATAGAAAATTGTACTCATGATTGCGGCAGCTGCGGCGAGGAATGCGGCTCCCGCCAGGCGGCGCCGGAAAGCTTCCGGGAGAAGCTCCATGAAATGAGCAGCGTAAAGAAAGTGATCGGTATCGTCAGCGGAAAAGGAGGGGTGGGCAAATCCCTGGTCACCGCCCTGGCAGCGGTGGCCGTAAACCGGGCCGGCTACCGGACGGCTATTCTGGACGCCGACGTCACCGGCCCGTCCATCCCCCGGGCCTTTGGCATCACCGGGAAAGCCGAGGGCACGGAATACGGCATGCTGCCGGCAAAGTCCAGGACAGGGATTGACATTATGTCCGTAAACCTGCTTTTGGAAAACGAAACCGACCCGGTGATCTGGCGGGGGCCTGTTATCGCCGGAGTAGTAAAGCAGTTTTGGAGCGAAGTCATTTGGCTTAATGAAGACGTTATGTTTGTGGACATGCCTCCCGGTACCGGCGACGTGCCTCTTACGGTATTTCAGTCGATCCCGCTGGACGGCGTGATCGTCGTCACCTCGCCCCAGGATCTGGTGGCCATGATCGTAAATAAGGCTGTGGCTATGGCGAAAATGATGAATATCCCGGTTCTGGGCGTGGTGGAGAATATGAGCTTTGTGAAGTGTCCCGACTGCGGCAAGGAAATCCAGATCTTTGGCGAAAGCCATATCCACCAGATCGCCGCCAGACACGGTCTGGAGGTACTGGCCCGGATCCCCGTTGACAGGCGGATTGCCGAGGCCTGCGATCAGGGCCAGGTGGAAGACCTGAAGGTCCCTGACCTGGAAAAGCTGACGGAAAGGATCCTTAAGGCATAGCGGGCAGTCTGACCAGAATCGAAAAGCGATTTACCGGGAAAAGGTCTGCCCTTTTTTTATAAACTCCGGAACCTGCGCCAGAATAACAGCAAGGAACACCAGTCCGCATCCGATCAGTTCGCCGCCGCTCAGGCGTTCGTCTAATATTATCCAGCCTGCAAGAGCGGCAAAGACGGATTCAAGGCTCATTACAATGGATGCAACCGCAGGCTCGGTATATTTCTGGCCTGCTATCTGCAGGGTATACCCCACACCGCTGGATAGAATACCGGTATAGAGGATGGGCAGCCAAGCGGCAAGCAGGACACCCATGGCCGGCTTTTCAACGATAAGCATAGCGATCAGTGAGAGCATTCCGCATACCAGGAACTGGATGAAGGAAATTTTGACGCTGTCAAGCTTTGAGAAATGGTCGATAATCAAAATGTACGCCGTAAAGAAAACCGCCGAGACAAGGACTAAAATATCCCCAAGATAAATAACGGAGAAACCACCGGAGAGACAAAGCATATACATTCCGGCAATGCAGCCCGCCGCCGAAAATAATACGATTGGGTGCAGCTTTTTCCCGGAGATTCGGGCACACAAAGCCACCATGACCACATAGCTTGCGGTGAGAAAGCCGGCTCTGCCGGAGGATGCTGCCCCGTCGGGGTAAGCTGAGATACCGAATTGCTGGAAGTTGACGGCAGAAAACAAAGCGACGCCACAGAGCAGGCCGCCAATAATCACTTCCCTGGAATCTGTCTTTTCCGGCTTCTCCGGAAGAGTCTTTTTGAAAGCCTTTCTCACTTCGATCAGCACAAACAAAAACAGTGCGGCGACCAATGAGCGCGCCGCATTAAAGGTAAATGGGCCGATATTATTTGCCGCCAAGGACTGGGCCACAAAAGCCATACCCCAGATAAGCGCAGCTAAAAGCAGCATTAATGTCCCCTTGGTTTTCATAACGGAATTCCTCCTTTTTCATCACAAAAAAATGCCGTATGCGAGATTAGCCTCGCATACGGTAGGTGCTCACCCGATAAATTTCTTTATACCAAGAACTATAACATTTTTTTAAGAATTTGCACAGCGTGCAAAACCTCATCGCAGCCTTGATTTTCGTTATTCCTGTTTGGGCTGTCCCGGGCTGGTTTAAATCCAGTACGGGACAGCCCTTTTTCTTTTCCGGCCCGGCAAAAAGCATGACTCACCCTGGACGGCCGCGGCCGAATCCGGGAGCGTCCGGCACAGCCCGGGCTTACCAGCTCCGGGTATTGCCGGGGCACTCCTGCACGGATCCCTCCTGAGCGCCGAATTTCTTCTTCAACGGTTCTACGGCATCCGTAAAATGCGACGACAAAAGGCGCCGGGCCGCAGCGTAGTCTCCGCCGCGATAAGCGCTGAAAATCTGCTGATGCTGCGCAAAGGCCGTTTCCCGGCTTGAATTGGAGTTTTTATGGTAAATCAGGATCAGCATGTCCCACAGCGCGCTGTGCTCATCATATACTTTAATCAATCTGGCGTTGTCGCTGAATTCAAAGAAAGTATGGTGGAACTGCTTATCATATTCGAGATATTTGGGGTGGTCCAGATAATCCTGCTGCTTTGCGATAATTTGCGACAGCTGACGCGTCACTTTATCCTGATTTCCCTTTGTCACCGTCAGGGCCACCGCGTCCTGGTTCAGCAGAGCCACGATCTCATTAACCTCCAGGGCCATTTTCAGATCAAAGGAAATTATGCGGGCGCCGCCGTTGGAGATATCCTCCAGCAGGCCGTCCAGATACAGGCGGTTAATGGCGTCCCGTACCGGCGTGGAGCTCACCCCGAACCTTTTTTGCAGTTCACGGTTGATCAGCTTTTGGCCGAATCCGATTTTTTGCGTCAGGATATCGGCCTTGACCGCTTCATAGATTTGTTCGCTGAGATTTTTTTTAATGATCACGTCCAACAGCTCCATATACAAATGATGAATGATTATTGTTATTATGATAGCATGTATGCATAAAACATACAATAATCTTAGTTTTGCCATAGTATATCCGATAAATGCAAGGCGGCGGCAAAACTAAAAAGTTTACAAATAATCATTCTTTTATTTATTTTAGGAAAAGATATTGACAAAAGTAGGAATAATATGATATTTATATGGTGTAAATGCATGATGCATCATACATCAAAAAAGGGGGGTGCTCGTTATGGCCTGGTGACGGTTCCTAATTGTGCTGGAAAATGTGTTGTCGTGATCTTTGTGAATATTGCAGTCTTCGTAAAGGATTACAAAAAGAATCGTTTGGTACATATTGGGGTTAATTCCCTGTGCTGCAAAGGTCCAACGTAAAACAATAATATAGAGGAGAGTGAACTATGCAAAGCAATACTGTCATTTTGCTGGTATGCGCGATTTATTTTGTTGTAGTCATTGGAACCGGAATATATGCATCCAGCCGTTCGAAAAAGGCATCGGACTTTCTGGTGGCGGGCAGGCAGTTGGGATGGGTCAGAACGGGGATCACACTGTCCGCGGTGCAGATCGGAGTCGGCGTTGTCCTCAGCGGGGCGACAAACGGCTATAACTAGGGAATTTGGCCCGGTATATATTACACGCTGGGTTGTGGCGGCGGCCTGGTAATCGCTGGCCTTGTCACAAGCCGGAAGTTGCGTGCCCAGGAAGGGTTTGTGCCGATGGATTTCTTTTCCCAGCGATTTGGGGACAGCCGGGGCATACGCTTTTGGTCCTTCCTCAGCAATATGCCCAGTTTACTGGGGATCTTCATCGCCCAGATCCTCGCTTGCGGCGGAGTGCTGGCGGGGTTTGGGATCCCTTTTCACTGGGGAGTAGTCATCACCGCCGCCATCGTATTGCTGTACTGCACTATCGGGGGCATGTGGGGCGTGGTCCTTACCGACACCATCCATGTCAGTGTGATCATGATGGGAATCCCCCTGTTCTTTTTCATTATGATTTCCAAATTTATTGGAGCCGGAGGCTCTCTGGCGGAAATTTACGCTACGCCCTTCATCCCGGCGGGGATGCTGTCCCGCTTTATTTATCTTGTACTGCCTTTCTTTTTATCCATCTCGGTGTCCTATGATGCCTATGCGCGCATCCAGTCCGCTAAGGACGCTAAAAGCGCCTCAAAGGGCTGCTGCCTGGGCGGAGCCATTGTCATTCTGATCGGGACGATGTGCTCTTCCATCGGCGCGATGTCGGCAAAATTGTTCCCCGGCGTAACCGACGGCATCTTTACCATCGCCGCCACCAATACGCTTTCTCCTGTTATTGCGGGGCTTGTCATCGCGGCGATTCTGGCTGCCGCTATGTCCAGCGCCAACGGTGTGATATTATCCATGGGTTCCTGCGTCGCCCGGGACTTTTACAATAAGTTCCTGCATCCTGAAGTCGGGAACTTAGACGAGCTGCCCAAAGCCAAGAGGATATCCCAGCTCACCGTGCTGATCGGCAGTATTGCCGGAATACTGTTCAGTTTCTATATGACCGATATCCTCGATGCCATGATCATCTTCAACTATCCTTATATGGGCAGCCTGCTGGTTCCTCTGCTGGGCGGCCTGATGTGGAGCGGCGCCACCCGAAAGGGAGCCTTTACAGCCGCCGCTGCCGGAGGCGTCATCGGCGTGGGGGCCTTTTTCCTTGGCATCCCCAGCCCGATTCAGGGACTTGTTAACGTAGACCTGGCGCTGCTGTTTGCCTACCTTGTATCGTTCATTGTGCTTGTGGCCGTCAGCCTGACGGATAAGGAAGGGCAGAAGGCCAATCGCCTTCGCCTGGAGCAAGGGGACCGGAGCGCCCGGCAAAGCCTGGGGGCGCAGCCGCAAGACAGATGATCGCTATGGCAGCCCCCTGAGGAGACAGGGAGCAAAGCGGGAAAGAGGAATCCAGAAGGAGTAATGAAAAAATTGTAAGCACAAGGAGGAAGTCATGAATCAATACGCATGGCCCTATAAAAACGAATTTGGCGCCGTAGAGATAATAGAATCTGAGGTGCTTGTGCTGGGGGGCGGGATGGCCGGCTGTTATGCGGCGATTTCGGCAGCCCGCAAGGGGAAAAAAGTCACGTTGGTGGAAAAGGGAGCCATTGTCCGCAGCGGGTCTGCCGGCAGCGGTTTTGACCACTGGGAAGTAGCGTGCACCAATCCCTGCTCCCGGGTTACCCCCAAGGAGATCGCCCAGGCCTTTATCCTGGAGCAGGATTATTACAGTAACGGAATCGGCCACTACATCGAATGCCGGGAGGGATATGACCGGCTGCTGGATATGGAATCCTTCGGCGGAAAGATCCGGGATACCGCGGGAGAGTTTAAGGGAGCGGAATTCCGTGACGATAAAACGGGACTCCTGTTTGCCTATGATTATAAAAATAAATTCTTTATGCGGGTGTGGGGCACCACTTTTAAGCCGGCGCTGTACCGGGAACTGAAGCGCCTGAAGGTCCGGCTGGTTGAGCGTACCGAGGCCACCTCATTGCTGACGGCGGCGGTGGAGGGGAAAAAACGCGGCATCGGCGCGGTAGGCATGGATGTACGCACGGGAAAACTATATGTATTCAAAGCCAAGTCTACCATTATGGCCATGTCCAGGCCGGCCCGCGTCTGGTTGTTTAACCCTGATCTTGTGGGACTTTGTGAATTCCGTCCGCCTCAAAGCATCGGCAGCGGGCATGCCATGGGATACCGTGCCGGCTTGGAATTCACGATGATGGAAAAATCCGTACGCGGCGAATTTTCAGCGGCAGGCCGCAGCTTCCCGCCGTATGGCGCCGGAAATAACCATAATACCTGGTATGCGGCCACAATGGTGGATGCCCGCGGCGTTGAAATACCTTATGTGGATAGGGACGGAAATGTGCTTAAGACGGTTTCGGAACGCTATCAGCCGGCTCCCGGCCAGAAGTTCTTCCTGAAGGGAGGCGTCATTGACGAAGCAAAGTATGACTGGCGCGGCCCGGAGACAATGCCCTTTGACGAACTGATGAAGAAAGGATATCAGCTTCCTTTTTACGCGGACCTGAGCAGAATGCCGGAAATGGAGCGAAAAGTGATCTGGGGCCTGATGGTGGGAGAAGAAGGGAAGACAAAGATACCGATTCTTCAAAACTATACCGAGCGCGGGTTTGACCCGGAGAAGCATGCGCTGCAGAGCTATGGTACCGGTTGGCAATCCGCCAGTTTCCTGGATCAGGAGCGTCAGCTGTTTGGCGCACCCGGAGGACTGTTCCATGACTGGAACCTGAAAACTAATATCGACGGGATTTACGCCGCCGGCGACCAGCTCTATGCCTCAGACTGCTGCGGTTTTGCCGCCGCCACCGGCTACTATGCCGGAAGAAAGGCCAGCGACTACGCGGATGAGGTGAATCTCATCGAGCCGGAGACTGAGGAGATCCGGCAGGAAAGCGGCCGCTTGTATGCTCCGATGTACAATCGTCAGGGGATGAGCTGGAAGGAACTGAATATGGCGATCTCCAAAGCAATGCAGAATTATTGCGGCGGTATTAAATGTGACGATCTGCTCCGGGAAGGACTGGATCTGCTTGACAGCTACGAAAAGGAAGCGGTACCTCAACTGAGCTGTCAAAATCCTCACGAACTGATGCGTACCCATGAAGTGCTGGACATCCTGGAGGTGTCCAAGCTGATCTTAAATGCGTGTCTTTTACGAAAGTCCAGCTCAAAGCCTCTCTGTTTCCAGCGCAGTGACTTTCCGGAGACAGACCCGGAGAGAGACAAGCACTTCATCACCATCCGAAAAGAAGGCGGTGAAATTATCCGGGGCGATGTCCCGCATGATTTCTACGGAGATATCGAAGAGGGATATCTGGAGCACAACCAGGATTATGTCGAGCAGATGAAAAGAGGGTGATTATATGCGTGAAATGAATACATTGACTGCATCCGTTGTGCCATGCAGCGCTCAACCCCTTGTGTTCGATGAAAGCCGCTGCATTGGCTGCAATCGCTGCGCGGAGGTTTGTCAGGTGGATATTCTGCTGCCAAACCCTGAAAAAGGCAAACCGCCGGTGGTAATGTATCCCGGCGAATGCTATTATTGCGGCAGCTGCGTAATGGAGTGTCCCCGGCAGGGCGCCGTCAGGCTCCAGCATCCGCTGATGAACCGCGTAAAGCTCGTGGAGGCAAAGTCCGGGCCCCGAAAATAATATATCCAAAGAGGATACTTCATGAAAGAAACAGAAAACCAGGGCTATTCCCCGAGCTGTGAGGGGGTGCCCCGGGAAAAATAAGATTTATACTTTGACCTGTGGGTGTTTTGGAAGAGGGGCAAATCCGTCGGCGGCCTTCCTGAAACGCCCGCAGGTTATTTTTTTCTCTTTTTGTAAAAAATATCCGGCAGGACAAAGAAACTTCCGGTATTTATCCAGGAAGGTATTTTATTGCGGAAAGAATGCGGAAACGGTTATGATTATGGACCTGAATATGATAAAATGATAAAAGAATGTATATATCGGCAGGCTATCCGGGGCGGATAAAGGCAGGATCAAGGGGTGGCTCCGGAATTTTTTTATAAAGATGCAATTTATCTGCAAATCAAAAAAGGAATTTGCCGCTTGTATGTGGAATAAAAAAAATTATGGTTTTTTTCGTTTTGTGTCGCCTTAGAGGAAGAGGTTTCGTTATGCTTCTGGTCTTGTTCATTTTGTGGATCGTTCTTAACGGCCGGGCCGGCGGGGATGTGCTGGCCACCGGCCTGCTGGCTGTGGGGGGCGTCTACTGGTTTTGCCGCCGCTATCTGGATTACCGGCCGGAAAACGATCTGACTCTTTTTAAGAATATCGGTAAGCTGACGGTTTACGGTCTTCATCTGATCTGGCAGATGTTTTTGGCCAACGTCCAGGTGATCCGGCTGGTGCTTTCACCGGAAATCAAAGTGGATCCCTGTCTGATCAGTTTTGAAACCAGGCTGAAGACCTCCGTAGGCCGGGTAATGCTGGCCAATTCCATTACGCTGACGCCGGGGACCATTACCGCCGACCTGACGGAGGGGCGTTACTGGGTCCATGCCCTGACCAGGGAAATGGTCCAGGGGATTGAGGAATGCTGCTTTGTGGAGCTGATCGGCGGGATGGAGGAAAACAGATGAACCAGCTTTCTTCCTGGTATCAGCATTTGCTTTTATTTACCCTGATCTTTTTGGGAATAACCGTGGGCTTTTGCCTTTTGCGGGCTGTTTTGGGCCCCCGCTTTACCGACAGGATATTGGCGGTAAATATTATCGGCACAAAAGTGGTGATTATGATCGGGGTACTGGCGATCTATTTCGATCAGGGATATCTGATGGACATCTGTCTGCTATACGCCCTGATCAGCTTTCTGGCGGTGGTGATTTTATCCAAAACCTATGTGGCCTCTTATAACCGCCGCCGCCTGGAGGGTAAAGGAAACCGGATAAAGGGGGAAGGACGCTGATGGAGCTGCTGCGGCAGATCATAGCCACCATATTGGTAGGTTCCGGGCTTTTTGTGCTGGGCGTGGCTACTTTAGGCATTTTCCGTTTCGATTATGTGTTGAACCGTACCCATGTGGCCGCCAAATGCGACACCATGGGCGCGCTGTTGGTATTCGGCGGCCTGGCCCTCATCAGCGGCCTCAGCATTACCACGCTGAAAATAGCCCTGGCCATCATCTTCATCTGGATAGCCAATCCGGTGGCCAGTCACCTGATCGCCGGCACGGAAATCGCCACCAACCCTGATGTGGAGAAAAAATGCGAGGTGATCCACAAATGAAAGCCTTCATGGTGCTGATCCTTTTATTTTTGATCGGCTGCTCCCTGGCGGTATCCCTGACCAAAAAGCTTCTGACCGCGGTGATTATTTTTATGAGCTACTCCCTGGCCATGTCCATCGTCTGGATTGTATTGAAGGCGCCGGACCTGGCCGTCACGGAAGCGGCGGTGGGCGCCGGCATCACCAGCATCCTGTTTTTCCTGACCCTGGCCCGGATCAAAGAGATGAAAGGAGAAAAGGATGAGGCGTCTAAGTGAAAACGAGTTTCGCATCATCCGCCGTTTCCGGCGCCTTTACGCTGTGGTGGCCGCCCTTGTCTGCCTGATGATGATCAGCCTGCTCTTTTTAACGGTGTCCAATCTGCCGATTTTTGGCGAGGAAAGCAATCCGGCAAATAATGAAGTGGTGGAGCGTTACCTGGAAAAGGGGCTGGAAGAGACCGGCGCCGTAAACGTCACCGCCGGCATCATCCTGGATTACCGAGCTTTTGATACCTTCGGTGAATCCACAGTGCTGTTTTTGGCGGTAGCCGCGGTCTGGATGCTGCTGAAAAAAGAAGAGAAGGAGATCCGGGTGCTGATGGAGGAGACCCTGACCTACGCCCCGAAGGAGGATGTGATTTTCCGGACGGTGGCCAGGTTTTTAACACCCTGCATTCTGCTGTTTGGCATATATATCATTTTAAATGGCCACCTGTCCCCCGGCGGCGGTTTTTCCGGCGGCGCGGTCATGGGCTCCGGACTGATCCTGTATAATCTGTCCAACGGCACGGCCAGGACCCGCCGGTTTTTGAATGAGAAAGTTTTCACCAGAGTAGTGATGGGAGCTTTGTTCTTTTATGCCCTGGCCAAGAGCTACTCCTTTTTTACCGGGGGAAATCACCTGGAAAGTCTCATCCCTTTGGGTACTCCGGGCAGTATATTCAGCGGCGGCCTGATCCTGCCTTTAAATATTGCGGTGGGTCTGGTGGTGGCCTGCACGGTATATGGTATTTATGCCCTGTTTGCCAGAGGAGGACTGTGATGGGCGGAAATTTTTTCACCAATTATGTGGAGATTTCAGCGGTAGTGCTGTTCTGTATCGGTTTTTCCACCCTGCTTTTCCACCAGAATCTGCTGAAAAAAATCATCGGCTTTAATATCATGGATACGGCTATCTATCTTTTTCTGGCCGCCAAGGGCTATATCGCGGACAGCGATCCGGCCATTATCGTGGACGGCATCCTGGATGCGGGCCGATATGTAAATCCCTTGCCCGGCGCTTTGGTGCTGACCGGCATCGTGGTCTCGGTGAGCGTGACCGCCTTTTCCCTGGCTTTGGTGCTCCGGCTTTACGAAAAATACGGGACCATGCACATGGATGAGATCTTATATTTGAGCAGGGAGGATCGTTAAACCTTGCAGCTGATTCAGAATATCCCTTTTATCAGCATTATGCTGTCCATATTGGCCGGCGTTTTCTGTTTTGCTTCCAAGGCAAAGCTGGCGGAAAGGCTGACGCTGGGAGCCCTGGCCGCCATTACCCTGATGTCGGCGGCTTTACTGGCGGAGCTTTGGCAGACCGGGGAAAGCTTTATCTTTTCCATGGGACACTTTCCCGCCCCCTGGGGAAATGAGCTGCGGGCCGGCGTCTTTGAAGCTCTGATGGCTTTGGCTTTTTCCGTGGTCATGCTGCTTTCCCTGATCGCGGGAAGGGAGCGGATTTATGACGATATCGCGCCGGCCCGCCAGGGACTTTATTTTCTCATGATCAACCTGCTGATGAGTTCCCTTTTGGCGCTGATCTATACCAACGACCTTTTTACGGCGTACGTTTTTGTGGAGATTAATACCCTGGCAGCCTGCGCCATCGTAGCCTCCAAGGATACCGGAGAAACCATTACCGCCACGATCCGCTATCTGATCATGAGCCTTCTGGGCTCGGGCATGCTGCTCATTGCCATATCCCTGATCTATAGCGTTACCGGCCACCTTTTGATGGATCATATCAGGGCTTCCCTGGAGATTCTGGCGGCAAAAGGCTCTTATGAGGTGCCCCTGGCGGTGGTGATCCTTTTGATCTCCGTGGGCCTGGCCATCAAAAGCGCTTTGTATCCCTTCCATACCTGGCTGCCCACGGCCCACGGCTCCGCCACCACGGCCTCCAGCGCCATCCTTTCCGGCGTAGTGCTGAAGGGCTATGTCATTTTATTGCTGAAGATCTTCTACCGGGTTTTCGGCCTGGAATTCATCCACCAGCTGCAAGTGGCCAATCTGCTCTTTGCCTTTGGCTTGGCGGGGATGATCTTCGGCAGCCTCTACGCCCTGCGGGAACACAACATCAAGCGTCTGCTGGCCTATTCCTCCGTAGCCCAGGTGGGTTATATTTTCATGGGCATCGGCCTTTCCACCGCCACGGGGACTGTGGCGGCCTGCTTCCATATCCTGGCCCACGCCATCACCAAGCCGATGCTTTTCTGCGCCGCCGACGGACTGATGGAGACCTCCGGCCACAGCCGGCAGATCCACGACTTAAAAAGCGCCGGCCATGAAAACCGGCTGGCGGGATTGGCTTTCACCGCGGGGTCGCTGTCCATGATCGGGATCCCGCTGTTTTCCGGCTTTGTCTCCAAGTTTTATTTCGCCACGGCTTCCCTGGAAAGCCCGGGAAAAATGGTGATGACCCTTTTGGTGCTGGCTCTCAGCACCCTGTTGAACGCTATGTATTTCGTGCCGGTGATCGTGACGATTTACGCCCATGAGGACGAGGGACTGGCTCAGGGGGAAGAGCTGAGCTTTGCCGACCAGTTTATCCCGGAGGCTGAGCCGGAGGAGACCGGTGAGCCCCCGCTGGTCCATAAAAGTCCTGTGTCCTACAAACTGACCATGATCCTTTTTATTCTGCTGAATATTTTTCTGGGCTGCGCTTACGGGCCTGTGCTGGAGATAATCGAAAGAGGCCTGCTGATGTTTTAAGCCGGTTCAGCCGGTAAATTTATGACACCCCGAACAAAAGAGAATTCTTAAATGAGGTGGTTTTTTGTTTAACGGCAACGGCTTATTGGCGCTTCCGGTAATTTTCCCTTTTTTGGCGGCGGTTCTTTTGCCCATACTAAAGATGGAGAGTCCCAGGGCCAAACAGATTTATACCGTAGGTACGGTGGCGGCTACGTCCCTGGCCATGTGCTTTTTGGTCTGGCAATGTCCCGACGCCCAGATGACTCTTTACCGTATCGACGAAGGGCTGGCCGTAGGCCTCAGGCTGGACGCCCTGGCCACGGTCTATAACCTTTTGGTGGCGGTGCTGTGGGTGGGGATCGTAATATTTTCCCACGGCTATATTCACCATGACCGCTACGAAAACCGCTATTACAGCTTTTTGCTGGCCCTTTTGGGTTCGCTTCTGGGCCTGGGCATGGCGGATAATATCATTTCCTTTTATCTGTTCTATGAACTGATGACTTTTCTGGCCTTCCCGCTGATCTGTCATTCCATGCGCAAGGAAGATGTCCAGGCGGCCGTCACTTTCCTGGTGTATTCCATTTTTGGCGCCACGCTGGCTTTGGTGGGGATCGTTCTCTTAAACGGCATAACGGATATCGGCATCTTTACCCCCGGGGGCCTTCTGGACGCCACCATGGCCACCATCCACGGAAATGTATTGAAAATAGCCTTGCTGCTTTTGATCTTTGGCTTTGGCTGCAAGGCCGGCATGTATCCCTTACAGGCCTGGCTCCCCGTAGCCCATCCGGCGGCGCCGGCGCCGGTCAGCGCGCCCTTGTCCGCCCTGATCACCAAGGCCGGGGCTTTAGGGATCATCCGGGTGGTGTATAATATGGTCGGCCCCGCGGTCCTCCGGGGCACCGGGATCCAGTATCTGTGGCTGGGGGCCACGCTTCTGACCGTATTTATGGGCTCGATGCTGGCTTTCCGTGAACCCCTGCTGAAAAAGCGGCTGGCCTATTCCAGTATCAGCCAGATTTCCTATATGCTTTTCGGCCTGGCGGTTTTAAGCGCCGAGGCATTTACCGGAGCCCTTTTGCAGATGGTGTTCCATGCCTTTACCAAGCTGATCCTGTTTCTCTGCGCGGGGGTGATTATCCATGAAACCGGCAGGCAGATGGTGGATGAGCTGAAAGGGATCGGCAAGGAAATGAACCTGGTGATGTGCTGTTTTACCCTGGCCTCCTTATCCCTGATCGGTATTCCGCCGATGGGAGGCTTTGTCAGCAAATGGTATCTGATTACTGCGGCCCTGGAAGCGCCCATCGGCATTTTTTCCTGGCTGGGGCCGGTGGTGCTGCTGGTCAGCGCTCTTTTGACCGCCGGCTATCTTCTGCCGATCATCATCGGAGCGTTTTTTCCCGGTTCGGATTATGATTACAGCAAACGGGTGAAGCGAAAATCTTCCTGGACCATGACCGGCCCTCTGGTGGTGCTCAGCGCTTTGGCCATCCTTTTGTCCTTATTTCCGCATAAACTCACCAGCTTTTTTGCTGCCCTGGCCGGCAGCCTGATGTAGGGGGGAAACTGTTTGACCAGCGCTTTTATCCTGCTTCTGCCCATCTTACTGCCTTTAGTGGGCGGTCTGTACATTCCCGTCGCCAAGTTCCGCAGCCGGCGCTGGCGGGAAGTCTATATCTTTTTTGTGGTTATGGCCACTTCGCTGCTGGCCCTGGCCGCCGTTATCTGGTGCCCTGCCGATAACCTGACCCTGCTGCGGTTCAGCGGGACCATGTCCATCGCCTTCCGTCTGGATGGGCTGGGCCGGGTATTTGCCCTGATGGTGGCTTTTTTATGGCCTGTCGCCACGGTTTACGCCTTCGAGTATATGAAGCATGAGGGCAAGGAACTGAAATTTTATACCTTCTATACCATGACCTTCGGCGTGACCTTAGCCATCGCTTTTGCCGCCAACCTTCTGACCATGTATTTATTTTATGAGCTTTTAACCTTTATTACCCTGCCGCTGGTGATCCATGCCATGAACCGTACCGTATACGCCGCCGGCAAAAAGTATCTTTTTTATTCCATCGGCGGCGCCACCCTGGTCTTTATTTGTCTGGTTTTTACCGCCAATTATGGCACCAGCCTGGATTTTGCTTTGGGGGGCGTCTTTACCCCGGAAATGCTGGCGGAAAACCGGCAGGCTCTGCTGTGGGTTTTTTTCCTGGCCTTTATCGGCTTTGGCGTCAAGGCCGCCATATTCCCTTTTCACAGCTGGCTGCCTGCGGCATCGGTGGCCCCTACCACCGTCACCGCTTTGCTTCATGCCGTGGCTGTGGTCAAGGCCGGCGCCTTTACCACCATGCGGCTCACCTATTATATTTTCGGCAGTGAGAATGTGGCCGGTACCTGGGTTCAGAAAGCGGTGATGGCTTTAGCCATTATCACGATCCTCTACGGCTCGGCAAAAGCATTTTATATGCAGCATTTTAAGCGCCGCCTGGCCTATTCTACGGTAAGCCAGCTGTCCTACGTGCTGTTCGGCGTTACCCTGATGACGGCAAAGGGACTGGCGGCCTCCATTTTTTATATGGTAGCCCACGGTTTTATGAAAATATTGCTGTTTTACTGCTGCGGTTCAGTGCTTTATATGACCCGCCGCACCGACGTAGGCCAGCTGGAGGGCCTGGGCAGCTATATGCCGGTAACCTTCGGCACTTTTACGGTGGGGGCACTGGCCTTGATGGGGCTTCCCCTGACCATCGGCTTCAACGCCAAGCTGGAGCTTTTGCTGGCCGCTGTTTCTGCCGGCTATGGCCAGGCGGGGACCTTGGGCTTTGTGGGAATAGGGGTGATCCTGATTTCGATCCTATTGACCGCGGCATATTTGTTTACCATTATCCGGTCCGCTTATTTTCCCCGGGAAGAGTCGGTGTCCTTTGAACCTGACCGCCTGCCCAGGGATCCCAACTGGAAAATGAAGGGGCCGCTGATCCTTCTGGCGGTTACGGTGATTTTGCTGGGGATCTTTTCTCAGCCTCTTTGGGAGTACGTGACGGCCATCAGCCTGGGCATGGTGTAAAGGGAAAAAGAAATTTGGAGGTTTATTAAAGGTGACGGGCAATCCCATCTTATTATTTTTGATTCTCTGGCCGCCGGCCTGCGCTTTCCTGGGCTTTAAGCTGGGAAAGGTTAATAAGCGCGGCCGCGATTATTTTTCCATGTTCGCGGCGCTGGCGGAGCTTCTGGCCGCCCTGTGGCTTTTGGCCCGGGTGGCGGGCGGCTTCCCGGATGGAGCCGGCGCCCAAGGGGCCTGGGCCGGCGGTGCCGGGAGCTTCCTGGCGGACAGTTTTGCCTGGCCCGGTCTTTTAGGCCGGGGGATCCGCCTGAAAATCGACGGCTTCCGGGCCGTCTATGTGGTGATTGCCGGGATCATGTGGTTTTTAACCCTGCTGATCTCCCGGGAATATTTTCACCATTACCGGAACCGGAACCGCTATCATCTTTTTACCCTGATGACGCTGGGGGCCACGGCGGGCGTCTTTTTATCCGCGGATTTTTTTACGACTTTCGTTTTTTTCGAGATGATGTCCTTCACCTCTTTTGTGATGGTGGTAAATAATGAAAAACCCGCTTCCCTGGAGGCAGCCAAGCTCTACATCGCGGTGGCGGTCATCGGCGGACTGGTGATGCTGATGGGGATCCAGATGCTGGAGCAGATCGCCGGCACTCTTGATTTTGACGAGCTTTTGGCTGTCTATGGCCATGGCGGCCAACGCCGCCGCCTGGTTTTGCCGGCCTGCCTGATGCTCTTTGGCTTTGGCGCCAAGGCGGGGATGTTTCCTTTGCATGTCTGGCTGCCCTCGGCCCATCCGGCGGCGCCTGCTCCCGCCAGCGCTCTTTTGTCCGGGATTTTGACCAAAACCGGGATCTTCGGTATTTTGGTCATCGGCACCAGCTTGTTTTTACATGACCCTTTCTGGGGCCGCCTTGTGCTGATTTTAGGAACCGTCACGATGTTTCTGGGGGCTTTTCTGGCGGTTTTTACCATGGATTTAAAGCGGATCCTGGCCTGCTCTTCGATTTCCCAGATCGGCTTTATTCTGGTAGGCGCCGGCATGCAGGGGCTTTTGGGCCAGCATAACGCCCTGGCGGTACGGGGCACCTTTCTTCATATGGTAAACCACTCCCTGATCAAGCTGGCCCTTTTCCTGGCCGCCGGCGCCGTGTTCATGAATATCCATGAATTGGATATTAATAAGATCAAAGGTTTCGGCCGGGGTAAGCCCATCATGCATATCGCTTTTCTCAGCGGCGCTCTGAGCATTATGGGAGTGCCCGGCTTCAGCGGCTATATCAGCAAGACCCTGCTTCATGAAAGTATTGTGGAATATATCCACCTCTTAAATGAGGCGGGAAAAAGCGCCCTTTTCTATCAGGGAATCGAAATCTTTTTCCTTTTCACCGGGGCCATGACGGCAGCTTATATGCTGAAGATCTATCTGGCGCTTTTCTGGGAGCGTAATCCCCGCCAGAAAGAGTTCGACGCCATGAGCAAGAATTATCTGCGAAAAAAAGGCCGCGCCGCCCTGCTGATTTCCGCCGCTCTGCTGTTAATACCGGGCTTTTTCCCTTACCGGGTGATGGATAAGCTGGCGGATATCGGACAAGGCTTTATGCAGGGCCAGGCGCCGGACCACGCCGTGGATTATTTTGCCTGGGTGAATTTAAAAGGCGCCGTGATCTCTCTGACCCTGGGATTGGCGCTGTATTTTCTGTTTATCCGTCCCTGCCTGACCAGGGCGGAAGGAACGGCAAAGGGAGGGGGGCGGCAATACGTAAACCGCTGGCCCGCCTGGCTGGATTTGAACCAGCGGGTATACCGGCCCCTTTTGCTGGAGGTCCTG
The DNA here is from genome assembly GCA_034927285.1 of Peptococcaceae bacterium. Taxonomy (GTDB): domain Bacteria; phylum Bacillota; class Peptococcia; order DRI-13; family UBA5745; genus JAYFQF01. Next base: position 59,713 of record JAYFQF010000047.1, read on the forward strand.
CCGGCGGCCGGCGGCGCCCTGGCCGGAAAGGCCTATCGCTTCTCTGAAAAAGGTTTCGAGCTTTTGGGGCGGGATCTGCTGCGCTTTGGGGGCAAAGCCGCCCAGGGCTTTTATAATCTGGCCGGAAATTTCCTGGACCGTTTCAGCACCGGGGCGGTAGAACTGGGAGGCCGGACGGCGGAACAGATGCATAACCACGCCGATCAGGGCTTCAACCGCTTCTGGAAGGCGGCGCTGCAGATCGGCCAAAGCGTGGCAAGCGCCGTATTTGCTTGGGCGGACCGGGGCATAGAGCAGATAATCCGCTTTGCCACTGGGCTGATTTATAAATTCTTTTCCCTTGCCGGTGAAAAAGGGGAAAAGGGCCGCCAATGGGCGGCAAAAAAATTGAAGGAAGAAGACTTTGCCTATCCGGCCCAGCCTCAAAATAAAGAGCAGGAAAGGGCCGTCCGGCAGGCCATCAACGGCAGCCTGTCCTATAGCCTGCTGCTGTTCGGTCTGGGGCTGATCATCGCTATGGTTTACCTGATCGTTATTAATTAGAACCGGCTGCCGAGACAGCCAAAGAGGAGGAGATTTCTATGTTGTTTGTCTGCTATCCTAAGTGCACCACCTGCCAGCGGGCCAAAGCCTGGCTGGAAGCCCATGGAGTGGAATATACGTTGCGCGATATCAAAACCCATAACCCCAGCCGGGAAGAGCTGGCAGATTGGCAGAAAAAAAGCGGTCTGCCCTTAAAAAAATTTTTTAATACCAGCGGTCTGCTCTATAAATCCATGGAGTTGAAGGACAAGCTGCCGGAAATGAGCCAGGAGGCTCAGCTGGAGCTTTTGGCCGGCGACGGCATGCTGGTGAAGCGGCCGATCTTAGTGGGCCGGGATTTCGTTTTGGTAGGGTTTAAGGAATCCCAGTGGGAAGAGATGGCGCTGTAACCGGCGGCGGACCGGGTATTCAATACGCCGTCAGCCAAGAGGCCGTCAGCCGGGACGCCGGTATCCAGAAGGCCGGTATCCAGGACACCGGCAGCTAAGAAGTGAATAGAGCGTATCGCAAAACGGCTTGGCCCGGGACCGTTTTGCGGTACGCTCTTTTTTATCTTGATTCAGCAGATGCTTTTCGCCTGGAAGAAGGAGACATTACAAAAAGAAAACAGGGACTATTATTTTACGGCAAATCAGGCTCCGGGGCAATTTACTTCTTTATTAAGCCGTGCTATGGTTGTAACAGGAAACTGATGAAACGGTTGAAAAATAAAACAAACGGAGGTATCCCAAATGAACGAGACCAACCCCAAGTGTAAAATAAAAATTGTAGAAAACGGGCCCTACCTTGTTTCAGGAAATATTCCGCTTTCAGAACAAATCATCGTTGCCAAAGGCAGAGAATATGAATTTCAGGCCGGGCGGGAACTGCCTCAGGCGGAAGAATACGCCCTCTGCCGCTGCGGCAGGTCAAAGAATCCGCCTTTTTGCGACGGAAGCCACCAGAATCACAATTTCCACGGAAGAGAAACAGCCTCCAAAAGGCAGTACCATGAGAGGGCAGAGATAATGGAAGGGCCGGAAATAAATCTTCTGGATGACGGACGCTGCGCGTTTGCCCGCTTTTGCCACAGAAAAAACGGCAATGTATGGGATCTGGTGGAACATTCGGACATCGGCAACAACCGGGACGAGGCCATCCGCGCCGCCAGCGACTGTCCCGCCGGCCGGTTGACTGCTGTGGATATCCATGGCACAGAGCATGAGCATAAATATACCCCTTCGATCGACATCCTGCAAGACCCGGAAAGGAACGTAAGCGCAGGCATCTTCGTCAAAGGCCATATTCTGATTGAATCGGCGGACGGCACTCCCTATGAAGTCCGGAACCGCGCGGCCCTTTGCCGCTGCGGCGAATCGGAAAATAAACCCTTTTGCGACGCCACCCACGTCGTCGTGCAATATCTGGACGGCGCGGCCAAAAGGAGCGCCGGCACGAAAAAGGAATGACTTGGACAAAGCGGCGGCAGAAGGACGTTTATAAATGCAAGCCCATGGCAGCTGTTCGCAACTTGAAAAAATTTTGGTAAATCCCTTCTTGCTTTATAAGCTCATCATGGGTTCCTTGCTGCATAATTCTTCCGCAATCAACCACCAAAATCTGATCGGCATTTCGCACAGTACTCAGACGGTGCGAAATAGAGATCAAGGTTTTGTCCCGGGTCAACTGGCAATACAGCCTTTTACATTGGTCTTAAATTTTTATTGAGGCGTTCAATCATCCATGATAAGCGGC
>JAYFQF010000010.1:0-91861 GCA_034927285.1 Peptococcaceae bacterium
CAGCAAAGGCAATAGCCATTCCTCGAAGCACCGGCTGTACTCCTTAGGCTTGCGCTGTTTAAAACTTTCGCCGCCGAAGCTCCGATTCAGGTTGTAAGGCGGGTCCAGGATCAAAAGGTCCGCAGCGGCCGGAGGCAAAAAGGCCGCCGCTTCCTCCATAGGCTGGCAAAGGATTCGGTTTTCCACCTCCGCCAGTTCCGCCTTTGCCGAAAGCCGAAGCAGCCGGGCCGTCAAACCCGGCTTTTCAGCCTCTTCCAGGCGTATCGTGCGGTTATAGGAGCTTCTGCCCTGATCCATTGGGCAAAGCCTACAGAATGTCAATGACCTTGGGCGCTTCGTATTCCACGCCAAAGGTATCCACCGTCACCGTGTCCATCAGGATCGTCCGCATGGGACGATCCGTATAGTCCCGGGGGGCATCGACAATCTTGTCCACCGTCTCCATGCCGGAAATCACCCGGCCAAAGGCCGCATAATCGCCGTCCAGATGAGGAGCGTCCCCTGTCATGATAAAGAATTGGCTGCCGGCGGAATTGGGGTCCATCCCCCGGGCCATGGAAATCACGCCCCGGGTATGCTTTAAGGGATTGGTAAAGCCGTTGGAGGCAAATTCGCCGGGCAAGCCATATTCCGGGCCGCCGGTGCCGGTGCCGTGGGGACAGCCTCCCTGGATCATGAAGCCGGGAATAATCCGGTGAAAGCTCAGACCGTTATAATACCCGGTCTCCACCAGATAGATGAAATTTTTCACCGTATTGGGCGCCGCCTCCGGCTCCAGCTCAATTATGATATCAGCAGTCTCCGCCAGCAGCGGATTCTGGTCTTTCATCATTTTGATGGTCACCTGGGGTTTCTGATTCATTTTCTGCGCTCCTCTCTTTTTCAAACCGGATCAGCCGCGTAACATATACGTCCACCGCCGACACATCGTATCCGGTATAAAGCTTGGTCCGTTCTGCCGCCTCCCGGCGGATTTTGGCCACCACCTGGGGGATATTGGCGCCGTAAAGCAAAGCGATCCGGATCTCGTAAGCCAGTTGTTCCTGGTTTTCCTCACCCGGCTCAGGCCGCCTGACGGTAATCACAGGCCGGACGCTCTTCTCTCCCAGCAAAGGGGCCAGGGGATTTTTCGGTTCATAGGTATAAATTTCGTCAAACTCTTCCAGCAGGAGCCGGATGATTTCCCGAAAAACATCGTCGTGAATGTTGGTGATACCGACTACCATAAGCGTGCCTCCTATTCCTCGTCCCGCTGGTCCAGCCACTCGAAGCTTCCCGGGTTCACGGGACCGTTTAAGCTGTTTAACACCCGCTCCAGCAACACGCCGTTACGGCGGGGATAGTCAAAACCGTAACTGGCCCGGATGGCCTGGGTGACAAACTGCACGCTGCGGTCCAGGGCCACGGGCAGGCTGTCGCCCTGCAAAAGGCTGCCGGTCAATACGCTGGTAAACACGTCCCCGGTCCCCGGATAATGGGCGGGGATATAGATGCAAGGTACCCGCCAAAAGTGGCGCCCCTTGCCGTCAAAAGCCACTACGCTGGTATCCCGGCCCCGGCGGTACAAGGGAGCGCTGGTGATCACCACCGTTTTCGGCCCCATATCCGCCAGCCTGACCAGCCACTCCTTCAGCCTCTCCTCATCCAGGTCCGCCCGGTATTCCTCGCCTAACAGCAGCGCCGCTTCCGTCAGGTTCGGTGTGATCACGTCGGCTTTGCGGATCAGCCGCCGCATCCCCAATACCATTTCCATATCCATGGTATCGTACAGCTTGCCTTCGTCGGCCAGCACCGGATCCACTACCACCAAAGGATTGTTGATCCGCTGCTTCTCAATGAACCCCGCCACCAGTTCCACCTGGCTGGGAGATCCCAGAAAACCGCTGTAAATGCTATGGAAACGCAGGCCCAGTTCCTGCCAGTGTTCCATACATCGTCTCATAAAATCCGTCAGATCCAAAAAGGCATAATGCTCAAAGCCGCCGGTATGGGTGGACAGAAGCGCCGTGGGCAAGGCCACAGCCTGGGCCCCCATGGTGGAAAGAATCGGAATGACCACGGACAGGGAGTTCCGGCCAAAGCCCGAAAGATCATGAATGGCCGCTACCCGGGGAATATAAGGCCCCATTGTTTCTCCTCCTGCGGATGTGTTAATATAAAAGTATGACATATTTAAATATGATATAATTCGCATAGCTCATTATATCATGAACTCTGATCTCAACGCGGCCGGCTCTTTACTTCCTGTCAGCCGGGCGGCCCGCCACGGGCGGTGATTTATGATGAAATTCACTGCGTTTATTATATCACAAATCAATGGCGGCTGCATTACCGGCTTGTTTTATCAAAGGGCTGATCCGGAGAAGCTTTGTCCGGAAAGGAGAGAATATTATGGAAGAATCCGAAAGACATCCCGGATTATCCGGAGAAAGACCGGCGCCGGTCCGGCACCGGCCGGCGGGCGAATCCGCTAATCCCGGTTCCGCGGCGGATCCAGAAACACAGCAGACCGCTTCTGCCCCGGAGACGGAAGCTGCCGGAAACCGCCGGGAGGAGGAAACATCCCCGGGAAACTTCAGGCGCAACGCCATGCGCCGGGCAGGACGCCGCCGGCGCAGCCGGCAGCGGCTCCTATGGCTGGCGCTGCCGTTGATGCTGGTTTTCTCGATCCTTGGCCTTTGGCGTTTTGCCGGCAGTACCCCTGACGCCGGCTATACCCCGCCCCGGGTGGTGCTGCTGCCTTTGGACAGCCGCCCGGTAAATACCGAGCTCCCCATCCAGCTGGCTTCTGCCGGCGGCATTTCCGTTACCAGCCCGGAAGCCGCCATATTGGATCAGTTCCTGACGCCCAGCCAACCGGAGCCCCTTTACGAATGGCTGAAAGCCAACACCGGAGGCAGTGACGAAGTAGTGATCCTCCATGTTAATCAGCTGCTTTTCGGCGGCCTGCTCAATTCCCGGGAGGAGGTCCAGTACCGGGACGCCTCGGACAAGCTGCTGGCTTTGCAGGATTATCTTTTACAGCTCCCTCCCAAGCCCAATCAGAAAATGGTGCTGATTTATATCCTGCCCCGGCTTTTGCCCAGCCAGTACGATCAGGAGATGTGGGCTTATGAAAAAGAGTTGACAGAGCTTTCTCAGCTGAAGCACAAAATGTCTGCCGATCCCGAAGATCTCTCCCTTTATTCCCGGGTCTATGAGCTGGAGAGCGCTGTTCCCCAGGAAATCCGTCACCGTTATGAGACCTTATATGTCCAGGCCTACAATACCGGCTTAAATCTCCTGGATTGGGCGGGCCAGGGTTATGCCGACGAAGTGCTGATCGGTTTAGACGACAGCGCCGAATACGGGCTGAACATCAAAGTTTTCAACGACTTAAAAAGCATTGCGGCCCAGCGGGGCCTGACCAAGGCATTTTTTCTCCACGGTGCCGACGAACTGGCCGCCCTGGCCATCGCCCGCCACAGCCTGGAGCTGGGCGCGGACAGCGCCACTTTCCATCTGACCTGGCTGACTCCCGGCCAGGAAGAAACGATCTTCCCTTATGAAGCCGCTCCCCTGCGCCAAAATTATGCCGAAAAGGTGAACTACCTTTATTACGGAAAACCGGAGGGCGCCGGCAGCCCGCTGGAAAAGTATATCTATTTGAACTCCGGCCAGGAACTGTCGGCAGAGGAAATGACCGCGGCCTGGGAAGCCGTCAGGAATGACCGGCGCCCCCAGGGTTCTTTGGCCGGCCTGGCCGATGTGGCCAAGGTGAACGGCTCCTGGCAGCCTTTCATCGACGCCATCGGCGTGGATAAGGTCTACGACTATGTGGATGCTTACGCCGGCTGGAATACCGCGGGCAACAGCCTGGGCACGGTGATCGCTCAGCTGGTTTTTGAGGAGCGGGGCCAGAGCCTGACCGGCACGGCGGCCAGGGAAAGCCGGCAAGCGATAAAGGCCCTGCAGCGGCTGCGGCTTCTGGACGATTACCTCTATCAGTCCGTAGTCCGCCCGGAGTTTATTCAGTGGACCAAGGATCAGGGTTTCAATTATCTGGTTTTCGGCGACCGCTGGCAGGAAGCCAATGAAAAAATCCAGGCCATGATGGCGGAAGCTGCCGCGCCTTATGAACTGTTTAAAGGTTTTTCTTATCGTTTCCGCTTCCCCTGGCCGCGCTATTTTGAGATCGGGATCCAGGAAGCCCGGGAGTAGGCCAGCCCGCTACAGAAATAAATCGGTTCTTGGTTGAATCCGCGGCAATAATGCGGCGGATTCAAGGAAAAGGAACAGCAAACAGAAACGGCAATCATAAAAACAGGCTGCTGAAATTTTAGTTTACAGCAGCCATGGCAAATTCGATTTCAGGTATTTTTCAGCATTTGCCGGAACTGCCGGCTGATGGTATCTTTCTTGGCCTGGATACTCTCCCGGGTGCCGTCCTCTCCGATATAGGAAGCCACCCATTGGATCGCGTCCATCAGGTGATTCAATGTTTCCTGGTAGATCATCTGGATTTTGCCGTATTCCACCAAAACCTCGGCGGTAATCACCAGGATATCGTCCCGGATCATGTCGGCCATCTCCTTATCCAGCCGGCGATAGATCGGTTCATAAAGCTCCGGCGCGGAGTAGGCCTTATACAGGACGTAAACGAACAGCTCCAGGTCTTCGATGCAGCTGCCGTCTTCAATTTCAAAAAGCATTTTGAAAAACACATGCCACTCATAATCGGTATTGGCCAGCTGATAAAGCTGGCGTCCCAGCAGCATGCTGAACTGATTATCCGCCTGAAAGTTCCGTTCAAAAACGATTTTCTCTTCAAAATTGGTCATCTTATTTTTAGCTTTCAGGAACTTATCGGAAATACGGAAGAGCATATGCTGCAGCTCTTCCTGGGTGGCGTCGCTGCTTTTTCTGGCTACATAAAAGCCCAGCACCTCACAGGTCTTGCGGAAATCCACCGTAAAACCCAAAGAATCCGCCATTTTCTTCATATACATATTACTGATCATCCGGGCCAGGAAGTTTCCGTAGCCCAGGTCGGCAAAAATATGCCGCGGCTCTTTTTTGGGGGTGATCCGCTCGGTCAGAAGCTGCAGCATGGCGTCGATCCCGTTTAAGTTATTCTTCAGGGTATCCAGGGCGTTCCGGACAAATTCGTCGTCCGGCAGGTAGCTGTTGTTTTTATATACCAGTTCATGCTCAACCTCAGACCAGAAAGAATTGATCATGGACTTAATCTGCAGCTCAAAGCGGATACGCCGGCGGTCCTTCAGATAAAGGCCGTCCACCCGGTACACCTCAAAGCCGTTTTTCTGGATCTGAGGCTGAGGCATGCCAAGCCAAAAAAAGAGGTTCGGCAGGGCGGGATCATAAAACATCCCTTCTTCCGTGGTTAAAAAGAAGTTTTCCCGCAGGCGGGTGTAAATTTTTACTTCGTCGGCGGTAAAGCGGCACTCCACCATAATGCCCAGCACGTCGGGTATACTGCTCAAAATCACCGAAGGCTTCCGGTATTGTTTATACAGCTCCCGCCGGATAATTTTTTCCTTCAGGCTGGTTCTGGTTTTTATCCGATGCTTGAAGGCAACGATCTGATTGTTTTCTTCCTGCAGCATGGGCGCCAAAAGAGCAATGATTTCCTGAGCGGCCTGCTCATAGCAATCCCGGTTGGCGTCCAGCAAATCCGCGGCCTCATCGATGACCCGAAACAGCTCCAGGCGGTTATCCTCAGGCTCTTCAGCGGAGGACTTTTCCTTCCCTGGCAGACCGGCGGCAACAGGCCTGCTATCGGCGATTGCCGGATGATCGGCAATGGACCTATTATCGGATAACATCGGGCTGTGGCTTTCTTCCATATCTTACTCTCCTTTTCCCCTCAGCGGCATCTTATCTTTGACCGGACCTGACCTGCGTCAGGTCTTCGCCTTTGTTTATCCCCGGCACGGCAGGCAGAGGGTCAGGGCAAAGGATTTTTCTCTTCCGCCGGACCTGCCTGTTTACCTGCTCCGCTAAGGACCGGCCCCCGCCTGGGATCCAGACTTTTCAGCAAGGCCGGAAAATCGTCCCCGGTCACCTGCAGATAAAGTCTCTTTGCCGTGTCCTGGCAATTCCCCTGATTCAGTTCCTTCCCCAAAGGAAAGCTGCCCAGAACTTGCGCTGCCTGCCACAAGGCGTCCAGCAACTGCCGGTCTTCCTGATTCCGATTGTAGATACTGTCCAACAGTCCGAAGACCGAAGCGATAGCGCATTGGTCAAATTTTTTGCCGTTGCTGAACAGCCCAAAGCCCATATAGCTGAAGCGGAAATAAAGCTTTCCCTTAAACATCAGAGTAGCGGAAAAAGCGCTTTTTGCATAGCCCTTATACGGAATAATCCGGGCCGGAAAAGTAAAAGGGCGCTCTTCTTCCCAGTTGGCGCATTTCTCCAGTTCGCTTCCCAGCTTCAGCTGCTCCATCAGCCGCTGGGCGGCGGCCAGGGAGGTTTTTTTATCCACCAGCACCTGACAGGTATAAAGCAAGAAAAACAATACGTCGGGGTATCTGGCCGGCAGGCCCTGCGGTTTGGCATAAAGATGGCCGATAACCTCCAGCTCTTTGCCATAGAACGCCATTTCGGATTGAAGGTCATGCAAAAACATAATTGTTCCTCTTCCCGTTATAAAATGGGAAATAAGGGAGCGACCATAAGCCGCTCCCTTATTTTTTAGTTTAGATTACAGTACTCGCCACTGATAGCGTACTCCCGGGAGCTCAGCTGAAGGACATCTCGGAAATGTAGATACGGCTGTCCTCACGGAGCTTCCAGTTCAGGTTGGCGGCGCCGCCGTGCAGGTCGTCCAGGATCAGCAGGTAGATGGCGAAAGGATCGTCATAGAGCTTCTGCACCAGTTCATCATAGATCGCCTCCCGTTTCGCGGGATCCATCTCGGATTTAGCTTCTTCGATCATCTTGTCGTATTCGGCGTTCACTACACCGGTCTGAGTGCCGGTGCTGTGCAGGATCGCGGAATAGGTACGGTCCATATCGAAGAACTCGTTGGAGGTGGAGGAGAACTGCAGGTCGGGGGTCTTGCTTCTGTCAAAGAGGATATCCAGCCATTCATTCCAGCTGACGAATTTGGTTTCGATGTTGAAGCCGGCCTCGGTCAGGTTGGCTGCCACAGCCTCGGTGACCTCGCCGTCTTTCAGCCAGCGGCCGCGCTCGGAGAGCAGCTGGATGACTTCGCCGTTATAACCGGCCTGAGCCATCAGTTCTTTAGCCTTCGCTACATCATAGGGATAAGCGCTGACTTTGTCGGAATAACCGAAGTAACCGTCACGGCCCATCTGGCCTTCGCAGGGACGGGCATAACCGGCGAACAGAGCGTCGGCGATGCCTTCCCGGTCGATGGCGTAGTTCATAGCCTGACGCAGCTCTTTATTTACCATCAAGCCGGAGAACTGATTGAAGCGGACCCAGTAAGTCTCAACGCCGGGGCCGGACAGAACCTGAGGCAGGTCGGCCACGTATTCGGGATACATATTCACAGCCAGGTCGATCTCACCGGTCTTCAGAGCGGAGGAGCGGGTTACGACTTCCTCGATAAAGCGATAGGTGGCTTTTTCCAGGACAGGCTGCTCGCCCCAGTACTCGGGATTTCTGGTGATGACGACTTCAACGCCGCGGGTCCAGTGGTCCAGTTTGTAGGGGCCGGTGCCGTTGGCTACCAGGGTCAGCTGTTCGTTGGTATGAGCTTCGGTAAACTCTTTGTCCACCATATCCAGCTTGGTCAGTCTCTTCAGCAGGATGGGGTCGGGCTGCTGGGTGATGATCTGGAAGGTCTTATCGTCCACTTTCACGGCTTCTTTAATGGTTTCGAAGTCGGAGAGGATCTGGGAACCGAAATCGGGATCGATGATCCGGTTTACGGAGAATACGGCGTCGTCTACGGTGAAGTCTCCGCCATCGTGGAACTTAACGCCATCCCGGATAGTGAACTGCCAGGTCAGCTCGTCGATATTCTCATAGCCGGTGGCCAGGCAGGGTTCGGGCTCCAGGGTATCGCCGTTCAATTTATATAAGGGCTCGAATACAGACCAGGTAATGGTACGCATATTTCCATCGTCAGGATACTGGGGGTCCATGGTGGTGGGCTCGCCCTGAATAGCCAGTACGATGTCCGTCTTGGGTGTGCCGGAAGCGGCGCCGGGGTCAGGCTGGTTATTATCCGCAGGCGGCGGCGTAGTGGTACCGGAATCTCCGCCACAACCGGCCAGCAAACCAATAGCCATCAAACAGATCAACAAAATGCTCAACGATTTTTTCATGAATTTCCCTCCCTAAAAATTTTGAACATTGGTAAATTGGGTACTGCACGATACCTGATTCGCTAAACCTGCTGGGCAGCCCCCCCTTTCCCAGAATCAATTGTAAATATACAAACTTTTACAAAACTTGATCTTTACGGAGCAGCAGATTTTACAGACAGTTTAAAAATTTCTACACAAATTTCAAAATTCCTGCTTGTGGCAAAACTTTAGCGATAAACAAGGGAAAAAATGGAGATTTTAGCTGATCTCGGATTCGCCTTCGAAGTTCTCGAAGCAGGCCACCCAATGCTTGGGCCGCCGCTCCTCCAGCGGAGGATCTTCCTTAAAGCAGCGTTCGGTAGCCAACTTACAGCGGGCGGCAAAACGGCAGCCCGGAGGCGGATCCACGGGGGAAGGCACCTCGCCCAAAAGAATCTCCCTCTGGATATGGCGCAGCCGCGGGTCCTCAATGGGCACGGCGCAGAGCAGGGCTTCCGTATAGGGATGGAGCCGGTGGGCGAAGATTTCTTCAGTCTCGCCGTATTCCACCAGCTTGCCGACGTACATGACGGCGATGTGGGAAGACAGCCAGCGAACCACCCGGATATCGTGAGAAATGAACATATAGGTCAGGTTTTTGCTGCTTTGCAGATCTTTCAGCAGGTTCAGCACCATGCCGCGGACAGAAACGTCCAGGGCGGAGATGGGTTCATCCGCCACGATGAAGGCCGGATCCAGAGAGATGGAGCGGGCGATGCCCACGCACTGCTTCTGGCCGGCAGCCAGAGTGTGGGGATACTCCCAGGCCAGTTCCGGCTTTAAGCCTACGGTCTGCAGCAAATCCGCCACCCGGTCTTCCAGCTCGCTGCCGGAACAGACATGGTGAACCTCCAGGGGCTCGCCGATGATCTTGCCGATTTTATTCCGGCTGTCAAAGGAACTGAAGGAGTCCTGGAAAATCAGCTGGGCTCTGGTGCGGAATTTCTTTTCCTGCTCAGCGGTATACTTGTAAATGTCCTCGCCCTGGAAGAAGATGTCGCCGGAGGTCTTGGTGACCAGCTTCAGGGCCAGACGGCCCAGGGTGGTCTTGCCGCAGCCGGACTCGCCGACCACGCCCAGGGTCTGCCCGGCGTAAACATCCAGGGTTACGTCGTCGGTGGCGTGCACGTTGGATGTGGCTTTCTTGAGAAGGCCGCCGCCGATGGGGAAGTATTTTACCAGATTTCTGACAGATAATAAGGTATCTTTTACATCAGCCATTTCGTTCGCCCCCCTTTACTGTTTTACGGCCAAGGGGTCAAATTCATCCCGGATCCAGTTGCCTACCAAGTTAAGGCAGAGAACGGTAATACCGATCATCAGGCCGGGGAACAAGACAATCCAAGGCGCCTGTGTTAAATATTTACGACCTTCGCCGATCATCAGGCCCCAGGAGGTCTGAGGAGGCTGTACGCCGAAACCGAGGAAGCTCAGGTTGGCTTCAGCATTGATAAAGTGGGCCAGCTCCAGAACGTACGTCGTAACCAGGGGAGAAACGATGTTGGGCATGATGTGCTTGAACAGGATGCGGTTAGTGGAAGCGCCGATAGCCTGGCCGGACTCGACCATGGCGGAACCGCGGATAACCAGCACCTGGCTTCTGGCCATACGGCAGAACAGCGTCCAGCTGTTAATCAGCAGGGCGATAATCAGGTTCCGCTGGCCGGGGCCCAGAATCATCACGAAGGTCAGAGCGATCAACAAAGTGGGGGAAGAGGACCAGACGTCGACCATACGCATGATCAGCATGTCGGTCCAGCCGCCGAAGTAGCCGGCAAACATCCCCAGGGTAATTCCGACGATGGCGCCGATGGTGGCCACGGTGAAGCCGACGTTAAGAGAGACCTGGCCGCCGTGGAGCAGACGGGCAAAGATATCCCGGCCCAGCTGGTCGGTGCCCAGGTAATGAGGAGTTTCGCCTTCTATGACCGGCGTGGCGCTGGGGCCCGCCAGACGGCCCCGCAGGCTGCTTTGGGCGGGATCGTAGCTGGAGACAAAGTCGGCGCCGAAGATCATAAAGAACATAACGATCAGGACGATCAGAGCGAACAGGGCGGCTTTATTATGACGAAAGCGGTCCGCCATGGTTACTTTTTTTCTGCCGGTAGCTTTATTTGCCATTTTCTCCGCCCCCCTTAATACCGAATTCTCGGATCAACCGCGGCGTACAGAATATCCACCAGCAGGTTAATCAGACAAATGATAATCGCTACACAGAACACCTCTGCCTGCAAGAGGGGAAAGTCCATGTTTTCAATGGTATCCGAAATCAGGCTGCCAAAGCCGGGGAAACCGAAAACCACCTCTACGGAGGCGGACAGGCCGCCGATCTGCTTGCCGAAGTCGCTGCCGATCATGGTGATGGCGGAGGTCATGATATTCTTCAAGGCGTGCTTGAAGAGCACGGCCACCTCGCCGACGCCCTTGGCCCGGGCGGTGATCACATAAAGGCCTTTCAACTGCTGGATCATCTCATAGCGGACGATCTGGGCCAGCTGGCCCATGGGCCGGAAGGAGATGGTCACCGCCGGCAGCACCATATGCTTCCAGGTGCCGATACCCGAGGTGGGCAGCCAGCCCAGCTTCACGGAGAAAACCAGCATCAGCATCAGGCCGATCCAGAATGGCGGCAGACAGATACCGCCCATGTTGAAGATGGTCAGGAACCGCTCCAGCATGGAGCCCTGCCTGTAGGCCGCCAGGATGCCCAATGGTATGGCCACGCAGGCGGCGATCAGGATAGCTAAGCCGATCAAAACCATGGACAGGGGCAAATCGTCCATAATGACTTCCATGCAGGGCCGGCGCTGCCACCAGGAGCTGCCGAAGTCCAGGGTGGCTACTCCTTTCAGGAAGTCGCCCAGCTGAACGATCAGCGGTTTATCCAGGCCCAACTGCTTTGTCATGGCAATCCTTTGTTCTTCAGGCGCCTGGAGAGGCAGCATGATGTCTACAGGATTGCCGACAACGTGGGTGATGAAAAATACCAGAATAGAAATACCGATTACCACAAGGACTGTAAACGCCAGTCTTTGCAGAATGTATTTACCCATTCCCATATCATTTTTTCCTCCCTACTTTCCGGCTTTCATACCGCAAGCCGTTTATTAATTATAAGCTCGAGTCAAGGTTTTCATTGGGATCTTCCGGTATTATTTTCCCTGATTCAAAGGGAAATGGCAGCGCACCCAATGGGAACCGTCGCCTTTCAGGTCCGTGTAGCCGGGCTCCTTTTCCTTGCAGATTTCCTGACAGTAATCGCAGCGGGGGTGGAATTTGCAGCCGCTGGGCAGCGCCATCAGGTCCGGGGGATCGCCGGGGATGATATTCAGGCGGTCTCCGGTCTTCATGGCCTGAATGGACCCCATGATCCCTTTGCTGTAGGGATGGGCCGGTTTTTCAAAAAGAGTAAAGACGTCACAGATCTCGATCAGCTGGCCGGCATACATGATGGCTACCCGGTCGGCCATTTCCGCCACGATGCCCAGGTCGGAAGTGATGAACATGATCGTGGTGTCGATCTCTTTTCTCAGCTGCTGCATCAGGCGCAGAATCTGAGCCTGAATGGTCACGTCCAGAGAACAGGTAGGCTCATCGGCAATGAGTACCTTGGGACGGCAGGAAAGGGCAATGGCGATCATGATCCGCTGCTTCATGCCGCCGGACAGCTCATGAGGATAGTTATAATAGCGCTTTTCAGGAGAGGGAATGCGAACGACGTTCAGCATGTCGACCGCGGCTTTTTTGGCTTCCTCGCCTTTTAATCCCTGGTTGATCTCGATGGCTTCCTGAATCTGCCGGCCGATGGTCTGAGAAGGATTCAGCGAAGACATGGGTTCCTGCAGGATCATGGCGATGCCCTTGCCGCGGATGTTCCTCATCTCTTTCATGGGTAATTTCAGTACATCCTGGCCCTCTAAGTAAACCTCGCCGGATTTGATCTTTCCGGGGGGCCATACCACCAGACGCAGCATGGACAGAGCCGCCACGGTTTTGCCGCTGCCGCTTTCCCCTACCAAGGCCAGGCATTCTCCCTTTTTCATGGAGAAAGTAACGCCGTCCACGGCCTTTACCTCACCTTCCCGGAGGAAAAATGAAGTGCTTAAATCTTTAACACTTAAAATGACTTGGTCCTTATCCTCCAAAGTAAACACCTCCCAATAGTTTTGGAATCCCTGTAAAACCCTGACCCTCCTTATAAATAGAATTTATTACCGGAAGAAATACCGGATCTTCCCAAAAATTCAGGCGGCCAACCCCAAAAACTTAACCTGTGTTTTCCCCGCCGCCGCCGCGGGTCCGTAAAATCACCGGGTTCTGCTTAGCGCTATCGAAGGGACCGTATATCTAGTGTTTTTGCATGCTATACAAAACTACTTATAATTATTAATCATGGCTAACTGCCGAAATATGCCAATTATCGGCAAAACCAACGATAAATCGGCACGTTAATCAAATCATAGCGATACTATTTCGCCATTCCTCATGAAATTCCTGCAAGCGATTAGCAAAAAAGCGAAAGATCTTTTTCTTTTTTTTGCGCTCATTGAATATAAAAGAATAATTATTCATATTATATGCAGCAGTTTTGCCCATATCGTCCTCCTTTCTCCGGTTGAAAAGACTCTATGCCGTAATTCTTGGATATATTAAAATTTTTCTGAAAATGGTTTGCTGTTTTTTCTGGGCCCGGATCCTGAAAACAGTAAAGATATGGTATACTGATTCTTAGGATTCTAAATACAGACAGAAGGGATCGGGATATATTGACCGTCTCCTTATTCCACCGTTTCTACGCAACAGAATATATGGTCCCCGCCGGCCTGCGGCAAAGCCCTTTTCCCAGTGACCGGCAGATTTATCGCCAGGATTTTGCCATGGCCTGGCCTTCCACAGTGGAATCGGTGCTGATCTCCCTGGTATCCGCGGTAGATACGATGATGGTAGGCGGTCTGGGTTCCGCGGCAATTTCCGCGGTAGGCATCTGCGCCCAGCCCCGGCTGTTGACTTTGGCCGTGATCATTTCCCTGAATGTGGGGGTTACCGCCGTGGTCGCCCGCCGCAAAGGGGAAAACAATGAAGCCGGAGCCATCCGCTGCCTGAAGCAAGCCCTGGCCATCAGCGTCATCCTGACCTTTCTGGTTTGCGGCCTGGCCTTTACCTTTGCCGAGCCTTTGCTGATTCTGGCCGGGGCCGAAGGGGAATATCTCGGGCTTTCTCTCCAATATCTGCGTATTATTATCATCGGTCTGCTGTTTTACGCCGTTACCCTGACCATCAACGCCGCCCAGCGGGGCGCCGGGAATACCAAGGTTGCCCTGCGCACGAATCTGGCCGCCAATTTAATAAACCTGGTATTTAACTATCTGCTGATCAACGGTCATGGCGGCTTTCCCCGGTTGGAGGTAGCCGGCGCCGCCATCGCCACTGCCCTGGGAAACCTTGTGGCCTTCGCCATGGCCCTGGCCTCCATCCTGAACCCCAAATGCTTCATCAACCTGCGGAATCCCATTTCCTGGCGGTTCGAAAAAAATGTGGTGGCATCCATTACCAAAGTCAGCTCCAGCGCCTTAGCGGAGCAGTTTTTCCTGCGGTTCGGCATGCTGACCTTCACCCGGTTAGTATCGGGCCTGGGCACGGTCCCCTATGCCACTCACGTGGTCTGCATGAATATCATGAATCTGTCTTTCTCCCTGGGAGACGGTTTGGGCACGGCGGCCTCCGCCCTGGTGGGGCAGAGCCTGGGAGCACGGCGGCCGGATCTGGCGATGATTTATGGCAAGGTGACTCAGCGGATGGCATTTACCGCGGCCCTGATCATGGCAGGTACCTTCTTGTTAGGCCGCTTTGCCATCATCCGCCTGTTTATTGATGAAGAACCGGTGATCGCCCTGGGCGGCCGGGTCATGATCATCATTGCCCTGATCTGTCTGATCCAGACCACTCAGGTGGTTCTGGCCGGTTCGCTGCGGGGTGCCGGCGACACTGCCTTTGTCGCCCTTTTGGCTTTATTGGGCCTGACTATCGTCCGCCCGGTGGCCGCCTATTTGTTGTGTTATCCCGCGGGCCTGGGCCTGATCGGCGCCTGGTTCGGGCTTTTGGCGGACCAGCTGCTGCGGATGGTCCTTTTGACCTGGCGTTTTCAGGGCGACAGCTGGACAAAAATCAAATTATGATTCTGATAATTCTCCAAGTATCTTGTTATTATTTTGTTATCTTATTGACCTCTCTGATAATGCAAATCCCTTGCATAAATATTTTTTTCTTATTTTAAATATTTTTTCTGTGGGCGTCAAACTCGTGTCAGGAGCGGTTATTATTAGAAGATTATAAACAGGATTTCTGGAAACTTCATGAAAAAGAGGCCCTTTTTCTCCTGTTTTCCTATTATTTTCCTGTTTTCTTCCTATTTAATATAGAGCTTATATTGGGGACCGCCGCCGTCAAGCTCCTAAAAATCAGCCCAGCGGCAGTTTTCTCTTCACTGTAATCAGCGGGAGCCCGGATACCGGGACTCTGAAAAAGAAAAATGGAAAAAGGGCTGCCGCCCAGGATCTTTCCTGAGCGGCAGCTTTCTTGACTGCTTTCTGCCCCGTAAGTCTCGCCACGACGCGGCTTACCGGAGCACAGCCGTCCTACCGGAGCCCGCCGCCGGACAGAAACTCCCGGATCAGGCCCTCCTTTTCTTTTTTCATGGCGTCGAAGTCCATGGCCTTTATATAATAGGTTTCCAGCTTGTCGTGAATCTTCTTATTGTCGTTTAATAGCTTTTGGGCCCGCTTTTTCGCGTCCTCGATGGCTGTGGTTAAGAAATCAGACTCCAGCTGGTTCCGGCTGTTAATCTGTTTCCTGTACCAGCTGTCCAGACGGTAGACCCGGCAGATTCCGGTTTCCTCTCCATCGCCGCATTTGCACCGCAGCTTTTCCTCGTAGTCCGGGTATTGATCCGTCTGCCAAAACAGCAATTTTTCCTCCGGCAGATAGATGGCGCAAAGCTCCTCCGGCTCCTGGTCGCTATGGCAATACCACAGGCCGCAGCCCTTGGCCTGAGCCATCTTCGCTATATGGGTCAGTACCTTGGAGCCGATTTCCGGCTCATCAGCCAAAAAGCAGCAGCCTCCCCGGGCCCTTTCCCGTAATTCGTCGAAAAAACTGTAAGGTCCCTGAGGCGCCATGAGCGTATAGAACCGATGGCGGCTGGGCTCCTGGGGCGGCTTGTTCCCCTGGAACTGATCTTCCAAAAGGGCCTGCAGCCAGCCTTCCATCCCCCTTTCATCCAGGCGGATTTTATACAGGCCCCGCCGGCGCATCCGGAAATCCCTGGCTTTTTTCAGCTGGTCGTAGACCTCCTGGTACAAGGCCTTGTTTTCATCGGTCAGGCTAATGATTTCCTTTCGGTTTTTTTGTAAAACCTCCCGGTCCCAGTAACGGCCCAGATCCACCAGGATATCCCGGACCCCGGGATATTTGGGATCCCGGGTATGGGGCGCGGTTCCGTCCAGGATGGCCAGTCCCGCATCCCGGAAGATCACCCCATCCAGAGAGCGGACGTCGGAAGAACACCAGAGGAGCTCGGCATCGTGGCCGGCCTCGGTCATGGCTTCCGCAATCTGGCGGATCAAGGTGGCTTTTCCTGTCCCCGGTCCCCCCTTCAAAATATAGATCTGCTCCAGGCCCTCCAAATTGGAATCCCAATAGGAAACATACCCCCGGTAAGTAATTGCGCCGGGAAAGTATTGACTGACTTTTTCTTTGTTTTGCATAGGCACAACCTCCTTAACTAAAACAGGCGTCGCTGACCGCTGGGGGAAAACATCTTACAGCCCCCTCCAACAGGTCTCCAAAATATAAAACTTCTTCGTGGGTATCCTATTCCCACAGCGGGCCAGGGGTGCTTTTCCTGTGAGCTATTGCCGTAAAAAAGGAAAAATGCTATGATAAGTAGGCTATGGATAAGAATAAAAAAACCGGCGTTATCGCCAGGCTGGCTTTATTGGCCGCCACTTTAATCTGGGGCAGCTCCTTTGTGATCATGAAAAATACCGTGGCCACCATCCCCGCCCATTATCTTTTGGCCATCCGGTTCACTGCCGCCTGCCTGCTCTTAAGTCTTTTGTTTTATAAACAATTGACGCAAATTAATAAAAGCTATCTGAAAGAGGCCGGGCTGATGGGCCTTTGTCTTTTTTTAGCCTACTCTTTCCAGACTACGGGGCTGACCGGCACCACTCCGGGGAAAAACGCTTTTCTGACGGCGGTGTATTGCGTTATCGTCCCCTTTCTTTATTGGCTGGCGGATAAAAAACGCCCCACTTTGGGGAATCTTTTGGCAGCCTTCCTTTGTCTCGGCGGTATCGGCCTGGTTTCTCTGACGGAAGCCCTGACCATCGGCCAAGGGGACAGCCGCACCCTGATCGGGGGACTGTTTTTTGCCGCCCATCTGGTATGCGTAACCATCTTCAGCCGGGAAAAAAACCCGATGCTGATTACTATCCTGCAATTTGCCTACTGCGCCCTTTTTTCCTGGCTGACGGCCCTGTTCACTGAAGGGCCCTTGCCGCAGGTCGGCTCCCAGGAACTGGGGGGCCTGGTTTATCTCTCCGTCTGCTGTACCGCAGTAGCCCTTTTCCTGCAAAACTTCGGCCAAAAATACGTGCCCCCGGCTCAGGCGGCCCTGATTTTATCCCTGGAGGCCGTATTCGGCGTGATTTTCTCCGTCCTGATCTACCATGAGACCGTATCTTTACGCATGTTCTTCGGATTCCTGCTGATTTTCGGTTCCATCCTGCTTTCCGAAACCTGGCCCGTATTGCAGTCAAAGCTGCGGGGCATAGATGCCGCGGCGGCAGCCGAAGCCGGCGGGGACGATTCCGGAGCTTGATCTTCGGCCTGAGAAACAAGCATCAATTCTATACAAAAAGATAAAAAAGCCGCCGCAATTTTGATATGCGCCTTCAGAACAGACAGAGAAAAATCTGAGAATCTTGAAGGAAGCATATCATTTTTCTTTTGCGGCAGCCCTTAGTAAGACAGTGCATATTCCCGGCCGGAAGGGCAGTTGAATATGCTGATTTTTAATTATGGCAAAGACGCAGGACTTTTCTTACGGCCTAGCGGCAAAATTTCTCCACATAAGCCTCCTGGCATTTGCGGATGATTTCTTTAGCCTCGTTTACGTCCTGAGCTTCGTTAACCACTGTATTTTTTTGTTCCAGATTTTTATATACGGAGAAAAAGTGACGCATTTCGTCAAAAATATGAGCCGGCAGCTGATGGATGCTCTCATAGCTGTTATAGGCCGGATCATTAAACGGGATAGCGATGATCTTTTCATCCAGTTTGCCGGTATCCTCCATGGTGATCACACCGATGGGATAGCAGCGCACCAGGCTAAAGGGGTGGATCGGCTCGCTGCAAATCACCAGAACGTCCAAAGGGTCCCCGTCGCCGGCATAGGTACGGGGAATCAGCCCGTAGTTGGCAGGATAATGAGTGGAAGTATAAAGAATCCGGTCCAGGATCATCTGACCCGTTTCTTTATCCAGTTCATATTTATTCTTGGAGCCTTTGGCAATTTCGATAACGGCGATAAAATCCTCGGGGCTGATCCGGGCCGGGCTGATGTCATGCCAGATATTGGACATGGGGGACCTCCTTTGTTTTAAACGGATTCTTTTCATTCCGGATATTTCCGGGCTACGGCCACCATCTCGATCTCTACCATCATGTCGGGATGGGCCAAAGCGCTGACCTCTACCACCGTGCTGGCGGGCCGGGCGCCGTTGAAAAACTCCTGACGCAAAGGATTGATTTTCAGCCGGTCTTCCATGTTCCGCAAATAAATCGTCATTTTCAGCACATCCCGGAAGGTGGAGCCTACCATAGCCAGTACCTTTTCCAGAGTCTCAAACAAATAACGGGCCTGAGCCTGGCTGTCCCCCGGCGCAAAAATCGTACCGTCAAAATTTCTGGGCGCCGTGCCGCTGGTAAAGAGCAGCTCGCCATATACCACGGCATCGCAGAAAAGCCCGGGGGTCTTGCCCGGCAGCACCAATTCCATCCTTCGTTTTTCCGTCATTCTTTCCTCTCCTCATCACTGAAGTCTCCCACGATTGCCGGTTCGGCAAAGAGCGAAGCGGAGCCTCCGGTATGCCAGAACAGCACCCGCTGTCCGGGCCGGATCTTACCGGTTTTTACCCAGTCCAGCAAACCGGCAAAGGCCTTGGCCGTATATACGGGATCCAGGAAAATTCCTTCCTTCCGGGCCAAAAGCTTCAGCGCCGCCGTGGACTCCCGGCTGGGAATCTCGTAGCCTTCACCGTAATACTCCCGGGCTACCGTTACGTCCTCCCGGCTCACCCGGACATCCTCCTGGATCCGCTCCAGCACCTGATTGGCGATTGCGGCCGCCTTATCCTCATAATCCGGACCCTTAGGGCTGCAGCCTACGGAAACGATCTTTTCCTGGCCTGCCGCCAAAGCCCGGCCGGCCATCAGTCCCGCCAGGGTACCGGCGCTGCCGGTGGAGTGGAAAATGTACTCGAAGGGGGGGATCTCCAAGCTTTCGATCTGGTCCCGCATTTCCAGGTATCCGGAAGCAAATCCCATGGAGCCGATCCAGTTGGAGCCGCCGATGGGGATTTCCATGCAGCCGTGACCCTGAGCCTCTAATCCGGCAATCTGCCGCCGGGCCATTTCCAGAGCCCGGGCGTCCGCTTCCTCCTCGGTCTCCCCCGGAAGCATTCTGACCACATGGACCTCAGCCCCTAAAATCGTATCCAGAAGCATGTTTCCCCTGAGGGACTTCGGATCCGGCTCCACTACCGCCACCAGATAGAGCACCGGTTTCAGTCCGCAGCGGCAGCAGGCCGCCGCCGTTTCCATGGCATGATTCGACTGGGTGGCCCCAAAAGTAAAAATATACTCCAGCCCTTTGGCCTTGGCCATGCCCAAAAGGAATTCCAGCTTGCGCATTTTATTTCCGCCAAAAGCGCTGGGGCCGGTCAGATCGTCTCGTTTCAGCCAGAGTTCGATCCCCAGCTCCCTGGACAGAGTTTCCGCCTTATGCAATGGTGTGGGCCCCGTCAGCAGAGGTATCCGGGCCTCGTTGGCAAAATAATTAATCGTGGTCATCCAATCACCCTTTCCTGTTTCCACGGCCGTTAGACGGCAGAATGTTGCTTTTATTGTATTGCATCTGAAAACCGAATTCAAGCAAAGAAAATGCGGCGCCGGCGCCGGCGATAAACAGCGGGCCGTGCGACTGCCGGAAAACAAAGAGCCGGCCGCGTTTGAATCCGAAATTCATGATATAATAAGCTTAAGTTTGTCCTAAAATACGGCCGCCCGGCTTTTTCCGGCGGCCATGAGGAGATGGAGATTATGGAAAGAGTCGAAATGAAAACCCTGTTTGCCGATGTCCGTCCATATCTGGATAAGGAAATCACCGTTTGCGGCTGGATCAAAACCATGCGTAACTCCAAGGCTTTAAGCTTTATTGAGTTAAACGACGGCTCCTGCTTCCGGAACCTCCAGGTGATCCTGGAGGAATCCAAAGTAAACGACTATGAGGAGATCGCCCGCCAAAACGTTGGCGCCGCCCTTTGCATCAAGGGCGGGATCCTGCCGACTCCGGAGGCCAAGCAGCCCTTCGAACTCCATGCCCGGGAAATCACCGTGGAAGGGGTCTCCAGTCCGGACTATCCTTTGCAGAAAAAGCGTCATTCCCTGGAATACCTGCGCACCATCCAGCATCTCAGGCCCCGGACCAACACCTTCAGCGCCGTCTTTCGTGTGCGCTCCGTGGCCGCTTACGCTATCCATAAATTCTTCAACGAGCAGGGCTTCTATTATATAAACACCCCCATCATCACCGGCAGCGACTGCGAAGGGGCCGGCGAGATGTTCCGGGTCACCACCCTGGACGCCGCCAAGCCGCCCCGGAATGAAGCCGGCGCCGTGGATTACCGCCAGGACTTTTTCGGCAAAGCCGCCAACCTGACCGTCTCCGGCCAGTTGAACGCCGAATGCATGGCCCTGGCCTTTTCCAAGGTCTACACCTTCGGTCCCACCTTCCGGGCGGAAAATTCCAACACGCCCCGGCATGCCGCCGAGTTCTGGATGATCGAGCCGGAAATCGCCTTTGCCGACCTGGCCGACGACATGAAACTGGCTGAGGCCATGATTAAATATGTGCTGAATTACATCATGAAGGAATGCTCGGAGGAAATCGATTTCTTCAACAGCTTCATGGATAAAGGGCTCATTGAGCGGCTTACCAATATCGTCGAATCGGAATTTACCCATGTTACCTATACTCAGGCGGTGGAGCTCCTGAAAAAGGTCAAAGACCGTTTCGAATACCCGGTGTCCTGGGGCATGGACCTGCAGACGGAGCACGAGCGCTATCTGACCGAGCAGGTCTTCGGCAAGCCGGTTTTTGTCACCGACTATCCCAAGGAGATCAAGGCCTTCTATATGCGTATGAACGACGACGGCCAAACCGTGGCGGCCATGGACCTTTTGGTGCCCGGCGTAGGCGAGATCATCGGCGGTTCCCAAAGGGAGGAACGGCTGGAGGTCCTGACCGCCCGGATGAAAGAACTGGGCCTGAAGGAAGAAGACTACTGGTGGTACCTGGACCTTCGCCGCTTTGGCGGAGCCCGTCACGCCGGTTTCGGACTGGGGTTTGAACGGCTGATCATGTATATTACCGGCATCTCAAACATTCGCGACGTTCTGCCCTTCCCCAGAACCACAGGATCGGCGGACTTTTAAAAATTCCCTCAGGACCGGACAGGATCAGGCGCCATCCATTAATAAGAGCGTCCATTGATAAGGAGCGGCCATGACAGAAAAAGGGATCGCCGGCGGCCCGGGGAAGCACGGCATGAAACGAAAACTGCAAAAAGCAAAGAGGCTGATTTGATGAGTCAGGATAAAGTTTGCCAGGACCCGCTTTCCATCACTTACCGCTGCAGTCTTTTGAACGCCATCACTACCGTGGCTTTCGGCCTTCTGGAAAACGGCGCGGAAATCTACCGGGTGGAAGATTCCACTCAGCGGATGTTCGCGGCTTACGGCCGGCCTGATGCGGATATTTTCGCCATTCCCGGCAGCATCATTATCACCATTTATGACGAGGAAGGGCGGCCCTGGACCAAAACCCGCCGGGTGCTGCGCCGTTCCAACGACTTCGACAAGCTGACACGGATCAATGAATTGTGCCGCTATATCTGCCGGGAAAAACCCAGCTGTGACGAGATTCTGCGCCGCTATGAAGAGATCAACCTCCGGCCCGCTTACCGCTTTCCTGTCCGCCTGCTGGCGGTGGCATTGGTCTCCTTTGGCTTTGCCCTGGTCTTTAAGGGGAGCTTGGGAGACGCCGCGGCTGCCGGCCTGATCGGCCTGGCGGCGATGCTCTTGATCCAGTTTATGGACAGCTTCAAGACCAACAATGTATTTACCACCATTGCCGCCAGCGGGCTGATCATGGCCCTGGCCCTCTTTGCCGAGCATGTCGGGCTGGCCCAAAGCCCCGACCTGGTGGCCATCAGCGTCTTGATGAACCTGGTGCCCGGCAGCCTGCTGACTTATGCCATCCGGGACGTTATCGCCGGAGACCTTCTGTCCGGCGTCACCCGCCTGGCAGAGGCCTTTTTGGTGGCAACGGCCATCGCGGTGGGCGCCGGCCTGGCTCTGTATACCTTGTCCGGGTTTTTCGGCAGCGGGCTCCTGGCGCCGGCTTTATCGGAACTGGCCGCCCCGGAATCGGCTGCCGGCAAAACACCGGAAGTTATCCGGGCAGTTTCCGACTCATTTTCCCTGCCCCTGGAAATCGGCCTTTCCGGCCTTTATGCGTTCATCGCCTGCTTCGGCTTCTCCCTGGTCTACAATCTCCGGGGCAAAATGCTGGTGCTGGCTCCTTTGGGCGCTGTCTTAAGCTGGCTGGTTTACAGCTATGTAGGCTTTCCGGGCGGAGACCTGATCCAATATTTTCTGGGCGCCTTGGCCCTTTCCATCTACGCCGAGGCCATGGCCCGGCTGGAAAAGGTACCGGTGACCGTAGTTATGCTGATCTCCCTTTTGCCTTTGGTGCCGGGCGGCGGCATCTACTACACAATGGAGCACTGCATCCGTGGGGAAACGGAACTGTTTTTGTCTACCGGCATCCATACCCTGGCCATTGCCGGCACTCTGGCCTTGGGCATCCTCTTTGTCAGCACCATCGTCCGTCTTTGGAGCCAGATCCTCCAGCGCCGGCGCCGGCCTCAAACCGAAGGTCAGGGGCACCACGGCCCTCAGGCTTAAGGCCAGGCCCACGCCTAAGATCAACGCCCCTCAGGCTTAAGATCAGCCCCTCAGTTTAAGGCCACGCCCTCAGCTTCTCCAGATCAGCGCTCCGGCCGGAGTGCTTAAAAGGTCCGGCTTAAACCAAAAAAGGCTTCGCCTTTCAGAGTTGACCTCCCATCAGTCAGATTGTTAAGTCTGCCTGATGGCGGGCCAGTTCAGATTGGCGAAGTCTTTCTCTTTGTCTGCGGCAGACCCGGGCCGGCGGCCCGGGAAAACCCTTTTTTTCCCAGAAAAATATTACAGTTCCCTCCGGCGGCCTTTTTTCCGGCGGCTTCTTTTTTGGCCCTCGGGTTTATCCTTTCTCCGGCTTCAGGCGGCGGCGGACAGCCTCAGGATAATGCCGAAGCCCGCCAGAAACATCAAGGGACAGCTCAGCAGCCCCGCCCCCGAAGGCAGGCCGGGAAAGAGGGAAGCCGCGGAGCCCAGAAGAAATCCCAGGATAATCAGATAGGTAGCCTGGGGAAACCGGGTCATGGCTTTCTCCAGGAGCCGGGTGGTGAGCACCACCCCCAGAAATACCCCCAAACCCAAAGGGCAAAGCAAAGAAAAATCCGGTCGGCCCACGGCCGTCATCACCTGATCATAAAGTCCCATCACCAAAAGCATATAGGAGACGCTGATCCCCGGCAGGACCAACGCTACGGCGGCGATGACGCCGGCCAGCAAAAGCCTGATCTGCCCAGCCCAGGACGCACCGGTAAAAACCGGCGGGACTGCCGCCCCCTCTGGCGTCACCGGTAAAAGTCCCAGCAGTCCGACAACGGCCAGCCCCAGTAAAGGGTAAATCACGGCGCCCCAACTGAAGCGGCACACCCGGGCCTGCCGGAAAACCAAGGGAACGCTGCCGGCGGCGGCGCCGATAAAAAAGTACCGCATCGGCAGAGGGTGGATTTCGATTAATTTCAATAAAGGCCGGGCAAACAGCCCCAGCCCCACAAGGGCCCCCAGGGCGAACAGCCCCAGAAAGGCCGCGTTTCCCCGGACATCCCGGAAAAAAGTACTGACGGCGCTGATCAGCCGGTTGTAAATGCCTAAAATCATGGCCATGGAACCGCCGCTGACCCCGGGAACCAGCATGGAGCCGCCTACGCACAGGCCTTTCAATAGCGTTTTTCCCCGTTCGTTCATCTTTTCCCCCCGCACAGAGTCTTACTTACCGGTCCGCCAGCCCGCTTCAGGCTTTCCCGCAAAGAAGCACGGCCGGCGCCGTTCTATTGCCTATTCTATGCCGGCCCTTCGTAAGATAACCTTCCCTCTGCGGGAGTCAGCCTTCCATCCCGGAGTTATATTTCACCTGCCGAGGAATCTCCCAGCTGCCGAGTATATTCCCGCTGCCGGAAGTATATTTCCGTCCGGCGCCGGCCAATTTTTGCCCCGGGACAGTGGGGCAAGGACCGGTTTCCGCCGGCGATGCAGGCTACAGTTCCTCCTCCGTCATCCGGTAGCCTACGCCCATCTCAGTCTGAATATAGCGGGGCTCCGCGGGGTTTTCTTCCAGCTTCCTGCGGATATTGGCCATATTTACCCGCAGGATCTTATTGTCCTCAGCGGCGGCATAGGGCCCCCAAACCTCCCGCATCAGCTGGTCATAAGTCAATACGCGGCCGGGCTGGCGGGCCAAAAGCTCCACGATGCGATATTCGTTTTGCGTCAGATGGACATTCTTAGCTCCCAGGCTCACCTGATGGCCGATAAAATCAATGAAAAGCTCCCCGACACGATAACCCCCGGCCACGGTATCCGCCGTTTCACCGGTACGCCGGCTGTTGCGCAGAGCGGCACGGATCCTGGCCAAAAGCTCCGAGGTGCCAAAGGGCTTAGTAATATAATCATCGGCCCCCAGGTCCAGGGCTTCCACCTTCTCCTTTTCCCGGCCCCGGGCGGATACGATCAGTACCGGCCGGCTGCACCACTCCCTGAGCTTTTTCAGGACTTCCATTCCGTCCATATCGGGCAGCCCCAGATCCAGCAATATGGCATCGGGCTGATGAGAAGCGGCCATCAAAAGCGCCTGCTGACCGGTCCTGGCCAAAAGAGGCGCGTAATCGTTGGCGGCCAGAATTGTGGACAGCACACGGGCGATGGCTTCCTCATCTTCAATGATCAGGATTTTTTCATTTACGGCCATTATCTATTCCTCCATTGAAAGACAAATTTAAAGCACGCACCGTCGCCAGCCTGAATTTTCTCCGTTCAGGACCGCTTTTGGCTCCCAGGGTCCGCCGCAGATATCCAAAAGCCGGCCCCGGCGTCCAAGGAAGCCGGAGTTAATCCCCTTTGCCGGGTTCCCGGCACCGGGATTGACAGGAAAAAAACAGTCGGCTCCGATGACGGCGGTCACCGAAGCCAAAAGCCCCAGAGCAACCATTATTAAGGAAATCAGCGGAAGTTTCCTTTGGGATCAGGGGGAGCCCCTTGTCTTGAACAGTCGGACGGCAGGTCCAGACATCCGGCTGCCGCCTCAGGTAAATCCAGGCCGCTAAAACAAGGGGATTCCTAAAAGCCGGCTGCCCCGGCAATCAAAGGAAAAAGGCCGCGGGCCGGCAAGACGGTGCCCAACAGCCTTCGCAGCCTTCGTCGCGATTTCAGCAGCCAGTATTTATGGCCTTCTTCCGGCGGCTTCGCCCTCTTTTCCACCAGTATAAGCGAAAAGGCTCCTCTCGCCTACTTTTTTAGAGTTAAGAAAGCGCTAAGAAACTTTCCGAGGCCAGACGGCAGGTATCTGTGCGATTTATTAGTCAAATCAATTAAATATAACAGGTTTTTGTCATATCTTCTTAAAATTTTCATTGACAGCAGCGCAAAAATCGCTTACACTTCAATCAGAGGGGTTAGCAAATGCTAACCATCTTTTTCAGCGCGTGGTTAGGATGGCCTAACTATCATGAGTGCCGGAGCCGGGATATCGACGGCCGCCAATCCAAGGAAAAACAAAGGAGATGTTCGTTATGCCCCTTAGCATGTTACGGCCTGGGGAAACCTATCGAATCCGGAAAATCCGGGGTGAAGGTCCCGTAAAAAAACATTTGTCGGATTTGGGCTTTGTCGAAGGAGAAGCCGTTACTTTATTGTCGGATCTGGCCGGCAACCTGATTGTGACGATCAAGGACAGCCGCATCGCCTTGGACAAGGACCTGGCTAAGCTGATTTCCGTAGCCTGAGGGCAAACTCCTGAAAAGGATGTTCCGCAGACCGGAAAGCGCTTTCCGCCTTTGTGCTTTGAAGGCTGCGATTCATATAGCAGAAAGGAAGATGATATTATGCGTACATTAAAAGAGTTGCCTGTAGGCGAAGAAGCCACCGTTTTACGTCTGCATGGCCAGGGTCCGGTACGTCGCCGCATCATGGATATGGGGCTGACTAAAGGAACAAAGGTTCTGATGCAGAAAGTGGCGCCCTTGGGCGATCCTCTGGAAATCAAGGTCAGAGGTTATGAATTGTCTCTGCGCAAAGCCGACGCCGAAGCAATCGAGATTCAATAAGAGCTATTTTTATATGAGCTATTTCCCGGGAAATAGTCAAATAAACAGGCAGACTGCAGGGTCTGCATTTATTTGAAGCCCATGTTAGCTACAGCTAACGCCGTAAAATGTCGTGGAAGTATATAAAGGAGGACCTTATGTCAATTACTATTGCCCTTGCCGGCAATCCAAACTGTGGTAAAACCACCTTGTTTAACGAGCTGACCGGTTCCAGCCAATACGTGGGTAACTGGCCGGGCGTTACGGTGGAGAAAAAAGAAGGACGTCTTAAAGGCCATAAGGATGTAATTATCCAGGATTTGCCCGGTATTTATTCTCTTTCTCCTTACAGCCTGGAAGAGGTGGTGGCCAGAAATTATCTGGTGGCCGAAAAGCCCGACGTCATTTTGAACCTGGTGGACGCCACCAATATCGAACGGAACCTGTATTTGACTACTCAGCTGCTTGAACTGGGAATCCCCATGGTCATCGCTCTGAACATGATGGACGTAGCCGAAAAAAATGGCGACAAAATCGATACAAAAAAACTTTCGCAAGCCCTGGGCTGCCCGGTGATAAAAACTGCCGCCGTTAAAGGCCAAGGCTGCCTGGAAGTCGCGGCGGAAGCGATAAAGCTGGCCGGCGGCTCCAAGGCCGAAGGCCACGGCGCTTTGGTCCAGGAAGGCTTTGCTCCGGAGATCGAAAAGGCTCTGAGCGCTATTGAAGACCTGGCAAAAAACGCAAACGTTAATTACCCCCGCCGCTGGCTGGCTTTAAAACTCTTCGAGCGGGATGAAAAAATCCGGGAAACAGTAAATTTGGCCCCTGAAGTGAAAGGCGAGATCGAACAAGTGATCGTTTCCTGTGAAAAAGCTCTGGAAGACGACAGCGAAAGCCTGATCACCAACGAGCGTTACAATTATATTGCCAATATTGTTCATGACTCTGTAAAGAAAGGCCACAAAGGTCTGTCGACTTCCGACAAAATTGACCGGATCGTCACAAACCGTATCCTGGCCCTGCCCATTTTCGCCGTGGTTATGTTCCTGGTCTACTATATTTCTATCTCCACCATCGGCACAGCGATGACCGACTGGGTCAACGACGTCCTTTTCACCGAAATTATTCCGCCTACGGTAGAAAACTGGCTGGTGGCCGCGAATACCGCCGACTGGCTCCAGTCCTTGATTCTTGACGGTATCATCGCCGGCGTCGGCGCGGTTTTAGGCTTCCTGCCCCAGATGCTGACCCTGTTTTTATTGCTGGCCATCCTGGAAGACTGCGGCTATATGGCCCGTATCGCCTTCATTATGGACAGGATATTCCGTAAATTCGGCCTTTCCGGCAAATCCTTCATTCCTATGCTGATCTCAACGGGCTGCGGGGTGCCGGGCGTCATGGCTTCCCGGACCATCGAAAATGACCGGGATCGCAAAATGACCATCATGACTACTACTTTCATGCCCTGCGGCGCAAAACTGCCCATCATTGCCCTGATTGCCGGCGCCCTCTTCGACGGCGTCTGGTGGGTAGCTCCTTCCGCCTATTTTGTGGGCATCGCCGCCATCATCTGCTCCGGCATCATCCTGAAGAAAACCAAGCTCTTTGCCGGCGACCCCGCTCCCTTCGTTATGGAACTTCCTCCTTACCATCTGCCTAAGGTCAAGGGCGTACTGATTCATATGTGGGACCGGGGCAAAGCCTTCGTCAAAAAGGCCGGTACGATTATCTTTCTGGCCTGCGGCGTCATTTGGTTCCTGAGTTCCTTCAACTGGTCGCTGACAATGGTGGAAACCCCCGAATCCATGCTGGCCTCCATCGGCCAGGTAATCGCCCCCATCTTCAGTCCTCTGGGCTGGGGAGAATGGCGGGCGGCGGTAGCGGCCATCAGCGGCCTTGTGGCCAAGGAAAACGTGGTAGGAACCTTCGGTATCCTCTTCGGTTACGCGGAAGTTGCCGAGGACGGCGTGGAAATCTGGGGCAACCTGCAAGCGGCCTTCACGACGCTCTCCGCTTATTCCTTCCTGGTCTTTAACCTGCTCTGCGCTCCCTGCTTCGCCGCTATCGGCGCTATCCGCCGGGAGATGGGCAGCGCCAAATGGACCTGGGTCGCCATCGGTTATCAGACCGTTCTGGCCTATGCCGTTTCCCTGGTTGTCTACCAGCTGGGCGCCTTCTTCACCGGCGGCAGCTTCGGTGCCGGAACGGCGGTGGCTGTGATCCTGACCATCCTCTTCTTCTATCTCCTGCTTCGTCCGGCCAAAAGTCCGGCCGGCCATAAAGCGTCAAAGGCGGTGACCGCGTAATGCCCAGCTTCTCTACCATTGGATTAAGCCTGCTTCTGGCCGCATTGTTTTTTGCCGCTATCCGCTATATCTACCGGCAGCACAAAGCCGGGAAGTGCGTGGGCTGCGATTCCATGCCCTCCAGCGGCGGCTGCGCTTCCTGCCCCTGCCACCTCAGCTGCCAAAGCAGCCAGGACGGCGCCGGTAACGATTCTGGCGCCCTGGACAGGAAAACTCCCGGCGGCAGCCATTTTTCGCCCCGGACAAAGCCTGCGGCCCATCGTTAGATTACCAAAATCATTTCACCCCCCCTTCTATTATCAATACACCAACAACACAACTTACCCGATACCCCTCTGAAACAGAAACGGGCCGGCTGACGCCGGTCCGTTTCTGTTTTTCTTTCAAAGCGATTCAACTCCCTTTTCTCTTAAATGACTACCGGGCGGGGCGATTCATCGGGCCATTACCGGCCAGACTGCCCAGGTTCTCCCGGAGAACTCCGGGCTCTAGAGGAGAATCCGGCTCCCCGGGAACGCCATTACTTAAGAATTCCGTTTCTTGCCTGAACTAAGCCGGAAAAACGTCTCTGTTCAGCTTGTCGAAAAAACCCTTTAATCGGCCTGTCGAATAAGGGGTGATAAAAATTCTTTCGACAGTAAGATTCTTTTGCAATAGACAAAATACACTATCGACAATTCGATCAATTCTTCACTTCTTCTCTATTCCTGAACCTATAAAATTCCGGATTGACCTCCCGGAATTTCGTACTTGGTTCCTTTTGGGCAGATGACCCACAGGTTTTTCTCAGCCCAGGGATTGTCGGCCAACCGCTGAAATGCGGGCTCAGGCCGGCAATTTTAATGAAAGCGTGCCAATCCGTCCGGTCTCCGATCCGCAGCCGGCCCCACCCGGAGCGCCAAAAAGAGAAGAGGACGGTTAGCCGGCGATAATTTCCGGATTTGTCGAATCCATGCTGAAAACCCCGGAAATTTCAGGAGAGTTCAACAGAAATCCGACAGCCAAGCTTTGCAAAAATAATGTTCTTTTCCCAAGGCTTCCCGAAAATCCGCCGGCCCCCGGTTTCTGACGAAAAATGCGGGAGATTATTTTATAAGGACGACTTTTTGTTTTGCCCTGGCGGACCAAAACAGACAGCGGCAAAAGCCGACGGATATTTTTGAAAGGACCTTTTTCTTTTTTTGTCAGCATCCTTTCCCGGTGCCGGTACTCTTCTCCGCAGTTTATAACCATCAGCAACGTCGATAAAACCGAAAAGCTGTCGGTCCCGGCCGTATTTCCGGCCTTTTCATCGAAAGGGCGTGCCGCATCGTGTTTTCAGCAACACTTTACGGCACGCCCTTGGGGTTTTGTTGGGTTTTCACCTTCGACGATTATTCGATGGCGATGCGATTCTGAGCAGGCAATTCTTTCTGCTCCTTTTTCGGCAGGGTGAGCTTCAAAATGCCGTCCTCATATCTGGCCCCCACTTCGCCGGGCTTTACCTCGCCGACATAGAAGGTCCGGGAACACTGGCCGCAGTAACGTTCCTGACGAATGTACCTGCCCTCCTGGTCCTTTTCATCTTTATTCATGTTCTTGGCGGCTTTGATGGTCAGGTAACCGTCGTTCAGCTCCAGATCGATCTCGTCTTTCTTGAAGCCGGGAAGATCAACAGCCACCTCGTAATTCTCCCCGTTTTCTCTGACGTCGGTCTTCATCAGGTTCTTGGCGTGTTTGCCGTAAAGGGGGCTGCGGTTTCCAAAAAAGCTCTTATCAAAGGCATCGTCAAAGAAACCGTCAAACAGATTTTCACCAAAAATGCTAGGCAACATAAGTCATTCCTCCAATCAATATCCTTATCTTGTGCCTTGCCTGGAAGCCTCTCCGGCTCCTTCTTGGTACAACTATAAGATACACCGATTTGTTAGCACTGTCAAGAGGCGAGTGCTAATTTCCCCTGGTATTTACATTTTGAGGAGAGGCTTCCGGGAAAGAACACCTGCAAATCAGACTTTAGTATTACCCGGAAAAGGCGGCAACATAACCCTTTTTCCAGTAGCTTTATTAAAAAAATCGTCTCCCGGGAATTCTCTTGGGAATATCTCCGGGAAACGATCCGTGGCCTTTTCTCTGCCCTGCCGGTCTTGTTTTTATTCTTTCGTCACTTCACCTCGTACTGCCTGCGCCCCTCCTCGTACATGTTCACGCCTTTTGCGTCAATGGCCACGATAGCCGGGAAGTCTTCCACGGTCATTTTCCGCAGTGCCTCGGCTCCCAGATCCTCATAGCAGATTACCTGGGAGAACTTGATGCTGCGGGCAATCAGGGCCGCCGCTCCGCCGGTGGCAGCCAGATAAACCGCTCCGGTTTCCTTCATGGCCTCGATAACGGCGTCGTTTCGTTTGCCTTTGCCGATCATGCCGGCCAGGCCCGCCCGCAAAAGGGCCGGCGTATACTTATCCATACGGTAGCTGGTGGTGGGGCCGGCGGACCCGATGACCCGCCCCGGCGGGGTGGGGGTTGGGCCGGCATAGTAAATGATCTGGCCCCGGATATCAAAGGGCAGCTCCTTGCCCTGGTCCAGCAAAGCCTGAAAACGCTTATGGGCCGCATCCCGGCAGCTATATATTACGCCGCTGATCAGCACGGTGTCGCCGGCCTTCAGGGCGGCCGCCGTTTCCCGGGTCAGCGGGGTCTGAATTCTGATTTCCGCCATGGTATCTTTTCCTCCTGCTTTCCCTTTTCTGCAATACGCGCCGTTCCTGCCGTCATAACGCCCGGCCTTAAATCACCGCTTTGCCATGACGGGCGGCATGACAGCAGACGTTCACCGCCACCGGCAGTCCGGCGATATGGGTAGGGAACCATTCGATATTTACCGCCAGGCAGCTGATGCGTCCCCCCAGGCCTCCGGGTCCCACGCCGGAGGCGTTGATCCGGGACAGAGCCTTTTGCTCCAAAGCGGCGTAGCGCGGATCGGAATTAGCGCTGCCTACCTGCCGGATGGTGGCCCTTTTAGCTAACTGGGCGGCCTTATCCATGGTACCGCCCACGCAGACGCCCACGATGGTGGGCGGGCAGGGGTTAGGGCCGGCCCCCACTACGGCGTCCACAATAAAGTCCAGGACCCCTTCTTCCCCGTCGGCCGGCACCAGCATTTTCAGACGGCTCATGTTTTCGCTGCCGAAGCCTTTGCAAGTAACGGTCAGGCTGATCTTATCCCCCGGCGTCAGTTCGGTGTAGATTATGGCGGGACAGTTATCTCTGGTGTTTATCCGATCAAATAAAGGATCGCTGACCACGGACTTCCGCAGGTAGCCCTCTTCATAAGCTTCCCGGACGCCCTGATTCACGGCGTCGTTGAAGCCGCCGCCGGTAATATGCACCTCCTGCCCTACCTCGGCAAATACCACCACCATGCCGGTATCCTGACACATGGGCACCCTCTCGGCGGCGGCAATTTTATCGTTTTCGACAATCTGGTTTAAGATGGACCGTCCCGTGGGCGAAGACTCCGCTCCGGCAGCTTTGGTCAAAGCCGCCATGACATCGTCGCCGATCCGGTAATTCGCCTCCAGAAGCAGTCCTTTAAGGGTATCTTTTATTAATGCCGCAGAAACCTCCCGCATGTTCACCTCTCCTTAGCGTCGCTTTCCCAAAACCCCGGGCGTAAAAAACCGGCCGCCGCTATTTTCCTGCTTTGGCCTGCCGCAGCGCCAGAATCCTCTGCATCTCATTGTAAACGATCATAAAGCCTTCGTCAAAACCCATTCCCGGCTTGGCCAGGATCTGGTCCGGCCCGGCTGCCATGGCGCAATGAACGCAAACCTGAGCGCTGCGGTCGGTTTCGTTGCAGGTGCCGCCCTGGTAAGCGCCGATCCCCTTTGCCTTGCAGTACAGCACCGCCTCGATGGTATTATGGATGCTGCCCAGGTCCGGAGTCTTGATCTGGACCATATGGCCGGCTTTGCGGTCCGCAAAGATTTTGATATCCTCCAGGGTGTTGCACCATTCGTCGGCCACCAGCTCCACCTTGATGCCCCGCCGGTCCACCAGACTGGTTAACGCGCTCAGTGCTTCCACCTGGCTCTCCCGGTCTGAGTCGCAATCCATGGGCCCTTCGATGCGCAGATGGAAGGGGGCCGCCTCCTGCTCCAGCTCCGCCAGATAATCCGCCATTTTTTCATAATTATTATTGCCGAAGGCGGCGCCGATGGTCCCGTAGCAGTCGATATGCAGCACCGGATGATAGTCCTGGGACTGGCGCCGGGTCAAAATCCGCTGCCGCAGCCAGACCACATATTCCTTCAGCTTCTCTCCCTGGCGGCCCAGCTTGGCCTCCACGTTATTAATCAGGGCGTGGGGCAAAACATCGGCCTCCTTGATGATCATTTTATCGGCATTGGCGTAGCGGTCGTCGCCGGTTTGGGCGAAGATCGGGATAGGCCTGTCGGCGATTTCACAGCCGTATTCTTCCGCCACCACTTCGCACATCAGCCGCCGGGAGGCTTTGGCCACCGCGTCCAAAAGAGCCTGGGATACGCCGTAGCTGATAGCGTGATGCAAAGGCCTTCCCTCGATGCGGATCTCTTCCAGCTGCCGGCAAAGGCTCCGGAAATCCGCCGCCTCCCGGTCCAAAAACACCGGCTTTATATGCTTTTCGATCAAAGGGATAAAGTCTTTTGCCAAAAAGAGCGGATCCCGGCCGCCGCAGCCGCTGTACTGCACGGCGGCGCAGTCGCCGTAGGCCACCTGCCCGTCCTCCAGGACAAACATCACGGAAATCGCTTCTCCGGCCTGCCGTACATAGGAAAAGCCCCCGGTCACCGGATCTCCGTTATAAAAAATCCCGTCCTGGACAGCGCCCCGTTTAATGGCCCGCTGGTCGTCGAAATAAAAACCGGTTTTTGCCGGAGCACAAAGAATGTCCACAAT
This sequence comes from Peptococcaceae bacterium, assembly GCA_034927285.1. Lineage (GTDB taxonomy): Bacteria > Bacillota > Peptococcia > DRI-13 > UBA5745 > JAYFQF01. The sequence goes on from JAYFQF010000010.1 coordinate 33,355, forward strand.
CTTCATCACTGTCCGCCTCCTGTTTTCCTCTTGGTGATAGAATTTTTTTCGTAAAACCTCCGGGGTCCCGCTTCTTGACGCTTTTTAGACCGCTCACTGAATTGCTTACTGCGCCGCTCAGCGAATTACTCATTTTCAATCGCAACTATGATTGCAACTTTAAGTTGCAACTACGAATCGCAACCATGGATCGCAGCTTTGAATTGCTTGCTTTGAATTGCCTCCTGCCGGAAGCCGGCCCTCTCAATACTTGGGCCGTCCCACCAGCCGGCCTTTGCCGATGGCGTACACGTCGTCGATGACCATCTGGAAAGAAGCCTTGCGGTTTTCCGCCCTGGCCCGCTCTTCGATCTTTTCCCGGTGAAAATCCTTCAGTTCCTGGGTAAAGGGCAGATTGCCCATGTTCAGGATCCGGACGGCTCCGTCGTTATCCCTGGCCGGCAGCATCAGGTTGGCGTTGGCCCGGCAGGGGGCAAAGGGAACGTCCACCACGCCGGCTTTGACGGCCCGGACGGCGCCAAGGGCGATATCTCCTTCCCCCAGCTGGAAGCATTTTTCCACCAGGCAGCGGGTTTCCTGCCGGATAATTTCTTTTTCTTCCTCTAAATGAGAGTTTTCAAAAGTTTGATCCGCCAGCATATTTACCACCTGCCGGGTGCAGCGGAGCCCCTGGGCATTGGCTTCCATGGTGGGGATTCCCGCCGCCTCGTGGGGGCTCTTAACGATGACCTTAGTGGCCTTGGAAAGGCCGGCCACGGTACTGCCCAGGGCAATGACGCCAAAGGCCTTGGCTTCATCGGCAGGGAAACCGCCCATCCACTGATGGAGCACCGTGGTGACTTCTACGCCGCTGTAGCCCGCCTTGGCCAGATATTCGTCGGCCAGTTCCTCTAAGGTGCGGATAGCCGCCACATCCTGGATCAGATTGCCGCACTGGCCATATCCTACGGTAATATTTTTTACCCCCTGCTCCGCCGCCAAGAGGGCCTCGATCACCGCTACGGCATGGGAGATGCAGGGAGGCACTAAAGTGCCGGTCAGGGGACCGTAGGGTTCCCGATTAATGGATACGCCGTATTCTTCATAAAGGCCGGCCAGACGGTCCACGTACTGCCAGTCCTGAATGGTTTTTTCCATGGGCACATTTTTACAATAGGGCAAATTATAGGAAATGCCGCCCCCTTCAAAGCTGGTAAAGCCGGCGGCCAGGGATACCTCGGCTAAAAGCCGGGCGTCCGGCGTGCCGTGACGGATCTGCACGGGCACCTTGGTGCTTTCGATGACCCGGCGGCTGTTTTTTACGCCGTGGTTTACCACCGGCAGACCGTTCAGCATGGCCCGGGAAAGGCGGATGGATTCGGCGACGCCGTTTTCCGCTTCTTCATAGCGGTTCTGCCGGGTATAACTGTCGATTGTGGTGGGCAGAAGATCCGCCTCCCCCTCATCCTGCAAATACTGCATCAGTTTGATATGCTCTTCGATGACGGGAACGCCGGCCCGGGGCTGGATCAGGGTCCTGCCGCTTTTTTTGGCCCCAAGGAGCTTATCCGCAAAAATCTTTTCCCTGGGCAGGGACTTATGATAGTCCACCGCCTCCTGCAGTACCACTTCCTTACCGGTAGGCCACTGCAAAAGCACTTCCTGGCGCAGTTCAGCGAATTCTTCTTCGGAAATCTTCTTGTTTTTAATCTCCATCGTCTGCCAGCTCCTTTTTCATTATCCTCAACGCAGTTTCCGGGTAATGGGGAGTCAAAAGTCCCATAGCCGCCAGAATATAGCGGCGGTCCACCAGGATCCGGGCCTTCTGGGGCCGCAGGGAAAATGGGTCCGTGCCCTTGAATAGGCCGTGGGCCGCGATCTCCCGGACCCGGGGGCTGTGGATCAGGCTGCCGCCGGTGACCACGATATGCTCTACCCCGGTCAGGTCTTTGCCGGTCTGCACATAGGCAGGCCCGGCGGCGGTATAGACCTCCTCCAGTTTGCCGGCATGTCGGGACATAGCGGTTTCCACCGCCAGACAGGCTAAGGCATAGTCCAGGGACGCCAGCTCCCGGTCAGCTCCGGGCAAGGCCTCCGTATGCCGACCCAGGTATTCCACCAGCTCCAGGACCCGCTCTTCGGGCAAGCCGGAAAGCTCCGCCAGCCGCTGGGGCCCCGCCGCTTCCAGGATGCCGCGGATGCTGTAGCGCATGCCGATATCCCCTTCCACGGTACGCTTTACGTAAGGCTCCGGCAGGCCCCGGTAAAGGATGGTATCCCTGGCCGGCCCGCCTTCCGCCACAGAATACACATCCGTAGTGGCTCCGCCCACGTCCACAGCCATCAGCTGGCCCAGACCCGGTTCGCCGGGACAGCCTTCCGCCAAAAGCTCCATGGCCTGCATCACCGCCGCCGGAGTAGGGATAAGGGGACCGTCCATCAGGGCGGCCGCCTGGGAAAGGCCTTTAGCCTGGATGATCCGGTTCAGGAAGATCTCCCGGATCTGTTTTTGGCTGGGAACGGTATTCAAGACGCCGAATTTCGGCATGACATTTTCACAAAGGTAAACCTGATGTCCTGACAGAAGACGGCCGCATTCCTGCAGAGCGCTGCGGTTTCCCGCCACGACCACAGGCCACTCCGGCGGCAAAGCCGCCAGCATCCCGGCGTTGTGCAGGATACAATCCGAATTTCCCCCGTCGGTTCCGCCCACCAAAAGCAGGATATCCGGCCGGGCCGCCAGGATTTCTTCCACATCCTCCCGGGTCAGCTGGAAAGAGTAGAACTTCAGGATCTTGGCGCCGGCTCCTAAGGTGGCCTGCCGGGCCGCCGCCACCGTCAGCTCCGGCATCAGGCCGCTGACGATCATCTTTAAGCCTCCGGCGGCGGATGAACAGGCAAAACGCCGGTCAAAAGCCACGGGGCCGATCCGTTCCGTCAAGTCCGCCAGGGCTTTGGCAAAACCCCGGTTAATATCCGTTTCTACCGTGGTATAAGCCTCGGCGGTACCCAGTACGGTTTCCTGCTCCAGGTCCACCGCCGTGACCTTGGTATAGGTGCTGCCAAAGTCCGCCAGCAGAACCGGTTTCATCGGATCCTCGCCTCCGCCTTTTCTGCGCCGCCGAAGTTTTCCCGGCGCGCAGTCTCAGCCGCCGGACCTTCTTCCAGCCCTTCCTCCGGTCCTTCCCCCGGCGCCTCTAAAGAAATCTCTCCCGCCTTTTCTTCCGGTACGCCCAAAAGCTCTTTTAAGGCCCGGATTACCGCCTCCGGCGCCGTATTGGGAGGAAAAGCCATGGTAAACCCCATATCCTTAAAACGTTTTTCTACCTCGGCAAAATTCTGCTTGCCGATAACGATATTTCCGCCGATCAGCAAGGGGATCTCTCCAAGGCCGGCTTCCACGCATTTTTCCCGCATCCCCCGGCAGTCCAGCTCTCCCTGGCCGTACAGGGATCCGATGACGATGGCGTCGGCGCCGGTCTCGATGGCGGCGGCGATAAACTCCTCCTGGGATACCATCACGCCCAGGTTTGCCACTTCAAAACCTGCCTCGGTAAAGGCGTGGTACAAAATTTTGTTTCCCACGGCATGAACGTCGGAACCGATGACGCCCAGAACCAATGTCTTTTTTTCCACAGAAGCGCCCCCTTATGCTTGTTTCCTTCAGGGATTTACCACTTGTTCTATGTTTATAATTTATATTAGACTATAACAATTGTCAATATCGGAAAGAGTAAAATTAAGGAAACAATATTTTTGCTCTTTTGGCAGGCGCACATCCCGGTTTCTCATATAAGCCGGCAGCCCGGCCTCCCATACGGGAACATATCCCGGCTTTTCATCAGGGCAGCTTTTGCTCCCGGGAAATCCTTTTCGGAAAGAGGCCGCCGGATGAGGATAGTATCCCGCCTCTCCCCGGATTTATCACAAAAAAGGCCTTTCCGTTCAAAACTCCGCTCCCCGGGCCAAAAGGGGTTTATTGGCGGCGGTATAACTGTTTTTGGCCTTCAGCTCCCCGATCCGCTCCTGCAAATACAAAAGGGACCCTTCATCTGCCCGATAGGCGCAAAGAACCCTGCGCCGGGCCCGGGTATTCAAAAGCTCCAGCGTATCCCTGCGGCAAAAGACATCATAATCCCGGGGCAAAAGCACCGCTTCTTTACCTTCAAGCCAGCCCGCCAGGCTCTCCCGGTCTTCCAGAAGGCAGGAAGGCGAAAGCTTTAAGCCGGGAGCATAGGACCGGCAGCTATTACGCAGCCTTGCCTCAAATTGAGGGCTGGCGCTGAGAATGCCCACACCGCCCCGGCGCGCCTCCGCCGCCGTATCCCGGTCTGCCCCCGCCAGGCCTTCCCCCAGGGAGCCCGCCGGGTCTGCCCCCGCCGGACCGGCCAAAGCCGCCCTTCCGGCGTGAGCCTCCTCCAGGGCCAAAGCCGCCAGCTCCCCGGCGCAAGCCTCTTCCAGAGCCAAAGCCACCCTCATCAGCTTCTCCTTTTCCGGAATCACTTCCTCCAGGGCGGCAAAGCAGGCCGGGGTGGTCAAAATCAAGTCCATTTCCTCCCCCAGCTTATAAGGATTGACCAGGGCCTCCCGCAGGGAGCAGGGAAAGATCCGTACCCCTTCCAGGCTTTTCAGCTGATCCGCCGCCTGGCGCAGTATCTCCGGCTCATTTTCCACCATGGCAATTTTGATTTCCGTTTCTTCCTGAGAGCGTTCCCTAAGCTTCAGCTCAAAAAAAATGCCGACTTCCGCCAAAGTGAACTCCAGATCCGCCAATTGGTCCAGCAGCCCGTCGATGGCTTTCATGGCCCGGTCTTTACGGCTTTGCTGGCTTTCCCTCAGTTCCCGGACAAAAGTTCCCCGGCCCCGGGTCATCTCGAGGGCTCCCAGGGCTTCCAGCTCATCGTAAGCGTGCTTGATGGTGCCCCGGGCCAGCCCCATGCCGTCGGCCAGCTGCCGTACCGTAGGCAGCTGGGTCCCTGCCGGCAGGTTTCCGCTTTTGATATCCCCGTGGATCAGCTGGACCAGCTGTTGATAAGCCGGCAGCCTGCTGTCGGGATTAATCGTATATTTGCGCAATGTTCTCCGCCTTCTTTGCTGATCTATTTTTTGCGAACAGGGCACGACCGGCGGCCCTGTCTTTTTTATGGCCGTTCCGGCCGGGGCATATAAACGGTGTCCTGCAGCCCTCCGTCCCGGCCGATCACCTTTGCCAGCGGCTTTTGGGTCATGGCGGGCCGCTTCGGCACCCCGGTGATTTTTTCCGCTTTTGCCTTCAGCTCCTCTGCCGGAAGCACCGGCAGGCCCGCCTCCTTCAACCGCAGAGCCAGCTCCTGCCGCCGGGGGTTTACGGCGATGCCCCGCTGCGTCACCAGCACGTCCACATCCCGGCCGGGAGTGGAAACGCACAGCACCCGGTCGGTAAGGATGGGCAGACGCCCCCGAAACAGCGGGGCAATGATGATGGCCAGCCCGGCGCCCGCCGCGGTATCGCTGTGGCCCCCGGAGCCGCCCATCAGGACGCCGTTGGAATCCGTATGCACATTGACGTTGAAATCGATGTCGATCTCCGTGGCCCCCAGGATCACCACGTCCAGGCTGTCCACCACGGCGCTTTTTGCGCCGGGAGAAGCATATTGCAGGGCGGAAATCTCCCGGTGCCGGGGGTTGTTCCGGATGGACTCCACCGCCTCCAAGTCAAAGCACTGGACATCCAGCAGCGATTCAAAACAGCCCTCGTTCAGCATATCCACCATATAGCCGGTGATGCCGCCCAGACCGAAGCTGCCCACGATCTTTTCCTCCTTCATCCGGTCCTTCAGGAATTTGGCCGCGGCTAAAGAAGCTCCGCCGGCCCCGGTCTGAAAGGAAAACCCGTCTTTGAGAAGCCCCGAGGCCCGGATCACTTCGGCGGCCTTTTCCGCCATCACCAGCCCCACCGGATCTCGGGTGATTTTCGTGGTGCCGGACACGATGCCGGCGGCGTCGCCGATTTCTTCCGCGACTACCACGTAATCCACATAAATCTCGGGGATAGACCAGTCCCGCAAAGGATAAGGCACCAGATGGTCGGTGACGGCAATCACTTTTTTGGCCGCCATGGCGTCGGCAAAGGCATAGCCCAGGCTGCCGCAGGCGGACTTGCCGTATTTACCGCTGAGGTTTCCCCTGGGGTCGCTGGCGGGAGCGGCGATAAAGGCCAGGTCCACCGGTGTTTTGCCGGATTGGATATCCCCGGCGCGGCCGCCGTGGGTACGGAATTCCACAGGCTTTTCCAGCACGCCCTGGGAAAAACGGCGGCCGATGCCGGCAGACATATAGTCGGTCTGTACCCCGGTGACCACGCCGCTGCGGATATGATCCAGCAAGGGCAGATGGATGTCGAAAAGAGAGCTGGCATTGACGGTGAGATCCTTCAGCCCCAGGGCGGCGATTTCCGCCAGGGCCATATTCAATACATAGTCGCCGTTGCGGAGGTGATGATGAAAGGAAATGGTCATGCCGCTTTCCAGGCCGGCCAGCCGGATGGCTTCCCTCAGGGTTTTTACGACTTTATTCATGCCCTTCGCTCCTTCCCAGCCCCAGTTTTTCCGCCGCCGCCATGGTTTGGCGGGCCCGGGCCACGATGGGGGCGTCGATCATTTTGCCGTGCAGCGACACGGCGCCTTTGCCCTGGGCCCGGGCCTTCCGGATAGTCTCCAGAACCTCCCAGGCATAGTCGATCTCCGGCAAAGTTGGGCTGAACACTTGGTTTATAACGCTCACATGCCGGGGAGAAATGGCGGCTTTGCCGGAAAAGCCCAGGCTTCTGGCCTGCCGGGCGTCGTCCTCCAGCCCCCGGTCGTCGTTCACGTCGGTAAAAGGCGTATCGTACACTTCCAGCCCGGCGGCCCGGGCGGCCATCACCAGACGGCTGCGGGCATACAGGATCTCCCCGCCTTCTTTGGTCCGTTTGCAGCGCAGATCCGCCGTCAGATCCTCCGCCCCCAAGAAAAGGGCTTCTACCCGGGGACTGGCGCCGGCGATGGCAAAAGCGTTTTCCACCCCCAGGGCAGTTTCGATCAGAGGCAAAAGCCGGATCGTTTCCGAAACCAGCCCCGCCTCCTTTTCAAGACCGGCAAGAAAATCCTCCAGCCGGCAGATGTCCTGAGGGCCGCTGATTTTTGCCGGCATAATCAGGTCCGGCTTTAAAGGCGCGATTTCCCGCAGATCCGCCTGCCAGTAAGGCGTGTCCAAAGAATTGATCCGCACCACCCGCCGGCAGCCTCCCGGGTCCAGAGTCTGCAAAGCGTTGCGCACCAGGATGCGGGCCGCGTCCTTTTCCTCGGGGGAAACGGCGTCTTCCAGGTCAAAAATTACGGCGTCGGCTCCCAGGGCGGCGGCGTTGATGATGATATTCGGCGTATTGCCGGGTAAAAACAGCAGAGAACGGATCATTCTTCCGCCTCCTTCCCCCGCAGGACGGCGGTTTCGATCCTGGCCCGGATAACGCAGTCCAGGGCCCCCCGGTCATTGAGCCGCAGCCTGGCCTTCTCTACCTGCAGCTTTTCCAGGGTCTGCCGGGCCACCGCCAGAATCTGCGGGCCAAACTGCCGGTAGACCACGGACTCCAATTGGATTTCCAACCCTTCCCCGCAGGGCTCCAGCTCCACATAGACGTCGCTGGACTCCAGGGTGCCGGCGGAAGCCCGTCTTACAATCTCAGTCAATTTGGGCCAGCCTCCTTTCAGCCTGAAAATTGTACTAGATCAATCTGCCTTTATTATATGATATAATCCTCTTCATTTTCAACAGCTGTTTGAAAAAAATACTATTCAAGAAACAACCGGTAGGGTATACTGAAAGGAACAGAAAACCTCCCCCCTTGCCGCCGCTATCGTGAGGTGATGATGATGGAGCTTGAATTCGGTTATCCTTTTACCGGCCCACAGCAAAAAAGCCTGGCCGCTTTTCTGGCGGCCCAGGGGCTGGGCTATGATGAAGACATTGAATTCACCGTAAATCTGGTGGAAAACCGGCAGCTTATCGCCACCGGCTCCCTGGCGGGCTACGTTTTAAAATGTCTGGCGGTGGAAACCGGGCGGCAGGGCCAGGGACTGATGGCCTTGCTGGTCACCGAGCTGCGCAAGGAAGCCTTTGCCCGGGGCCAGGATCAGCTCCTGGCCTTCACCAAGCCCGCAAACAGCCTGCTCTTTGAGTCCCTGGGCTTTTTCCCCGTGGCCGCCACCGCCGACGCCTGCCTGTTGGAGAGCCGCCGAAACGGCGTGACGGACTTCGTCCGCTCCTTGCAAGGCCCTCTCCGGGGGGGACGGATCGGCTGTATCGTAGCTAACTGCGACCCCTTCACCAGAGGCCACCGCTATCTGACAGAAACCGCCGCCGCCGCCTGCGACTGGCTGTATCTGCTGATCCTCTCCGAGGACCGGGGGCTTTTTTCCGCCGGAGACCGGCTGGCTTTGGCCCGGGAAAATACGGCGGACCTGCCCAACGTTTCCGTCCACCCCACCGGCGTTTACCAGGTTTCCCGGGCAACCTTTCCCGAGTACTTCCTCCGGGACAAAACCCGGGCCGCCGAGATCAGCTGCCGGCTGGACCTGACGATCTTTGCCCGGCATTTTGCCCCGGCCCTGGGAATCAGCCGCCGCTTCGTGGGTACGGAACCTTTGTCTTTGGTGACCCGGGAATATAACGAACAGATGAAAGCCTTTTTGCCCGGCCTGGGCATTGCCGTGGAGGAGATTCCCCGCCTGGAGGTAAAGGGCGGGCCCGTCAGCGCCAGCCGGGTACGGGCTTTGTGGCGCCAGGGCGATCTGGCGGAACTGGCCCCTTTGGTGCCGGAAGCCACCCGGCGCTTTTTACGGCAGACGGCGGCAAAACAGCTTTCGGATTGAGCCGGCGAAACGGCTTTCGCCCGGAAAGGAGGCTCCTATGCCTTATTCCCATAAAATGCAGAAAAGTCACCTCTACAGCGTCTTTTACGCTCCCCGGGGCCGGCAGCGCATCTACGAGCTGGGCATCCAGCTTTCCCAGCTGTACTTAAGCCCTTTCGACCATATTATCGGCATTGTGGGTGAGCCCGGCTCCGGAAAAAGCATGCTGATCAAAGGCATGTTTCCCGGCCTGGAACTGACCAACGACGACAACGGCGTCAATATCCGTCCCCTGCCCCTTTTAGAGCAGGATCAGGAGAATCTCTTTTTTGTCCCGCATACTTATCATGTGGACATCCGTTTCGAAACCGGCTTCACCCAAATGCAGACTCTGGCCGACGCCATCATGGAGGCGGTGCGGCGGGATAAGCGGGTGATTGTGGAGCATTTTGACCTGGTCTATCCCTTTTTGCCCCGAAACGCCGACTTATTGCTGGGCATCGGGGAGGAAGTGATCATCACCCGTCCCGGCCTCTTCGGCCCCGACCCCCGGGATCTCTATGAAAAGGTCAGTAAATCCCTGGCCATGCGCCTGATGGCCCACACCGCCGAAGACCTTTGCGAGAAATTTATGCCTCCGGAGGAACTGGCCCGCTGCAAGCACGACGACGTCAAGCACGGCTTCATCCTGGCCTTTGAGGATAAAGAACCGGAGATCGACTTGGCGGAACTGGAAGCCAAAGTAAAGGAAAGCATCGCCCAGGACCTGCCCATCTGCTATCTGGATGAGGAACACATCACCATCGACGGCGAACCCCACCTGTGCACCGGGCCCCGCACCCACGTGCCCCGGACCGGCATGATCAAAGGCTTCCGGCTTTTGCAGCATTTTATTCACGATGAACGCAACGACCGTTACCTGATGGTGGGGCTGGTGGGGGAGGATTCCCAAAGCCGGCTGGACATCATCAGTATGTAAAACGTACGGGGACGGACCGGCCCTCCGGCAGGGCACGCAGCCCGGCCTGTGTTCATTCGGCAGGCAACGCAGCGGGACTGTGTTTACCGGGATTTAGTTATGTTTTTATTGCAAATCCCGGTAAATTTTCCCGGCCGTCTGTCGGGAAAAGACATCCTATTATTTTATTCTTGCCCAGAGGACGAATTGCCGATATCCGCCCTCGATATCCTGTTTCTGTCTCCTCCGCAAGGGAAAACCAGATGTTCAGAGAGGCTTTACCGGGATTCGCTTTAAAAACATCGCATTTTTCCGGTAAACAAAGGTCATCAGCGGTGAGGAGTCCTTTCCTTGTCCTTATCCCCCTCATCCAGGTCCTGATCCCTGCCTTTTTAATCTTTGGCCTTTTCCAACCCTTATCCAGAGGAACGCAGCTTCTGCTTAACGCTAAAGCTCCGGCCCATCTCAACCACGCCCTTATCCACAGAGCAGCAGCTACTGCCGGTCTTAATCAATCCTTTTGGTCACCCCGGCGGCGGCCGCCCGTTGATTCTTTGAGCATGATACGACGTACAAATCATTCATCCCAGATAAAAAACCGCTATGACAAAGAGGATCGCCAAATGAAAAGGACAGGCAGAAGAAAAAGGATATCTCCTGTAAACCGGACACACCGGATCAGGCGAAACCGCCCGGCAAAGGAGGCTCGCCCGGCAAAGGAGGCTCGCCCGGCAAGGGGGGATCGCCCGGCAAAGGCAGCCTGCCGGCCCGGCAAGGCTTTCCCCCCAAACTGCCCCGCCGGCGAAAATCCCGGGGAGGAGTGCCCCAGCACTTTTTCCTTCTGGCCCCCGGTGGAACTGGACCAGCTCCTGGCCTTCCGGGACCGGCGGCAAGCCCTGCAGCGGAAGCTTCTGGCGGACTTTGGTTATCCCTTGATCGCCTTTACCATGAACATCCCGGGCCCGGTAAAGAACTCGCCCCTGATCGAGCTGGCTTTTTCCCAGGGAATGGTCCGGCTGACGGAAGAGCTGGGCCGGCCGTTAGCCTGCCGCCGCCTGCGGGAAGCGGCGGGCTGCGCCGCCTTCCTGGTTTATGACCGGCCGGCGGCAGAATTGAAAGCCCTTTGCCTCAGGCTGGAGGATGAGATTCCGGCCGGACGGCTTTGGGATATGGACGTATTGGACAGCCAGGGTGAAAAGCTGAACCGCCCCCAGCCCCGCCGCTGTCTGCTCTGTGGTGAGCCGGCCTTCGTCTGTTCCCGGAGCCGCCGTCATCCCTTGCCGCAGCTTCAGGAGCGGACCCAAAGCCTGCTGACGGACCTGGCGGCATCGGTTTTATCCGCCGCCGCTGTAAACGCCTTGCTCTGGGAGGCCCGTCTGACGCCTAAGCCGGGCCTTGTTGACCGGCGGAATAACGGCGCTCACCGGGATATGAACCTGGCCCTGTTTGAAGTCAGCGCCCGGTCTTTGCATGATTATTTTGCCCTGGCCTGCCGTCTGGGAGCAGCCCGTCGGGACTGTCTGCCCCAGTTGCGGCGGGCGGGCCTTGAGGCGGAAAAACGCATGCTGGAAGCTACCGGCGGGGTAAATACCCACAAGGGCGCCATCTATTCCTTCGGCATATTCTTGGCCGCCCTGGGCAGCCGGCTGCTGCGGGGGAGCCAGGTCTTCGGCCTGGCGGCCCGGCTGGCGGCGGAACAGGCAAGAACGGCGGAGGATGAGGAATCGCCGCCAGCCGAAGCCGCCTCAGGAATAACCGCGGCAAAGCCAGCGGCGGAATCACCGGAGGCCGAAACTGCCCCGGTCATAACCGCGGCAAAGCCGGCGGCGGAATCGCCGGCAGCCGAAGCCGCACTGGTACCCGGCCCGGCCTCCGCCGGAGGAAAGGCCCCTTCCCCTGCCAGTCACGGCCGCCAGGTTTATCTGCGCTACGGCCTGGGCGGCGCGCGGCAAGAGGCCATGGCCGGCTTCCCTTTGGCCCGCAGGGCCTGGAAGTTTCTCCGGAAAGCCGGCCCCCGGGACTGCGGGACGACGCTTCCGAAGGATAGTGCCGGTTTGAGGGCTTTTTTAGAAATCCTTGCGGTCTGCAATGATACCAACCTGCTTTACCGGGGAGGCGAAGCAGGTCTGGCCTTTGCCCGGGAAGAAGCCAGGCGGCTCCTGAGGGTTCCGTCCCGCCGGCGGCTTGCCCTGCTGGAAGCCCTGGACAAGGAGTTTATCCGGCGGAATTTAAGCCCCGGCGGCTGCGCCGACATTCTGGGCCTGGGTTGTTTTTTGTTTCTGACGGAAAGGATCTGGAATTGATTCCATAAAAAAACGCTTTATCGGAAAGCCTTTCCGGTAAAGCGTTTTCCCTTGTCTTCCGATGTCGGACCGGCAGCGTGGCGGCCGCCGGTCCCGGCTCTCCCTGCCTCAAGGAATTAAACAGGCTGCCGGCCTTTCCCCTCCGGATCTTCGGGCAGCTTCAGTCCGTACAGGGCGATGGCGTTTTCCCGCAGAATACCGGCGGCGATCTCCTTGCACAGTTCCAGGTCGTAATGGCCGGAAGCGGCTTTCTCCGCCAATACTTCCGTCAGAATCTGCCGCATCATCCGGCAATGGGCGTAAGCCTCCTCCACATAGAAGCAGTCCCCGCCCCAGGTGATCTTGCTGTAAGGCACCGCGTCCAGGCTCTCCGAAAGATAGTTTTTCGTCAATGTCTCACAGATGACGGAAAGCCAGTTCAAGCTCAGATAAGCGTTAGGAATACTCTTGGCCATGGCGGAGGCCTGCCAGACCCAGGGGTAGCCGGAATGGAACAGGTCAAACCGGGTGTCCGGGTTGGCGTTGATCAGCTCCACCAGTTCATGGGGACCGTTCCCTTTTGTATAAAGAGAGCCAAAGCAGCGCATACCGGTATGAATCTCGTAGACAATATCATGTTCCCCCGCCTTTTTTGCCAGCAGGTAAACGATATAGTCCTGGAAGCTCCGGGCGTCCGCCGCCGACGCATCCTTGCCTGCCGCCCAGGCCCGGGCGGCTTTTTCCCGTCCCTGAGGCAGAAAGTTCAGATCCCGGTAATAGCCCAGGGTGGATTTGATCCCATAGAAGCCCCGGGATTTTAAGGTGCTCATCAGTTCCGCCAGAAAGGCCTCATACTCTTCAAAGGTCTCGATTTTTATGCCGAACTTCTCAAAGACGGCGGTCCGGGCCCCCGCAAGATAGCCGAAGGACAAGAAGTCGGTGCGGAAAACCGGCTTGAACCGGTGATAGCCGGCCTTTTCCGGAGCAAAGGTTTTTCCGCCGCCCTGGCAGTCTCCACCCTTATTTTTTTCCAACAGCCACAGCTCGAAGTTGGTGGTCTGGCCTTTATCCAACAGGGAAACCTGGATGTTGGCCCGATCGCCCAGAACATAGTCGTACCACTCTTCTCCCTTGGCGGCGCTTTCCTGGGTGTACCGGGATAAAACGGCGTAATCAAGGGTAAGAATGTCATCCTCCACTTGGTAAAGCTCCCGGAAGATCAGCTTCAGCACTTTGTAATATGTAGTATTCCGGGTCTTCCTTAGTCCGGCTCTGACTGCCCGCCACTTTTCCTCCGGGGAACCGGCTTTCGCCCAGTCCCCGCTGCCAAAGCCGGCGGACCTCAGGTCGTCCGTTATATACATGCCTTGAATCATTGACAAAATATTCCGTTTGTCCGTCTTCAGACAATGCGGGAAGCAAAAATGCTCGTGGGTATCCACCACCGGGATCCGCCCGATAAATTCCGCCAGTTCTTCATCATACCGCCCCATAGGTCACGTCCTTTCCTTTGCCGATATCAACTGTTTTTCAAATATTCTCTTATCTTTGCGGCATTATAGCATCGGTGTGTCCTTTTGTAAATATTTTTTGACTTTGGAACAATTTAAGTTGAAATCGTTGTATAAAATTTTGAGGGATCAAAAATCCCGCTTGCCAAAATTCAGGAGATTTACCCTTAATCCTTCTTTGGATCCAGGAAATTCTCCGGATCTTTTTCCTGCTTTAACCAGTTTTCTTCAAAAAATATTCTGAATTATACAAAAAGGTTCCCGGCAGATGGGGGCGAAAAGGCGGCGCTTTCCTGTTATATTGTGAGCAAAGGAAAGAACAGCGAAGTTACAATTTAACGAAGTCACCATTTGAACCATCATTTTAAGAAAGGAGGAAATTCTATGTCCGCTTGGCTGTCGGCTTGGCCCCTCACCACCTTTATTCTGATTTACGCCCTGGCCGCGGTTGAAGTCCTGGTGGCCTACCTCATGGAGAAGAAAGGGAAGCTCTAAACCGAACCCGCGAGAATGACTTTTGCATTCTCCCAAAAGCCAAAATTTTATATAGGGGGGTACGTAATCATGATACTTAATTGGGTTCTGATCATCGGCACGACCCTGGCCACCGTCGGTTTTGCCGTTTTTTTGTCCAGGAGAAGCACGGCCGGCAGTCAGGGCGGAGTCACCACCGACAAAGATTTCTTGCTGGCCGGCAAAACCCTCAGCGCCTTTACCGCCGCCGGTACTCTCTGCGCCACCTACTGGAGCGGTCACGCCTTCGTCGGCTCCGTGGGCACCGCTTACGCCTACGGCTACACCCAGATCATGGCCGGAGCTTCCTATGTCCCTCCCCTGGTTTTTGCCTGTATCTTCCTGGCCAAATTCTTAAAACGCAAAGCGGACAAAATGGGCTCCTTAAGCATTGCCGAGTACGCTTCGCAAATTCATGGCAGCGCCACCGTCCACACCATGTGTGCCTTGACCAACGCCTGTCTGATGTTCGTTATGCTCATCACCCAGTTTAAAGCCCTGGGAACCCTGCTGAGCCCCATCCTGGGCATCGGCGGAGATTCCCCGATAGTCCGGATGCTGCTGAAAAACATAGCGGCCGTAGATGGTCTCGCGTCCCCGGGCCCCGGTGCGCATTCTGTTTACGCATATCCCTTTGCCAATCGCACTTAAGGGGTCCCGGGTAAAGTACAGGTTGGGCATTGGCTCAAGGGCAAATTGGCGCCGGCCGGCCCTGAGCTCAAAAAGATGATTCCTGGGGTTTTGCTCCAGCTCCTGAACGCCGACTCCTGACATCGTCTTTAAAATCAGTTCTTTTTCATCCCGTATCCCACTAAAAAATTCCTTCAACTGTTTTTTATAATGCCTTGACCGTCATCAATAAAACGTTCAGAACGGCGATCACAGCATGGACTCCTGCGCTGTTATGGATTTGCCCCGCATACTCCGGAATGGACAGCGAGCCCATCTTATAGGCTTTTTTCTTCAGATAATTCGCCAGGAAAATAACGGCAAACACTAAAGGAGGGACATATGCGGCGCCGGCCACCAGGCTGTTATATCCGAACTCCCAAGCCACGCCCACAGAACCAATAAATGCGTACCCGCTCCAATAGGTAGCCACCAGGGTACAGGCAGCGGCAAATGAACCAAGGTCACGTCCCGCCACCAGGAAGTCTTCATCGGAAGTAATCCCGCTTCCCTGTTTGCCTCTGGCCGCGTACATCGCGATCACTACGCTGATTACGGTAACTACAATAACGATTCCCCAGGATAAACTCATGTGAATTTCCCCTTCCGCTTATTTCTCCTTTACGTTCGCTTCTTCTTCCCATAGACAAAATAGCCAATAAAACACAGGATAAAGCTGATTCCAAACAAAACGATCATTGCGGTTACCGGCCATGGCATACATTCCACCCTCCTTTCCGTACGAAATCTGATTTTCTCAAATCATCATAATTTTCTCGGTTTTCATGCTTCTATATTACCGTATTCAAAAAAGTTTATCCGGTCTTTGGAAACCAAAGCCGTTGTATTTAACAGTATTTTTCTTTCGCCTTCCCCTTGTTTTTTTCCTTATTTTGATTTCGCTGTGCCCGGTTTTTTCTTTTTGTCTTTAAACTAAATCCAAGTATCCCGGTTTTTTTTATCCGTTTTGCTCTCCTGTTTTTACAAAAATTTTGGGCGTTCTTGGGAGGTACGCCTTTCCGCCGGCATCCGCGACAAAAACAAAAAGGCCGCCTTAGCTGTCTTTGAACAGCCCCGGCGGCCTATTACAACCTGTCTGCGGCAGGGGGAAGAATCAAAATTTCTCCTGCAGGGTTACATTTTTTCGGAAGTCATTCGGTGTCATCACCATTATTTTCAGGAAGTTACGGGTAAATGTTTTATTGGAGTTATATCCCACCTCTTCTCCGATCTCCAAAACGCTTTTCGTCGAATCCAATAATAAAACACACGCTTTGGTTATGCGGATATAGTTCAGAAAGTCTTCAAAATTTCTTTCCACCTGATATAACAAAACTTTCTGAAGCTCCCTGACGCCTGTCCCGAAATGATTCGCAACGCTTTTTGCCGTAAGCGGCTCCGGGTAGTTCCGATAGATGTATTCCACTATGGTATATACCTTCTGGCTTTCCTTCACTTTGCAGATCTCGCCGATCCGTTGATAGGTCTTGCGGTATTCATTTAACTTCATTCCCATGCGGGCTGAAAACACCTTCGAGATATGGGCGGCATCCACATACCCCATGATCTCAGCCAATTCATTTAAGGTCAAATCCGTATACAGCAGAAAATTGATGGTTTTCCCCAGGCGCATTTCATTGAGCAGATCAAAAAAAGACAGGCCAGTAACTTGCGTGATATATTGCCGGATCACGCTTTCACTCAGGTAAAAAACCTTCGACAGCATCTTCAGGGTCAGTTTCTCACCGAGATGGCTATACATATATTGAAAAATTTCACTTCGATCCAAGGCGGCTTCCGCTTTTCCGGGAATAGCCCCGCTTTTTGAGCATGTCCGCATATACAGAACAATTAATTCGATGAGCTTTGCGGTAATATAAATACTTGCCATGCTGTTTTTGTTTGGTTCCGGCAGGGCTGCCTCAATCCCCACTTCATCCCGAAGACAAAGCAGCACCTCATGTACTTTTTTCTGCTGAATTTTATCACAGTACACAACAGGATGTTTTCGCATTTCCTGAATAACATCCACCGGCTGGTTGTCAATATTAAAAAAGGTTTTCAGGATATGATTGATCGTATCAAAGCGATAGATCAGCAAATAATATTGTAAAGAATTCTCTACTTTAATGACCTCGCTGATTTCCCAGGGCAAAATAGAAACGATGGATCCCGGCTTCAGGCTATAGTCTTTATTTTGAATGCGGATAATTCCCTCTCCCCCGTTGATCAGCAAAAAGCGCGCGCTTTGATGAATCAACGGAGCAGTCGGAGCATTAATTACTTCAACGTTTAAACCGCAAAGCATGCTTTGATCCAAACTGGAAGTATTGACGGTCTGCATCTGGATCACTTCGGTCACTTTCATTTCCCCCCTCCCGCTATTTATCCCCCTGTTTTATTTCCCGTTACTTACAAAGCCAATACGGCTATCTGAATTCAGCCCGATCGTTCAACTCATCCGGGGCTAAACGGTTCGCTTTGCGGAAGGATCTGGGGCTGGTTCCCATGATCCGTAAAAATTGCCGATTAAAGGCCTTAATCGTGTGATAGCCTACAGTCAACGCGATCTTGTTTACGCTCTCCTCAGTGGCTAAAAGCAGCGCGCAGGCCTTTTTTACCCGAAGGCTGTTTAAAAAGGCGGCGAAATTCGTTTCCACATGGTACATGAGGATCTGATTCATTTCATTTACCGTTACGCCAAATTTGCCGGCCACGCTTCTGGCGTTTATCGGCTTGTTGTAATTTTGATAAATCTCGTTTACCAATTCCGCACCTATCCGGCTGTTGCGAACTTTACAGATTTCATTGACCAGACCGTATGTTTTCCGATATTGGTTCACCTTATCTCCCATTCGGGCGGCAAAAACCTTGGAAAGGTGGGAGGAATCCACAAAGCCCAGAACCTCCGCGATTTGCTCCAGAGTAAGATCGGTATACAGCAAGTAGTTAATGGTAGTGACCACCCGCATTTCATTCAGCAAATCGCTGAGAGAAAGACCTACTGTCCGGCGAATATAATTACTGATGGCCGTCTCCGTACTGCCAAATAAAGAAGACAGCTTTTTCAGCGTGATTTTTTCACTTAAATGAGTAGCGATATATTGAAAAATTTCTGCTTCTGAGTGGCTTTCTTTCTCTGCAAGCGTGATCCGGTCGTTCCACAGCGACTGGACAAACGTCACCTGGAGCTCTATCATCCTGGCCGCCACGCCGACGGCGCTCAACGGCCTGCTTTGCGTATTGACCAAAGTAGAATCAAGGCCGATCTCTTCCTCAATATCACGAAAAATCCTCTTAATCGTATCGATGGCTTTGCCTGTGCAATGAACTACCGGATGATCGCTCAGGACATGGTACATGTCCACAGGCTCATTTCTGATATTCATCTCCAGTTTTAAAATATCATTGATCGTACGGAAGCAATATCGGATCACCTGATATTGCAGCGTGCTTCGAACATCGAAAATCTCTACTATATCCCATGGCAGTATAGAAACCAGAGCGTCCGGCCGCAGCTCGAATTCTTTCCCCCTTATGCGAATCAGGCCCTGGCCTTTCGTAATCAGCAGAAATCGCGCCCCCTGATAAAGAACCGGCTCTGTAGCGGTCGCTACGGACTCCCGGTCAAAGGCGAAAAGCTGCGCCTGATCTTGTTTGGAACAAGCGGATGATTGCATTTTAATTATGCTCTTGTCCAATCGCTGCCTCCTTCTTAACGACCCATGATCTGCAAAACCCGGCCGTTTTCCAAACTTTTCTTTCTCTTTACCCCTCTGGATATTCCTGAAAATTCAAGTTATTTCTTCATAGTATATCTTAAATTTCTCCGTTTTTCTATACCCGTCTGCCCCGGCAAAAATAAGTAAATCTATCCAACGGGCCGGAAAACCCGGGCCGCAAAAAAACAGCGGTCACGGATGGTTCATCCGAAGCCGCTGTTTTCCTAATTCCTTATCTTACAAGGATATGCCTGATTCACTTCCCTTGCCCACCCATTTATCCAGATTCTTTCCCCGGCGGGCCTTCCTCACCAGCGGACGATCCGGTAATACACCCGGGCCGTCATCCGGTAAACCAATAGATAGATCAGGGCAAATACCCCGCAGACCCCGGCTGAGCAGGCATAGACCACAGGCGCGTTGTAAAGGCGGAAGGCCGCCAGCATCACCGGCAGCATCTTGCCGGCAAAGGCCATATGCAGGAAGGCCGCCCCCAAGGGCAGGAAGAAAACCCAGCGCACCTGGCAATTGATGGCGGCTTTCACCTGCTTTTCATCCATCCCTACCTTTTGCAGGATGGCAAAGCGCTCCTTGTCCTCGTAGCCCTCGGCGATCTGCTTGAAGTAGATGATCAGCACGGTCACCACCAGAAAAAGGATGCCGAAGAAGGCGCCCAGGAAAAGCAGACCGCCATAAAGGCCGTAGCTTTGCTGCCTGGCGCTGAAAATTTCGTAGGAGGAAAAGCCCAGGGGCTCCCCCTCTCCCTTGGGGCTGTCCCTCCACTGCTTTGTCACCGCCGGAACAAACTCCAGGCAGGCTTCTTCCGGCCCGTCTAAATCCAGATATAAGCTGCCGTCAAGCATCAGGCTGTTGGCCAGCCGTTCCTTCTCATGGTACAGCACTTTATCCGTCAGGTCTTTGCCAAAACTCTCTCCTTTTTCATCCAGCTGCCGGATCAGGGCCTCCTGTTGTTTTCCCAGCTCCGAGTCCCGGGAAAGGGCTTTGCTTTCATCCACTTCAATGTCAAGTCCCAGATCACCGGCCACCTCTCCCAGATGGGCGTCCAGCCGCCGCAGCAGCTCCTCATCGGCGTCGCCGGAAAAGGCAATCCGCACATCATAGGGGTGGCCGCTGCGTAAGGTCTCCTCCTGACATAAATACAGGGAAAGGGTGCCGGAAACGGTGACGATCAGCATGGTGGACAGGATACAGATGGTGGCCAACCCCGCGGCGTTTTGCTTCATGCGGTGAAACATGCCGGAGATAGCCACAAAATTGCTCTGCTTATAGTAAATCCGCTTATTTTTCCGCAGAAGCCGCAGCACCGCGATGCTGCCGGCGGTAAAAAGAGCATAAGTGGCCAGGATCACCAAAATAACCAGGGGAAAGAAGATCCCTACCGCCAGACCGGGATGGTCGATGACTGCGGCCATGTAGTAGGAAAAGCCCAGGGCCGCCGTACCGAAAAGGGTCAGGGGAATCACCAGACGGCTCTCTTTTTCACCCCGTTTCTCGCTTTGCAAAAGGACGATGGGGTTGGCCAGCCGGACCTGGGCCAGATTGTACAGGGAAGTGGCCGCAAAAATCAGCGCAAACAAAATTCCGGTGCTCACATAGGCCAGGGGAGAAATGATAAAGCAGGAGTCCGGAGCGCCGTGGATAAAGTTCATCAGCAGCATAAACAGCAGCTTGCCAAAGACCAGCATCACCAAAATCCCGGCGGCCAGACCCAGGCCTAAAAGCAGCAGGTTTTCCCAGAGCAAAACCCGGCTGACATGGCCCTTGGACAACCCCAGCACGCCGTACAGGCCAAACTCCCGACGGCGGCGCTTGATCAGAAAATTATTGATGTAGATCATGAACCCGAAAGAAAAAATCGAATACATGACCAGGCCCAGGGCAAAAACCGCCCGGGCGGTCTCTCCCGAAGGAACATTGGTCAGCCCTTGGGAAAAGACCAGGCCCGTGACCAGAAAATACACGCCGCCGATAATGGCCGTGGCCGTCAGATAAGGCAGGTAGATTTCCTTTGCCCGCCGGATATTGTTCCAGGCCAGCTTGAAATAAAAGCCCCGGGCAAAACCCCGGAAGGACCCCTTAGCCAAGATCCGCACCCCCGTCCGACAGCACAGACAAGTTGGCCACGATCCGGTCGAAAAATCCCCGGTTATCCTCCTGCCCGCGGTAAAGCTGCGCAAAAATGGAGCCGTCCCGGATAAACAGTACCCGGCCGGCGTGGCTGGCGGCCATAGCGCTGTGGGTCACCATCAGGATGGTGCGGCCCTGGCGGTTCAGCTCATTGAAGGTCCCCAAGAGCTGGGCCGAGGCCCGGGAATCCAGGGAACCGGTGGGTTCGTCCGCTAAAATCAGCTTGGGCTGGGTGATCACGGCCCGGGCCACCGCCGCCCGCTGCTTTTCGCCGCCGGAGACCTCATAGGGATACTTGTTCAGCAAGCTCTCGATGCTCAGCATCTTCGCCACCGGCAAAAGGCGGCTTTCCATCTCCTTTACCGGCGTTTGCGACAGCACCAGCGGCAAAAGGATGTTATCCTTCAGGGAGAAGGTGTCCAAAAGATTGAAGTCCTGAAAAACAAAGCCCAGGTTATCCCGGCGGAAAGCCGATAGCTCCCGGTCGTTGATGGAGCGGAAGCTTTTGCCCGCCAAAAAGACGTCGCCGGCCGTGGGCTTGTCCAAAGAGGCCAAAATGTTCAGCAGGGTAGTTTTACCCGAGCCGGAAGCCCCCATGATGGCCACAAATTCCCCTTCTTCCACGGCAAAGCTGACGTCGTTTAAGGCTACGCATTGCTGGAGTCCCAGCTTGGTATGGTAGACCTTCTTCAAATTTTCGATCCTTAAGAGTTCCATTTCTCTGCACCTCCAAAAACGCCGGCAATAAAGCCGGCCTCTGACTCTCAGCATACCGGATGCACGGCCCGGGAGCCATCGGGTCAGCTTACAAATCCCCGGCGGGCGCCTTACAATTTTGTCATTTTGGCCGGCCCGGGGCGGCGCTGCCCGAAAAGCCCAATCTCATCTTTTCAAACCGCAATAAAAAGACCGTTTTCCCGGGAAGGGGCACGGTCTCATTGAAAGATGAATTCATCTCCGGCGGGAAAAACCATCGTCACGGCAGTCCCCCGGCCCAGGCTGGATTCCGCAAACAACCGGATGGATAACGCAACCGCCGCCTGACGGGCCAGAAAAAGTCCGATGCCGCTGGCTCTTTGATCGACCCGGCCGTTGAACCCGGTATAGCCCTTTTCAAAAATCCGGGGCAGATCCTCGGGGCGGATGCCGATGCCGCTGTCGGCGATCACCAAGGCCCGGCCGGACATATAAATGCGCACGCCGCCGGTTTTCGTGTATTTCACCGCGTTGGACAAGATCTGCTCGATAATGAAGGCCAGCCATTTTTTATCGCTTTTCACATCAGAGGCCAAAGGGCCGATCTCCACCCCCAGCTTCCGATAGACAAACAACAGGCCGTATTTCTTTACGCATTGACGGACTACCTGGTTTAAGTCACAGGTTTCGATCACCAAATCGGCGGCAATGTCCTTCATTTTGACATATTGCAAAGCCAGTTCGGCATAGCGCTGGATCTTGAACAGCTCCTGGCGGATCAGGGCGGCCCGGGCCGGCCGGCCCAAAGCGGCGGAGTCAACAAGCAGCTCCCCCGCCGCTGCTTCGCCGGCCTCAAGGTCAGTCTGCGCTTCCCGGACGTTGACGGCAGCCTCTGTTTCGCCGGCTTCAAGGTCAGCCTCTGCTTCCCGGGCCAGCTCCTCCTGTAAAAGCAGGTCGATGGCCGCGATAGGCGTCTTGATCTGATGCACCCAAAGAGTATAATAGCTCAGATTATTTCCCTGGGCCGCCTTAAGCTCTTCCTTTGTCCCGGCAAATTCGCCGGCCAGGTCCAAAAGCAGGTTCCCGTAGTCCCTTTCCAGGGCGTCCTCCGGCCGGGGCAGGCATTCCGCCGCTTGCTGCACCTGCTGCCTGAGGCGGTTCAGCAGCCTCCTTTTTCTCAAAAAAGCCAGGCCGTCGAAAATGAGGATAAGCCCCAGCAGAAAGCCGATCAGAAACACCGCGTACCAGGCAAACTCCATCCTTTGGCGGCTTAAGCTCTGAACCGCCAGAAAAATTCCGGTACTCAAGGCGTAAAACCCCAGCAACAGCCGCCGGTAATGCAGATAGGCAAGGATTTCTTTAATCATGGATGCTGTATCCCTGCCCTTTGTGGGTATTGATCCTGCCGCCCAGACCGGCGCTTTCCAGGGTGCGGCGCAGACGGTTGATATTGACCGTCAGGGTATTTTCATCCACAAATTCGTCGCTGTCCCAAAGCCGCAGCATCAGTTCCTCCCTGGCCACCACCATGCCCTTGCGTTCCATAAGCATCTGAAGGATGCCTAATTCATTTTTGGTCAGGGGGACCCTGACGCCGTCTTTACGCAGGCAGGAGGCCGGCGTATCCAACAGGGCTCCGCCTATCTTCAGGGCATTAGCCGCCCCACCGCCTCCCGGCGCCGGTGTTCCGGCGGCGTCATAGTCATAGCTGCGGCGCAAAAGGGCCTGGATCTTTGCCGCCAGCACCGACATATCCACCGGCTTGGCCAGATAATCGTCGGCGCCCATGCTTACCGCCGTCACAATATCCATCGCTTCACTGCGGGAAGAAAGAAAAATCACCGGGGTCTTGCCCCGTTTGCGGATCTCCCCGCACCAATAATAGCCGTTAAAGTAAGGCAGCGAAACATCCAGCAGCACCAGGTGGGGCTGCCAGGCGTCAAAAAGGGCCAGGGGATTCTGAAAGTCCCCGGCAGCCCTGACCTGGAAGCCCCAGCGGGACAAAGCGTTGGCCACGGCGGCGGCGATGACGGGATCATCCTCCACAATAAAAATACGGTACATGGGGACCTCCTTCAAAACTGGTTAAGCTTATTTTATCATGCCGGGCCTTTGCAGTTATAACAAAGGGCGTTCAGCTTTCCTAAAATTTTGTTAAACCCGCCGGAAAAGAGGAAAACCCTGTGGCAGAGGGTTTATTGACAGCGTGCCTTTCATCCATTATACTGGGTTTATCTGTTTTGGTAAGGAGGCGTTTTGGTGTCGGCAATCTGTTAGTGTATTTTGGCCAGAAAAAGCGGTAATTACCTGCCGCAGGTGTTTTATGCCCAAAATGCCTTATGGATCAGCCGTTTGCCAGACGCAGAGCAAGCCTTCTTCCCGGCAGCCTTTCCGGCCGCCCTGGGAGGACCGGGTATCGCGAAGTTATTTCAGGCACGGTTTGACCGTGCCTTTTTTCGTTACCTGAAGGGTTTCATAAGGCATCCTTTGCTAATCGCAAGAAAGGATGATCATGATGAACAAGCTGAAAAACAACACGATTGACGCTCAAAATAACCCTCTGTTTCCCGAAAGCTTTATCCGGGAAAACCTGATGGGGCCCAGCTGCCTGCGGATTGTGGAGGAGCTTACCGCCGATCTGGCCCTTACGGCCGGCAGCCGGGTCCTGGACCTGGGCTGCGGCACCGGCCTGACCTCCATGTACCTTGCCCGGCAATTTGACGTGCAGGTTTTTGCCACGGATCTGTGGATCGCCGCCGGAGACAATTGGCGCCGGTTTCAGGACCGGGGCTTTGAAAAACAAATCGTTCCCATCCACGCCGAGGCCACGCAGCTGCCTTATGCGGAGAAATATTTTGATGCGGTGATTTCCGTAGACTCTTTTCACTATTTCGGCCCCTGGGAAGGTTATCTGGAAAACTCCCTGGCCCCTTTAGTGCGCAGCGGCGGCATCATCGCCGTGGCCGTGCCCGGATTGCAGCGGGATTTCCCCGGACTTGCGCCGGGCTATATTACCGACAAGGATTGCGGCGATTTAGCCGGCGTGCCGCCGGAGCTCCGGCCCTTTTGGGTGCCGGGAATGAATTTCTTTTCCTGCCGGTGGTGGGAGGAGCTTTGGCGCCGCTGCCCGGCGGTAAAGCTGGAGCGCTGCTGGTCCCTGGACTGCCACCAGGCGGCCTGGCGGGACTGGCTGGCCTGTGAACATCCCTACGCCGTGTCCGACCGGGAAATGATGAAGGCCGAAGCCGGCAAATATTTTAATACCGCAGGCCTGATCGCCCGGGTGAAGTAACTTAAGGGTTCCCGGAAAAAAACCGGCCTTTGCCGAAGTCGTGATGAACAAAATCTAAACCGATCCGATTGACGAGTCTTTTGCGGGCGCAAAGCGGACGCAAAGGCAAGGGCCGGGTTTTCCCGGGGACCGGCGGCAAAAAAGCTCGATGAAAAAACCGGTTTTATGGTTCCGAAAGCTGCCGCGGGATAATCAACAGAAAGGATTTCTCATGAATAATTGTCCAATAAACGAAAACAGCCGCCAGGATCCCTCCTGGCGGAAAAAAATCGCACTCTTTTTAATCAGTCAGAATATCTCCCTTTTCGGCTCCTCCCTGGTCAGCTTTTCGATCATTTGGTATATTACCTTGCAAACCTCTTCCGGTAAATGGGTAATGCTGACCACCATCTGCGCCCTTTTGCCCCAGGTCCTGATCTCCCCCTGGGCCGGAGTCTGGGCCGACCGCCATAACCGAAAGGTGCTGATCATGCTGGCGGACGGTTTCATCGCGCTGGCCACGCTGGGCCTGGCCCTGGCCTTTCGGGCCGGCTTTCAGAACCTGGGCCTTTTAATGGTGGTTTCCGCCATCCGCTCTCTGGGCGCCGGGATCCAAACTCCGGCGGTAAACGCTCTTTATCCCCAGATCGTCCCCATGGAAAAGCTCACCAAGGTTCAAGGGATTAACCAGACCTTAAATTCCGTGCTGCTGCTTTTGTCCCCGGCGGCAGGCGGCGTGATTTTAGGCAGCCTCGGCATTTTCTGGTCCTTCATGGCGGACGTGATCACCGCCTCCCTGGCCATCTGCATTACCAGCTTCATCCAGGTATCCGGCGTCCCCCAAAAGGGCGAACCTCAGTCGGTGTTAAAGGAATTGAAGCAGGGGCTGTCTTATACTTTTTCCCATCCTTTACTGCGCCGGGTGCTGACCTGCTTTGCCGTCTCCTTTTTTCTGATCACGCCGGCGGCGATGCTGTCCCCCCTTTATATCGAAAGAACTTTCGGCAGCGACGTCTGGCGGCTGACGGCAAACGAAATGCTGTGGACTTTGGGCACACTGATCGGCGGCGTCTATGTT
Source organism: Peptococcaceae bacterium (assembly GCA_034927285.1). Lineage (GTDB taxonomy): Bacteria > Bacillota > Peptococcia > DRI-13 > UBA5745 > JAYFQF01. The sequence continues at coordinate 59,049 of JAYFQF010000010.1, forward strand.
TCCCTGCGGGGAGAGTTTCAGGATAAGATCCGGGCAAGCGCCCATTGCCTGGTAGCTTTCGGTCTGTGCTTCGGCCTTTTGGGCGTGGCGCCAAACTTCCCCAGCTTCCTGCTGTTTATCGCCGCCGCCGGCTTTTTTATGCCGATTCTGGCCACCAGCCAGACCGTACTTTTACAGGAAAATGTGGATCCGGCCATGATGGGCCGGGTATTTTCCCTGCTCCAGATCGCTACCGGCACGGCTATGCCCGTGGCGATCCTCTTTTTCGGCCCTTTAGCGGACCTGATCTCCATCGCCACGATCTTGCTGTTTTGCGGCGCGCTGCTGACCGTTGTAGGCCTGGTTTACCGCAATGCCGGCAAAGGGCTGACTTACCGGTGAGAATAACCAAAAAGGGGTTGGCGCTCTTAGGTTTTCTCAACCAATTTGCGGCAGCCCCTTTGATTTGCGTTTCGCCTCTGTACCGCTAAAAATAATTCTGTTCAGAATAAGCGCCTATTCAATATTCCGTGCAGCCTTTTGACGTATCGATAATAATCTCCTGCCGGGAACCCTCCCAGGCTGTCATAAAATTAAATGTTTTTGCCAGGTCCCGAAGCTTAACGTAATTGTTACCGTTAATGGTATACGCCGTCAAAGCAGCCGGCTCTCCGTTCAGATGAATAGCAGATGTATTGGCCCGGGCATTTCTTGAAACTCCATCGCCTTTTTTCATTTCTCCTCCCACCGTTGTGTATGGCTTACCGGAAATCAAGTTGACCACATGGTTTTCGCCGTCCCAGGCCACTTCAAAGGGCTTTTCAGAATCCCGCAAAGCCTGGGCGATATCCCGGAGTTTAAAATAATTGCTGCCCTCGATGGTGTAAGCGTCAAAGACGGCGGAAGCGCCGTTTACCAGGACCGCCGAAGACAGAGGAAGCGCTTTCTTTTCCGACGAGGCCTGGCCCATGGATTCCGAAGAATTTACTCTGTGGATTTTTACCGTTTGTTTCTCGCCGGAACCATCATCTGCAAAATCATAAGTATAGAGATACCCCTGGTGATAGGCAAAGAATTTTCCCGCCCGGGAATCGGTTATCTTCACCGAAGAATCGCTGTTACTTAAGTCGGCACGATAAATGTTCCCCTCTTGTCCGTAGTAATAAATCATGTCCTCCACAATGATGTACCGGCTGTAGATAGGAGACTCACTCCGCAAGTCGCTGCCGTCAGATTTAAAACTGTAGGCGGCGGCACCCCCAAAGGCAGCGGGAGGGGAATAAAAATACAGCCGGCCCCAGGAGTCTGCCTGTAAAAGCGTATTGAGAGAGCGCCTGACGGTTCCCCAGGAAAAGACCTTGACGCTGTTATCCCCGATATCATAACATACGACGGAATTACCCTGCAGAATAAAGAGCTGGCGCTCATATGCCGTTATATCATAGCAGTCTATTTCCTGAGCGTTGTATATAACTTGGGGGTTACTGCCGTCAAGGTTAAGGGACACCAGCCGGGGAAACTGCTCCTTGCCGGGGTCCCAGCACAGGATATAGAGCTTGTCCTCCACCGCCAGCAGATCGTGGACAGAAACCGAAAAGGCTTTGCTGCCAGCTTGCCGCGCGGTATATAGGAGGGTGAGCCCGGTGCCGTCAGTGCGTATTCGATATACCTTCCCGTCAAGCCCTTCGCTGAAGTAAAGCCAGCCGTCCATGAGATTCAGGGTATCGTCCAGACTTCCGGAGGCCGTATACAACGTGGCCTTTGAACTGCCGTCCGCCGATTGTTTAACAATCGTATATGGCAGATCATCGGTGTTGGTAATGTTGACGGGGTGCATGATGTAATAGAAATCAGAGCCGTCGGTTACAAATTGACTGCTTATGCTATTGGGATATCGTCCATATTTTACTGAGTCCGCGCCTTGGGCCGGGCCGGCGGGCAGGGCGGCCAGCAGACATATCCATACCAAGGAAACAAGCAAAAACTTTTTCATTTTCATCCTCCCGGAAATTAACCGCAATCCCACATAATTATAACATGATTGATCCACAAACTTCCAGAAAAAAAGAAAGCCTGCTTTTTTCAGCAGACTTTCGCTTTTTTTGGCGGAGAGGGTGGGATTCGAACCCACGGCCCCTTGCGGAGTCACCGGTTTTCAAGACCGGCTCCTTAAACCACTCGGACACCTCTCCAATCAGGAATATCCCCGCCATAGGTTCCGGCTCCCGGAACGGCGGGCAGCAAAGCGGATCCGCCGGCCACGCCAAAAGGCAATCGCCGAAAGAGCCGAATTAGATTATACAATACATCAGCTCCGAAGGCAACATCCGCTCCGCAGGCAATCAATAACCTTTTGTCGAAGTCTTTATATTCCTGTAATATATTATTATCTTATGCACAGTTCGTGGATAACTTGTGGATAACCTGTGCAGCGGCTGTGCAATCCGCTTGTCATCAAAGGCCTGTCCTGAGCAGCTATGTTTATTTTTTACCGGGCCTTGACAAAAGAAGGCCCTTATTTGGCCGGGCCGATTTTTTCCAGACCCCTCATGTAGGGACGAAGAACTTTGGGAATGGTCACGCTGCCGTCGGCGTTTTGATAGTTTTCCAGCACCGCGGAAGTGGTGCGGCCTACAGCCAGGCCGGAGCCGTTTAAGGTATGAACAAATTCCGGCTTTTCCTTGGGCCCCCGGCGGAAGCGGATATTGGCCCGCCGGGCCTGAAAATCCTCAAAGTTGGAACAGGAGGAGATTTCCCGGTACATGCCGGCACTGGGCAGCCAGACTTCCAGATCGTAAGTCTTGGCGGAAGAAAAGCCCAGATCCCCTGTGGATAAAGCCACCACCCGGTAGGGCAGCTCCAAAAGCTGCAGGACTTCCTCAGCGTCCCGGGTCAATTTTTCCAGTTCGTCATAAGAATTCTCCGGCAGGGAAAACTTCACCAGCTCTACTTTATTAAACTGATGCTGCCGGATCAGTCCCCGGGTATCCCGTCCGGCGGAACCGGCTTCGGCCCGGAAGCAGGGGGTATAAGCGCAGTGATAAACCGGCAGGTCTTTGCCGTCCAGGATCTCTTCCCGGTAAAAGTTGGTTACCGGCACCTCGGCGGTGGGGATCAGATAGTAACCCACCCCTTCCAGGCGGAACATATCCTCGGCGAATTTCGGCAGCTGGCCGGTGCCGATCAAGCTGTCCCGGTTCACCATAAAAGGAGGGAAAAAGTCTTCAAAGCCATGCTTTTCGGTATGCAGATCCAGCATGAAGGTCAGGATGGCCCGTTCCAGCCGGGCGCCCAGGCCCCGGTAGAAGGTAAAGCGGGCGCCGGTGACCTTGGCGGCCCGTTCAAAATCCAAAATGGTCAAGGCCTCGCCGATATCCCAGTGGGCCTTGGGCTCAAAGTCGAATTCCCGCGGGCGGCCCCAGCGGCGCACCTCCAGGTTTTCACTTTCGTCTTTGCCCACAGGCACGGATTCGTTGGGGATATTGGGAATTGAAAGCTGGACGGCCTGCAGATCCTCTTCGATTTCCCTGAGTTCCAGGTCAAGAGCCTTAATATTCTCGCCCAGTTCTTTCATTTCCGCCATCACGGCGGAGGCGTCCTGGCCGGCTTTCTTCATGCGGGCCACGGTTTCGCTTTCCTTATTTCTCCGGCCTTTTAATTCCTCGGCTACCGCCAGATTTTTGCGGCGTCTTTCGTCAATGGCCAAAAACTTGTCCACCAGTCCGGTATCGCCGTTTCGATTTTTCAGACTGGCTCGGACCAGCTCCGGATTGGCTCGGATCACTTTTGCATCCAGCATTGCTGCTTCCTCCTTAATTCGGGAAAAGGCGCACTTTCATGCGCCTTTTCCCTCACGCACATTAAACCAATATGCGTATAGTATACCATAAATTTCTGATTTGAACGCAGGCGGCAGTCAGAAAATCTGCCGGCTATCCGCCAGCGGCAAATTATCCCGGCGTGTCTTCTCAGATCCGGAGACATTTCGCCATGAAGTTCCGATTTGCTCTCTATTCGCCAAAATTCAAATAAGCGGCCTTTTCCACGGCAGGGATCTTCTCCAGCTCTTTCAGCACCTGGGCCGGCACTTCGCTGTCCACGTCCAAGACCATCAGGGAGATACCGCCGGCTTCCCGGCGGCCCAGCTGCATGCCGGCGATATTGATGCCGTTTTCCCCCAAAATCATGCCGCACATCCCAACAACCTTGGGCTGGTCTTTATGGGGGACTAAGATCAGATGGCCCGTGGGGCGCACGTCCAGCAAATAGTCGTCGATTTTCACGATATGGACTTCGCCGTTTTCAAAGACGCTGCCGGAAACCTCATGGCTGAAGCCGTGGCCTTTTACGGTAGCCACCATTTTGTTTACATAGTCCGTGGGCTCGTCGTTCTGGACGCAGACCACATTAATGCCCCGCTCTTTGGCCACCACCGGCGCGTTGACGTAGTTTACGGCATCGTTTAAGATGGGCCGCAGCAGGCCTTTGAGATAGGTGCTGGTCATGGGCCGCAGGTTCAGCCCCTTCATATCCCCCAGATAGGTGATGCCGGCTTCCTTGATGGGTCCGTCGGCCAGGTAGGCGGCCAGCTTGCCCAGCTTTTCCGCCAGATTCATAAAGGGCCGGGCTTTTTCCATGATATCCGGATTAATGAAGGGAATATTTACGGCGTTATGCACCGGCAGATCCGCCAGGACCCGGCGGATTTCTTCCACGACGTCCAGGGCCACGTTGATCTGAGCCTCCTCGGTGGAAGCCCCCAGGTGAGGGGTGACCACTACCTGGGGCAGGTCAAAGAGGGGATTTTCCGTCATGGGCTCTTTGGTCCAGACGTCGATGGCGGCCCCGGCAATGACGCCGTTTTTCACGGCCTCGTAAAGGTCGGCCTCATTGATGATGCCGCCCCGGGCCACGTTGATCAGCCGGGCGGCAGGCTTCATCATGGCCAGCTGCTCTTTGGCGATCATGTTTCTGGTGGAATCGTTTAAGGGCATATGCACGGTGATGAAATCCGCTTCCCGGAAGATCTTTTCCTTATCGCAAAGCTCCACGTTATACCGGGCCGCTCTTTCCTGGGTAACGTAAGGATCGTAGACCATGACGGTCATGCCGAAGGCCCTGCAGCGGACGGCGATCTCCGAGCCGATTTTGCCAAAGCCCAGGATGCCGATGGTTTTGCCCCGCAGCTCCACGCCGGTGAATTTTTTCCGGTCCCATTTATGCTCCCTGAGGGACTGGTCGGCCTGGGGGACGTGGCGGGCCAGGCAAAGGATCATGGCCATGGTGTGTTCGCAGGCGGAAATGGTGTTCCCGTCGGGGGCGTTGATGACGATGACGCCCTTTTTGGTGGCTTCCGGAACGTCGATATTGTCTACGCCTACGCCGGCCCGGCCGATAACCTTCAGCTGACGGGCGGCGTCCAGAATTTTCTTGGTGATCTTGGTTTCGCTGCGAACTACCATAGCGTGATAATCGCCGGCGATCTCCGCGATCTGGTCCTCGGTCTGCTTCAGCCTGATGTCCGCCTGGATGCCCGGTTCATTTTGTAAAATCGCGATGCCTTTTTCGGAAATCGGATCGCAGATCAATACTTTTACCATGCTTAGTCTCTCCCTTCCAAAATGATTTTCTGTACGGCGGCCACGCCGGCCCCTAACCGGCAATTCCAGCCCAGCTCCGTCAGGGTCATTTCCAGGCAGGCGATGGTAGCCAGGATGTCGGCGTCATTTACATAGCCCAGATGGCCGATCCGGAAAATGCTCTTATCGAATTTACCCTGGCCGGCGGCGATAACGATGTTATATTTGTCCCGCATGATCTTGGTCACCTGCTTGACGTCGATTTCACCGGGCTTCTTGATGGCGGTGACGGCGGAAGAGGCGCAGGCGTCGGCGGCCAGGGGCTCCAGGTTCAGCGCCCTGGCGGCGGCCCGGACCATATCCCGGTTTCTGGCATGGCGCTTGAAGATGTTTTCCAGTCCTTCTTCTTCCATCATCTTCAGGCTTTCTTCCAGCCCCACGATGAGATTGGCGGCGGGAGTATAGGGTGTGGTGCTTTTTTCGTCAAAGTTCTTTTTGGCGGCCTTCAGGCTCAGGTAAAACACGGGGTTAGTGCACCGGGCGTTTACTTCCCAGGCCTTGGGGCTGACGCTGATAAAGGCCAGGCCCGGCGGCAGCATGAAGGCCTTCTGGGAACCGCTGACCACCACGTCCAGCTTCCATTCATCCACCGGCAGGGGAGAAACGGCCATGCCGCTGATGGAATCCACCACAAAGATGGCGGGATGATCCCCCACGGCTTCCCGCAGGGCTTTCACATCGTGGACCACGCCGGTGGAGGTTTCATTATGGGTGACGTAAACCGCTTTGATCTCCTGGTTTACGTCGGCGTCGATGGCGGCCTTCAAGGCGGCGGGGTCCGCCGCTTCGCCCCATTCGCCGCTGATCACCTGAACCTGGGCGCCAAAGGCTTTGTTGATCTTCACCCAGCGCTCGGCAAAATTACCGTTTTCCATGACGATGACTTTGTCGCCGGGGTTGATGAAGTTGGACACAGCTGCTTCCATGGCGCCGGAACCGGAGGAGGTGAGGATGAAGAGGTCGTTTTCCGTGCCGTAGATCTTTTTCACCTTAGCGGTGCATTCCTTGATCTTGGCGGAAAAACCGGGGGTACGGTGGCCCAGTGCCGGATTGGACAGGGCGTGGAGCACCCTTGTAGGCACCGGAGTAGGGCCGGGGATCATCAGTAACTGTTTGTCATTCATTTTCTTCTCCTCCATTTCCTTTGGGTAAAAAAATAAAACGCCTGCATCCCGGACAGGTAACTGTCCTGGGACGAGACGTCTTCTCGCGGTACCACCCAGATTGCTCTTTAGGCCTTCGTCTTTTCCGTTAACTCCTGAATCCGCCTTTACCGAATACCGGTAAAAGGGAAACCGGAAAAAGACTCAGCCTTTAGGGCCACCTTCATTTACGCAGATAACGGCTGCTGCCGGAAATACTCGTCGCATTCTGCTCCAGGGCGGAATCAAGGATAAACTGCCGGGCTCGCACCAGCCGCCGGCTCTCTGAAGGTCTTCTCCTCTACGTTCCCCTTCATTGCATTTACGTTTTTGTTTTGGGAATGAGGCTATTATAGCCTCTTATTTTCAAAAAAACAAGGTCTGCATATAAGTTTTTACAAAATTCAAGATGTATACATTAGGAGGACAGCTGTTTTTGTTAAGTGGACAGGCTCTTTTCTCAGAAAAAACCTGGCGCTTTCACCGCGCTGATGCCTCCGGCTGCCGGGGAGACAGAACGATGACAATTCTATACAGGATTTTCCTTTTTTCTTAACCTGCTGTTGAAGAATCTACTGCCATGGATTAAACTGGGAATAAGGATGTTGGATAAGGAAAGGGGGAGGAAGCCTGTTGCTATTCCTTGCCTTTGCAGATAATAAAGAACATAAACAAACCCTGGAGCAGCTATACTGCCAGTATGGGAAACCTTTATCCCGGATCGCCGAGGGCATCCTGAAGGATCCTCACCTGGCGGAGGACGCTTTGCAGATCATGTTCATTAAGTTAGCCCGGTATCTGAAGGGCCACCAGCTTCCTGCCGCCGAAAAGCTTCGGCCCTTTCTGGTGACCATGATCAAGTATACCGCCATCGACCTTTACCGGAAACGGCAGCGGCGGCCGGAAATGCAAGAGTTGGGGGAAGAGGTTTGCCCTGCGGCGTCCTGCCCGCCGGTTCCTACCCCGGAAGAAGTCATCGTCAGCCGCGAGACCTGCCGGCGGCTTATATCCTATATCGGAGAGTTGTCCCCCATTCATCAGGAGGTTCTTTGGCTGCGCTATTTTTACGGCATGACGGAAAAAGAAATCGCCGTTTTATTGGGCGTCACCCGGGGCACCGTTTGCTCCCGGCTGTTTCGGGCCAGAAACCGGCTGAAGGAAAGGCTGGCAAAGGAGGGGGAGGGGCAGTGAAGGAACCTTTCTATGAAGAAATGCTGGACGTCCTGCTGAAGCATACCCTCTCGGAAGAAAGCCGCCGGTTGGAGAAAGACCTGGCGGAGGCCGAGACTGCCGAAGCCCGGCAGCCCACCCGGTTTTCCCCGGAGCATGAAGCCAAAATGAAGGCCATCTTCAAGGAGCTCCGCCGCCAGAAACCCTTTTACCAACGGCGCTGGGTCCAAATCGCCGCCGCCTGCGTGGCTTTGTTTATCTGCCTGGTGGCCTTAAGCCCGCCGGTCAGCGCCGCCCAAAATCCCATCGTCCGATTCTTCGCGGTCATGCGGGAAAAAAGCACCTCCATCCTGACCCCGGAGCAGGAGCGGCAGAGAGAGGAGGGGGCGGGGATCATTCCCCAGGATATCCCCGGTCTGGCCAGATTGGACTATGTGCCGGAAGGGTATACCGCCAGCGATTTTCAGGAAATGGACGGGATCTATCGGACGATTTATAAAAAAGATGCAGCTTCGCTCTTTATCTTTGGCCAGTTTCCCGAAGATTCTTCTCTGGATATCGATTCCGAGAACTGTGAAGTAAAAGAAATCCTTTTGGAAAATAACCGGTATCTCTTCTCCCGTAAGGAAGGGCAATGCATTGTCGCCTGGGTTTCTGAAGGATATAAATATTGCCTGACCTTTTTAGGCGATAATGAGGAAACGGAAATTAAAGAGATTTTAAAAAATATTTCCTATTCTTGATCCTTTTCGGTAATTATCACCTCCTTTATTTCGTTATCTGTTATAGATAGCAAATTAAAGGAGGCTTTTTTATGACGCGTTGGAGGATTGATTAATGAAGAACTCCGTACGAATCCTGATCTTTTGCATTTTAGCTTTGGCTGTTGGTTTTATCTTATACCGGCTTCCTTCTCCGGAACTTGTTATTTATGACGATATCACCTTGGCGGAAGAATTTTCTTATTTTCAAGAGGAGCTGGGACCTGATTGTAACATCTATTCCCAAGTCAGTGATTCCTTTAATCATGCATGTTCGGTTTTTATAACGGAATATCCTGATTCTTTTCAAACTCTTGATTTTCAGTTAGTGGTAGGAAATAAAACCAACCAAGACTTAAAAAACTTTAGTCTTTCTTTTTCTTTGGATGATGAATATGCCCCTTTCATTGTGGGCCCCACTCCACCATTGGAAAATTTAAATACCACGACATTGGTTCCATACAATAAAAAGACCGCTGATCTTTCCTCCAATACATACGCTGAGATATCCTATTTACTTAAGCCCAGGATAGATTTGAATTCGCTTCCGGGAACTTTTACGATTACCATATTGGGGAATGGCGAAGAAGAAGTCCATGAGCTTTCTTTTGACCTGCAAAAGAGAGTCAGTGAAAAGGGATTTCAGCGATTTGATGATCCATACCAGGAGGTATTGGAGGAAATCAACGCAAAATACGGCACAGACATGCGCTTTGCTACAGAAGAAGAGAAAGCCTCATATGTCAACAAAGCGATAATTGATTGTTATAGTAAGGAGTATGGCGTCGATTTCCAATCTGTTGAAGAGATCCTTGAATATCCCGAGGCCCAAAAAAATATTCCTTCCTTTGAGGAATGGCGAGCGGATATGTGGCAGGAGGCCAGGGAAATCAGCTTACGAAAAGAAGCGCAAGGAAAAGCGAATTCTTAAAGCAGGAATATTTTCAGGATAGCTAAGAAAGGAGGGGGCGGCTTGTTAAGAAGATTCTTCATTTTTCCTCTGTATTTGTTCAGTTTTGCCATTACTGCCCTTAGTCTGTATATCTGCAATTTTTACTTGGGGCTTTCCGGTTTCTGCCGCGACGCGGGCTTGGTTTTGGTGGGCTGGGCCGACGCGGGCCTTTGGCTGGGCGCCCTGGCGGCAATTATCCTTTTGGCCGCTCTGATTTACGGCCTTTTTTCCCTGCACAAAAAGGGGGTCTTTCTATTGACCCTCCCGTTGATCCTGGTTCTGAGCGCTTTTTCCATGAAAGCGGCAAAAGTTCATGAGGATTTTTATTGGGCTCATGAAAAATTCCAGCCCCGGGTCGTTTCCCTCTCTTTGGATGAGCTGGCGGAAAAGACGAAAAAAATCCAGATCGCCCAATACATATTCATCGGCGGGGCGTCGAACGAAAAGGGAGAGGCGGACACGGAGGTTTATTCCCGACTGGAGCAATTGTCCCGTGTTTATCAACAGGTCCTTCATTCGTATGATCCGGCTGCCGACCGCCAAAGCCGCCGGGAAAAACTGACGGCCGTTTTTGACGAATCAGGGATTACCGCTGTCCCAAGCCTGATGAAAATCGAAAACGGAGAGATTACTATCGTTTCCGATCCAGAAAAAATACCGGCTCAGGCGGAAGAATGGTTCAATAAAACCCCTCATTTTGATCTGCAATGTTTTAAGAAGCTGTCGGAACCCCGGCCGGCTTCTCTCCAATGGGCGCTGACCCTGGGAAATAAGGTGCCGTAAACATGAACAGCGCGGGGCTGGAAAATTCCCGCCGGGCCGTGCTTGGCACCTTTGGCCAGGAGCCAAAGTTCGCTGATGAGTATCATCTCTATGTCCGGAAAGGGGATTATGCTGAAGCGATGTTTATTCTTCACGCTTCATGAGCCGAGAATCCGCCCCTGTTTTCCCGCCGAGTAAACCCTGATCTCGGCAACGATCCAAAGGCATAGCGGAAGAATGACTTCAAAGGGAAAAACGTAGTAGGGCCAGGCATCTATAGCAAACTCAAAATAGTTCATGATGCTTCCCGGCTCATAAATGGCTAATGTGGCGGCTAAAAGAGTCATGGGCCAAACAATAAACCGGTAATCCGGAAAAACGAAGAGCTTGGCAAAGCCCCGGCAGGCCCCCATAAGGAAAATGCTGGTTTGAATAAAGATGCCGGATATATAGACCACCGCCGCCAGGATATCCAGCCGCTGCAAAAAATTACCGATGCTGATCAGCGATACCTCCACATAGGTAGGGTAATAAATCCTCGACGCGTTATAGGGACCCAGGGTCAGGATGACGCCGATATAAATGAGAAACAAAATTGCGGAGCCGATCAGCAAACCATAAAAGAAAATTTTATAGGCTGAGTTTTTTTCTTTCCGGAGGGAAAGTACCGGCAAAAAGCCTACGATATAAGTCATGGGAAAAATAAAGGTTAAAAAGGCCCCCTGAAAAACCGGCTTAGGTCCCTCATAAAGCACCGGCGTCAGATAATCCCAATGAAATTTGGGCAGCAGCAGAAAAAAGACGGCGATAACCTCGATGACCGTAATGACCACAAACATTTCGCTCCATCGCCCCAATACCTCGATTCCCTGTTTTACCCCATAGGCGCAGAGGAGAATCAACAGGCCGATGATCACCCAGTTCGGCGTATCGGGCAGCGTCGCGCTTTTGACAAAGAACACCCAGTCTTCCAAGGTTATGGCAACGGCATGAAAACAAAACCAGGTATACACCAGGATAAAGACTTTCCCCAGAATTTTCCCAAGACAAATTTCTACGATATCAAAAAGGCTTTTTTCCGGAAAAAGCGAGAGCAGCCTGGCAAAGATCAGAACCATCGGCAAAGACATCACCAGGCCCAGAATTAACGCCAGCCAGGTATCGCTTTTGGCGCAGATCCCTTCAATAAAAATACTGGCTTCCCCATTAATAAATAAAATGATTAAGGCAATCCCTTGTTTATTGGATATGATTTCTTTCCGGCTCATCTGACGGTCATCACCACTCTTTTCGCTGAACTAAAGCTTTATGTACGGTTTCCCTATTTCATTTTTTCAAAGACCCCCAGCACGATTTTTTCGATGATCTCGTTGGGCTTCGGCAAATCCACTCCCGCTAAAAGCAGAATACTGATCACAAAAGAAATGATCATTAAGGCGGAAAAATAGATCATCTCTTTTTTCTGCTGATTTTTAGCTAAGGAGGCAAGCTCTGCAAAAGAAACAACGAGATACAGGCCGGTTACCAAAGCATACATGGGCATAACTCCTGTCTATTGGCCGATGGTGATGGGCTTCGAGGTGTTGGAGGATAAGGTCAGGTCAACTTTCACTTGGGGAGCGATCCTTAAGTCCCGATAGATGTCGTCCCAGTTTTTTTCCTGGCTTCTCCAGTAATCCGGCATTTTTCTTTTTACCTTATTGTTAAAGCCGAAAATATCTGAGGAATAGAGGCCTTGGGTTTTTGCCACCAGATCCAGGATCCTGTTTGTCAGGATGCTTTCTATGTTTTTCTCCAGTTCTTTTCTTTTTTCCTTATCGAGATAGTTCTCACTTCCCGCCAGTTCGCTGACCCCGGCTTCCAGCTGAGCCTCGATCTCCATGGTCAGTTCTCCGTTGATGAAAGAGGGGTCAATCTTGACGTTGCTCCCGTATATTTCCAGAGAGATCCGCATTTTTTCGGAAGGTTGGGAAGTACTGTTTTCTTCTAAAGTCAGGACTCCGCCTTTTAATTGATTCATGAGCAATAAGGCGGTTTGGGACTCTTCTTCGTCTAAAAAATATTTCAGCTTATCTTCTTTGAAGACGGCCGTGCCTTTTATTTCGGGGCTGGGTTCGCCTTCTTCGTTTTTTATATAGACGGCGGGCGCGACTACGGAATTGGTTTTAACGCTTAATTTCTCGACAAATGGCGTAAGCTCATCTTTCACAAATGTGGACACCGATTCTCCTGCGTCCAGGGTGTTGTCTAAAATCACCGAAACCGGATCGCCGGATTCGGTCTTGGCCTTCAGGATATCGCCCGCCTCGGCGTTTCCGGCCACCGCGATCCAGATATCCGGGCGGATTTCCGCATCCCGCCAAAACAGGTCCAGGATCGTGAGAATTCCTTCCCGGGCAATCTCCTGGCTGATGATAATTCCTTTGCAGTGTCCCCAAAACAGCCGCTTGCCGGTCTGACGAACCGCATTTCTCACGGCATCGAAAACCGTATGTCCTTCAGCCTCGATCAGAAAGGATTTCGGGCTTTTTGGTTCCTCCTGGCCGCCCTCACCGCCGCTCTGACCGCCGCTTTGGGCTTGGTTAATAATTTCAATGGTTAATTTGTACTCCCCGTTTTCCTGGTTTTTATCGATGGCGGCCCCCATCATGATATTCAAATCCTCAAGGTCCCGGTAATTCCAACAGCCGCAAAGCAGAAACACACAGAGGAAAATACAAAGAAAAACAGCGCGTTTTGTTTTCATCTCGTGCCTCCGCCGGCTCGGGTCCTGTTCCGCTTCATGGCAAATTTAGGCCGCTTATTCATAAATTTTAAGGGCGCCCTGATCGACGTATCCCGGACGTCATCGATATCGATCAGAGAGATATTCATCATATAAGGCACGCCGAAGCTGCGCAGGGAAATCAGATAAACGAATAAGGCGATCAGGGCGATCATGTAGCCGAATAAGCCCAAGGTTGATGACGCCAGCAGCAGGTATATCCGGGTAACGATTACCGGACCTTTTAAGCGGAACACTAAAAAAGAGCAGATCCCGGTAAAGGCTGTGATAATCACAATCGGAGCACTGATGATTTTTGCGCTTACGGCAGCTTCGCCTAAAACCAGAGCGCCGACGATGCTGATGGCCATCCCCACGGTGGAGGGCAATCTGACCCCGGCCTCCCGCATTACTTCAAAAACCAACAGCATCAGGACCAATTCCACGATGGAAGGAAAGGGCACATTATATCTGGCGGCGGCAATGCTCAGGATCAAAGGGGTAGGCAGCATTTCCTGATGAAAGGAGATAATCGCCAGATAAACAGCCGGGATGCTGACGGTAAGAAAATAGCACAATACCCGCAAAAAACGGTTAATCGAGGCAAAAATATAATTGGTATAATAATCCTCGTTGGTCTGGAAGTATTCAAGAAAAAGGAAGGGCATGGTCAATACGCTGGGGGATCCGTCGCAAATGATGCCGACCCGGCCCTCCAGCAGTTTTCCGGCTACCACATCGGGCCTTTCGGTATCGCCGATGGTATCAAAGGCGGAATAAGGGGAATCCTTGATCATCTCCTGGATATAGCCGGAATCCAGGATTCCGTCAATCTGAATTTTCTTCAGCCTGATTTCCACTTCGTTAAGAATCTTTTCACTGGCGATACCCTTGATATAGCAAATACAAATCTTCGTCTTGGTCACATTGCCCAGTTCCATATATTTAAATTTCAGGTCCGGATTAACGATTTTTCTCTCCAAGAGAGAAATATTGGTCACGATGGATTCCGTGAAGCCTTCCCTGGGTCCCCTGACCACGGTTTCCGCCTGGGGCTCGGTGACGGCGCGGGTGATCCAGTCTTTAGTGCAGATCACCAGGACTTTGGAAAAGCCCTCGATGAGCAGAATCGTATCCCCATAGAGGATGGCCTGGACCGCTTTTTCCACGTCGGAGGTTTCTTCAATCCCCCGGACCTGAACGACCTGGTTAACGATATAATTGGATAAATCCTTCTGGGGGATATTTTTTCCCAAAAGGTTCTCCATGATGGGCCGGATGATCCTGTCATTGATGGTCTTTTCTCCGGAGATAGGATGGGAAAAAATCAGGCAGTAGCGGATTTCCTCTGCTTTGGGCTCGCGAAAATATCGATAGACGATCATCTCGTCATCGCTGAGGATGGACTGCAGCAAAGCGATATTTTCCTGCAAAGAAGCGGAAAAAGAGCGCTGTCCGCTGTTATTTCGATTGCCTCTTCTGATTCTTACCGCTTTTTTAAACATAAAGCACCCGTTCCCCTATTCCTGAAGCAAAATTTTTTATGTATGTTTTTCCCAAAATCGGCTTGGGTTAAACATTCCCCATTTTTCATCAAAAGATTCATTTTCCCGGTTTTTCTATTCTCTGCCGCAGGTTTCACCCTGAAAGGGAATATTCTGTTCCGGAAAAAACGGCACTTCGCCGGTTTAAAATAAAGCCGGCGCCCTCTTATCTGAAAGGGCGCCGGAGCAAAATATTATTCTTCGGGAAAACCGTATCTTTTCGTTCACCGCATAACGCTTTCTTAACAGCGGATAAACTTGGCCGGCCCTTTATACCCCGATCTTTTTTTCATAGCATTTCAGGTTTTCCCAGATCACCTGCTGAAAGTGGAAGAGGGTGCTGCCGGCATAACGATAGCCCAACTTTTCATACATCGCCGCCGCCGGTATATTTCCTTCATAGGTGTCCAGGCGAATGGCGGTACAGCCCAGCTCCCGGGCCTTGGCTTCGGCAAAGGCGACGAATTCTTTCCCCTTGCCCCGGCCGGCCCAGGAGGGGGAGATGACCAGGGTATGGATGACCAGTACGTCCTTTCCTTCTCCGGGGATAGTCCAGGAGATATTGCCGTATTCCGGAGGCTGGAGATGATTTAAGATCACGCTGCCAAAAATTTGGCCCTTTTCTTCCCCGGTATATAAAGTACCGGCGTCAAAAGCCTTTTGAGCATCCCGGTCTGTCGGATATTTTCCTCTTTGCCAGTTGGTATAGCTGGTTCCCCGGCGGTCCTCCTGGTCCAGGACTTCTTCATAAATACGTGCCGTTTCCCGGATATCGGTTTCGCTTGCTTCACGGATCATGGGAAAACCTCCTCTTGTTTGATCGTTGGGGATTGTCTGATTGGCGTGAACGCTGTATAATCATGGAAGAAAATTCGAGAAAAAGGGGAAAGGGAGTCGGGGTATTGCTGAAAAATATGACGGAGACTTTGTTGGAGCAAAAATTGGATTCCATGATGGATTCTCCAAAATACACCGGCTGTAAGTGTCAGCGCTGCCGGGAGGACATTCTGGCTTATGCCTTAAACCGTCTGCCTCCCCAATACGTATCCACCAATACCGGAAAGCTTTATACTAAGCTGCAAAATTATACCGACCGGTTTGAATTTGATATCCTGTGCCAATTGGCCATTGCCATCAAAGTGGTGACGGCAGCTCCCCGCCATCAGGAGCCCGGGCAGGAAACCAGGGAGCCATAAACCGGAAAATCCGGGGATCGCCCCCGCAATCTTTGCGGAATGTAAAAATAAGGAGGTAAGCCATGGCTTGCCTCCTTATTTTTTTTTGCTTCTGCTGTCACTGGGGTCTATCTCAGGAAAACCCCGGAAATTATTTTTTGGTGATCTCTACGGTATCCCGGGCGATCATCAATTCTTCGTTGGTGGGAATCACCAGGACCTTGGTCTTGGAATTAGCGTTAGAGATCTGGATCTCTTCACCCCGGACGCCGTTTTTCGCGGGGTCAAGCTCAATTCCCAGATAGGTGAGGCCGCCGCAGATTTTTTCCCGCATGGAAGCGGAGTTCTCTCCCAGTCCGGCGGTAAAGACGATGGCGTCCACGCCGTCCATGGCGGCCACATAGGAACCGATGTACTTTTTCACCACATAAGCAAAACGATCCAGGGCCAGCTGCGCTCTTTTGTTTCCTTCTTCGGCGGCGCCTTCGATGTCGCGGAAATCGCTGCTGACGCCGGAAATCCCCAGTACGCCGGATTTTTTGTTCAGGACGTTGCTCATCTGACCGATGGTCAGGTTTTCTTTATTCATGATGAACTCAATGATGGCAGGGTCGATATCCCCGGAACGGGTACCCATCACCAGCCCTTCCAGGGGAGTCAGGCCCATGGAAGTGTCAATGCATTTCCCGGCCTTCACCGCGGCCAGGCTGGCGCCGTTGCCCAGATGGCAGGTAATGATCTTGGCGTCGGGTTTGCCCAGCATCGCCAAAGCCCTTTGCGTGACGAAACGGTGGGAGGTGCCGTGGAAACCGTAACGGCGGACTTTATATTTCTCGTAATATTCGTAGGGCAGCGCATAGATATACGCTTCCGCCGGCATGGTCTGATGGAAAGCGGTATCAAACACGCCCACCTGAGGAACTCCGGGCATCAGCTGCGTGCAGGCTTCAATCCCCAGGATATTCGGCGGATTATGTAAAGGCGCCAGCTCGATATTGACTTTCAGGGCTTCCATCACCGCAGGGGTAATCGCTACGGAACCGCTGAACGCTTCGCCGCCGTGCACTACCCGGTGCCCTACGCAGTTTATCTCGTTAAGAGATTTTACTACGCCGTGATTTTTGTCGGTAAGGGCAGCCAGCACCAAAGAGATCGCTTTAGAATGATTTTCGATTTCTTCCTTGATCTCGATTTTGGCGTCGCCGGGGCGATGAGTCAGGATGGAACCGGGAAGACCGATCCGTTCCACCAGACCCTTCGCCAGCACGCTTTCATCCGTCATATCAAAGAGCTGATATTTCAGAGAAGAGCTGCCGCAGTTGATTACCAGTGCTTTCATGTTGAAAATTCCCCCTTAAATTTTGGATTCTTTTACAGATAAAGACTTCTATTAAACAAAACCGGAAGCTTATTCGTCCTCTTCATCCTTGACCACCACCTTGGCTACCGCCTGAACCTGGTCATTTTCTCCCAGGTTCATGACCTTTACCCCTTGGGTAGCCCGGCCGATGGAGCTGATGTCGTCGGTGAAGATACGGATCATGATCCCTTCTTTGGTGATGATCATAATCTCATCTCCCGCGGAAATCGCCACTACACCGGCCACCATACCGTTTTTATTGGTGCAGCGGATGCCGATCAGGCCCTTGCCGCCCCGGCCCTGGGACCGGAACTCCTTCAGCTTGGTCCGTTTGCCGAAACCTTTTTCCGTAATGCATAATAATTCTTCGCCGGCGGTGATGTTTTCTACCGCCACCACCCGGTCGCCGGCCCCCAGGCTGATTCCTTTGACTCCTCTGGCCACCCGGCCCATGGGACGGATATCCTGTTCGGAAATCCGGATCACCATGCCGTGATGAGTAGCCATGATCAGCTCATCTTCCCCTTCGGTAAGCTTAACGCCGATCAGCTCGTCCTCTTCGTCCATATTCAGCGCGATGATGCCGTCCCGGCGGGAAGTATTATATTCCGTCAGGGCGGTTTTCTTTACGATGCCGTTTTTCGTCACCGTCAGCAGGTACTGGTTCTCATCAAAGCTCTTCACCGGAATCACAGCTGTGATTTTATCATCTCCGCTGATGTAAAGCAAGTTCACAATGGCGGTTCCCTTGGCGGTCCTGCCGGCTTCCGGGATATCATAGACCTTGGTCCGGTAAACCTTTCCTTTATTCGTAAAGAAGAGCAGATAATTATGGTTTGTGGTGGTAAAAAGATGCTCCACAAAATCCGATTCCTTGGTGGTCATGGAGGTGACCCCCCGGCCTCCCCGTTTCTGGTTACGGAAGGCGGTGATGGGCTGCCTCTTAATATAACCGCTGTGGGTGACGGTAATGCAGACCTCTTCGTCAGGGATCAGGTCCTCAATGGAGATTTCCCCTTCATCGGGACTGATCTTGGTGCGGCGGGCGTCGCCGTATTTAGCCTTGATCTCGCTAAGCTCATCTTTGATAATCTTCAGCACCAGATACTGATCCTCCAGAATGGACCGAAGATAAGCGATCTTTTCGATCAGGCCTTCGTATTCCGCCTGGAGGCGTTCTCTTTCCAGTCCGGATAAGCGGCCCAGACGCATGTCCACAATGGCCTTAGCCTGGAGATCCGTCAACCCGAAACGGGCCATTAACCCTTCCTGGGCTACTTTTTCATCCTTGGAACCCCGGATAATCCGGATGACCTCGTCGATATAATCGATGGCGATCCGCAGGCCTTCCACAATATGCAGCCGGGCCTCGGCCTTCTTTAAGTCGTATTTGGTCCGGCGGACGATGACTTCTTCCTGATGCTCCAGATAATAGTGCAGGATCTCTTTCAGATTCAGCACCCGGGGTTCGCCGTTGACCAGCGCCAGCATGATGACGCCAAAGCTTTCCTGAAGCTGGGTATGCTTGTAAAGATTATTCAGCACTACCTGGGGATTTACGTCCCGGCGCACGTCGATCATGATTTTCATGCCGTTGCGGTCGGAAGCGTCCACTAAGGAAGTAATGCCGTCGATTTTCTTATCCCGTACCATTTCGGCAATTTTCTCGATGAGGCGGGCTTTATTTACCATATAGGGGATTTCCGTCACCAGGATACGGCTTTTGCCGTTATCAATGCTCTCGATTTCCGTGGTAGCCCGGGTAATAATGGAGCCCCGTCCGGTTTCATAGGCCTGGCGAATCCCGGAAATGCCGATGATATTTCCGCCGGTGGGATAATCGGGGCCTTTGATATAGGCCATCAGCTCTTCTATCGTAATCTGGGGATTGTCGATATAAGCGATGACGCCTTCGATGACCTCGTTTAAGTTGTGGGGAGGGATATTGGTGGCCATACCCACGGCGATACCGGAAGAACCGTTTAATAAAAGGTTCGGGATCCGGGAAGGCAAAACCGAGGGTTCCGTCAGTTCACTGTCGTAGTTGGGTACAAAATCCACAGTTTCTTTTTCAATATCCCGCAGCATCTCCGCAGCGATTTTTCCCATCCGGACCTCGGTATAACGCTGAGCGGCGGCGGAGTCGCCGTCTACGGAACCGAAGTTTCCCTGGCCGTCGGCCAGGAGATAACGGGTGGAAAAATCCTGGGCCATACGCACTAACGCGTCGTAAATGGAGGCGTCGCCGTGGGGATGATAACGGCCCATGACGTCGCCCACGATACGGGCGGATTTCCGGTAAGGCTTATCATAAGTCACGCCGGATTCGTTCATGGAGTATAAAATACGGCGGTGGATCGGCTTTAAACCGTCCCGCACGTCGGGCAGGGCCCGGCCGGCGATTACGCTCATGGAATAGCTGATATAGGACTTTTTCATTTCCTCTTCCAGCTGTACCGGCTCTACCTTACCTTCAAATAAGCTTTCCAATCCTTTTCACCTCGGCTTCTTATATATCCAGATCCTGAACCAGCAGGGCATTGTTCTGGATAAATTCTTTACGGGGCTCCACTTTGTCGCCCATCAGGATGGTAAAAATCTCGTCGGCGGTCACCGCGTCTTCCAGCTCCACCTTCAGCAGGGTGCGGTTATCCGGATCCATGGTGGTTTCCCAGAGCTGATGGGCGTTCATTTCGCCCAGGCCTTTGTAGCGCTGCGGTTTGTCATAAGCGCTTTCTTCCAGATCTTTAATAAAATTATTCATCTCCACGTCGCTGTAAAAATAATTGTCTTCCTTGCTCTTTTTCAGCTTAACCTTATATAAAGGCGGCTGGGCGATATAAATATAGCCGTTGTCGATCAAAGGCCGCATATACCGGTAAAAGAAGGTCAGCAGCAGGGTACGGATATGGGCACCGTCCACGTCCGCATCGGTCATGATGACGATTTTGTGGTAACGGGCCTTGGAAATCTCGAAATCGGCGCCGATTCCGCAACCGATGGCGGTGATCATGGCTTTGATTTCTTCATTGCCTAAAATCCGGTCCAGCCTGGCTTTTTCCACGTTTAAGATCTTTCCTCTCAAGGGAAGGATCGCCTGGGTTTTAGGATCCCTGCCGCCTTTGGCGGAACCGCCGGCGGAGTCTCCCTCTACGATATAAAGTTCGCAGATGGAAGGGTCCTTGGAAGTGCAGTCCGTCAGTTTGCCCGGCAGAGTAGTATTTTCCAAAGCGTTTTTCCGGCGGGTCAGCTCCCTGGCTTTCCGGGCGGCTTCCCTGGCCCGGGAGGCCATGACGGATTTTTCGATGATTTTTTTGGCCGGAACAGGATTTTCCTGGAGGAAGGTGCTGAGTTCTTCGGAAAGGATATTATCTACAATCCCTTTGATCTCACTGTTGCCTAATTTGGTCTTGGTCTGTCCTTCAAACTGAGGATCCTCCACTTTAACGGAAAGTACGGCGGTCATGCCCTCCCGGATATCCTCACCCTGGAGATTCCCGTCTTTTTCTTTTAAAATATTATTTTTGCGGGCATAATCGTTGATCACCCTGGTCAGGGCCGTCTTGAAGCCGATCTCATGGGTGCCGCCCTCGGTGGTATGGATATTATTAGTGAAGGAAACCAGGTTTTCATTATAACCGTCATGATACTGCAGGGCGATTTCCACCTGGACCTTATCCTTTTCCCCCATCATATAGATGACTTTTTCGTGGAGGGGATCCTTATTTTTATTCAGGAATACCACGAAATCGGCGATTCCGCCTTCATAAACCAGGCGGTTTTCCCGGGGTTCTTCCCCCCGAAGGTCCCTTAAGGTGATCACCAGACCTTTATTCAGAAAGGCCAGCTCCCGCAGGCGGTAAAGCAGGATTTCATAATCGAAATCCGTGGTTTCGGTAAAAATTTCCGGGTCCGGTTTAAAGGTAGTGGTAGTGCCGGTGCCTTCGCAGGTTCCTACCTTGGCTACCGGCGCCTGAGGATGGCCCCTTTTATAGCTTTGGACATAGCGAAAGCCGTCCCGGTGAACTTCAACATCCATCCATTCGGATAAGGCATTGACCACGGAAGCGCCTACGCCGTGAAGACCGCCGGACACCTTATAGCCCCCCTGGCCGAATTTGCCGCCGGCATGCAGCACCGTCAATACCACTTCCAGTGTGGATTTATTGGCTTTGGGATGCTTATCCACGGGGATACCCCGGCCGTTGTCCACTACGGTGAGACTGCCGTCTTTGCCGAGAGTGACTTCGATGTGTGTGCAATAACCGGCCATGGCTTCGTCGATACTGTTATCGACGATCTCATAGACCAGATGATGGAGTCCTCTGGGGCCGGTGCTCCCGATATACATGCCGGGACGTTTCCTGACCGCTTCCAGACCTTCCAAAATCTGAATCTGACTGGCGTTATATTCGTTAGCCATACGCTTCCCCCTTGGTTTTACTTTTTTTGGCAAGGTCAAAGAGGGGACCCTCGGTGTTTGATCCCCTCTTTGGCAATGAAAAATTCTTTTAAATTGTCATATACCCCCATGACGCGACCATTGCCTTTTCACTTAGGAATAACTATTTTTATACACTTTTATTTTAGCCTTTTTTCAGATATTTTGCAAGGCCTATCTGTGGGAGTATAAAAAAATAGCCTTAATTCTTTTCAATTTTGCCTCCAATCACCAAAAAGCTTCGACTTTGTCTTTTTTCTCTACCAGAAAAGTTTGCAGGCTCTGTGGAGGTAATAAAGCATTGTATGGCTTTTTCCTGAATAAAGGTTAAAAGTTGATTTTGACGGTTCTCATCAAGCTCGGATAAAACGTCATCCAGCAATAAAACCGGATATTCTCCCGATTCGCCGCGAAAAAATTCCAATTCCGCTAATTTAAGAGCCAGCACCGCGGTACGCTGCTGCCCCTGGGAACCAAACTGCTTCAGGTTGATTCCGTTCAGCAAAATTTCCAGATCATCCCGGTGAGGACCCCACTGGGTAATGCCAAAGCGCAGATCCTCCTCCAGGGCCCCTTCCCGGGCCTGCCAGAGATACTCGGCGATTTTTCCGGTTTTCCGGCAATCGCTTTCTTCCAGCCGCCGGCTTTTATTGAAAATATAGTGAAGCTCGATATTTTCCTGGCCGGCGGTGAGCCTTCTCTGGGTCAGCCTGGTCAAAGGATTCAGTTTTTCCATAACGGAAAGCCTTTTTTCGATCAACCGGGCGCCGCAATCCACCAACTGTCTGTCCCAAAGCTCCAGCTGAGCGTTTTTTTCCGCCGGCCCGCCGCGGTACCCCGGGAATTTTTTCAGTAAGGCGTTACGCTGGGCTAAAAGACGTTTATATTTATTCAGGTCCCGGACATAGGAAAGGCTGATCTGAGAAATATCGTAATCCAAAAAACTGCGTCTTTCCTGGGGAGCGCCTTTGATAATGCTGATGCTGTCCGGTGAAAAAAGTACGGAAGTAAACAAGCCGCTTAATTCTTCGGTCTTGGTCAGGCGGAGGCCGCCGGCAAAAAAGCTTTTGGCAGGCTTTTCATTTTTTTTATAGGAGGCCTGCAGCCGGGCGCCGCCTCTGCGATTTTCGATCCCGGCGCTGATCCGGAATTCTTCTTTCCCCCAAAGGATCAGCTGCTCGTCCCTGACCGGCCGGTAAGCCTTGCCGATGGAAAGGTAATAGATCGCCTCGATTAAATTGGTTTTGCCCTGGCCATTGGCTCCGTAAAAGAGATTAATGCCAGGGCAAAATTCGGCGTTCATGTTTAAATAATTCCGGTAGTCCTTCAACTCCAGAGAGGTGATCTGCATAGAAATCCGCCGATCTTCGTTTTTTATGCTTATACGCGGACGGGAAGCACCAGATAAAGGAAATCCTGATTTTCCGGGATTTTGATAATACCGGCGCTTAACGGCCCGGAAAAACTGATATTTACCTTTTCCGTATCCAGAACCTTGAAAACGTCGGCAAGATATTTTGCGTTAAAGGAGATTTTCATATCCTCGCCGGTTTGTTCTACGGGAAGTTCCTCTTTACCGAAGCCGATTTCGGAACGGGAATGGATCGTCATGGAAAGATCCTTGATTTCCAGGTGGATGGTATTGCTGGTGTCGCTGGAAATAGCAAAAAGGGAAATGCGTTCCACGGAATCCTGGACGGCCTTGGCCTCGGCCTGTATCTCGGTTTTAAATTGGCTGGGGATGACCTGCCGGTAGTTGGGAAACTGTCCTTCCAGCATACGACAATTGATTTTGATATTTTCAAAAGTAAAATAAACAATGTTTTTATCTACCTGTACCTGGCAGTCTTCGTCCTGGATCAGCCGGGCGATTTCCATGGCGGTACGGGCCGGAAAAATGAAGGAACCTTTTTTGTCGTCGCCGTCGATTTTGATTTCTCCCTGCGAAACAGAAAGCCGGTGAGTATCGGTACCCACCATGCGGAGGGTTTTTCCTTCAATTTCCCAGAGCAGGCCGGTAAAAACGGCTTTAAGTTCGTCGGTGCTGGCGGCAAAGGAGGTTTGGCGGACCATGCGTTTTAAATTTTCGGAAGAAACGGCAAAGTCCAGACCGCCTTTGAACAGAGGAAGGGTGGGGAAATCCTCCGCGGCCATGGTTTTTAAAGTGAAGTAGGAGCGTTCATATTTGATGGTCATTTCTCCGGGATCGGAAAGATCCAGGGTAATCGGAGTGTCCGGCAGTCTTCTGACGATATCGCCAAAGTATCTGGCAGGGATCACCGCGGTTCCCTCTCGGCTGACCTGAACGGGAATAACGCACTGGATGCCCATATCCAGGCTGGCGCCGGTGAAATGCAAAGAATTGTCTTTTGCTTCCAATTTGATGCAGGAATAGACGGGAATAATGCTTTTGGGATTAATCGCTTTGGAGACCGCATTAATACCGGCCAGCAGGTTTTCTTTGGAAGTGGTGATCAGCATAGACATCCTCCTTATTTGTTTAAAAAGAGTATACGTATTAATAGATCCTGTGGATATGTGGATAAGCGTGGAAAAGCCTGCTTGATCCTGATTAATTTGAGGGCAGAAAGCTGTGGACGAAAAATTAATTTATGCACAGTGCCCACAGTTTGGAATTTTGTCCCTAGCTTGTCCACAGCAATTCACAAGTTATCCAGAGAGTTGTCTACAAAAAGGATTCGCCGTTACTTTTTCAGATCCTCCATAATTCTGGTAATCATCAGGGAAATCTGAGGGTCAGTTCGGATGCTTTTGGCGATCTCTTTGTGGGCGTGTATCACGGTGCTGTGATCCCGGCCGCCGAATTTTGAACCGATTTTCGGCAAAGAAGTGTCGGTCATTTCCCGGCAAAGATACATGGCGATCTGCCTTGGGACGGTAATATCCCGGGAACGGCGCTGAGAGAGCAAATCCTCCACCCGGATATTGAAGGCGTTGGCCACCTTTTCCTGAATCAGCTCTACGGTAATGATTTTCTTATCTTCATCTCTGAGGATTGGTTTCAGGGCTTCGATGCAGATATCGTAGGTGATATCGATGTTATTTAAAACAGAAAAAGCAATGACACGATTTAAAGCGCCTTCCAGCTCCCGGACATTGGTGGTGACCCGGTCGGCAATGTAAAGAAGGCACTCCGAAGGGATGAGGATGTTTTCATTTTCCGATTTATTCCGCAGAATAGCGATACGGGTTTCCAGGTCCGGCGGGGCGATATTGGTGGTGAGGCCCCAGCTGAAGCGGGTGCGGAGCCGTTCTTCCAGGGGCTGGATTTCCATGGGATGGCGGTCGCTGGTCAAAACGATCTGCTTCTCGCTTTCATATAAGCTGTTAAAGGTATGATGAAATTCTTCCAGGGTACTTTCCTTGCCGGCCAGAAACTGGATATCGTCAACCAGCAGCACGTCTACCTTGCGGTATTTGTTCTTAAAGCTGGCCGCCTTATCATTGCGAATTGCGTTAATAAAATCGTCGGTAAAGGTTTCGGATGAAACGTATGTTACCTTGCATTCGGGGTTTCTTTGAATTGCCATGTGTCCAATGGCCTGCATCAGGTGGGTTTTTCCTAAACCGGCGGAACCGTAAATAAATAAAGGATTATATCTGGTGCCGATTTCTTCGGCGGCCCCCCGGGCAGCCGCATGGGAAAACCGGTTGCTGTGGCCGACAATAAAAGTATCAAAGGTATATTTAGGATTTAAGTTTGCCACAGAGCATTCCTCCAAAAACTATTGTCAGGTCTTGTAGTCTAACGTTCATTTTATCATGGGGCCAAAAGGTTATCAACAAGTTCCACAGATTTACGCCGGTAATTTACAAATTTAAAGAGCTTTTAAAGGATTTTCCTTGACAGGCGTAATCTGATATTTTATAATTCATCTGTATCTCTACTTGATTTAGAGTGCATAAGTATGCCAAAGGGGGGGATAGACTTGAAGATGACGTATCAGCCGAAAAATCGTCGGCATAAACGAGTCCATGGTTTCTTAAGCCGGATGAACAGTCAGGGCGGCCGGGCAGTCATTAAACGCAGACGGATGAAAGGCAGAAAGAAACTTACCGTATAGGGCCACTGTTGTGGCCTTTATTTTGTATTGGGGTGTTTATTTTTGCTGAAAAAGGAATACCGTCTCAAAAAAAACAAGGAATTCAGGCAGATTTACGCCGGGGGACGCTCGGCGGCGGCAGGTACGGTCGTTTTATATATGATGCAGAAAAACGACGGAGCCCTGCCCAAAGTAGGTTTTTCCGTATCAAAAAAAGTTGGCAATTCGGTGGTCAGGAATACTTGCCGCCGGCGGCTGCGGGAAGCGGTCCGTCCTTTACTCAGGGATATGCAGCCGGGGACGCGTTATATATTTATCGGACGTAACGCCTTGGTCCATGCCGACTTTTCGAGGATCCAAAAAGATGTCGCCAAAGTGCTGAAACGTCTGGAATGCCGGGAGAAATAAGCGGATGAAGTGGCTTTTATTAAAAATAATCGTTTTTTATCAGAAGTTTATTTCTCCTCTGAAACCCCGGTCCTCCTGCCGTTTTTCTCCTACCTGTTCGGAATACGCCAGGGTGGCTATCCAGCGTTTCGGTGCGTTAAAAGGCGGATATCTGGCTGTCCGCAGAATCCTCAAGTGCCATCCCTTCAACCCGGGAGGGTGGGACCCAGTCCCTCAGGAAGATGAATGGAAGTGTTTCTTAAAAAGATGAGGAGGTGAACTGCCGCGGCCGGTCCGTGGGCAGGAGTAATTTGTGGAGTGCCTTAGTTAATCTGATGTCTAAATTTTTAACTTTTTTTTATAACCTGACGGTCAACATGGGGTTTCCCAGCTATGGCTGGGCGATTATCCTTTTTACGGTAGTGGTCCGTTTATTGCTTTTTCCCTTGAACTTAAAGCAAGCCAAAGCCATGAAGGTCCAGCAGATCCTGCAGCCCAGAGTAACCCAGCTGCAGCAGCAATATAAAAACAGCCCGGAAATATTGAACCGGGAGATGATGGCCTTATATAAAAAATATAAAGCCAATCCCATGTCCGGCTGTCTGCCTTTACTGATCCAGATGCCGATCTTGTTTGCTTTGTTTAATTGTTTGCGGGAGTATCAGTTCGACCAGGTCGGCACCTCCTTCTTTTGGCTGCCCAATATGAATAACCCGGATCCCACCTGGATTCTGCCTATTTTGGTAGCGGGCTCTTCTTATTTGCAGTCCAAGGTTTCTATGGCGGCTCAGCCGCCCCAAGCCGGTCAGATGCAGTCTATGCAGGTGACCATGCTTTACGTCATGCCCCTTATGCTGGGTTTCATGACCAGAAATTTTTCAGCCGGTCTGGCCTTATATTGGACGGCATATAACAGCATGGGCTTTTTAATGCAGATCGTCACCAATTATATTGTGAAGAACAGCCACGAGGATATAAAAAAGGAAATTGAGGACGACCAGCTCCGGGAAGAGCTGGAACGGGCAGAACGGGCCAAAGTCAAGGCTAAGGCCAAGGCTGAAGGAAAAGCCAGGCGGGAAGCCCAGCCCCGGACTCAGCCGAAGAAAAATAATAAGAAGCAAGGCCCTGAAGACGACCGGGGTAAACCTCTGGATTTTGATGACTTTGAGTGATGCAAAAGAGTCAGAGAGGAGAGGGATATATGCATTCCGTAGAGAAATCAGCAAAGACTCTCGACGAGGCGGTCCGGCTTGCTCTTTATGAGCTGGATTGCAGTGAAGAGCAGGTAAATATCGAAGTTCTGGAAGAACCGGGAAAGCGTTTATTCGGTTTTCTCGGCGCCAAGGAAGCCCGGGTAAGGGTGACCAAAAAAGAAGCCGCCGGCCGGGAGCCCGCCGCAAATGCCGGGACGGCCGGAGAAAAGGAGGAATTTTCTCCGAAAAATGTTGGGGAAGCCGCCGCTGACCTTGAGGAAAGTCCGGCGGAAGAAGAACTGCTGAACCGGGATAAAACCGCCAGATTCTTAAAAGAAGCTACGGGTTTTATGGGAATTGAGGCCCGCGTCCAAAGAAAAGAAGACGACGAGTCCATCCGCTACGAATTATCCGGCCCCCATATGGGATCCATTATCGGCCGCCGGGGAGATACCCTGGACGCCTTGCAATATTTGGCGAATATTATCGCAAATAAGGGAAAAGAGGAATCCCGGAAAAGGATTTTATTGGATGCCGAGGATTATCGGAGACGCAGGGAAGAAACCTTGATCCGTCTGGCCCAGCGCTTGGCGGGCCGGGTAAAACGAACCGGACGCAAGGTGGTGCTGGAACCCATGAGCCCTATGGAACGGCGCGTAATCCATACGGCGTTGCAGGATGATCCTGAAGTCAAAACCTTAAGCGAAGGGGAAGAGCCTTACCGCCGCCTGGTGATTTCCCCCACAGAGGGAGAAGGATCCCGGGGTTATGGCCGCCGCCGTGGCTACGACCATGGCAACAGCGGTTATAATGCCAAAAACAGCCGCGGCAAAAGCGACTGGCGGGAAGGGGATCAAAAACGCTACGGCGAAGGCTATGTCCATGTAAACGGCGGCAGCCGGCCTGTGCGCCGCAGTTTCAGCGATTGGGAAGAGGAAAAGGATTCCCGCGGCAAAACCGCTGAAGGCGCGGAAGGTTATGGACAGGACAGCGCCGCCCAGGATCAGCAGTAAGGAAATTTTATAGAAGCGAAAAAAGGGGCGGAGGATCATCCGCCCTTATTTATGTGAAGGAAAGCGTTTATGCATGAATATGATACGATTGCGGCGGTGATTACCGCCCAGGGAATAGGCGCCATGGGCGCTTTGCGGATTTCCGGGCCTGAGGCTTTTGCGGCGGCGGCCCGGGTTTTCCGCAGTAAAAGCGGCAGGAGCCTGGCCCGGCTGGGGGACTATAGTCTGACCTTTGGCCATGTATATGACGGTGACGAATTGCTGGACCAGGCCCTTTTGCTGAAGATGTCGGGGCCGAAAAGCTATACCGGCCAGGACGTGGCGGAACTGCAATGCCATGGGGGACCCTTGGTGCTCAGCCGCCTTTTGGAGGCGGTGATTGCCGCCGGGGCCAGAGTCGCGGAACCCGGAGAATTTTCCCAGCGGGCCTTTATAAATGGCAAGCTGGACTTAAGCCAGGCGGAGGCCATCATGGATCTGGTGTCCGCCTCCAATCGGGTTTCTGCCGCCGCGGCGGCAGATCAGCTGGAGGGCAGCCTTTCCCGGAAAATCCGGGAGTTGAAAGACCGGTTGATCGGGATATTGGCTGAGATCGAAGCGGAAATCGATTTCCCCGATGAAGAGCTGGTTCCAGGCGGCGGGGAAAAAGCGAACACCCTGGCAGTGAAAGTTGAAGAACTTCTTGGAGAAATCGGCAATATTTTGGCGGAGGCCCGGTATAGCCGGATTTACCGGGAAGGCCTGCGCCTGGTTTTTTACGGCAGACCCAACGCGGGAAAATCCAGCCTGCTGAATTCTCTTTTACAGGAACCCCGGGCTATCGTTACCGCCGAGCCGGGCACTACCCGGGATACTCTGGAAGAAAGGATTCTGCTGCAGGGCATCCCGGTGATTCTGACGGATACGGCAGGCATCCGTCAGGCCGGCAGTCTGGCGGAGCAGGCCGGGGTAGACCGGGCCAGGGCCGCCGCCGCAGCAGCGGATCTGATCTTGTTTGTGATTGACGTGGAGGAAGGGCTGAATGAGGAAAACCGAAACCTTTTGCAGGACCTGGACCCTTCCCGGACTCTGGTCATCATCAATAAGGCGGATCTTTTGACGGAAGAGGATCAGACGCTGCCCTGGCTGGAGGAGCTGCGGCAATGGCATTGGTGTTTATTATCGGCTCTATCGGAAGACAGCATGAAGGTTCTGGGAAAACATATCCGGCTGCATTATCTATCGGGAAAGCTTTCCTCCGGCCAGGGCCGGCTGATGCTGAACCAGCGCCAGATCGCCGCGGTGATGGAAGCGCAGGCGGCTTTGCGGGAAGTGGTTCAGGGGATCGAGGCAGGCGTTCCGGAGGATATGCTGGCTATTGATCTTCGCCGGGCCTGGGAAGCCTTGGGTAAAATCACCGGGGAGACGGTGAGCCAGGCGTTGGTGGCGGAAATTTTTTCGCGGTTTTGTTTAGGAAAATGAATTATTTCCCGGGAAATATTGGTCAGGTGAGATCTTGACCAGGCCCCCGGTGCAGGTTATTGGCGGAGGAGGATTTTTTATGTCGTATTTTGCCGGAGAATATGACTGTGTGGTAGTGGGAGCAGGCCATGCCGGCTGTGAGGCGGCTTTGGCGGCGGCCCGGCTGGGCTGCCGTACGCTGCTTTTAACAATTTCCAGAGATCAGATCGCGTTAATGCCCTGTAATCCATCTATCGGCGGCCCGGCAAAAGGGGTAATCGTCAGGGAAATCGACGCCCTTGGCGGAGAAATGGGCGTCAATGCCGACGCCACGGCTTTACAGGCAAAGACCTTAAATACGGGAAAAGGCCCGGCAGTTTACGCTTTGCGGGTTCAGTCGGACCGGTATGCCTATCAGCGGCGGATGATCCGGGTGCTGGACAGCCAGCCTGGCCTTTTGGTACGGCAGAACGTGGCGGTTGCGCTGTTGCTGGACGAAAACCGCCGGCTTTATGGTGTGGAGACGGAGACCGGGGGCCGGTATAAGGCCGTGACCCTGATCCTTTGCACCGGCACTTATCTGAACAGCCGGATTATCCGGGGACATTCCAATGTGATGGGGGCGCCGGTGGGGCAGATGCCGGCCTACGGCCTGTCGGAGTCTTTAGAGGCCCAGGGCTTTAAGCTTCGAAGATTCAAAACGGGAACGCCGCCCCGGATTCATCAGCGGAGTATTGATTTCAGTAAAATGGCGGTTCAGCCCGGCGATCCCCGCCCCCGGCATTTTTCTTTTCTGGAGACGGAGGAGACCCGGCGGGATCTTCCGGATCTGCCATGTTATCTGACTTACACCAACCCGGAGACTCATCGGGTGATCCGGGAAAATTTAAACAGCTCCTTGTTCTTTACCGGGGAATTGGCAGGGATCGGGCCCCGCTATTGTCCCTCTATTGAAAACAAAGTGACCCGTTTTGCGGACAAAGACCGGCACCAGTTATTTGTAGAGCCGGAAGGCCTGGATTCCCGGGAATATTATTTTCAGGGCTTTTCTTCCGCCTTGCCGGAGGACGTCCAGGAGAAATTTCTGCATACGGTGGCCGGCATGGAAAAGGCGGAGGTCCTGCGTTCCGGCTACGCCATTGAATATGACGCCATCGACTCTTTGATCCTGCGGCATACGCTGGAGTGCAAAGAGGTGGAAGGCTTGTTTTTTGCCGGGCAGATCAATGGCACCTCCGGTTACGAGGAAGCCGCCGCCCAGGGGTTGATTGCCGGGATAAATGCCGCTTTGAAAGTCCGGGGAAAAGAGCCTTTTGTGCTGACCAGGGCCGAAGCCTATATCGGGGTGCTGATCGACGACCTGGTGATCAAGGGGGTCAGCGAGCCTTACCGCATGCTGACCTCGGCGGCGGAGTACCGCCTGCTGCTGCGTCAGGATAACGCCGATTTACGCCTGACGGAGAAGGGTTATGCCATCGGGCTGGCCAGCCGGGAACGCTATGAGGCCTGCCTTCGGAAGAAGGCCCTGATTGAAGAGGGAATGACAAAGCTGAAAACTGCGGTTTTATCGCCCAAAAATCAAGCTTTAATGGAATTGCTGCGGGAAAAGGGCAGCGCCCTGCCTCCTCACGGCATCAGCCTGCTGGAGCTTCTGCGGCGGCCGGAACTGAATTATGACGACTTGCTGCGGCTGCCGGAGACCCCGGACTATCCGGCGGAGATAAGGGAGCAGCTGGATATCCAGGTCAGATATCAGGGATATATTGAAAAGCAGGCGGCGCAGGTAAAACAGTTTATCCGGCTGGAAGAAAAAAGGCTGCCGGCAGATATCGACTATAGCTCCATCGGCGGATTGTCCTCGGAATCCAGGGAAAAGCTGAGTCTCAGACGGCCGGAGTTTTTAGGGCAGGCCCAAAGGATTACCGGGGTTACCCCGGCGGATATCGCCGTCTTGTTGATTTATCTGGAGCAGAGAGGATTGCGGAAGGATGAATAAAGGAGTATTAGAAGCCTGGCTGAAAAATTATTTAATCAAAGGCAGGCCCTGGGAAAGACCGGAGACGCCAAAAGCCGGGGAAGGTCAGCTGGCCCTGCTGCTGGAGCAGTTTAACCGGTATACGCAGCTTCTGCAGGAATGGAATGAAAAAGTAAACCTGACCGCCATCTTGGATCCCGATGAAATTCAGGTCAAGCATTATTTGGATTCTTTGCTTTTGCTTCAGGCGGATTGCTGGGGCCCGGGCCTGCGTATTGCCGATGTCGGCAGCGGCGCCGGGTTTCCGGGGCTGCCTTTAAAGTTGGTTGAGCCTACGGCGGCCATAGATTTTTTTGATTCTTCCGGCAAACGGGTGAATTTTTTGAACCTGGTCACGGCGCAGTTGAAGATTTCCGGCGCTGCGGCATATCATCTTCGGGCCGAGGAAGCCGGACGAAAACCCGAGTTCCGGGAAAAATACGACTTGGCGGTATCCCGGGCCGTGGCTGTGCTGCCTTTGCTTTTGGAATACTGCCTGCCGCTGGTGAAAAAGGGCGGGTTTTTTGCCGCCTATAAAGGCCCCGCTTATCAAGAAGAGTTGAAGGCGTCAAAAAAAGCCCTGGAGCTGCTTTGCGGCAGGCTGGTCCAGGTGCTGGCGGAGGAACTGCCGCAGAGCCAGGGCAGCCGCAGTATTTTGATTTTTGAGAAGACGGGAAATATCCCCGGGAAATATCCGCGCCGTCCCGGGCTGCCGGCCAGACAACCGCTAGTTTAATGCCGGGCCTGCGGCAAAGAGCCTGAGCAGCCGGATAGAACCGCAATGAGTATTGTACGGTAATTCCGTATCATGACCTTCAAAAGCCGCTATTATAATAGGAAGAAACTGCGTATTTTTTGTTGCTTTTTTATTTCTTGAATTGTCAAGTCAAGTGCAACGATTGATTAAAGAAGACTTCATGAGGCGATTTCCAGCCTAAGCATTTGCGAGGCCTAAAATTTAGTTTTTCAACGAAACCAGCAATATCGATTTCGGACGAGAGTGCAATATCAAA
>JAYFQF010000044.1:0-55686 GCA_034927285.1 Peptococcaceae bacterium
AGATCGGCGCCATCCTCGCTGAATTCCCAGGACTCCGCCAGGCAGGGAACCACCTTGCCGTCTGCATAGTTTACCAGGGTGTCGTAGCAAAGCTTGGTGGTGATATTGTTTTGGGGGTCCATGTTAAGGGGAAACAGCGTATTGATCTCGTGTCCCGTAGCCATGGTAAGGATTTTGCTTTTACTCTCCTCTTGCCCGGCTGGTCCCGGATCGCTGCCGGCCGTTTCCTGACCGTTTCCCGAGCAGCCCGCCAAAGTGCCCCACAGCATGGCGGCGCACAGGCCCAAAGACAGAAGCTTAACTAATCGGCTTTTTTCCATTCCATTTCTTCCTCCCTTTTCCGTTGATTTTTCGTGCCCTCGCGGATTATCGCGCCATTGCTCATTTCCAGTATCCGATGGGATATGCGGTACGCGCTTTCCTTGTCATGAGTGATGAACAGGCAGGCACAGTCGTACTCCCGGTGATACCGCTCCAAAAGGCTCAGGACCGCGTCGGCGGAAATCAGATCCAGTCCGCTGATTACCTCGTCCAGGATCAGATAATCCGGCCGGATGGAAAGAGCCCGCAAGAGGGCGATCCTTCTTTGCTCGCCGCCGGAAAGCTGCCTTGTGGGGACCTCCAATAATTCCGGCCTCATATTGGTCAGTTCCATCAGGCCGCCGATCCGCCCCCGCCGCTGCCGCCTGTTAAGATCCGTCAGGTTGACCAGGGCCATTTCCAGATTCCGGTAAACCGACAGCATCGGGTTGAGGGTCCCGGAGGTATCCTGAAAAACCGCCTGGATCTTCCTTCTTTCCGGCCGCCACCTGCGATAGCTCCAGCCCGTGGTATCCTGACCGTCCAGCAGAACTCTTCCGGAATCCGGCTCTTCCAGCCCGATCAAAAGCCGGGCCAGGGTACTTTTCCCGCAGCCGCTTTCTCCGGTCAGGGAAACGAACTCTCCTTTGCCCAGAGATAAGCTGATTCCTCTTAAGGCGGCAAAAGAGGCTCTTTGTCCTTTTCCATAAGATTTATATACCTCATTAACTACAACTCCCTCCATTTCCATTCCTCCCTGCCGCACCTTTGACTGGCGGCGGCAAATTCCTTTGTCCATTGGCCTTCCGGGGCAAAGAGCAGCTTATCCATGGTCCCTTCTTCGATAATCTCCCCCCCGGCCATCACCAGAACTTTCTCGCATAAGCTTTGCATGGCGGAGACATCGTGAGAGATCATCAATATCCCCGCCCGGGCCGCCTGCTTTCGCAAAAGCTCCAATAAAAGCAGCCGGTTTGTCTCGTCCAGAGCCGATGTAGGCTCGTCCGCCAAAATATAGCGGGGACCAAGGCCCAGTAAAATGGCCATGGCCACCCGTTGCAGCATACCGCCGGAAACCTGGCCGGGATAGCTTTCCAGGACACGGCCGGCGTCCGTCAGGTTCACCGCCTCAAGCTTTTCTTCCGCCAAACCTCTGGCCGCCGCGCCGGAAAGCTTCAGCCGCAGCCGGAAGGTTTCCGTTACCTGTTTGCCTACTTTTACCCGTCCGTCAAAAGCCGTCATGGGGTTTTGCGGGACAAAGCCCAGGGTCGTACCGC
Organism: Peptococcaceae bacterium; assembly: GCA_034927285.1. Lineage (GTDB taxonomy): Bacteria > Bacillota > Peptococcia > DRI-13 > UBA5745 > JAYFQF01. Next base: position 1,578 of record JAYFQF010000044.1, read on the forward strand.
ACAGATTTCTCCTTTTCCCGGCCGGCAAACCGGTAATTTCAACGCCGTCTACGGCTATGCCGCCGTCTTTCAGCCGGCAGGTTCTGTCCAGGATCCCCATGACGCTCTTGATCAGGGTGGTTTTGCCCGAGCCGCTCTGCCCGGTGAGACCAAGGACCTGTCCCGGACCCAGAGAAAAAGACACGTCCCGCAACAACTCCCGGCCGTTCCTTGCCGATACCCGGATATGCCTTACTTCAAGCATGATCTTTCTCTCCTTCCTGGATCCGCCGCGCCAGAACATTAAAGGAGAAGGCGCACAAAAAAATGGTAACCGCCGGATAGAGCATGATCTCAGGACGCATGAGCACAAAGCTCCGGGCGTCGGAGACCATCATCCCCCAATCGATGACATTGTCGCCAAGCCCCAGGCCGATAAAGGAAAACCCCGTAATAATTACGATCATATCCGCGCAGGAAAGGCAGATGTAATGAACGGCGTCTTTCACCACATTGGGAGCGACATAAAAAAACAGGAGCCGGAAGCTTGACGCTCCCGAAGCGACGGCGCACAAGGCGTAAGCCTTTGTAAGCTCGATCTCCGTTTCCGCTTTCACCAGCTTGATCAGACGCAGGAGCAGCGATATGGTTACGGCAAAAATCATGGTGAATACTCCGTTGCCCCAGGCGCCGATAAATACGATCAGATACGCGATAGGCGGCAGGGCGGTCACGGCGTTCAATACGCTTTCCACCAATATTCGTCCTGATCTGATCCGTCCCGCCGGTACGCCCAGCAGCATGCCCAGGGCAAAAACCACGGCGGAGCCAAGGAGCACTATCCCTATCGTCGTTTTTCCGCCTTCCAGAAGCCTCGACAAAATACACCTGCCCATTTGATCCGTACCGAAGGGATACTGACGGCAGGGACTCAGAAAGCGGTTTGCCATATCCACATGAAACGGATCATTGGGAGCAAAAACAAAGCCGAAGGCGCAAAAGAGGATCAGCAGCAGAGGCGTCCCTGAAGCCAGCAGCCTTTTCATCAGACCCCCGCTCCTTTCGAGAAATTATTTTTCAAAAGCAGCCTTTGCAAAACATCGGAAATAAGGTTCAACAAGACAAGGGCAAAGGCCAGAAACAACACGACGGCATGGATCATCGGGGAGTCCCGCTGGATCACGCTGTGGATGATCAGGGCTCCGATGCCGGGCAGGGAAAAGACCTGCTCGATCACCGTTATCCCTGCCAGGAAAAGCCCCAAAGCCTGCAGCAGGCTGGGAATCAGGGAGGCCGCCACGTGAGGGAAGGCGTAACGCAAGAGAATCCTGACTTCGGAAATTCCCCTGCACCGGGCGTAAAAGGCATAATCTTCATTCATTTCCCGCTCCAGGGCCTTGGCAAAAAGCTGGGAATACAAAGAAATCCCGAAGACCGCCAGGCACAGCGCCGCAGGCAGGAATCTCATGATCCCGGTATTTCCGGTGACGGAAAAAAAGCTCAGCCTGACGGCAAAGGTATCCAAAAGCAGGGTAGCCGTATAAAAAGGCGGCAGAGATATTCCCGCGATGCACAGGAAGGTCAGCAAATATCCCCAAAACCGGTTTCGCAGCAGATAGGCCAGGGATCCAAACAGGATAATCCCGAAAACCATCATCACCGCCGCCAATAATACTACCGACACGGTAACCGGTATCGCCTTGCTCAGTTCCTTTGTCACCGCCTGTCCATTTTCCAGAGAAGTCCCGAAGTCAAAACGCAGAGCGTCTTGAAGCCATAATCCATATTGAACCGGCAGCGGCCTGTCAAGTCCCATCCCTACCCGGGCGGCCTCAATTTGTTCCTGGGTTACAATGGCGGTATTCCGTGTTACATAGGCTGTGGCGGGGTCGATGGGGGAAAGCCGCATCAGAAGAAACGAAAGAAAGGTAACCACCAGCAGCGTCAGGATCACTTCCAGCAGCTTTTTCCCGATGTATTTCAGTATTCCGCGGGACAAAAGGAATCCTCCTTTATATCCGATTGGTTAGTTTCAGCTAACCACCAGGCAGAAAAAATGCGCCCTGCGGCGCCTTTCCTGCCTGAACCCTTTGGTCAGACTATAGATTGTTTTCCTGTTTTGCGCCGCTCCAATCAGACGCGGTTTGCTCCCGTTAGACAATATTTATTCCGGTACTCCGTGGGCGATATGTTCATGATCTTCTTAAACGCCGCGGAAAACTTGCCGCAATTGGAATAGCCTACCTTCAGGCCGATGGCGGTGACGCTGTCACCGGTCTGCCGCAGCAGCATGGCGGCGGTCTGGATCCGGTAGGAGAGCATATACGTATAGATCGGGCTGCCGTAAACGCCTTTGAAGCACAGTTTCATGGAGGTAAGGGGGAGATGAAAGCGGCGGGATAATTCGTTGAGCGTAAAGCGGCGGTCTAAATTGGCGGTCATATATTCCTTTATTTCTTTGATCACCGCCACCTGGCTTTGATAAAAATAGGGCCGGCCCGCCCCGGTGTCGGAAGGATCCACCGCGCCCAGGAACAGCAGCAGTTCCAGAATCTTCAGTTTGAAATAGCTCCGTTTCAGATGCTCCGGCGCGGTATACAGCTCGGAAAAGATATGCTGGATGGATTCCCCCGTCCGCATGACAAAACAGGTATTTCCTCCGCACAGCCTGTCCCGGATAGCGTAAAGGTCCATGGAGATGCCGCCTAAAGCCGCGGATACTAAAGAGAGGGTCTTTGCCCCCTGGGCAAGATCCACGATCACGGAAATGCCATGATAATGGGAAAGAGGAAAGCAGGATTCCACGGGTTTATTCGTGAGCATATTGATGGCCAGGTCCCCCTCCCCAAGATAAGCGTAGGCGCCGTTAAGGAATTCACATTCAAAGCGGCCCGCCCGGCAGTGATTGATTTCCATGACGCCGCGGCGGGGCTGCTTGTCCTGCCGGCAACCCTCCATATGCATATCGTTATACAGCAGTTCAATACCGGGGTATATCGGATAGCGGGTGATCCTTCCGTAACCGCTTTCATTTTCCATCCGGTATACGGTACAATCCCCGGTCTCCGCAATCGTTTTAATGTCCGGCGCATACAGGTCTTTGATCAAAATTGATTCCATTAAAGAACACCTCGGCAATAATCATCGTCAGCCGCCGCCGGCCGGGCCTTAAATCGCCATTGGCCTTCAGCCGGCTTGGGGCGGCTTTGATATATTTATGGTTAGCTTTAGCTAACCATAAATATATCAAAAAGCTTTCCCGGATTCAATATTTTTGATCGGACCGGAAAAAATTCCAGCGCGGCTTGCAATTGTGATAAAATGAGCCGGGGGAGGTTCATTCTCATTATCGATCTCCTCTGAAGGAGAAATTCCATGAAAATATTGATTTATGGCGCGGGAGTGATCGGCAGCATCTTTGCCGGAAAGCTTGCCTCAGCCGGCTGCGAGATTACCGTTTTGGCCCGGGGCAAGCGGTTTCAGGAGCTTCAGGAAAAGGGCGTGATCCTGCTGCGGCCGGGGGCGGAGAAGCGGGAACAGGTCTTTGTCCGGCTGACCGACAGGCTGGACCCGGAAGACCTGTACGATTATATATTGGTGGTACTGCAGCGCACACAGGTAAATCAGATCCTGCCGTTCCTTTCAGAAAACCGGTCGCCCAATATCGTGTTCGTGGTAAATACGGCCGCCGGATACGTTGCCTGGGCAGAAGCCGTAGGCAAGGACCGGCTGATGCTGGGCTTTCCTTCCGCCGGGGGAGTACGGGCCGGCGGGCAGGTAACCTATTTTATCGGCAAGGGCCTGATGCGGGCCTTCCAGACCACCAGCTTTGCCGAGTACGGCGGCGATCTCACCCCAAGGCTGAAGACCCTGGTGCAAATCTTTTGCCGGGCCGGGATCCCTGCCGTGGCCGTACGGGATATGGACAGCTGGCAGAAAACCCATGTGGCGGTAGTCACCGGCATCGCCAATGCCCTTTACCGGCACGGCGGAGATAATTATGCCCTCTCCCGCTGCCGGCAGGACCTGGCGCTGATGATCCGGGGCATCAAGGAGGGATTAATGGCGTTAAGCCGCCTGGGAATCCGGACAACCCCGCCGAAGCTGAATTTTTTCAAGCTTCCCACAGGGCTGCTGACCATCGTCTTCTCTCTATTGATGAGAACCCGGCTGGCGGAAATCACCATGGCAAAACACACTCAGGCGGCAAAGCCGGAAATGCAGGCCCTGCAAAGAGAGCTGGACCGGCTGATTCAAAAAAGCGGCATGCCCACGCCTTCAATCGACGAACTGAAAGAAAGCCTGTTTTCCTGAGACGCACTTTCCGGGCCAGGCTTAAACCTCTTTCATGCGCCGGCATAGCCGGCAATGAGCAAGCCCGGGCCGGCATCCGGAGGTGAATAAACCTCTTTCGCCCGCCCGCATAGCCGGCGGATATTGTTTACTTTCCGCACATCCCTTGGGGATAAAGCTCTGGTCCCGTCCTGAAAAAGAACCGCCCGGCGGTAAAAAAAAGCGTGCCGCGTCGCGTTCGAAAACGCTTGCGGCACGCTTACTGTTTGAAGAGAACCCCTTATTTGGCTTTCTTCAGCAAATCTTCCCAACGATGGTCCACTTCGGCCTGGATCTGGGCGATCAGGTCTTCGTTGCCCTTCTTGAAGAGATGTTTGAATCTGCCCTGCAGCTTCAGGAAGTCTTCCACAGGCCGTTTTACCTTGGGCTCATAGTTGACTTTCCAGACGTCGTTTTCTACCTCGAACAAAGGCCAGAAGCAGGTCTCCACAGCCATCTTGCAGACTTCCATGATGTCTTCGGCTTCATATCTCCAGCCTCTGGGGCAGGGAGCCAGGATGTTCAGGAAAGCGGCGCCGGGGGTGTAGAGGGCTTTCTCCGCCTTTTCGTGCATATCCTTCAGGTTGCCGATAAAGGTGGTCTGGGCCACATAAGGAATATGATGGGCGGCAATCACCTCAGCCAGGTCTTTTCTGTTCTGCTGCTTGCCGCTGCTGCATTTGCCGGTGGCGGAAGTTGTGGTGTCCGCATACAAAGGAGTAGCGGAAGATCTCTGGATACCGGTATTCATGTAAGCTTCGTTATCGTAGCAGACGTAAACCAGATCCTGATTTCTTTCCATGGCGCCGGATAAGGACTGGAAGCCGATATCGTAGGTGCCGCCGTCGCCGCCGAAGGCGATGAACTTATAGTTTTCCGGAACTTTGCCTTTGGCGGCCAGGGCCCGGTGAGCGGCTTCCACGCCGCTGATGGTGGCGCCGGCATTTTCAAAGGCGCTGTGAATGAAGGAATCCTTCCAGGATGTATAAGGATACATGCAGGTGGAAACTTCCAGACAGCAGGTGGCGCTGCAGACAACAGCCTTGTCTTCCGGCTTGAGAGCTCTCAATACGCCTCTTACCGCGATAGGAGCGCCACAGCCTGCGCACATTCTATGACCGCTGGCCAGACGGTCGGGTCTAGCCATTACTTCTTTAAAGTTATATGCCATGTTATCGCACCTCCTATTCCCTGATTGCCAGGTACTGATAAGAATCGGGAGTTTTGCCGGTCTTCACCATCTCGGTCAGCTTATCATATACGGATTTCAGATCTTCAACCTTTACGTCGCGGCCGCCGATGCCGTAGATATAATCCACGGTGAGGGCGCTGCATTTGCCGTACAGGGCAGCTTTGGTTTCGGCGCCCAGAGGACCGCCGTTGGAGCTGAAGCTTTCGGTTTTGTCCATGATGGCCAAGGCTTTCAGATTCTTTACGGCCTTCAGGATATCCTCAGCGGGGAAGGGACGGAATACCCGGAGCTTGATGACGCCGGCTTTGACTCCGGCGGCCCGCATCTCGTCGCAGGCTTCCTTGGCGGTGCCGGCGGAAGATCCGATGATCAGCATAGCCACCTCGGCGTCCTCCATCTTGTATTCCTCGATCATACCGTAGGAACGGCCGGTCAGCTGGCCATATTCTTTGCCTACCTCAAGGATGACCTGCCGGGCTTTTTCTACGGCCACAGCCTGAGCCTTCTTGTGTTCCATATAGTACTGGGGAATATCATAGGGGCCTACGGCCAGGGTTTCTTCGGAATTCAGCAGATAATGCTCGGGCTTATACTCACCGACGAAGGCTTTGACCTTTTCAGCCTCCACCAATTCCATCCGCTCTACGGCATGGGAGGTGATGAAGCCGTCCTGGCAAGCCATCACGGGCAGCAAAACATCTTTATGCTCGGCGATGCGGACGCACTGGATGAAGTTATCATAAGCTTCCTGGGCATTCTCGGCATAAATTTGCAGCCAGCCGGCATCCCGGGAACCCATGGAGTCGGAGTGGTCGTTGTTGATGTTGATCGGGCCGGAAAGAGCGCGGTTTACCACAGCCATCACGATGGGCAGGCGGTTGGAGGCCGCGATATACAGCATCTCGTGCATGTAGGCCAGACCGCAGGAAGAGGTGGCCGTCATGCTGCGGGCACCGGCAGCTTCAGAGCCGACGCAGGCGGACATGGAGCTGTGCTCGGATTCTACCGGAACAAACACGGTGGTCATTTCGCCGTTGGCGATAAACTGGGAAATAAACTGGGGGATCTCGGTGGACGGAGTGATGGGGAAAGCCGCCACTACGTCAGGATTGATTTGTTTGATCGCGATAGATACCGCTTCATTACCAGACAATCTGTCTCTAATAGCCATTTTCTTCCCTCCTACTCTCCGAATGTAATGGCGCCGAAAGGACAAGCCTTGGCGCAGATACCGCAGCCTTTGCAGTGATCAAAATCAAAATCGGTGCGTTTGCCGTTTACCACGGGGATGGACATATCCGGGCAGACGGGTACGCAAAGCAGACACTGCTTGCATTTTTCTTCGATAAATTTGGGACTGACGGTTCTCCAGTCACCGGTGCGGAATTCCTCGGAGTTTCCGGAGGCGAAGATCATCCCGCCGGGGGTAAGGTCCTGCCACTTATTGGTGGGGTTGATATTTTTCATCTTATTTTCCATCGTAAACCTTAACCTCCTCCAGGGCCATGCTCAGGGCCTTCATATTTCCTTCCACAACCTCGGGCTTAGTGGCGAATTTATGCTTGAAAGAAGCCCGCATATTGTCCAGGAAAAGCTGCTCGTCCATAACGCGGCTGGCCCGGACTACCGCCGCCAGCATAGGCGTGTTGGGAATGTTCTTGCCGATGCAGGCAAGAGAAACTTTCTTGGCGTCGATTGTGTATACTTTGCCTTTATAGCCCTTCAGCTTAGGCAGGATCTCCTGGGGTTCCTTCTCGGTGTTAATAACGATGGCACCTTCAGGCTTCAAGCCGGCGGTAACGTCCACAGCATCCAGCAGGGTTTCGTCTACTACGGCCACATAATCGGGCTCGTAGATATTGGAGTGGACCCGTAAAGGCTCGTCGCTCAGTCTGTTATAGGCTGTAATCGGCGCACCCATCCGCTCCGGGCCGTACTCAGGAAAACCCTGAATATAAAGGCCTGTGCTGAAGGCTACGTCAGCCAGCAGCAAGGAAGCAGTTTTAGCGCCCTGGCCGCCTCTGCCATGCCAACGTATCTCGGTCAGTTTTTTCATGGTATTACCCCTCTCTTATAAAATTTTTCCAAATTGGATAAACCCAAACCCTAATTCAAACCTTTACTATTATAGCACGTCCCAATTGTTATTTGCAACCCGATTGCACCGTCAAAGCCCTGAAGAACAGGGCCGAAAGCTCATGTATTCAAGCCGGCAGATAAAAAAAATATAAAATAATTCTTCAGGTATTTTCATTCAGATAAATCAGAATTTTTTTCACTGCCATTTCCGGGGTCAGACCCTTAATCCGTACCGTCAGATCCGGACGGTCTTTCTCCGCCGCCGGGGCCGCTCTCGAGTCCAGCAGGATTACCAGTCCCCATCTCCGGAAGCTTTCCAGGACCGCCGGATCCCTGACGATTTCCTCGTCGATTTCCGTTACGGTATTGCCTTTTTGAAAGATTACCGGCTCTCCCGGCGGCGTCCTGTCCATCCTTCCTCCCTCAAACCCCAGGATCTCACTGAGTCTGCCGGCCACCGCGGACCGGTATTCTCCGCCGGGACCTGCCAGAAAAAGCCGGCAGGCCTCGGCTTCGCTTTCCAGTCCCAGGCTTTGTTCGATCAGGTCCAGTATGTTTTGCAGACAGCTTTTTCTCCCCCGGTATGGCGGCAGCCGAAGATTCCTGTACAAAATATCCGAACCTGCCGCCCAGGGGATGCCGCCGGTTTCATCCGGATCCTCCGCGGATATCATGGCGCCGGGCTTATGCCCCTGGCGCCGGCGGGTCAAAAAGCTGGCCCGGATCATCTCCACCAGATCCTGCCGGCACTCCGCCTTAATGGCTACCCGAGTCAGATCCGCGCCGATTTCCTCCATCTCTTTTTGGAGGGCCGCCAGCTCTTCCGCCAAATAAGGCCCCTGTTTTTTCCGGCAGGAGAGCATTACCCGGATCCCCTGCTTTTTGGCTTCCGCCATCAGATAATTCAGGCTGATGGGATTCAGGGGATATTCCAGCTCCACCACCTCGGCCAGCCTTTCTTTGATCACTTCCAGGTACAGCCGGCAATACTCGGTTTCAGAGATCCGCCGGCCTTTTTCCGTCCGGCGGTAGGAGAAAACCAGGGCCGTTTCCGCCAAAGCAGACCGCAAGAGCCGCAGGGCATTTTTTCGCCGGCCCGAATACTTCGTCTCCTCAAAGCATTCGGAATGCCAATGCACCAGATCCGGCTTAAATTGCGGCCGGCAACCCTCCAAAAGGCCCAATTCCCAGCGAAGCTCTTCCATGTTTTTTCCGGTCAGCGGAACACAGATTTTGAACCTCTGGAAATCAAGGAATACGGGATTTCCTTTCGCTCCGTTTTCTCCGTCCATCTTCTTCTCCTCACAAAAAGAGCGCCGGCTAAAGCCGGCGCTCCCGCATTAATTTTTTCCCTTCTTTAAACCTGCTGCCGAAGAAAAATGATAGAGGATTCTTCTGATTCCGGACAAAAAATTTACGCCAGCTCTCTGCCGGCGGCAAAGGCCCCGAGGTTCATTCCCACCAGTTTCGGCTTCATGCTTTCTTTGATGGCCTCAAGCCAGATTTCTTCCGGGAAACTCAATTCTTTGGACAGGATACCCAGAAGCACCACGTTGGCGGCCCGGGCGTCGCCTTTTTCCCGGCCGATGGAGGAAGCGTCGGCGGCGATGACCCGGGCTCCCTTTTCCCGGATTTCCGCTATCGGGTCCCGGGGATATTCGGCGGCGCCGGTAATAACCGGCATGGGCAGCATTTGCTGCTTGTTGGCGATCATCAGCCCGCCCTTTTTCAGATAAGGCAGATAACGCAGGGCTTCCAGTTCCTCAAAGGCCATAATCACATTGGCCCCGGCCACAGGCACCAGGGGAGAATTCACCTTTTCCCCGTACCGCACATGGGTAACCACGCTGCCGCCCCGCTGGGACATGCCGTGGATCTCGGATTGTTTTACGTCCAGGCCGGCCTTCATGGCCACAAGGCCCAGGATTTTGCTGGCCAGCACCGTGCCCTGACCGCCTACGCCGGCGATCAGCACGCTGGTAATCTCTTTACGCATGTTGTTCACCTGCTTCCTTAATGGCATTTTTCGGACAGACCTGAGGGCAGAGACCGCAGCCGACGCAGACCAAGGGGTCCACTGCGGCCTTTTTTCCGGGAACGGAAAGGGCGGGACAGCCCAGCCGCAGGCAGGCCTTACAGCCGATGCAGGCGTTTTCATCCACCACAAAAGGAGGATTTTTCACCTTGACGTACAGGGCGCAGGGGCGGCGGGCGATGATCAGAGAAACCTCCGGGGCCGCCAGTTCTTCCTTCAGCACCTGACGGCAGCCTTTCAGATCGAAGGGATCCACGATCCGGATCCGCTTGATGCCGATGCTTTCCGCTAATTTTGCGATATCCACCTGAGGGGCGGGCATCCCTTTGATGTCCTTGCCGGTGCCGGGATTATCCTGATGGCCGGTCATGGCGGTGATGCTGTTATCCAGTACGATCACCGTGGAACGGCCTTTATTATAGACCAGGTCGATGAGGCCGGTAACGCCGCTGTGAAAGAAGGTGGAGTCGCCGATAACGGCCACGCACTTTTCCGCGAATTCATCGCCCCGGGCCAGTTCCATGCCGAAAGCGCCGGTAATCGAGGCGCCCATACAGACGGTGGTATCCAAAACGCCGAAGGGGGGCGCGGAACCCAGGGCATAGCAGCCGATGTCGCCGGATACATGAAGGCCCATGTTTTTCAGGGTGTAGAACATCCCCCTGTGGGAACAGCCGGGGCAAAGGATCGGCGGACGCACCGGCAGCTTCTGGCCGGAAACGTAAGGACTGGCTTCGGGGCCGTCGGGAATAACGCCGGCTTTTGCCAGAACATCCCGCAAGGTTTCCTCGCTGAGCTCGCCCCTGCGGGGGATGAGATTTTTCCCGTCGACCTTGACGCCCATGGCCTTGATCTGAGTCTCCAGCACCGGCTCCAGCTCTTCCACCACGATGACCCGGTCCACACCGGCGGCAAAATCTTTGATCAATTCTTCATTCAACGGCCAGAGCAGGCCCAGTTTCAGAAAAGACGCTCCCGGCAGGATCTCTTTCAGATACTGATAGCTGATGCCGGAGGTGATGAAGCCGATCTTTTTGTCTCCTTTTTCCACCCGGTTCAGGCCGGTGGAGCCGGCAAAGCGGGTCAGGGCCTCCCGGCGTTCTTCCACCACCTTGTGACGGCCCACGGCGTTTCCCGGAGTCATCACGTACTTGGCGGGATTTTTTTCGTAGTCCTTTACGGTTATCTCCTGAGGCTGGCCGATCTCCACCAGGCTCTTGGAATGATTTACCCGGGTGGTGGTGCGCAAAATGACGGGAGTATCGAACTCCTCGCTGAGGCGCAGGCCCTCCATCACAAAATTCTTGGCTTCCTGGCTGTCGCTGGGCTCCAGCACCGGGATCTTGGCTAAAAGGCCGTAATAACGGTTATCCTGCTCGTTCTGAGAGCTGTGCATCGCCGGGTCGTCGGCGGAAACCAGCACCATGCCGCCGCCCACGCCGGTATAGCTGAAGGTCAGCAGAGGATCGGCGGCCACGTTTACGCCGACATGCTTCATGGCCGCTAAAGACCTGGCCCCGGCGATGGAAGCGCCTACCGCCACTTCCAGGGCTACCTTTTCATTGGGGGCCCACTGGGACTTGATCCGGTCGTAAGCGGCGATATTTTCCAGGATCTCCGTGCTGGGAGTGCCGGGATAGGCCGCCGCCACCTTTACGCCGGCCTCATAAGCTCCCCGGGCAATGGCTTCATTGCCGGAAAGCAGTTCATATTTGGACATAATCTCAACCCTTTCCTCAAGCCAAAAAAATGAGAAGGATTCACGACGCCCGGAAAAGGCGTATAAATCGCTTCTCATTATGATAACACTTAAGTCGAAAGCTGTCCATTACGGCGGCTAATGTATTCACCGGCCGGCCCCGTCAGGTAAGCGTCCACTTCCCGGGCGGCTTCCCGGCCTTCCCGGATGGCCCAGACCACTAACGACTGGCCCCGGTGCATATCTCCGGCGGTAAATACCTTATCCCTTGAAGCGGCGTACCGGCCGGGGGCGGTCTTGACGTTGGTGCGGCCGTCCAGCTCCACGCCGAAAGCCTCGGCGATATAACCCTGGGCCCCTAAAAAGCCGGCGGCGATCATGACGATGCCGGCGGGGATCGTATATTCGCTGCCGGGGACTTCCTTCATGGTCATCCGGCCGGTTTCCGGGTCTTTTTCCTGCCGCAGCCTGACAATGACGGCCTCCTTCACCGCATTTTTTTCATCCAGAATAAATTCCTTCACCGTGGAGCAGTAGATCCGGGGATCTTTGCCGAATACGGCGACGGCCTCCTCCTGGCCGTAGTCGGTTTTACACAGCCGGGGCCAGATGGGCCAGGGCATGGCCTCGGTCCGTTCCAGAGGCAATTGGGGCATCATCTCGATCTGCACCACGGACCGGGCCCCCTGCCGGAGGGCGGTGCCTACGCAGTCGTTGCCGGTATCGCCGCCGCCGATGATGATCACGTCCTTACCCCCGGCGTCAAGATCCAGCGGCAGGGCCTTCCCGCCAAGAAGGCTTCCGGTATTTGCGGAAAGATAATCCACGGCAAAATGAATCCCTCTTCCTTCCCTTCCGGGCGCTTTGATGTCCCGGGGATTGCCGCTGCCGCAGGCTAAGAGGACGGCGTCGTATTCCTCATAGATTTTGGCGGCCGGCCCGGCTTCAGCGGAAGCTTTGCCGGTCTCTCTGCCCACGTCCGCTCCCACCATGAAGGTGACGCCCTCCTCCTCCATCAGCTTTACCTTCCTCTGGATCACCGTTTTTTCCAGCTTCATGTTGGGAATGCCATGCATCAGAAGCCCGCCGATCCGGTCCCGTTTTTCAAAAACCGTAACCAGATGGCCCCGCTTATTCAATTGATCGGCGGCGGCCAGCCCCGCGGGGCCGGAGCCGATGACGGCCACCTTTTTTCCGGAGCGGTTTTTCGGCGGCCGCGGCCGGATCAGCCCCGAGGAATAACCCTGTTCGATGATTTCCCGCTCGTTTTCCTTGATGGTGATCGGATCCATATGCAGGCCGCAGGTACAGGCGGATTCGCAGGGCGCCGGGCAGACCCGGGAGGTGAATTCCGGGAAGTTGTTGGTCTTCAGCAGCCGGCTTAAGGCCCCTGCCATATCCCCCGTATAGAGCAGATCGTTCCATTCGGGAATCAGATTGTTCAGCGGACAGCCCGAAAGCATCCCCTCAATATTCATCCCGGACTGGCAAAAGGGCACGCCGCATTCCATGCACCGGGCCGCCTGTTCCCGGCGGAGTTCCCCGGGCAGGGGATCGTGGAATTCGTTAAAATGTTTAATTCTTTCCGAAGGAGCCGCGGCGGGATTGGCCGCCCGCCGGTACTCCAGAAAACCTGTTAATTTGCCCATATCCTTCCCTACTTTCTCGTATTGGCATAAAACGCTTCGATCTCCGCCTGCTCATGGCTTAAGCCTCTGGCCTCCATGACCATGATGGTATTCAGCATCCGTTTATAATCATGGGGGATGATCTTCTTGAACTTTGGCAGATAGCCGCTGAAGTCGTCCAGGATCTTCCGGCCCCGGGCGGAACCGGTGGCTTCCACATGCTGAGCGATCAGGTCTTTCAGCTCGTCGATATCCCGCTGCCTGGTCACGGCCTCCACCCCGATCATATCCTTGTTCAGCCGGGTGTACAGGTCATGGTTTTCGTCCAGCACATACGCGATGCCGCCGCTCATGCCGGCGGCGAAGTTCTTTCCGGTGGGGCCTAAGATGACGGCCCGGCCGCCGGTCATGTACTCGCAGCCATGGTCTCCCACCCCCTCAGCCACGGCGGTGGCTCCGGAGTTGCGGACACAGAAGCGCTCGCCGGCCACGCCCTGGAAGAAGGCTTTGCCGCCGGTGGCGCCGTAGAGGGCCACGTTGCCGACGATGATATTTTCCTCAGGGGCAAAGCGGATATCCTTCGGGGGATAGACCACGATTTTGCCGCCGGAAAGGCCTTTGCCGATATAGTCGTTGCTGTCGCCTTCCAGCCTGAGAGTCAGCCCCTTGGGGATGAAAGCGCCGAAGCTTTGGCCGCCGCTGCCTTTGCAGTTGATGACCACGGTATCCTCTGCCAGGGTATTGCCGAAGCGGCGGGTAATCTCCGCGCCGAAAATCGTGCCCAGGGTACGGTCCACATTGGTGACCGCGATATCCAGGGCGGCCGGCCGGCCGGTCTCCAGGGTCTTTTTCAGCTTCTTTAAGAAGATCCGCTGATCAATGGTTTTTTCCAGTTCGTAATTATAGGCGGCCGCCGGATCGTAAACCTTATCCTTTTCGCAGCCGGGGAAATCGTTGGCCAGGATCGCGGAGAAATCCAGGCCGGCCTCCCGGGCCAGGTCCTCTTTTACCCGGATCAGGTCCGTGCGCCCCACCAGCTCGTTTATGGTGCGCACCCCCAGCCGGGCCATAAATTCCCGCAGCTCCTGGGCTACGAAACGCATGAAATTTTCCACATACTCGGGTTTTCCGGTAAAGTTTTTGCGCAGCTCCGGATTTTGGGTAGCGATGCCCACAGGACAGGTATCCAGATTGCAGGCCCGCATCATCACGCAGCCCATGGTAACCAGGGGAGCCGTGGCAAAACAGTATTCCTCGGCGCCTAAAAGGGCGGCGACCAGCACGTCCCGGCCGCTCATCAGCTTGCCGTCGGTCTCCAGCACCACCCGGGAACGCAGCCCGTTGCGCATCAGGGCCTGGTGGCTTTCCGCCAGCCCCAGCTCCCATGGCAGCCAGGCGTTATGGATGGAACTCCTGGGGGCGGCGCCGGTGCCGCCGTCAAAGCCGGAAATCAGGATCAGGCCGGCGCCGGCCTTGGCCACGCCGGCGGCAATGGTGCCCACACCGGCCTCGGAAACCAGCTTGACGCTGATCCGGGCCTTGACGTTGGCATTTTTCAGGTCATAGATCAGCTGGGCCAGGTCCTCGATGGAGTAGATATCATGATGAGGCGGCGGCGAGATCAGGCTGACGCCGGGAGTGGAGTGCCGGGTCTTGCCTACCTGGGGATAGACCTTGGCGCTGGGCAGGTGGCCGCCTTCGCCGGGTTTGGCGCCCTGGGCCATCTTGATCTGGATCTCCCGGGCGCTGACCAGGTATTGGGAGGTGACGCCGAAACGGCCGGAAGCCACCTGCTTTACGGCGGAATTCTTATCAAGGCCGTCGGGGCCCATCACAAAGCGCTCTTCCTTTTCGCCGCCTTCGCCGGTATTGGATTTTCCCCTCAGCCGGTTCATGGCTATGGCCAGGGTCTCATGGGCTTCGTCGGACAAAGAGCCGTAGGACATGGCCCCGGTCTGGAAGCGCCGGACAATGGAATCCACAGCCTCCACTTCCCCGATGGGCACGCCCTCTTGGGGATAGTTAAAATCAAAGAGCCCCCGGAGGGTGCCGTTGCCCTCTTCTTTATTTACGCAGGCGCTGTACTGCTTAAATACCTGGTAGTCCCCGGTGCGGGCGGCTTTCTGCAGCAGATGGATAGTTTCCGGATTATACAGATGGGGCGCCTGGCCGCTCCGCAGCTTATGGCTGCCGGTGCTGTCCAGGGTCAGGTCCACTCCCAGTCCCAGGGGATCGAAGGCTTCGTTATGTAAAGTATCCACCTGACGCTGAATATCCCGGATGCTGGCGCCGCCGACCCGGCTGGCGGTATCGGAAAAGTATTTGTCGATCACGTCTTTGCCCAGTCCCACAGCTTCAAAAATCTTGGAGCCCTGGTAAGACTGGATGGTGGATATGCCCATTTTGGAAGCGATTTTTACGATGCCGTCCAGGATAGCGCCGTTATAATCGTCCACAGCGGCGTAATAGTCTTTATCCAGAAGGCCTTCCTCGATCATCTGCCAGATGGTGTCATGGGCCAGGTAAGGATTCACCGCGCTGGCGCCAAAACCCAGCAGCGTGGCAAAATGATGAACGTCCCGGGGCTCGGCGCTTTCCAGGATCATGGCCACGGAGGTGCGTTTTCTGGTATTTACCAGATGCTGCTGCAAAGCGGATACCGCCAAAAGGGAAGGGATGGCCACATGATTTTCATCCACTCCCCGGTCGGAAAGGATCAAAATGGAGGCGCCTTCGCTGATGGCCCGGTCCGCTTCCACAAACATCCACTGAACGGCTTTTTCCAGGGAAGTGTTTTTATAGTAGGTGATCGAAACAGTCTCCACCTTCATGCCGGGCTTTTTCATGTGGCGGATCTTCAGCAGGTCCGTATTGGTCAGGATGGGGTTGTTTACCCGCAGTACCCGGCAGTTTTCCGGTTTCTCCTCTAAGAGATTGCCGTCGTTGCCCAGGTAGACGGTGGTGGAAGTAACGATCTTTTCCCGAATGGCGTCGATGGGCGGATTGGTGACCTGGGCAAAAAGCTGCTTAAAGTAGTTAAACAGCGGCTGGGACCGCCGGGATAAAACCGCCAGGGGCGTATCCTTGCCCATGGAGGCCGTGGGCTCGGCGCCGTTTCTGGCCATGGGCAGAATCACCTTTTTGTATTCCTCATAGGTGTAGCCGAAGGCTTTCTGCTGACGGACCAGCTCTTCGCCGGCATAGCGGGGCGGACGTTCATTGGGGATATGCAGATCCTTCAGCCAGATCAGGTTGGAGTCCAGCCACTCGCCGTAAGGCCGGCGGGCGGCGTAGCCCGCTTTCAGGATATCGTTGTCGACGATTTCCCCTTTAACGGTGTCGATCAGCAGCATCTTGCCGGGACGCAGGCGGTCTTTTCTTCGGATCAGCTTCTGATCCACGGGGAGGACCCCCACTTCTGAGGACAGGATCACCTGATCGTTTTCCAGCACATAGTAGCGGGAAGGCCGCAGGCCGTTGCGGTCCAGGACCGCCCCCATGATGTCCCCGTCGGAAAACAGAATCGAGGCCGGACCGTCCCAGGGTTCCAGCATGGTGGCATAATATTGAAAAAAGTCTCTCCGGGCCCGGTCCATATAGGGATCATTGGCCCAGGGCTCGGGGATAGCGACGGCCATGGCCAGGGGCAGTTCAATGCCGCTCATGACCAAAAACTCCAGCGCGTTGTCCAGCATCGCCGAGTCGGAACCTTCCAGGCTGATGATGGGCGTGATCTTATGCATCTGGCCTTTCAGGGGTCTGGATTCCATTTTTTCTTCCCTGGCCAGCATTTTGTCGGCATTGCCCCGGATGGTGTTGATCTCGCCGTTATGGACGATGAGCCGGTTGGGATGGGCCCGCTGCCAGCTGGGATTGGTATTGGTGCTGAACCGGGAATGGACGGTGGCGATGGCCGATTCATAATCCGGGTCCTGGAGGTCCTGATAAAAGGCCCGCAGCTGTTCCACCAAAAACATCCCTTTATAGACGATGGTGCGGCTGGAAAGAGAGGCTACATAAGTATTGTCGTTGCTGTGCTCGAAGACCCGGCGGGCAATGTAAAGCCTGCGGTCAAAATCCAGGCCCCCGGCTACATTTTCCGGTTTTCTGATGAAGCACTGGATAATCCGGGGCATACACTCCAGGGCGCGGCTGCCCAGTACCTGAGGGCAGGTGGGCACTTCCCGCCAGCCCAGGAATTCCAGGCCTTCCTTTTCCGCGATGACCTCGAACATTTTTTTGGCCTGGCTTGCTTCCGGCTCCTGCCTGGGGAAAAAGAACATGCCCACGGCGTATTCCCGGGCCCCGCCCAGGCTGATCCCCAGTTCTTTCGCGGCTTTGGTGAAAAACTTGTGGGAGATCTGCAGCAGAATGCCCACGCCGTCGCCGGTTTTGTCCTCGGCGTCCCGGCCGGCCCGGTGCTTTAAATTTTCCACGATCTTTAAGGCATTGTCCACCGTGTCGTGGGTCTGGATCCCTTTGATGTTTACCACGGCGCCGATCCCGCAGTTATCGTGTTCAAACCGCGGGTCGTACAGGGAATTTCGTTGAGCTGCCATATGATTTCCGCCTTCCTGATGAAAGTGTATTTTGCGCGGTGGGATAAATCCGGCGCAGGATTTATTATGCAAAAAGGCGTTCTTACCATTGCTGCGGGCGCAGCAATGGTAAGAACGCCTTTGTTCTACGAAAAAGCATAGCGAAACGGCGGAAAGAAGTCAATAGGTTTTCCGTGGGATAACTCATGTATCCATGGATACATGGCAAGGGCGGCCGGGCCAAAGCGCGTCCGCCAAAGCAAAACCGGAGTATGCCAGGTCAGCGGCATACTCCGGGAGCGGGATAAATCCTATGGGGCAGATATGGCCGGGCCGGCCGTTTTTAGTAGGCGACGCCCTGCCATTTCATCGCGTCGGCCACCTTCATGAAACCGGCGATATTGGCGCCGGCCACCAGGTTATCCTTCCGATCGAACTTTTCCGCGGCATCATAGATATTATGGAAGATATCCACCATGATCTTTTGCAGCTTTTCATCCACCTCGGTTTCGGTCCAGGCAAGACGCATGGCGTTCTGGCTCATCTCCAGGCCGGATACGGCCACGCCGCCGGCATTGGCGGCCTTGGAGGGACCAAAGACGACGCCGGCCTTCTGCAGCAGTTCCACGGCCTCCAAAGTGCTGGACATATTGGAGCCCTCGGCCACGGCGGTAACGCCGTTGGCGATCAGGGCTTTGGCGCCGTTTTCGTCAAGCTCGTTCTGGGTTGCGCAGGGCAGGGCCACGTCGCACTTCACCGCCCAGATATTCCGGCAGCCTTCCAGATATTTTGCCGAGGGCTTACGCTCCGTATATTCCTTGATGCGGCCGCGTTTTACCTCTTTGATCTCCTTAACAAGCTCGATGTCGATGCCTTCGGGATCGTAGATATAACCGTTGGAATCGGACATGGTGACCACCTTGCCGCCCAGCTCCAGGGCTTTTTGGGCGGCGTAAATCGCTACGTTGCCGGAGCCGGAAACCACCACGGTCTTTCCCGCCAGGGTGGTGTTTTTCATCACCTTCAGCATTTCCTGGGTAAAATACCCCACGCCAAAGCCGGTGGCGGAGGTGCGGCCCAGAGAACCGCCGTAAGACAGGCCTTTTCCGGTAAGCACGCTGGCATGAGTATTGGTTATCCGTTTATACTGGCCGTACATATAGCCGATCTCCCGGCCTCCCACTCCGATATCGCCGGCGGGGACGTCGGTGTCGGCGCCAATGTGCCGGGCCAGTTCCGTCGTCAGGCTCTGGCAAAAGCGCATGACCTCCGCCTCGCTCTTGCCTTTGGGGTCAAAGTCGCTGCCGCCCTTGCCGCCGCCCATGGGCAGGCCCGTCAGGCTGTTTTTGAAGATCTGTTCAAAGCCCAGGAATTTCATAATGGAGAGGTTGACGGAAGGATGGAAGCGCATGCCGCCTTTATAGGGGCCGATGGCGGAATTAAACTGGATGCGGAAGCCGCGGTTAACCCGGACCTTGCCCCGGTCATCCACCCAGGGCACCCGGAAAATAATGATCCGCTCAGGCTCCACGATGCGGTCGATGATCCCGGAATCAATCATTTCCGGCATTTTCTCCACCACAGGTTCCAGAGACTGCAGCACTTCTCCCACAGCTTGCAGGAATTCGGGCTCGTTTACGTCTTTTTTACAGACCCGGTCGTATACGCCTTGTAAATAGCTGTTTTTAAAATTCATGCTCTCTCCTCCATAATAATCAGCTTAACCTTGTGCATTTTCTGCAGCCGTAAGCCATAAAATCATGAAATAATTATAGACGCTGAATAAACTCAATACAATGCAATTTGTTGTATACATGTCTCCAGGTTTGTATACTTATTCTCCGGCAGAAAAAAAGGCGGGCCGGAAGTCCCTCTTCGGCTTCCGGCCCGCCCCTTTAATTAAGCCCGCATTTTATTTACAGTGTCTGAATATCCAGCTTATCCAGGCCGTAGTCCTTAATGATTTTGATCAGCTTGCCCGGGTAGCCGCTGTCCGTGGCATAGCCGCAGCGCTTAAGGGCGTAGGCTCCCCAGGTGCTGTTATACATCACTTCCCGGTAGGGGGCGTACCGGTCCTTGTATAATACGGAGGTATGGTCCGCCCAGCTGTCCTCCACCGTCTGATAAGCCCGGAAGGCGGCGTCGATTTTATACAATGTGCCGTAATACTCTTCCGAGGTGGTGGAGGTGACGGAACCGGCATTGCCGCTGCCTTTGACGCCAAAAAGGTTATTGGAAAGCAGTCCTGTATACTTGTCTACAGGGACCTTCTGGCCCCAGCCGGTTTCCAGGATGGCCTGGGCGATCTGCAGAGCGGCCGACATGCCGTTTTCCTTCTGGGTAGCCAGAGCCAGGGGCGTTACATAATTAATGAAATTATCTTTTTCGGTGATGGGCTGGGCGCTGTAAAGCTGCCCCAGATAGATCTTTACCTGGATCTTCTCCGACTTGATGGTCTGACCGTCGGCGGTGGTGGCGACGGCCTGCAGATAGCGGTCGCCCTGGTTTACCGCTGCAGGCGTCCAGGCCACCGCCGTGGAAGTATCCGCAGCGGTGCCGATGACGGCGCTGCTGCCGTTTGCCGCATTGGAAATTTCATAATAAACGGAAGTCACCGGCACATTGGCCACGGAGCCGACGCTTACCTCCCCGGTAATCACCTGTTTGGGCCCCACGCCGCTGAGGATGATGCCGGGAACGGAAGGCACCGTAGCCGTCCGGGTATTGGAGGTATAGGATTTGCCCGCCGTATCTTTAACGATCACATAAAGCTCCCAGGTGCCCGCCATATCGGGCCCGGGGAACCAGCTGTAATCGCCCCAGGGCTTTTCCGCCAGCATGATTTCCTGTCCGGTGGCCGTATTTCTGGCCCAGTACTGGGTAGTGGTCACATCAAAATTCCGGCTGATGGACAGCGTCACCGGCACAATGCCCACATTGGCGGCGGTAAAGCTCTTCAGGCTCAGGGTCGGCGTAACCGGCACCGGAGTAACATTAATCGTGATATTTACCGAGGGGCTGTAGTACTCGCTGCCGGCGCCGTCAAGGGCCACCGCCCGGAGGGCGTAACTGCCGTTGGCATTTACCGTGGGACTGTAGCTGTATACCCCCTGGGGGTCTGCCTGGCCGGTCCGGGAAGAAGTGCCGTCCGCTGAATTAATGAATTCATAAACGATCCCCGACGCCGTAAAATTCAGGCCCGTGGAAAGCTCCGTGACGCCGGTAATGGTCTGGCCTTCCGCCACGCCTTTTAAAGTCACCTGCGGATTCATCATGACATTTACCGAGCGCACGGCGCCGGCCAGGAACTCCCCTTTGGCGTCGCAGACAGCGGCGGCCAAAATTCTGCCCCCCTGTTCCTCCAAAGCCGGCACCCAGGTGGCGGCGCCTTTAAGGTCGGTGGTTCTGGCCACCATCTTGCCCTGCCCCGTGGCCGGGTCCAGCAGCAGATATTTAATCTGCGCCGCGCCGGCGGGCAGAGTGCCGGTGACACTCAGGCTTATGCTATCGCTGACGGTCTGGCCTTCCGCCACGGTGGAGATCTGCAGATCATAAAAGCTGCTTTTGGCGGCGGTCACGCTGCTGTCCACCGCCACCCGGCGGGTCTTGCCGTCCCATTCCACCCCAAGGCCCAGGGCGTTGCCCACCAGGCGCAGGGGCACATAGGTGCGGCCGCTGGTAATCGCCGGCGCCACGTCGCAAACGTCATAGGTCTTCACGCCCGCCGTCTCATAGCAGACCAGGCGGTTGTCCGCCCACAGCGTGATGCTGGAGCCGTCGGTCTTCATCACCTTGATGGTGCGGCTGGTCCCGTCCCATTCTACCTGGGCCCCCAGGTTTTGCATGACCATGCGGATGGGGATCAGGGTCCGGCCTTCGGACAGATAAGGCGGGGTATCCGTCTCCAGAAGCTGGCCGTTTACATAGATCCCGATATCATCGGCGGCCAGGGCGCCGCCGGGGAAGGTATTTAAAAACGGCGCTGTCAAAAGTCCTATCGCCAGAAAACCGGCCATCGCTTTCCGCGCCGGCGAATTCTGTTTTTCCATTCTCACTGCTTCGATCACTCCTTTTATGCTCATTCTTGCTTATCATTATGCCGCCCGCTCCCCCGCCGCCAGGGCTTTTTTCGGTCCCCGGACGCCGGCGGTATATCAGGCGGTAAATTATGATGGAAATTGAGGCGAATAATGACGTAATTCGCTTCGCTCATTATATCACAAAAGCTCGTGTAAAACCTTTTTGAAAGCTGCTATAATGAAGAATTAAGAAAAAGTTTTGATTCCATTCACAATTCGGTTACAGACGGGAGCCTGCTATGGATAAGATGGGGTTTCGTACCAAAAAGTTCCCAAAAAAGCTCCAAAAACTTTTTTTCAGACGTTCTGCCCGGCCTTCCCTCAGGACCGGCGGAGCCGGGACCGACGGCAAAAAGTCTGGACGCCGGGAGCTGATTTTCCTGCTTTTATTGTGCTGTCTGCTCCCCAGCCTTTGGCCCGGCCTTCCCCTGGGGGCCGAAGACAGCTCCCGGGCCGCCGGCGGCCCGACGGTGCCTTACGGCGGTTTTGAAAAAATCGAAACCGTATACGCGGACACCGACCACGCCGGCGCCCCCACCGGCATCATCGTCAGCGAATGGCTGAAAAACCTGGAAGGGCGGGAGTATTTGCTGGACATATCCTCCCTTGCCAAAATCAAAAGCCTGAAAGATGGCCAGAGCCTGAATTCCGGGGAGGATGGCCTGCTGATCTGGAAGGTGGAGGAAGGCAAGGATATTTACTACCAGGGCCAGAGCCAAGGGAAACTGCCGGTAGGCGTTGACATCACCTACGAACTGGAAGGGCGCCCGGTGGCGGCGGCGGAGCTGGCCGGTCAAAGCGGTCATGTGCGCATCCGTTATCAATATACCAATGAACTTTTTACAGTCCGCAGCATCAACAGGCAAAAGACGGCCATATACAATCCCTTCACTTTGTTTACGATGATCCAGTTGCCGGAAGGAGTCTTTTCCAATGTACAGGTGGAAAAAGGCCGCTACCTGGATTTAGGGGGCGGCGGCACCGTGGTAGGCTACGGCTGCCCCGGCCTGCGGGAAACCCTGGGCGCCGGCGACGACCTTTTTGATGTGCCGGACTGGTTTGCTTTCAGCGCCGACGCGGAAAACTTCCGGCTGGACGCGGTAACTACCGTAGCCCTTCCGGAATTTGTCCTGTCGGATATGCTGGACAGCCTGGATCAGATCGACGACCTGCTGGCGGACCTGAGAGATCTCAGCGACGGCAGCCGGGAATTGACCCAAGGCTGTGACGACTTCACCGACGGGGTATCGGAGCTGGCCGACGGTTTGCAGCAATATGTGGACGGCGTCGGGGAACTGGGCCAGGGCCTGGAAGAACTGGCCGGCCGGCTGCCCCGGCTTAACGAAGGCATAGCAGAGCTTCTGGACGCCAGCAGCCGGCTGGCCGACGGCGCCGGGCAGATGGCCGGGGCCCTCTCTGCTTCCGGCCGCCAATTGCCGGAAATGAGCGACGGCATCCAGGAAATGCTGGACGGGATCTATGATCTTTGCCTGAACCTGAACAGCGCCGCCGCGGGTATCCGCGCCAGCCTGCCGCAAGATGAGGAACTGTCGCAGCTGGAGGCCGGCCTGGGGCCGGCTCTGCAGCTGCAGGGGCAAAGAGCCGCAGCGGCGGAGCCGCAGCAGGCCCCCCTGGAAGGCCTGATCTATACGGTGCTTCAGCAATACCAGGCCTCTGTCCTGCCTATGCTGCGCCATACCCTGCCCGGCCTGGCCGCCGGCCTGGAAACCATGTCCCGTGGTCTCTCGGAAATCTGGGATAGTTTAAAGGAACTAAAAGACGGCACCGGGGAGCTTCAGGAAGGCTTTGACCAGTTGGAGGAAGGTCTCTGGCAATTGGAAAGCGGCCAGCAGGCGGTCAGCGACGGCCTGAACCAGTTGGGCGAAGGCGCCGATGAACTGCGGGACGGCCTGGAAAAACTGCACAGCGGCAGCGCCGAGCTGGCGGATTCCGGAGAAGAACTGAAGGACGGCGCCGATTTTCTCCGGGAAGGCGCCCGGGACCTGTCCGACGGATTGGCGGAGCTGCATAACGACGGCATTCTGGAGCTGCAGCGGCAGTTCAACAAGCATTTTGCCGGCATGGCCCAGCGGCGGGACGCCATGCTGGAAATTGGCGAGACCTATCAAAGCTTCACCGAGCTTCCGCCGGAGGTAAAAGGCCAGGTAAAATTCGTTTTCCGGACGCCGGAAATCAGCGTAAAAAAGGCCCTTCCGCTTTCCGGCCAGGAACCCGGCCGGGCGAAAGAGCCTTCATTTTTTCAGCGCACCGGCCTCTGGTTCAAAGGCCTTTGGTCCAGGATCACCGGCCTTTTCCGCTGAATTCACAGGTGCCGGCGCTTATGCGCATCATCCGTGTTCCTACCGCCGCTCCCGCCGGCATTAATAAGCAGGCGGAAGCGGCGTCACAGCTGTGACATTAAAAACGCTGCCCGAGCGCTATGTTGCCAGCGTCAGGCAGATCATTCCCGCATACGATCAGGAAGGTATGCTCTGGCACATTCTGGTAAAGGAAACCGCGTCCTTGAATATGCAGGACGGCGATCCCTGTTATACGCTGGCGATCTTCCACGACGGCGAGTACAAGGAAGCCGAAGTGGACGTGGAGGTGCAGAAATCCGTAAGGGGCAGCTACTCCAATACCGAGCATGTGGTGTTCAAAACCGAACCTCCCGTTTTAATCGCCTCGGCCATCTACAAAGGCGGCTATGACAAAATCGACGGGGTCAGCCAGGCGGTGGCGAACTGGGTAAGAGACAACGGCTACGATTTCAACGGCCTTTCCTTCAATATTTATCACGTCAGCCCCCATGAAACGCAAAATCCCGAAGAGTGGGTAACCGAGGTCTGTTATCCCGTGAAGCGCAGATAAAACGAGCCGGCCGGTTTCCTTGCGGAAACCGGCTCTTTTTTTTGCGTGAAAATTTTAAATGTCCCCTTGCAAATGATTTTTAATGGATTTATCTTCTTTTTAAGGATATCCTTTCGACCAAAAGAAAGGAGTTAAACGATATGGATCAGAAAAAAATCACAGAGCTGGAACAGTCGATTTGCCGTGGCTGCGGCAATATCGCGGGTATGGTCGTGCAGAAAAACGGCAAAACCGCATACGAGGGATACTTCAATGGATACGCCCCAGAACGCGCCCTTCATGTGTTTTCAGTGACGAAGAGCGTTGTAAACGCGCTGATCGGCATCGCCATGGATAAAGGTTATCTTCAAAGCGTTAACCAGAAGGTGTTGGATTTTTTCCCGGATTACACGGTGAAGCGCGGTGAAAAAACGATACAGCGCGTCACGGTCCGGGACCTTCTGACCATGACCGCTCCATACAAATATAAGTCGGCGCCGTACACAAAGTATTTTACAAGCGAGAGCTGGGTAAAAGCCGCGCTGGATCTGCTGGGCGGCAAGGGCCAGATCGGCCGGTTCCGCTACACGCCCCTCATCGGGCCGGATATTTTGTCGGGCATTCTGACAAAGGCGGCCGGCCGCTCCACGCTGGATTTCGCCCGTGAAAATCTGTTTGCGCCGCTGGGCATCCAAGTTGACCGCAACGTGGTGTTTCACAGCAAAGAAGAGCAGCTTGCCATAATGACGAAAGAAAATAACACCAGCGGCTGGGCCGCCGACCCCCAGGGGATCAATACGGCAGGCTGGGGCCTTTTCCTTACACCAACGGAGATGGCAAAGATCGGTCAATTGTATTTGAACCGCGGAGTATGGAACGGCAAACAGCTGGTATCCGCCGAATGGGTGGAGGAAAGCACCAGGGAGCACAGCCGCTGGGACGAGCTGGGGCTGAAGTACGGTTATCTGTGGTGGGTCATCGAAGAAAAAGAGCACAGCTACGCGGCTATAGGCGACGGTGGAAACGTGATCTACGTGAATCCGGCGAAGGATCTGGTCATTGCCATCGCTTCGCTGTTCATCCCGCGCCCCAGGGACAGGATCTCTTTTATCAAGGAAGAGCTGGAACCGATGTTTGAAGATCAGGAGTAAACGAACATGAATAAATACGATGCCCTGTGGGAATATGTTCAGAAGCGCGGCGAAAAGTCCTTCCGCCTGACCTTTGATGAGATCGGCGGTATCGCCGGCGTGACGCCGGACCACTCCTTTCTGACTTACAAGAAGGAGCTGGCGGCGTACGGGTATCAGGTGGGCAAGATTTCCATGAAGGAACAGACGATACTTTTTAGCAGGATAGACTGACCGGTGACACGGCAAAAAAAAGAAAAGCCTCTGGAGCTATTGAGGATCAACGGCTCCAGAGGCTTTTGCTGGTTAGAGTGAAATCATAGGGCTTAGAGAAAGTAAGGAAGAACATCTTCCGCTGTCCTGGGGTTTGAATTGTGAGCTATAATGACTATTAACCGGCCTTCAGGCACTTATGCACTGATGGGCCGGTTAAGTATGCAAAAGGAGAAAAATGTGGCTCACGCATAAGCGGTAAACAAAAGCGGGGATAGAAAAAGGGGCCCTTTTTAAAGAAAATAAGAGGAGCTGAAAAGGTCCATGAGGGGTAATTCAAGCAACAAAAAATCGCTTAGGCACTGCATTTCCGGGAGCAAACCTATCTTTTGCTTTTCGAAAAAGCGTAAGCCTCCGAAATCCAGTTCATCAGTTCCGAGTCCAGTTCATCCTCGTCGGATACCAGGACATGGTGCGTCCAGCGGTTCGGATAAGGCTCCACGGCGATTGAAATCCGCGGCGACTTCAATCGATAAAACAGGCCGAAGGTCACAATGATGCAATGTTCCGGCCACCCCTTCACTCTGCGGACAGGCAGCGAGACGAAGGCAAAATGATGCCTGTTTGAAAAGGCAACCTGGGTTTTCTGCACTTGTACGATGGCCTCCGGAAACGCATCCAGCACCTTTTCGGCAAACGCCTCATACAGAGCCAGCTCCAGGGGTTTTCCCTCGAAAAAGTGCAGGGCGGCAATTTCATAAGGCTCGTTCATTTCACGCCTCCTCCAAAGCCTGCGCAATCAGATCGGACGAAACGCGCAACGCCTTAATACGGTTTCTCGTCAGCGTATGCTGAGATTTTCCCGGCTCCAGTTTCTCGAGAACCTTTTCACATTTGTGCAGCAGGGACAGAATGGCCCGCTGTGCCTCCATTAACTCGTCTTTTGTGTAATTATTCATCTTCAAATTTCATCCCCTTGCTTTCACGCCCGGCTCAGCCGCTGAACGGCCTCCTCCTCGGTACCGACGAAGAACACGTCCCGACCTCTGTTGCTCTCGTAAATGAAGTCATGGAACGGCTTGCTGGTATACTGCGAATAGTTGCCCACGACAGCCAGCTTCGTGTGATAGTTAATGAATTTTCTGGAGCACCTGGCCGGCAAGTCCGTTGCTCAAAATAAAGAATTCGTCGGCGACAGCGCGTTTTTCCACAATGATGCGGTTGCTGCCGCTCTCGTACTGCACAGCGGCGATCAGTTCCAACGCCGACTGCACGTCAGTGATGAGCTTTTCGCTGCCCTCCACGACGGCTATCACAACACCATTGAGCTCGATCTTCCGTATATTCATGGTCACTCACCTTCCGTTAATAAACCGATTATACCAAAGTTAAGACATTCTTCTCCTCCAAACTCAATATTAAATTTATTCTCAATTAAAATATTTACGGTTTTATAATATCATAAATTCATGGCCGATATGTAAAATAGCTCTGCTTACGCAGAGGCTATCTACAATAACTTACGAGCGCCGTCGATACCCTGTAAACTCTGGTCATCTTGCCGGGCGCGGGCCTCGCGGTGTAGGACGTGGTCAACCTTTTTGAGGGCTATGGCTCAGACAATCCGGGCGCGATAGGCAAGTGTCCATAAAGAATCAACTACCTGATACACTAATAACAGGATAGACAGCTAGCAGTCGGAAATATATAATAATATAAGAGTTTCCATGCAACGCAAGGGATTCTTAAGAATAGAGGTCTATCCATGGAATTTAATGAAAAACTGCAACAGCTTAGAAAAGAAAAGTCCATGACGCAAGAACAACTCGCAGAAGAATTATTTGTGTCCAGAGCTGCAATATCAAAATGGGAAAGCGGTAAGGGATATCCGAATATTGATTCACTTAAGAGCATATCGAAACTTTTCTCTATATCTATTGATAATTTGCTGTCGGGTGAGGAATTGATTTCTCTTGCCGAAAATGAAAACCGCACGAACATAAATAAGATTTACATCTTGATTTTTGGAATTTTAGATTTGATGGCATTGACCTTTCTATTCCTTCCACTGTACGGATACCAGGAAGGCGAGTTTGTTCGCAAGGTAAACCTGTTTGCGCTTCAGGACATTTCTGCTATTACTCGTGCTATATTTTTTATCTTTCCTATTCTGATGGCTACATTTGGTATTATTGAATTAGTTATACAGCATTATGATAATGATAGATGGCTGAATGTTAGCAAAATATGTTCAATATTTTTGCAAGCGTTTATAATACTTGCACTTATTGCAACGCGCCATCCCTACGCTATAGCACTTATGTTTGTCTTATTTATGATTAAGGTTGTACTTTTGATAAGGAGCAGCCGTATTAAGTAAAATGGCTTAAACTCTTGAGATAAAACCTCTGACACTAACTGCCCGGGTCAATAAAGATGTTTTCCATTTTTGAGATTTGCCGTAGGATTTTGAAGTCCTACGGCTTTTCTCATGCCCTAAACCCTACCAACAAAGTTGAAATAAACATCAACCTGCTGGGTGTAGTTTTTCTTCTTCCAACGCTCGGAACGCTCATACACCACAATCTTGTCGATAAACTCCCGCACAATTTCAGGCGTCAATGCCTGAATATCGGTGTGCCTGTCCACAACAGCCATGAAACGGTCAGCGTTCAGCATGGTGTCCTTCCCATCGCTGATTTCCTGCTCCAGCTTGCCGGACAGGGTAAGCAGTTCCTGTTTCTCGGCTTCATAGCTACCGGTCAGCGCCTTAAACTGTCATTCGGGTCTTTTTTGTAGCCGTAGGGTGGTTTAGAACCGATACGCTCCCCACGCTTTGCCGCCGCCATCTTCACCGCCTTGATTTTTTTGCTGGTGTCACGGGCGTGCCACTCGTTGAACAGATCACGGATAGCAAGGCTTTCGTCCACGCCCTTGTCCGTATCCACGGAATCATTGATGGCGATGTAACGCACCCCATAGTCAGGGAACTTTTCCTCAATGAGATAGCCCATGACAAGACGATTTCTGCCAAGCCTTGAATGGTCTTTGACAATGATGGTGGATACATTTCCGGCTTCCACCTCCGCCATCATCTCGTTATAGCCGGGGCGGTCAAAGCTGACCCCCGAATACCCATCGTCTGCCCATACCCTTGGATTGGGGAAGCCGTTCTTTTCAGCGTATTCCCTCAATATCGGCTTTTGGTGCTGGATACTGCCGGACTCGCCCGCAAGCTCGTCCTCTTGGCTCAAACGGCAGTAGAGAGCCGTAATCATGTCACCGGCGGCTCGCCGGTCGTTTTGCTGTAACATCCAATACTCCTTTCCTCTGTACAGCCAAAACGATTCCGAATAAATTTTATGAATCCATTTTACCCGGAATCGCTCTGCGCGTCCGTGCCGCAGGCATAGCTGCCGTCCCGCAAAATATCGTTGATGGTCTGGTTGCTCTGCTTCATAAATTCCACGCCCATCTATCCTGCCTGCTCCGCCATCTGAGCAAATTCCTCAGCACTCAGATTTCCGGTCAGATACATCAAAACCTTGAGCAGCAGGAAGTATCCGGCGGCGGAGGTTTTGCCGCTTTTGCGCTGGGTATTCTCGAATCTCTTGAGTGTTTCCTCCAGTTGACCAGCTACCAAACGCTGAATGTCAGCAGGGTGGTAAATCGCCATCAGCTCCTGCCGGATAATGTGCGCAATCAGGTCGATATGCTGGGCGTTGCTGCTGACCGTCAGCCCCTCCTCGATAAAGCGGCGGAGCTGCTCGGCAACGGTGATCTGGTTGAAGGCTGCCAGCCGCTTAATCGAATCAGCAGTGGTATCCGGTACCTTCACATTGAGTTGAACGGTCGTATAGGGCTTCATTTTACACCTCTTTTCTGAATGTGGAGTGGTGTTCCAAAGGGGTTCCCGTAGTCCCCTCGGATTTCCGCTACAGGCTTGGACTGTAGGCTGTTTTTGGCGAATGTGACATTCGCCTATTCCTGCCTATATCGCAACATCCCCTTAAACATTTCAAATAAACCGGCACAAATTAAGAAAAATAGGGATAATAAATTGAAACCATACGGATATTCGTATATAATATATGGTGTTTTTTTATATCTACACGGAGGTGAAAGGGTTGAGCAGTTTGCAGGGATATATCTCCGCACGGGAAGCGTCATACAAATGGGGCGTATCAGAACGGCGCGTACATCAATACTGCCAAGCCGGACGCATTCCGGGGGTTTCCCGTTTCGGGCGTTCATGGGCTATTCCCGCCGATGCCCAAAAGCCTACTGATCCCCGACAAGAAAATACCATAAGGAAGTGACCGCTATGCTGCGTATTGCTATCTGTGACGACCAGCCGAGAGAGCTGGACATCATCAACGAACATATAAAAGAATACTTGGGCGCCCATCCATGGGAAGCGGAGATTCAGGAGTTTCCTCACCCGGATAAATTGCTGACCGCCACTGAATCAGAACGCTTTCACCTTTACATACTGGACATTGTCATGCCCATGGTGAACGGCTTGGAATTAGGTAAAGAAATACGCCGCCTTGATCGTGAGGCGCAAATTATCTATGCTACCACCGAGCCGCAATTTGCTCTGCAAGCATATGCGGCAAGCCCGATCAATTATCTCATTAAACCGATTGAAAAACAGCAGCTATTTGATACACTGACCCTCGCCATTTCTAAAGCAGACCTTGCGGAGGATCAGACCTTTGCCGTCAAAACAGCAGAGAGCTTGCGGGTCATAAAGCTGTCGGATATCATCTGCTGTGAATACCGCAACCACGCTGTCATCTTCAGCTTGGCAAACGGCGAAGAAGTTTTCAGCCGCACCTTCCGTGAGAATTTTTCAGAATACTGTGCGCCTATTTTGAGGGACAGGCACTTTCTGCAATGCCACGGCTCGTTTATAGTCAACATGCGCCGGGTGGAACGCTTCGCCAAGGATAGCTTCACGTTATACGGCGGCAGGATTGTGCCGATTGCGGCAAAGCAATACCCTGCGGTAAGAGATGCCTATATGGACTACCTGATGGCAAAGGAGGTGTGCAAATGAGTGAACATTTTCCGGATTTTCTGCGGGCAGCGGTTTCCACCACCGCAAATGTCCTTCTGATGGGAACGCTTTTACAGCCAAAATACTCTAAGAAAATTACCGTGCTGGCTTTGCTGGGCATTCTCGCCGCCGATTTAGGCACGGCAATTTACTGCTATCTCAGCGGGAACCTGACCTTGCTTTCAAAGCTGGATATTGTTCTGTTCGCGGTGCTTTGCTTTGCGGTGCGGCCCTTATTCAAAGATACCTTCATGCAATGGCTGTTTTCCTATATCACCGTCCAGAACATCAGCGATATCGTGATTATCCTCAGCTTCGACGGCTCAAGGTATTTGCCCTATCCCGCCTACGCCAATTCGCTGCTGCGCGCGATTCTGTTCGGGGCTTTTCTGTTGGTTTTGGTTCGCTATGTGCGCCCCTTGTACCGGCAGGCGGTAGAACATTGGACGGCGTACTTTGCCGTGGCGCTGGGGCTTTATATCACATTCAATTACTATGTGCTGTCGGCGGACGATATTGTCGTTATGCTGACAGAGCAAGCGATACCCTTGCTTCTGGTAATCTTTATCGGGCTTGCTGCCTACGGCTCTATTTTCCTTTCACTCAAAAATCTCCAGCGGGAGTTTCGGGTGAAAGAGGAAAACCAGAAAATGCAGGCAGAGCGCGAATATCTGCAGTTGGCCGCCGGCAATATGTCGCAGCGGCTGGAGCTTATGGAGGAAGTGTCGGCGCAGAACAGCCGCACCGCACATGACCGCCGCCATTTCAACAACGTGCTTCTGGAGCTGTTAGAGCAGGGGAAAAACAATGAAGCCACTGCCTTGTTACATAGTCAGAATCAAGTACCGCACAAAATCAGCAAGGTTTACTGCGAAAATCCGGCTGTCAATGCCGCCGTCTGTCATTATGCCGCTTTTGCAGAGCAGTTGGGAATTCCTACAGAGATTGAGTTGGATATTCCGAGAGAGCTGACGGCAGATTCTCTGGAGCTTTCCATGGTGGTTTCAAATCTAATGGAAAACGCCATTCACGCCTGCGGGAAGCTGCCGGAAAATCGTACCTCCTATCTCCGGTTTACCTGCCGGAGCGTGGGCAGGCTCCTGCTGGAGATGGAAAACCCATGTACGCAGGATACTGTATTGGATGAAAGCGGTTATCCCATTGCCGGCAAAGAAGGCCACGGTGTCGGCAGCCGGAGCGTTGTTGCTTTTGCAAAAAAATATGACGGCGAGCTTCTATACAAAATAGAAACCGGTGTCTTCCGGGTACGCATTCTGGTTTGAGAACACGACACAAATTGTTTGTCAAGAGCCAATATAATAAACTATCAGTTTTTTTAAGTGTAAAAATGAGCCTTTTAAGTGTAAAGGCTCATTTTTTCTTTTTTTCATGGTAACTTCAGAACGGCAATTTACAAAATATCACGGAGTTATTGGAGGAAAAGAACATGAAAAAGAGAGCTTTATCTTTCTTACTGGCATCCAGCATGGCTGTTTCTTTGATGCTGTTTGCAAGCGGCTGTGCGCAAAAAAGCAGTGTCACCGCCTTGTGGGAGGCTGGGAGCACACGAAACAAGATAGTCGTTATAAGCGATATCCACATTGGAATTGACGACCAATACGCCGAAAACGTGGCGAACCGCCCGATATTGATTGATTTCTTGAAACGGCTGCAAAGTACAAAGGATGTGCGGGAGCTGGTGATTGACGGCGATTTTCTGGACGAGTGGTTTTTACCGGTGGATTATCCCAGCTACACAGATGTACAGCAGTTTTACAAGGATGTCATCGCAAACAATCAGGGTGTTATTGATGAACTGAACAAGGTAGCTGACAGCGGAATCAAGCTGGTCTACATACCCGGAAATCATGATATGACACAGGAGAACGAAGTTTTACAGGAGGCTATTCCAAAAATCGTACAGATTCGAGATGCCAAAGGGCTGGGAACCTATTACACAGGCGACCGCAACGAAATTGCAATCGAGCATGGACACCGCTACGATGTATTTTCCGCGCCGGACACTGTTACCAATGCGGAGCTTACAGGAAATAGCGATACCATGCTGCCGGCCGGTTATTTTTATGCCCGTTATGCTGCGACTTGGGTATTGGAAGGTCGCCCCAAGGTTGCAAAGGATTTGCCGGTGGTAACGAATGTGCCGGACAAATCCGACACAGATCAGTATGGTGCTTTTATGTATTACTCTATTCTCAAAAGCGTATCCGAGCGAATGACTCCGAACGAGAGCCTCGACGAGAAAATATTTGATATGCGCATGGATGGCTTTGATGATGCCTACACCTATCTTGATTTCTATCCTGCACAGCAGGCGGACGGAACCATTTCCGCGCCGGTGCTGTTTAAAAATATTCAGCGCACATGGGATGAGCGCCAGAAAGTTAATCAGGTCAAGGTTCCCAACAGCTTCCTTGAGGCGGTCGCAGGAACTGTGGACTGGGAGTATTATTTCAGACAGGCAAAGGCGCAGTATCTGGAAAACCCGGATGAGAACGTGGATGTAGTTGTATTCGGTCATACTCATGTACCCGCATATAGAGCCATGGATAACGGAAAAAGTTATATCAATGAAGGCACCTGGATTGACCATAACACCGACTATCCGGAGGCCACTCGCACCTTTACCGTCATAACCACTGGTGATAAGACCACGGCCGGGCTGTATATGTATGAGGAAGATGGCTCCGTGACCGATATTGCCGCAAGCGTCAGCAGCGCAAAAGAGGAGCCTGCTGCTGACGAAAGTTCTTCTGCCAATGCAACATTTGATGTCAAAGCGCTTGAAAGCTACGGGGATGACAACACGCAGGCACGCTATGTGGAGGTAAGCGGTTTAACAGACACGACGGTGCAGACAAAGCTGAATCAGGCGTTGAAAGAGTTTTGCCTTGCACCAACCTCATCTGCTGAAAAGGATACTACTTACGATATTATGCCTGTCTTTGAGCTGGTAGGCGGCAATTTGCTGAGTATCAGGACATATGATACCGCCCATGTGACGGGAGCAGCTTATCCTGTAAGCGCCATACGGTCACAACTTTTCGACTTGACCACGGGCGATAAGGATACAGGGGATTTATGGAGCTTTATAAAGGACAAGGCTGCGTTCAAGCAGTTGATATTGGACAAAAAGTTCGGTTTTGCAGCGGCCGGGGTTGAGGGTGAAGTACCCGAGGAAGTCAAAGCGTCTGCCTACCAAAAACTTGCGGGCAGCATTGACACCGCCGAATTTGCATCGCAATTTTACTTTGGCGACGGCGGCAATCTGAATGTATGGTGCGAGGGCGATAACCACGCCACCGGGGACTATTGGCTGTTTGATATCCCTGTCACTGAGCTGGAGGAGATTGCCGCAGACCGTCTGCTTCCAGTGATTGAAAATCTGAAAAATCTCAGCAATTAAAATTCGGGTCGGTCAATCTGAAGTAAAACGGCATTCCGCATACTTCGGGATGCCGTTTTACCCTTACTGAAGGGAGCGTGATCACATGGAAAACCGTCGGCGCAGACAGGAGGATGCGCCCCTTTCCGCGCCTAACGCAGAGGGCAACGTTTGGCCAAAACAGGTTTGTCCGGCCTTTGAGCCAAGAGCGGATACGCCGGTCGGGCTGCGGCAGTGCTGGTATTGCCGCTGCGCCGACTTTCATTTGAACAAGGCCCGTTCACTGGATGTGGGCGTATGCTATTGGCCGAAAAAAATATCAAAATAGGAGGAAACGGAAAAGTGAGAAAAAGAATTTTAAGTATTCTGCTTTCGGTATGTATGATGCTGACTATGCTGCCGATTTCGGCTATGGCGGAAGGAGTCGACTCTTCAATCGGTATGAGCGGAGAAATTATAGCATTTGCACCGCTTGCCGAAACAGAAAAGTCGGTACCGACCGGTAAAGCGATTGAGGACTTGGAGTTTCCTGAAACCCTGACGGCAACGGTGAGGACAGCCGTAGCTGCTGATAGCGGCACCGCAGAGGAACCCGTACAGGATTCAGGGAACTCAGACAAGAGTTCTGTATCAGGAAACTTGACGGTTGCCACCACTGGTTCTGACATAAAAGTGGAAACAAATGAACCGCAGAAACAGGAAAAAGTGGAAGAAGCTGTTCCTCGTTGGGAAGAAAAAACCGCAGAGATTCCGGTTACATGGACAGCCGAGCCGGAATATAACGGAAATGAAAACGGCGTTTATGTATTTAAGCCGGAGATTGAAGGCTATACCGTAAGTGCCGATCTGCCGGAAATTACCGTGACGGTGGGGACGCAGCCACTGAGGATGGCGCTGCGGACAGGTACTTCTGTCACCTACGGCGACTTTTCGGTCAGCATAGACGAAGATGGCGTTGCACCGACTTATACCGACGGTATACTGACCTTTGGCACGGCGGGGGAATATACCATCGGCATGGCTGGGGGAAATGACTCCACCTCCGATGTGATCGTGGTCAATGCGACAGGCGAGGTTAAGCTGAACCTTGACGGTGTAAACATTACCGCACCGATGGGCTTGGCGTATAGAGCCGGAAGTGATGCACTGACTGTGACAAGCGGCACGGTCACCTTGAACGTGATTGCAAATAGTAGCCTGACGGGCGGTATTGGCGGTCCCGACGGCATGAACACCGCCCCCGCTGGTAACGGCGGCGCCGGTGTCATTGGGGATGTAAGGGTCACGGGTACAGCGACGCTCACCGTTACCGGTGGCTGCAAAGGCACACATCAGATGTTTGGTACGGATGGCCTGGCCGGAATGGGCATCATCGGCAACGTGAATGTTTCCGGCACTGCTACCCTGATCGCCAGCAGCGGCAGCGGTATGGCTGGCATGGCCATCAGCAACGCCGCTAAAAACAACGGCGGCACAATCACCGTGGGCGAGGGCTATACTGTCGTTGCTGGGGCGGACGCTAACACAGCCTTACCCACTGATTCAACCTCAACCATCGCACTGTATGTCGCCATCACCCCGCCTCCGGTCCTCCCTGCGGCGGAGGCATACGCCGAGGGCGCAACCAGCCCCACCGACTATGATCTGGACACCGGTAACAAAACCCTCACCATCAAAACCGCCAAGGGCGCGGCGTTCTGGTCGGCAAACGGCGCGAGCTATCTTGACTACACCATCCTTCTTGCCGACGACATCAACGTGTCCGGCTTCCTCTGGACGCCGGTGGGCAATGCTGCCGGCTCCAAATTTGAAGGCAGCTTCGACGGACAGGGGCACAGCATTTCGGGACTGACCATCACAGCGGCAAACAACGAATATGCCGGTCTGTTCGGCGGCGCGTTTGGCGCGACCATTCAAAATCTCTGCGTCTCCGGCACGATAGAGGTGACCGAAACAGATGAATTGTACATAGGCGGCATTGCCGGCTGCCTTGGCAACAGCAGCACCATCCGTAATTGCTGTAGCCATGTGGGTATCAGCGGCACTGCAAATTCCGTCAGCGCGGGCGGTATCGTGGGATTGCTGAACAGCGGCGCCATAGAAAACTGCTTTAACACCGGCGCTGTATCCGGTACCGGCGCTAATAGGGTGATAGCAGGCGGTATTTACGGCGAAATCAGCACCTACAGGAACAATATTGGAACGGTTAAGAACAGCTATAACACCGGCAGCGTAACCGGCAGCGGCAGCGGCAGTTCAATGGTTGGCGCGCTTGGCGGCGGCGCGGCAAGCAACATTGTGCTGGAAAATTGCTATTATTTATCGGGCACGGCAAGCGCGGCTTTCGGATATGGCAGTGACTCAAACGGCACCAGCTTTACGTCGGGCGGAGCGGGTACCCTCCTCGCCGCCCTCAACGGCTGGGTCGCCGCAGAGGATAGCGCCGATTACCGCACATGGACTGCCGACAATGCGACACCGCTCACTAACAGCGGCTACCCTGTGTTCGCCGCGGTGTGGGGTACGGAAACCCCTATTTTTGTGAATTGCTTCGGCAGGGTAAAAACGGCAAAAGATGAAACTCCCAACGGCGGTATCGAGGATTACGGATACATCTTTTCCGGTTGGTACACCGCGCCCAACGGCGAGGGTACAAAATTGGGCGACACTGACCCGGGCACCATTGGCACCCACTATTACGCCAAGTGGACGCATAACGGCCACACCGTCCGCACCACGGCGCTGGATTTGCGGGATATCAGTGAGAGCAAGCTTTACGGTTCAGGCAAAAGCGGCGATGTCTACACCAACGCCGCCGAGGGCTGGACGTGGTACGCCGCAGAAACCACAGTCAGCAGCGAAACCTACGCCGCCAACACCCTTGTGCTTTCCGGTCTGACCCTCCATACCGCCGCCTCCGCCGCTCTGTCGGTTCCGGACGGTACGACCGTTGTGGCGGCGGAGGGTATGGAGAACCGAGTGTGGAGCGGCTACACCTCATCAACCGATGAGGATGCCGAGGCCTACGGCATTT
Organism: Peptococcaceae bacterium; assembly: GCA_034927285.1. Classification (GTDB taxonomy): domain Bacteria; phylum Bacillota; class Peptococcia; order DRI-13; family UBA5745; genus JAYFQF01. Next base: position 38,831 of record JAYFQF010000044.1, read on the forward strand.
ATGGCGCAGACGCGCTAAACATCCGGGGCGGCGGCACGCTGAATGTCCTTGCGGGCAGCGCCAACAGCGTTTCGGGATATTCCAGCAGTATCGGAATTTTCAGCAAGGGTGATCTAACGATTTCGGATGCCGTCACAGTCACCGCCAGAGGCAACTCAGCAGCCGGAGGCGACAACAGCATGAGCGCCGGAATATCGAGCGATACGGAGATTGTCGTTTCCGGCGGCACGGTTTCCGCCACCGGGAACTCTGCAGATGCAAGCATTGGCATTTACTGCGGCTATGACGTCGGCAACCAAAAAACAGGGACAATCGTTATTAGCGGCGGCACGGTCACCGCGACAGGCGGCACGGTGCCCAATGGAGGGACGAGCATCGGGCTTGTGTCCATCATAAAGATTGCCATTTCAGGCGGCACGGTCGCTGCGACAGGCGGCAGTGCCGGTTCAAACGGTTCAAGTATCGGAATGTACGGCAGCAATGATGACGGCGACGCGGAAATCGTGATCAGCGGCGGGCGGGTTACCGCAAAAAGCGGCAGCGAGGGAACCTCCATGGCTGTTTATGCCGACGGCACGCTCACCGTGGGCAGCAGCGACAAAATAGCGGCAATTGAAAATGCCACTGACGGCTCAGGCACGATTACAACGAGCAGCGGAGAAATCACCAGCAAAACGCTCGTCATGTCCGGCATCAACCCGGTGGAAATCACTTTCACCACTTACGCCATTACCGCGAATTCCGCGACTCATGGCAGCTACACCGTGAAGGTAAACGGCAGCCCGGCAGTATCGGCACAGCTCAACGACACGGTTACTATTACGCCCACGGCAAGCAGCGGCTATGAATTGGACACCATTTCGGTTTGCAAGACCGGAGATTCAGGCACAACCGTGACGGTTACAAACGGCAGTTTCACCATGCCCGACTATGCGGTCACCGTCAATGTCACCTTTAAGGTAAACAGTACCCCCACCTACACCATCAGCGGCACTATTAAGGGCAGCGATACCAGTGCGGGCATCCCCGCAAGCTTGCAGCTCAAAAACAGCAGCGGTAATGTGGGCAATGTGGTGACAGCGGCGGCAGACGGTAGCTATAGTATTACCGGAGTTCCTGCCGGGAGCTACACCATTGCAGTCAGCTACGCAGGCTATGACAGCGGCACAATCACCGGGATTACCGTATCAAACGCCGCAATCACCGGCGCAAATTTGACGCTGACCAAAAGCGGCATAGGACTCACCGACGCACAAAAACTTGCCGCAGCCCAGGCCGCAATTATGGCGGCAATCAACCGGATGTCATTTTCCAACAGTACAACGGCGGCGGATATTTTAAGTGTCGCACAAGCCGCTTCACTCTATGGCGTGACCGTGGCATGGGATACTGCGAATGGATTTACAAAAACGCAGGCAACCGCCTCTGCCAAAGGCTCCATCAGGGGTACTCTTAAGCTGACGCTTAATCAAGAGAGCGATGGGATTGGAATCGACGCAACCATCGCCAAGCTATCCACAGGTGGTGATAATGGCGGTGGCGGCTCCGATAGCGGCGGTTCTACACCCCCTCCGTCCACCAAGCCAACCGAGCCGGTTACCGGCAGCACAGAAAATAAGGCTACGGTGGACAATAAAGGCAACGCCAGCGTCAGTCTGACCGACAAAAACATCACCGACGCTATTGCGAACGCAAAGGCCGAGGCAGCGAAAAAAGGCGTGAACGCAGGCGAAATCACGGCGGTGATCCATGTCACCACCGGAGGTAAGAACGCAGACACCGTGACGGTCAATCTGCCCAAGACCACACAGGAGCAGGTCATCGGCAACAAGATTGCCAGCGTTCAGCTTGTCATTGACCGCCCCGACCTTACCATCGGCATTGACCTTGCGGCGGTAACGGAGATCAACCGGCAGGCAAAGGCTGATGTACAGCTTTCCGCAACTCGCATGGACAATACAAAGCTGTCCGGCGATGCAAAGGCCGCCATCGGCAACCGTCCTGCATATGACCTCAAAACATTCTACGGCAATGGCAAGTCAGTGACAGACTTTGGCAAGGGAAGCGTTAGCGTGGAGATCCCTTATACCCTGCAAAAAGGAGAGCTTGCAGGCAACGTCTACGCCGTCTATGTGGACTCCAAGGGTAAGGTGACCTACCTTACCGATTCCAGCTACGATGCAAAGCGCGGGACGGTGGTGTTTTCCACCAGCCATTTCTCTACTTACGGCGTAGCCTACAAAGCCAGCTTCAAATTTACCGACATCAATGGTCATTGGGCAAAGGACGATATTCTCTTTGTCGCAAACCGTGGCCTTATGACCGGTACCAGCGCTACCACGTTCAGCCCCAACGGTTCTATGACACGGGGAATGTTTGTAACCGCACTCGGACGTTTGGCAAATGCCGACATAAGCGCCTATAAGCAATCTGGCTTTACCGATGTAAAGGCTGACGCCTACTACATGGGCTACATCGAATGGGGCGTGAAAAACAACATTCTGGTCGGCATCGGCGGCGGCAAGTTCGACCCGGACGGCCTTGTGACCCGTGAGCAGATGGCGGTTATTATGGACAGATATGCCACGGCTATCGGATTCAAACTACCGGAAGTTCACACACAGAATGTCTTTGCGGACAATGCCAAAATTGGTGCTTGGGCGGCTCCTTCCGTAAAGCGTGTCCAGATGGCAGGCATCATTCAGGGCAAGAGCAATAATCTCTATGACCCGCAGGGTACAGCCACAAGAGCCGAGGTGTCCGCTGTTCTGCGCCGCTTTGTGGAGGTGGCGATTTTCAGCGACACAGCGCAGGGCTGGACGATGAACGATTCCGGCAAATGGATGTACTACGAAAACGGCAAGCCCGTCATCGGCAAGAAGGACATCGACGGCTCGACCTACACCTTTGACCAGTACGGCGTAACATCAGATGTGCCGAAAAACCTGCGGTACACCACCTACACGGTACAAAAGGGCGACAGCTTCTGGAGCATCGCCCGCAAGTTGGACTGCACTATAAGCGAGTTGGAACGACTGAATAACAAAAGCCGGTTTTCTATTATCCACCCCGGCGATGTACTTCGGGTGCCGGAAAAGTAATAGAAACAACAAATCAATAAAGCTATGGGCAAACCCGGCCAAAGCCGGGGACGCAAAGCCGAGGGTCTAAGGTGTCTTAGGACGCTATGATAGTCTGGCTGCTGACAGTTAAGCAAAGCCTGCCCTTCATACTCGGAGGGCAGGCTTTTGCGGGTTTTAACAGATGCTTCAGATATCAAGATACCGGCTTTCGCTGCTATGGCGAGAGAGGTATCCATATGAAAATATTCCGCTTTTATCCCTTTTCGAGGTGTAAATAGAGACAGAACAACCTATACATACTTTCTTTCAGCCTTACAATTTAATTATGTAAATCTAAAAGAGTCAGCATTTTGCCATGGGCGAAGTGCTGACTTATTTTTTTTGACAAATTTCATATTCGTTTTACAAATTATACCATATTCAGGGTTGTATCATGGCATTTCCGCCAATCCACATTGCCGTTCCCCGCCCTCCGATCTGTTTTCGCATTTTTGCAAAACAGATTGGAGGAAAGGAACATGAAAAATTATAAAGACAGTGACTATGCCCTAAATAAGTTCAGTGAGGGCATTGTTTACCGTTTCGCAGACCGCATTGTAGAAATCACGCTGGAGGACTACCTTGCGGAGAACCCCGGCAGGACGGCACAGGACTTTTTGGAGCTGAAAGCCTTGTCGGATGAAATCTATCATCAGCAAGTCATACATGAAAATCGGACAAGCCGTTTGGATGTGAGCATCAATGGGCTGGAGGAAACAGAGCAGCTTTCCGTGCCAGCCCTGGACTTGGACTTGATACACAAAAGCGATACCAGAAAGGCCAAGGAAGCCGCAAAGAGGCTGCTGGACAGTGGGGAATTGACCGAAATCCAGCGGCGGCGCTTTCTTCTGCATTTTGTGGAGGGCTTATCCTACCGGCAGATTGCCGGTCGTGAAGGGGTACATTTTACCTCTGTCCACGAAAGCATAGAGGCGGCTACAGCAAAGCTAAAAAAGGCTTTTCATGCAACCGAAAACACACGTTGATTGTTTTTTCCTTTATGCAAAATTGAAAGAGGAACACCAAACACATAAACTGTGTCGGGTGTTCCTTTCTGTTAGATGCAAATTATTTGGGATGTGACAATCTCATCTGCGATCATCTGAGCTTGTGTAGAAAGATGAATGTGCTCCATAGTATCGTCTCCCGGCATGGGGTTCTTGTTTAGAAAACCAGCACGAATCTTTTCTGACATTTCAAATGCAGCTTTTTCAACTGTGGTGCAATGTTCTGCCAATTTACCCGTAAAAAGCAATTCACGATACATCTCCGGCTTTTGCTCGTGCAGATAGCTTAAACGAAGCCGTCCGTATTTCCCTAAGCTATCCAGTTCAGATTTTCCGTCAATTTCAATGTTAGGATACAACAATCCATCAATCTCAGTGTATTCAAATTCAAACCTTGCCATAAAGCAATTCCTCCAATAAAGATTATTTACAATTCATCGGTAATCGTTCTGCTGTATGCTGAACAACTTTGATTTCCGTAAACATCCTTATTGGAGGAACACTAAAAGTGTCGGAGGTTTTTTGCGTTGTGACGATTGGTTTCTTGAATATTTTCATGCTTGGACACACGATGAAGATGTGGCTGGCGCACAGGTACACAACAATAACACAGAAAAGGAAGAAAGATACTATGAAAAATAAAAAGCACTTTATTTTTGCTGGAACACTGCTCTCGCTGTTCATTCTATTCACAGCAGGAGTTTTAACATTTGATGTCAGCCCTATAGGGCCAGAGAAATCCATTGTTGCATTTGCTACCTTAAATAGTTCTATGTTTAAACTACTGGGAGAAAACTTAGTTTGGTATCATATCACAGATTGGCTTGGTGTTGTAGCTATCCTTGTTGCTTTGGGTTTTGCAATATTGGGGTTTGGGCAACTAATCAAAAGGAAAAGTATCAAACTCGTGGACAGAGATATTCTCGCACTAGGGGTATTTTATACCATCGTGATAGCCTCATATATATTTTTTGAAATCTTCATTGTTAATTACAGACCGATTCTTTTAGGTAGTACATTGGAAGCGTCCTATCCATCTTCCCATACGATGATTGTTCTATGTATCATGTCTACCGCAATTATACAGTTCCACACACGGATTAAGAATAAACCTCTAAGAAATATAGTAGAGGTCATTTCTGCTGCTGTAATCGCTGTGACAGTGATAGGGCGTTTTGTTTCAGGGGTACATTGGTTCACCGATATTATAGGCAGCTTATTGTTAAGCTCTTCACTTATTATGTTTTATTATGCAACAGTTAAGCAACTATCAAAAAACGAAAAGGCCTAGATGTACCGATTATTATTGATTTACTGCCCCAAGTGTCGGATCGGGAGGATATTCCCGAGGTGGATGTCCTACTGGAAACGAGAAAAGGCGTAGCTGTCAGTTAGGAACCAGCCCTCCCCTGCTCCCCCCACTGCCACCTACCCTACACCTCGTTATCAGTTCCCTCCATAGCGGTCCGCAGATGCGCCGCATAAATATCGCGGATCGCTGGGATTTCCCCCAGGCCTTTCAGCCGGCATTCCACCTCATAGCCTTTTTGCGTCAGGACGCTCTTCCAGGAGTCCTCCTCGTCGCCGGCCATATCGTTAAGTGCATGGTCCCCGGCCACCACCATCAGGGGTGCCAGCATCACTTTACGAAAATTTCCTTCCTCTAAAAATCCCATCACATCTTCCAGGGCGGGATAGCCTTCCACCGTCCCCACAAAGATATTTTTATGCCCCCGGGCTTTGAAGCGATAATCCAAAGCGGCATAGGCGGCGTCGGCATAATGGCCGGTGCCGTGGCCCATAAACACCAAGGCCTGGTCCGGAGCGGGAGCGTATTCCTCCGCCAGGACCCGGACTACCTCTTCATAGTCATTTGACGCGGTTAAAAAAGGGGAGCCCAAAGCAATGGATTTGAATCTTTTGCGGAAAGCCTCCGCTTCCCGGGCCACTTCCTCATATTCATTGCCGTTCATCACATGGGTGGGCTGGATATACAGACGTTCCACCCCCTGGGTGGCCAGCCGCTCCAAAGCCTCCGCCACGTTATCTATCCTGACGCCGTCCCGCCGGGCCAGCTTCTCAATGATCATCCCGCTGGTAAAAGCCCGGCGCACTTCCCAAAGAGGATAGGCGTCGGCAATGGTTTTTTCCAGAGCCTCAATAGCGGCCTTTCTGCTGTCGTTGTAGCTGGTGCCAAAGGACGTCACCAGGATTGCTGTTTTGGCATCTTTCATGGGGTTCTCCTTTTCCTGTTTTCCGTTTTTGTATTTTTATTTTTCGCTTTTGTTTTTCGTTTTTATTCTTTCCCCTTAAGGCTGCTTGTTTTCTGCTTAAAGCTGCCTGCCCGTGGCCTGATAAAGCAGGGCGTTGCAGACGGCGGCGGCCACATTGCTGCCGCCCTTGCGGCCCCGGGCCACGATATACGGCACTCCCGCAGTCATGATCAGTTCTTTGCTTTCCACCACATTGACAAAGCCCACCGGCACGCCGATGATCAGAGCCGGCTTGATCCGTTCTTCCCCGATCAATTCATGAAGGCGCAGCAGGGCCGTGGGCGCGTTGCCTACCGCCAGGATCAGGCTGCCTTTCAAGGCTTCCGGCAATGCCGCTGCTTTATCCATACTGGCGGCGGCCCTGGTGGTGGCCCCTGCTTTTGCCGCCCGGGCCACATCCTCATCGGCCATGAAGCATTCCAGGCGTCCCCCCAGCTTGGCCAAAGCGGCTTTATTTACACCGGCGGCGGCCATCTGCGTATCGGTGACGATCACCGCTCCGTTTTTCAGGACGGCCAAAGCCCCTGCCACCGCTTCCGGGGAAAAGCAAAGGTTTTCCACATAATCAAAATCCGCCGTGGTATGGATCACCCGCTTGACGATGGCCTCCCGGTCCGCGGGGATGCTCTTTTCCCCCAGTTCCCGGCCGATGATGGCAAAGCTTTCTTTTTCAATTTCCTCCGGCAGCAACCGTTCCAGTTTTATTTTCATTCTTCCGCTCCTTCTTCAATGATCCGGTAAAGCGCCTGCAGATCCAGGCTTTCCCGCAGCCCGGCGGCCAGCAGATCGTACTGGCTTTCCTTATATTGCCGGTAATCCAGCGGCCTGAGCTGATGGGGATCCAGGCCCTTGCTTTTCAGCAACACCCCTAAGAGGGCGCTGCAAAAGCTTTGGTTGTCAAAAAGCCCATGGATATAGCAGCCCAGGGCGTTGCCGCAGACGGCGCCGTCGAGCCTTTGGCCGGGAAATAAGCTGCCGTTGGGACCTGTGGGTTCCGGCCCGCTTTCCGTTGAAATTTCCGTTGAAATTTCCTTTGAAGTTACCGTTGAAATTCCCGGAGACGCCGGCCGCTGCCTCCCCTGCTGCTCCCAAAGGCTCAGCAAAGGGGTGACGCCGCTGTCTAACCGGGTATGGCCCATATGGATCTCATAGCCTTCCAGCTCCGCCCCCGAAAGCCCGGAAAAAAAGCCGTCGATGTCGGCGATGCGTCCGCTGACCCGGGTGCGTACCTTTTGCGGCAAAAACACGGTCTGAATCGGCAAAAGCCCTATCCCTTCCATCTGTCCGCCCTGTTCTACTCCCTCGGGATCGGACAGCGCCTGTCCCAGCATCTGGTAGCCGCCACAGATGCCGATGACCGCCGTACCGGCGGCGGCCAGCTTTTTAATGGCTGCCTCCAGGCCGTTTTGCCGGAGCCATAAAAGGTCGCCCATGGTATTTTTCGTGCCGGGCAGGATCACCAGATCCGGCCGTCCCAGCTCCCGGAGGCTGTGCACATAGCGCAGCGTGACTCCCGGAATCTGCTCCAGCACATGGAAATCGGTAAAGTTGGAAATGCGGGGCAGCCGGACCACAGCGATGTCCAAAAGCCCTTTTTCCGCCTGTTTTCCCCAGGTCCCGCCCTCCCCCGACAGGCGGGGGGCCAGGCTGTCTTCATCCTCTATATCCACCGGAAGATAAGGCACCGTGCCGATTACCGGGATTTCCGTCAGCTTTTCCAGCATGGCGATACCCGGCCGGAGGATTTCGATATCGCCCCGGAACTTATTGATGATTAGCCCTTTGACGCGGCTGCGCTCTTCCCGCTCCAAAAGGGCCACGGTACCGTAAAGACTGGCAAAAACGCCGCCCCGGTCAATATCTCCGGCCAGAAGTACCGGGGCTTTGGCCATTTTGGCCATGCCCATATTCACGATATCCTGCTGCTTTAAATTGATCTCCGCCGGGCTGCCGGCCCCCTCGATGACCACCACATCGGCCTTTTCCGCCAGGGCGCCGTAGGCTTTCATGATCTCCGGCACCAGTTTATGCTTATAGGCAAAATATTCCCGGGCCGACATCACCCCCCGTACCTCGCCGTTGACGATGACCTGGCTGCCGGTGTCGTTGGTGGGCTTTAAGAGGATAGGATTCATCAAAACCGTAGGTTCCATACCGGCGGCCTCCGCCTGCATTACCTGGGCCCGGCCCATTTCCAGACCCTCGGAGGTAATGAAGCTGTTTAAGGCCATATTCTGGCTCTTGAAAGGGGCCGCCCGCAGGCCGTCCTGCCGCAGCAGGCGGCAGAGGCCGGCTGCCAAAAAACTTTTCCCGGCGCCGGAGGTGGTGCCCTGGATCATGATCGCTTTTACCATCAGTCTTCATCTCCCGGAAAGTAATTCTCAAAAAGGCTCAGGGCCGCCGTACCCGGCAAAGAAAGCCCAAACTTTGGGCAGCCAGCGAAAGTCTTTGAGCAATGAGTGAAAGTCTTTGAACAGCAAGCAGAAGCCTTTTGGCTGCGAGCAACAGTTCCTGAGCAGTCAGAAGCTTTTGGACTTCGGACAAAGGTTCCAGCAGAATCCTCTGGGTTGCGACTAAAGGTTCCTGAGCAGCCAGAAGCCTTTGGGCAGTGAACAGAAGTGCTGCCAGCCCTTTTTTGTTCAGCAGCAGAGGCTTTTCCGCCTGTCTTTCCTTGTTCCGCGGCGGCCTTTCCGGCAGTCTTCCCGGGCGTCAGCCCGGCGCCGTACAGAAAAAAGGGCTGGGCCTCCGCCAGGTGCTGGCCGGTATAAGGGCTGGTGCCATGATCGGAGGTGACCAAAAGCCGGCAGCCCGATGCCGCCAGAGGGCCGGTGACCTCCCGGTCCACCCTAGCCAGAAAAGCCCGCTTTTCTTCAGGCAACAGCCGGTGGGCCGCCTCGTCGGCGCCGCCGATATGCAGTAAAACCAAAGGATATTCTTTTGCCAGGGTCAGAGCCGCCGCGGTTTTTGCCGCCAGGTCGCTGTCGGTGTCCCCGGTGGCGCCTTTGGGCGTTACTATCTTCATGCCCAGCTGCCGGGCAATGCCGCTGACGATGGGCGTAGCCGTTACGGCGGCGGCCCCGGCCAGAGCTTCAGGCCCGCACAGCTCCAGGCAAGCGGCTTCCCCCCAGGGCACCAAGGCCAGGCCGGGCCGGCGGCAGGCCGCCAGAAATTCCTCCAGTAAAGGGCAGCCTGTTACCGGCAGTTCCGCCAGGGGCCGGCCCCAGTTTTCATGGGGCGGCCAGGTTTTCAGCTTTGCCAGGGCCGGAGCCTGGCCTTCCAGCACCAAAAGGGCTTTGTCCGGCGCCGCCGGATAATAGCGCAGCCCTGAAAACCTGGGCAGGGAACCTGGAGCCGGCCCCGGAGCCATGCCCCGCAGGCGCCCGTCTTCATCCAGGGCCGGCCAGGTTCCCCGGACCACCCGATCCTTTTTCTCCAAGGGAATATCCAGGCCCCTGGCTTCCAGCCAGCCCCGGCTTTTTTGGGGGATCTGCTCCGGCGGTACTCCCAGCAGCGTCAGCACGCAAGGCAAAGTCCCCGGCAGAAATCCCCGGGGAGTGGTCTCTAGCTGCCCCGAAAGCCCCAGCCGGGCCAGGTCCCTCAGATTCGGGTAGGCGTCTATACGGAATTGTTCGTCGGTCATGCCGTCGATAATGCAGATGATTTTCGCCATAAAATTCTCCAATTTTATTAATTCGGCCAAAGGATGCTGCCCGGGCAAAAAGATGATGTAATGGGGTGCCGGGACAAAAGGTGGCGCCTCCAAAAAGGGCAATGCTTCGTAAACGTACTCAAGCCTCTTTTTTCGGCAGGACTTTCTCCAGGGCTGCCAAGAGCCGGTGATTTTCCGCCGGGGTACGCACCGCCGCCCGACAGTAACCGGAGGGAAGCCCCGGATAATTATCGCAGCTGCGGACCAGGATGCCTTCTTCTTTCAGCCGCGCCGGCAGATCCAAGGGTCCGCCCCGGAAAAACAGGTAGTTGGCCTGGGAACCGATCACCTTCAGTCCCAGCGCCGCCAGGGCCGTCTTCATCCCTTCTCTTTCGGCGGCGATGGCCCGGCGGGAGCGGGCCAGATAATCCTTTTCCTGCAAGGCCGCAACGCCGGCGGCCTGGGCCAGTCCGGAAACCGCCCAAGGCTGGCCGGCCCGGGCCAGTTTATCCAAGAGCAGCCTGTCCCGGCAAAGCAGATAGCCCAGCCGGATGCCGGCCATGGCATAGGATTTGGTGAAAGCTTTCAGGATCATCAGATTCGGGAACTCCGCCAGCCGGCTTTTCAGACTCCGCTTTTCCCCGTCCTCCAAAAAATCCAGGAAGCATTCGTCCAAAAGCAGGCGGATCCCCTGCCGCCGGCAGACCTTGGCAATCTTCAGCAAAAGCTCCGGGTCAATGGGCTGTCCCGTGGGATTGTTGGGATTGCAAAGAGCCAAAAGCTCCAGATCGGAAGTCAGCTCCGGCAAAATCCGTTCCGTCAGGCAAAAATCTTCCTCCGGGCCCAGGAGATGACGGCAGACGGCGCAGCCCGCGCCGGTCAGGGCCAACTCATATTCCGCGAAGGTGGGCGCTAAAACCATAGCCTTTTTCGGCCTGAGAGCGGACGCCAGCCGGTAGATCAGGTCCGCGGCCCCGTTGCCGCAAAGCACAGCTTCCGCCGGCGTGCCCTCTGCCCCGGCAATAGCCCGGCAAAGGCGGCGGCACAGGGGATCGGGGTAACGGTCCGCCTCCGCCAAAGCGCCGATCACCACTTTTTTTACGCCTTCCGGCAGGCCGAAGGGGTTGATGTTGGCCGAGAAATCCAAAGGCTCCCGGCCGTATGCTTCCCGGTAACCGGCGACGTCGCCGCCGTGGATCAGTTCTTTCATAACGCCTCATTTCCCAAGCAGCAGGGCATAACGCAAGGCCCCGCAGATGATCAGACACAATGCCGAGGTACCGTAAAGCAGCCGGTTGGCCCGGCAGATATCCTCCGGCTCAATCTTTCGTAAAGGATCGCCGATGACAGGCTTATGGACTACCTGTCCGAAATAGGAGGCGTCTCCGGCCAGTTCCAGGCCCAGGGCGCCGGCGCAGGCGGCTTCCGTCTGGGCCGAATTGGGACTGGCATGTTTTTTCCGGTCCCGCCAAAAGATCCGCCAGGCGTTCCGGCCGTCCAGCCCTAAAAGGAAGGCGGCAAGGATCATCGCCAGAGCGCAGAGCCTGGAGGGGATAAAGTTGGCCGCGTCGTCCAGCCGGGCCGCCGCCCGGCCAAAATACAGGTAGCGCTCATTTTTATAGCCCACCATGCTGTCCATGGTATTGATTGCTTTATAAAGGAAACCCAAAGGCGCGCCGCCCAAAGCCAGAAAAAACAAAGGCGCCGCCACGCCGTCAGCCGCGTTTTCCGCCACGGTTTCCACCGCGGCCTTAGTCACGGCCTGGGCGCTGAGGTTCTGCGTATCCCGGCCGACAATGCGGCCCACGGCCTTTCGGGCCGCCGGCAAGTCCTGCCGCTTCAGCGGTTCAAGGACCGCCAGGCTGGCGTCCTTCAGGCTTTTTACCGCCAGGATCTGATAGCACATCAGGCTTTCCGCTCCCAGCCGCAAAAAAGGATGGAGACTGCCCAAAAGCCGGAGCAAAAACCAGGGTGCAAAAAAAGCTGTCGTCAATAGGCAAAAGGCCATCGCCGCTCCCGCGGCCAGCTGACCCCGGGGAGTATCGGGGAACCGGGGCCGCAAAAGCTTTTCCAGGGCCGTGATCAGCCGGCCCAGAGCCGCAACCGGATGGGGCAGCCACAAGGGATCGCCAAAGCAGAGGTCCAGGATAAAGCCCAGAAACATCGGCAGCAGGGAAAAAACAGCACTTGGCAGGAAAAAAATAACATCTGGGTCAGCATTCATGGGCGCTTTTCCTCCCCCGTTGCCGGACGCGGTGCCTGGGAGGTTCTTCCAGACCGGGCCGATGACGGCGTCTGAGACGACGCCAAGGTCTGGGGCGATACCCCGGTTTGAGATAATGCCAAGGCCTGAGATGATGCCTGAGCCGGTGCCCCGTCCTGAGACGATGCCCCGTCCTGAAGCGATACTCCGTCCTGATGCGATACCTCTCTTTTTTCCGGGGTTTCCCCCGGCCCGGGGCTTCCGGCTGTCTGTTCCCGCCGGAATTCCGCCGCCGCTTTGACGAAGCCTGCGGCAAAAGCGGGATTGCTGTAAAAATATAGATGGGGATAGCCGGCAAAGATCCGGCCCGCCGTCTGAATGCAGGGCCAGCCCCTTCCCTTTCCCGGCTTTTCCGCCTGGAAAGTCTCGCCGTTTTCCTCACTGTCCCAGTAGTGGAATTCATGGGCCCGGATCTTTTCGCCGGCCCGGCAGAGCAGGTTGTCCCGGCGGGCCGTAAGCTCCAGATAGCCGAAACGGACCAGCCGCCCCGCCGGACGGCTTTCGCCGGACAGGATCCCCGCCATGGTCCAGAGCCGGCCCCGGTCATCCATCAGCCTTTCCTGCAAGTATTGAAAACCGCCGCACTCCGCCAGGATGGGCAGGCCCCGGGATGCTGCCTGCCGGATAGCCGCCAGAAGCTTTTTATTCGCGCTCAGCTTCTCTGCCTGCAACTCCGGGTAACCGCCGCCCAAATAAAGGGCCGACGTCCCCGCCGGTAAAGCCTCGTCCGTCAATGGGCTGAAATTACATAACTCCGCTCCCAGTTCTTCCAAAAGCTCCAGATTATCCTGATAGTAAAAGCAAAAGGCCTGATCTTTGGCGACGGCGATGCGGGGCCGGGAGGGTATTCCCGCGAACGTGACGGCAGGTCCTTTGCCTTCAGGGCCTTTATCGTGAATCGTCTCCCTCCCTGTTCCGGCGGAAACCGGGCCCGCCGGCGTCCCGCTCTTTACCTCAGGCAGGCTGCCGGTGATCTCCGGCGCGGACCGGGCCAGGCTGAGCAGCGCCGCCACGTCCACGGTTTCTTCCAGTTGTGCCGCCAGCTTCCGGATTTTTTGCCGCAGCCCGCTGATTTCATCGGCAGTGACCAGGCCTAAATGACGGCTTTCAAATGAACAATCCGGCATTTCCGGCAGATAACCCAGTGCTTTAAGCCCCGTCTCCCGCTCCAGCATAGGCTTAAGAGCGGCGTAAAGCCCGGAGGTGCAGCGGTTTAAAATCAGTCCCCGGATCCGGCTTTCGGAGCGAAAGGCCAAAAAGCCCTGGACCAAAGGGACCAGACTCAGGGAGGCGCCTTTGGGGTCCAGAACCAGCACGGCCGGCGCCGCCAGGGCCGAGGCCAGATGCCAGGCCGAGGCCAGGTCACTGTCGCCGCCAAGGCCGTCGTAGTAACCCATGACTCCTTCCAGCACCGCAATATCCGCTTCTTTCGTATGCCGGCAAAACAAACCCCTGACGGTTTCTTCTTCGGTAAAAAACAGGTCCAGGTTCCGGCTGGGAACCCCGATGACCCGGCTGTGAAACATCGGGTCGATATAATCCGGGCCGCATTTAAAAGCCGCCGGAAAAAGGCCCCGGTTTTTCAGCGTCTGTAGAAACGCGCAGGTCAGGGTGGTTTTACCGCCGCCGCTTTTGGGGGCGGCAAACATCAGCCGGGGCGCCCGGCTGCGTAAAGCCGCCTTTTGCAGCTTCCCTTCCGCCGGACCGCTCTCTTGGTTAATCAATTCTTTGAGGGAATCGTTTCTATCGCTTTCTTTACGCATGGCCGCCCACCCCGCTGAGGAGGAAGATGGGATTCAGGCTTTTCAGGTAATGACCCTGGCCCAGTTTTTCCGCCCGGCTCACCGCCAGCTGCAAAATCTGCAGTTGGCGAAAGCCTGATTCCTGCAGGGCCGCCGCCGCGGCCTGCAGCGTCTCCAAAGTGACGGCGCTTACCACTACCCGCACCTGCGGATTTTTCGTCAGAGCCTGCTCCAAAATCTCCTTCATCCTTCCTTTGGAGCCGCCTACAAAAACCGCCGCCGGCGCCGGCAGTTGCGCCAGTGCCGCCGGCGCGCTGCCGGTTACGCAAAACAAATGATAGGCGCCGAACTTTTCCCGGTTGGCCTGGATCAGGCGGCAGGCCTCGGGATTTTCCTCTATGGCGAAAACCCGGCCCCAGCGGGCGCACAGGGCCATTTCCACCGCTACCGAACCGGTGCCGGCACCTACGTCCCAGACCAGGTCGTCTTCTTTTAATTCCAGCAGGGAAAGGATCTGGCAGCGTACCTCCCGCTTGGTCATGGGCACCTGCCCCCGGATAAACTCTTCATCGGGAATGCCCTGGCCACGGCTTTCCCGGCAAAAGGCCGTCTTGGTCCGGAAAACCACTACGGCGCTTAAGACGTTAAAGTCCTGCTCCGCCAGCTCCGCCGCCGTTCCCGACACGATCCGCTCATCGGCATAAGACAGGCGCTCCCCTACGGTAATGCGGCTGTCCCCCAGGCCGGCGGCGGTCAGTTCCCGGCAGATACCGCCGGGGGTAATTTCCCCCCCGGTCAGGAAAAAGCACTTTTCATGGTTCAGCACATGAGCCAAAACGTCGCAGGGGCCGCCGTGGGCGCTGACCAGGTGGAGGTCCTGCCAGGGCTGGCCCAGGCGGGCCGCCAGGTACTGGACTGTGGTCACGCCGCAAAAACTTTCTTCCCGGATCCCCGCCGCGGCCAAAAGGGGGCGCAGGGTTTTGGCCCCGCTGTAAAAGCCCAGATCGCCGCTGTAAACCACGCAGATGCGGGTCCCGGGTTCCTGACTTTTGATGCAGGCCAGAATCTCCTCGGCCCGGACCATGGCCAGGCGGTTTGCGGTTACCCCCTCCGGCAGCCCGGCCAAAAGCCGCCGGGCGCCGATCACCAGGTCGGCCCGAGCCAAAGCCCGTCCGGCGCCCTGGCTCAGCGTATCACCACTGCCCATGCCCAGTCCTACTAACGCTACCTTCATCTTTACCTCCCCGTTCGCCGCTTTGGCCGCCGGCGTTTTTCTTTGATCGGCGTTTTCCTTTCGCCAACGTTTTCTTCTCGCCAACGTTTTCCTGTGACTGCCGGCGTTTCCTTTGGCCAGCGTTTTCCTCTGTCCGCCGGGACTTTCCTGCCCACCGCCGGACTCTGCCCTGCATTTTTTACCTGGAGGAGTTTTTCTTTACTGCTTTGACTGCCGGTCCAAAAAAGCGATCATCTCTTCCAGGGTAAGCCCTTCCTCCTGCCGGGGCCGGCCGATGACCCAAAGCTCCGCTCCGGCATTGGCCGCCGCCGCGGCTTTTTCCCCAAAGCCCCCGGGCCGGCCGCTTTCCTTGGTGACCAATATTTTGATCTGCCATTGGCGCAGCAGGGCTTCGTTGAATTCCCGGCTGAAAGGCCCCTGCATCGCCAGGATATGGCTGGGTAAAAAGCCCAGACTCCGGCAGCTTTCCAGGGATTCCAGCATCGGCAGCACCCGGACGTAGAGCCTTCGGGAAAATTCCGGCAGGCCGGTGTAAACGGCCAGGTCCTTGCTGCCTGTAGTCAACAGCACGTTGCCCACGGTTTCCTTTAGCTTTTCCGCGGCCTCGGCAGCGCTTGCCAGCCAAATCGACGCCGCCGCTTTTTCCTCCCGGCGCAGAAGGCGCAAGTAAGGCAACCCCCTCCCGTCCGCCGCCTGCCGGATATTGACCGTGGCCTGCTGGGCGTAAGGATGAGTGGCGTCCACCACCCAGTCAAAGCGGCCTTCTTCCATCAGCCGCGCCATTTCTTCCGGTGACAGCCTGCCGGCTTCAGCCTGAATATGGGGGTTTTCCGGCAAAAGCTCACGGCCGTACTCCGTGGCCGTCCTGACCACTACCTCCAGAGGCTTTTCCGCCAAAGCCTCCGCCAGAAGCCGGCCTTCTTTGGTCCCGCCGAATAACAGCAGCCTCTTCATTTTCCCGTCCCTTTGGCGTCGCCCCGCCCTTTGTCCCGGCGGTTGCTGCCGGAACCTTCTTTTGGTCCCCGAAGCCCTTCCTGAGAGCTTTGCCGAAGGCTTTCCTGGGAGCTTCCCAGTGGGCTTTCCTGGACGTTCCCCTTGTCGGCAGGGCCGTTTTCGGAATCATTTTTTCCCTGGCTCCGGGCCTGATTCTGGTAACCCCTGGGGGTCACCATCCGGCCGCTGATAATCCGGGTGGTGCTGTTTCCAATAAACACGGTAGTAAACATATCCGCGGGAAAATCCCTGAGTGCCTTCAAGGTCAGCAAGCCCTTTTCCTGCCCTTCCCGGCCGATATTGCGGGCCCAGCCGCAGGTTCGGTCCGGGGGCAGGTAGGACAGCAGGATGTCGCAGGCCTTCTGGAGATAGTCGGCCCGCTTATGACTTGAAGGGTTGTAAAGGCAGATGGCGAAATCGGCTTCCGCCGCCGCTTTCAGCCGGTTAAAAATCGTGCCCCAGGGAGTCAGCAGGTCGCTTAAGGAAATCACGGCAAAATCATGATTCAGCGGCGCCCCCAGCACCGCCGCGCCGCTTAATGCCGCCGTGACGCCGGTGACGATCTCGATTTCC
>JAYFQF010000054.1:0-24055 GCA_034927285.1 Peptococcaceae bacterium
CGGCCGGCTTGCCACAGGGGATGAACTGTGGCAAGCCGGCCGTTTTTTTTGCGGGGCTGTTTTAGCTAAACCGTTCTGTCCCGGCCGGTGAGAATTGCTTTGTGCTGCACAACAGGCAATAAAAGGGGAGGCGGCTCTATCCTTGCCGGTGAGGATTCCTCCCGGAGCGGGATGAGAAATCGCCGGACAGAGGTTCAATCTGCTTGGTAAAGTAATGCCGGGGATTCCAGCCTTTTGCGATACCGCTTAAAACATAAGTATCAAATAAATTTAATCCGATGTCCGTCAACGGATTAAGCAACGCGCCGGCTGTCCCTCCGAGAACAGTTCCCATAGGCCCCGCCGCCAAAGAACCTACCGCTGCCCCCAGGGCATAGACGGTCAGGGTCTTCAGAAATTTATAAGGCTCCACATCAAAAAGCCCCTTGGTATTATCGATCGCATTCAGATACTCTTTGGTGATCTCTTGGCCGTCATTGTCGGCGGCGCAGGAGGCGATCCATTTTCTGAACCTTATGGAATCGCGCCGGGAGCGCATTTCGGGGATATCCCCGAGCCTTAATCTGCCGCTACGGAGCATTGCCTTAAAATTCGGAAGCTTTTCCAGCCGGAAAAGCTTATCCGTCATCTTTTCGATGGCGGAGGCGTTATACAGATTGGCGTATTCGGCCCGGTATACCCGGGCAGTTCTGAAGGATTCATGAGTATTATAGTTAAGTTCCGACAAAATGGACATTGTCACACATTCGCCGGCCAGCTGGCAGAGGAGCTTCCGTTCATTCAAATTCAGCTTCGTGATTTCTTTTTGCTTTGGCAAGCCTAAGCTTTTAAACAGATCGTTGTTATAACCGTCGACTCCGAATTTAGCGGCGTCGGCGCTGATGGCGGCCCGGGGGACCTGGTAGGCATTCAGCGATTTTTTTATTATGCGCCGTTTTTGCTTTTCATGTAACGGATGCAATAACCAGTTCAGCCCAAGAGCCGCGGATTCTTCCGGGTCGGAATGGGCCTTCGACGTAAAGCCCGACATGGAAACCAAAGGGATGATCCCCGGAATCTCATCGACATTATACCCCACCTCGGGGACATTGAAGACGAACTTAACAGCCCCTTGCTCCATTAACTCCTCAATGCCTTTTACGCCGAACACGTTTATCAGGATCGCCAGGGGAATATTTTCTCCGTACACATGAAAGGCGATCCCGTCGTGATAAAGGAGCAGCTCGCCGATCTCGCTCAATATTTCGTCCAGCTCTTTATCGAAAAGAAGGGGGTTTTTCACCAGACGCTCATTGCCCTTTACTAAATACTTTCTGGAAAAGCTGTTCAGCCTTTTGTCATAGATCATGTCTATCCTGTCGTCCATATGCTCATCCTTTTTGCCCGTCTCTTTTTACTCTTTTACTCAAAAAATTAAAAGCTACATTTAGCGCTTCTGTATGGGAATTTCTTAAAGTCAATCAAAAAATACAAAGAAATATTAATTTGAGTTAAGTTTTTTCATCTAAAGCTACAATTAATTATGCGATACATTATTTGACAATCATAAAGTCGCTGATATATAATAAAAATTGTCAAATTTAAGCAAAGTGTAACCGTCCGGCGATGAGATCCAGTGCCGGACAGAAAAGCACAGAGAATCCTTAGGAACACCAAAAAATGGGGGTAAAGCATGTGACGGAGAATAAAAAAACAAAGAAGAATTTTTTGACCGGAAGGCTGTCCGTACGCTGGAAGCTTATCGCGGGCTTTGGCGTCGTGTTGTTATTATTGCTTGCTTTAGTGGGTTCTTCGGCTTGGAGCATCGCCAATATCGGCGAGCAGGTAAATTTGTATTCAAAATATACCTATCCTCTTTGCCGGTATAATCTCAAGATCCAGCGGGACCTGGTGGCCTCCCAGTATAATTTGCTTAAAGCCATCCATCTGAAAGACAATGACCAGGCTTATGAAGAATTTCTCACCTTGTCGGAAGAGAAGGCCGACAGCTACGAAACCTTGTTTGACGCCTTCTCCAAAAGCATGAGAAGCAATGCCTATGACGAAACCCTTAATCAGATCAGGGAATATATGACCAACGCCCGGGAGGTTCACGGCAGCATCGTAAGCATGCTCAGCCAAAGCTCCCAGAAAAATGCCGGGGCGGCTTATGATTTATATCAAAGCTCTTATCTGGCGGAAATTTCCGAAGCGGAAAAGATGATGGACGATTTTATGAACGTCAGCGCGGATCTGGAGGCGGTCCAAAGCAAAACGGCCTACGGAGTCATTGACAAGGCCTGGATTTTACTGATATCCATCATGATCTTATCCTTGCTGATCACAGTGACCGTCATTTTTGTCATCGCCCGGGCAATATTAACGCCAATCAAAGAAATTGAAGCCGTCTACGGCGAAATCGCCAAAGGAAATATGCAGGCTCAGCTGACCTTTGAAAGTCAGGATGAACTGGGACGCCTGGCCGGGAGCATCCGGACCACCAATGCCCGGCTCTCCTCCTATATCGAGGATATCAAGGAAAAGCTGACCCGTTTATCCAAGGGGGATATGGCCATCACCATGGATCTGGACTATGTGGGGGATTTCTCTGAAATCAAACAGGCCCTGACGGATACCGCCGCCTCCCTGAACCGCACCATGACAGTGATCCGGGATTCCGCGGAGCAGGTAAACACCGGGGCGGGGCAGGTGTCCGGCGCTTCCCAGGCCCTGGCCTCCGGAGCGGCGGAGCAGGCGGCCACGGTAGAGCAGCTGGATGCCTCGATCACCAATATCGCCCAGCAGGCGGATAAAAATGCCGAAAACGTGCGCAAAGCCACCGATTATGTGATCCAGGCCGGCAACGGAGTGAGTTCCGGCAATCAGCAGAT
Source organism: Peptococcaceae bacterium (assembly GCA_034927285.1). Taxonomy (GTDB): domain Bacteria; phylum Bacillota; class Peptococcia; order DRI-13; family UBA5745; genus JAYFQF01. Next base: position 2,871 of record JAYFQF010000054.1, read on the forward strand.
GGATAAACTGAATCAGGCTATGAAGGAAATCTCCGACGCTTCAGAAAAAATATCCAATATCACCAAGGTAATCGAGGATATCGCTTTCCAGACCAATATCCTGGCTCTGAACGCGGCCATTGAGGCTGCCCGGGCCGGCCAGGCCGGCAAAGGCTTCGCGGTGGTGGCCGACGAAGTCCGCAACCTGGCGGCCAAGTCAGCCGGGGCCGCCAAGCAGACCGCCCAGCTGATCCAATACTCGGTGGCCACCGTCGCCGACGGAGAGAAACTGGCCGCCGAAACCACGCAGATCCTTCAGCAGGTATCGGAGAAGGAAAAGTTTGTGGAACAGGCCATAAAAGAAATTGAAGAGGCCTCTTCCCAGCAGGCCCAGGCCATCGAGCAAATCAATCTGGGCTTGTCCCAGGTATCCTCGGTAGTACAAAATAACGCCGCTACGGCTCAGGAAAGCTCCGCTTCCAGCGAAGAATTGGCGGCTCAGGCGCAGAACCTTCAGCAGGAGGTAAGCAGATTTAAGCTGCAGGGGGCGGGGACAGGCAAGGATTCAGGCTATACGGTGCCAAGGGAAACTCCGGATCCTGAAGCTGAATCCGCCGCCGGCGCCGCTGCCGGAAGTTACGCCGGCAAATATTGATTCAGCAGTTATACCAATTGATAAGGAAAGCCTTTTCGGTACCCGCAGCAAAGAGCGGCAGACGCTCATCTTCACAAAGAGGGCCCTCCGCAGCTTTACCGTCATCCGGTTTACCGGACCGGTTCAAAGCTTCCCGGATGGCCCTTTTTAAGTCTTACTTTTTTTGACCGGCAATTCCCTGAAGCCAGGGGCGGAAGGCCCGGAGAGCCAAGCAGGTTTTCACAGCCTCAGCCTTAAGCCTTTAAAGGCCGTCGTCAGACCTGGCCAACCGGCGCCAGCCTGCTCATGGCGTGACTGATTTCCTGGAAGAGAAGCTTGATTTCATCCGGGATATCCTCCGCGTCAAGTTGTCTGATCAGAGCTTTCTTGGAAATCTTCAGCCTCTTGTCATTATTTATCCACCACATCAGCTCTTTTAAGGTTTCTTTTCCCATCCCGACTTTGCGTAATCCGTTGAAATCCGCAGCCAGCTCATTGGCCGCCCTGATTTCCTCGGCCTTCCGGCGGTATTCATTGCTTGACCGGTACAATTCCAGGCCGTCAAAGGAGGCAAGCTTTGACAGATTATCTTCAAGAACCGTATTGTACTTATACTTTGCCAGCCGGATCGTATTAATCAGAATTTCGCCGATTTTTTCGTGGATTTCTTCGCTTGAAGGGACTTCTTTATCCGGGTTGAGATGCTTCAGCGTGCGAAAAATCAAATCAGGCACCAGCAGATACGATTCCATTTCATAGTTCGACAGAAAATGATAGTTCACCTCGGCCTCATCCGCAATGCCTGTAATCGTATCCACAATATCACTGCTCAACCCATCCCGGTCACGAATGACAAAGACGGAAATATCCCGTCCCAACATCTCGTTCAGCACCGGCTTTATTCCAAAAGGCAGTTTGTCGTCTTTGGTCCTGCCGGTAAGATAAGCCACGGTGCGGGGGCCCACCAGGCAATGCTGGTCCAGGACCTGATCGCATTTCAGAAAATAATCGATGTCTTTGTCCTCGAAAAAAAGCAAAACCCCGTTGGACTTTACCTTGCTCAACTCATAGCTGTCAATGCGTTCGGAGATAACGTCTTCCACTTCCTCCACCTGAGTAAGGGATTCGATATGCTGGGCGTTGGAAATCGGGATGATTTCCGAAGGGGACGCCGCTGAAATGATTGCCGTGGAATGAGTGGAAATAAGGATCTGGATCCCCAGCTCTTTTTGAATTTCCCGTAAGGAATAGAACAGGGCCACCTGCATATTGGCATGCAAATGGGCGTCCGGCTCATCCAAAAGCACAACGGAAATACTGTCCGGGCAATAGCGGTATATGGAAGTGAGAATCTGAAGGATCTGCATCATGCCGCTGCCGGAAGAACAAAAATCAAAGGGCACCTTGGTTCCGTCGATATTCTCATCATAAAAAGCATGCACATTTATATCCAGAGTCTCATCGAAAGCCACGTCGTCAATGACGAAATTAAAATCTTTCTTCAACCGGTTGACCAGCTTCGTATAATTCTCCGGAACAGCCTCTTTGGTATCCAGCAGCAGATTCCGGATTATTTCACTGCCCGTCCATCCCGCAGGCGGTTTCGCAGGGCCAAAGACAGGGCTTTTTCTTCCGAGGACATCAGGCCCACGAATCCGGAGATCAGTAAAGCTTCTTTTTTATGCAGCGACGGAGAATTGCCGATCTGTTCGGGGGCGGAAAGAGGGGTCAAATTGTAGCCGCCGAATAAAGAAGAGATTTGCATGCCAAACACATTGCCCAGATCATCCGTCAGATAAATTTCCGCTCCTATGGAGTTGCCGTTCACCCGGCTGTTCCGGGACTTTTTCGCGTAGTATAATTCGCGAAAATCGTCGTTCAGAATCCCCGAAAGCTGAGTGCTGCCCACACCCTTCCGGCGGGGCCTGGTTACGCCCTGCTCATCCGTCGAATATAATTTTAGTCTTGAAAACGCGTTAAGCGCAAGATTTACCGCCTGCAATACGGTGGTTTTACCGCTGCTGTTTTCCCCGACCAAGACGGACAGCTCGCCCAACTCAATTACCGTATGCTCGAATTTTTTGAACCTTTTCAGTTCAACCTGTTTTATCAAGGATTACTCACTCCTTGCTCTATAATCAGATAAATAATAGCATATTTCGATAAAAAAATACAACTTTTTCCTGGATCCGGCCGCCGGCTTTGCTTACAACGCCGGGAGGAAGGGGAGAAGGCCTCGCCAAAAGAAAGAAAAACCCCAGGCCCGGAACAGCAGCCCGCATATTTTCCTATCCCTCTTGTATCCTTCCGAACAAATTGGTATAATTCGACCCGGTCGAATAACGTGCTTTGATCTTACGCAGAATTCAGGTCATTCGTATGAATCAGAAAAAAAGACGGATCAAAATCGATCCCGTCTTTGTCGTTTCCGCCGGCTTGGCGTTAGCCTCATCTTTTTTAGTGCCGCCGTCCCCGGCCTATTTGTCTTATCTTGACTGGCCCGTCATTGTCCTCCTGTATTGCCTTATGGCCGTGGTGGCGGGATTAAAGCAAACCGGCCTATTTGAATGGCTTTCCGGCCTTATATTATCGAAGACAGGGACGCTGCGGAATATAAGCTGCCTGCTGGTGCTGCTTTGCTTTTTTTCCGCTATGGTCATAACCAACGATGTGGCCTTGCTGACCTTTGTCCCTTTAACTATTCCATTGCTGAAGGACAGCCGAGAAGACCGGCTGATTTTCGTCATTGTCATGGAAACCGTGGCAGCTAACCTGGGCAGCATGGTCACCCCTATAGGGAATCCCCAAAACCTGTATCTCTTTACTGCCTACCGGATGACCGCCGCTTCCTTTTTCCGGCTCACCCTTCCCCTGGGGCTGATCAGCCTGATGCTCATAATTCTGACCATGCTGATTCTCCCCGGCCATGAAGTCCAGCTCCCGGCAAGACCGGCAGCTAAGCCGCCGGAACCGGTCCGGGTCCGTAAATATCTGATCTTATTGGTACTGTGCCTTTTGACCGTGTTCAAGCTGGTGAATTGCTGGCTTTGTCTTGGGATAATCTTATTCCTGCTGCTTCTGACCGACAAAGCCGTTTTATTAAAGGTCGATTATGTGCTTTTGGCGACTTTCATCAGCTTTTTCATTTTTGTCGGTAATCTTTCAGCACTGCCGTCAATGAGAACTTTTGTTTCAGGGCTCATGAAAGGCCGTGAGATGCTGGCGGCGGCTTTGGTCAGCCAGTTCATCAGCAATGTGCCGGCGGCGGTGATGCTTTCTACCTTTACCGACAATAGGGAGGCCTTGCTTATCGGGGTAAATATCGGCGGTTTGGGTACGCTTATTGCCTCTTTGGCAAGCCTCATTTCCTATAAGCTGTATGCTGACAGCATCGGCGCGCAGAAGGGAAGGTATCTGGCTTTTTTCAGCCTGATTAATTTTATTTTTTTGGCGGCGCTGGCGGGCATTGCGCAGTTTTTGGGCGGGAATTTTTGATGGGGATGAATAGGGGAAGGGAGTGAATCCAACTGCACCTATTGAGACATTTGAGCAAATGAAAGAGTTAATTAGTGTCGATACTCTAAAAGCAATTCAATTATTGGGTTTTAACTATAAAGCGGCAATTGGTGAGCCCTTAATGCAATTGTGTAGAAACTCGGGAACCCGCATAAAATATAGGCTTACGGCATTAAGCAAACGGGCATTACACGGTTGTATACGTCCACTGACCGCTTAAAATTTATTAGATTCGGTTTATGGTTGCAGACATAATAACAAACAAAAGTTGATTTGTGGGAATGAGGGGGGGGGCCCGAATTTAAACTGAATATGGAGAAATTCGCCGATATTTCATCCCGCAACGATCGGTTGCGCAGATTCCAGTATGCAGTGGTTGTGTGCAACCGACTCCGCTGATAAAATATCAACAGTGAACGGAGGCGGAATAATGGAATTGAAAGAACGCCTGATTCAAGAACGGAAAGCCGGAGGGTTTACTCAAGAGGAATTGGCTGTTAAAATTGGCGTTTCGCGGCAGGCGGTAAGCAAATGGGAAACCGGAGATGCTCTGCCAGACCTTCCCAAATTAATGTCACTGGCGGATGCGCTGAATATTAGTATGGATGCACTGTGTGGACGGAAAATATCATTGGCTTCCCCCACGCCTGTAAAAGAAGCTGCTCCGTCAAAGTCAAGGTTGCTCAGACGCATTGCAAATTTTGCGCTAATTGTATTTCTGGTGGTCGGAAGCTTTTTTGCCGGAACACGATTTGCCGATACAAAGGAATCGAAAGAAGTGCTTACACCATCTCTGCCGGAAACCTTTTCAGTATCAGGAGAAAGATTTTATGTTGATAGTGGCAACTTATTTTATCAGTTTGTCCCCGGTATCACGGGAGAAGTGTATACATACCAAATTACTTTTGCCGGGATGAACAACTCTCCACAAACCTTCACTGCGACATACAGCGATGGCATATGCACTGGTACGGCGGATTTAAGTGAACACGATATCTATTCCGTTGTGGTAATTGTCAGCAGCGCATCGGATAGTCGTGCCGTTGCGATTGCCTCAGGTCTAAATTTCAGCAGGACTTCCGGACATAGCCAATGGATGCCTATAGAATGACCGACATCAAAAACGAAATATGATAAGAATGGTTTCCATATAGCAGGTTATAAAAAGCCGGAAAGCAAAAGTGCATATAAACAAAACAGACCGACATATAGTCGACCTGTCTTTGTCCTTATGACCACTCGAGAGTCATTCATAGTGGTCGGAGTGTTCATAAGGACAAACTCGCAAAGCCGCATGAAATAAATGTTTTACGGCATCAAGCAGACGATTATTACATTAAAGCTGCTATCCAGTCGATATTTACGGTGAAGATTTCAAAACAAAAGGTTGAATGATTAAGTGCAAATGCCGCCCAAGTGCAATCATGGGTGGCATTTTCTTTGAGGCTAAAAAAGTTTATTTCGCCGCCATTCAGTAATCCCCAAGATTATCCCAAATACCGAAAAGGCCAAAACCACTACGGTAAAACTATATTTGAAAGGTATATTTAGTCTGCATTCCAGAGTATCGAGTGTGCCGATAACCCCTATCAACGAAACAATGTACAGTAAAATATTGAGAAGCACGCCATTCCTGTTCTTCTTTGATTCATTTTCAGCAGTCATATATGAAATCTTTAGCTTGGTTGCCTCTTTATGATGTTGAAATGAGTTGGTCTTATAAATGTAGCTAAGTAAATTATGGGTTTCTATTGGAACATGTGGAGCAAAAAACAGGTTTTCCAAATATAAATCGTTGCGAATAACCTTGTTCATATCTTCGGTTATTTCCATATTAATGATTTGTGACAAATATACATTTAGCTTAATGGCCTCAAGTATAATTCCATTGAATAAAGGAATATCAACATCATCTGGATTGTAGTTTGTAATAACGCTTGCACCATCTTGCGGATAGTATTGATAGTTTTCTGTGGTACTAATGTTTTCGAGTGGCGATGGCAATTCTCTTACGCCGATTAGATTGCAAAAATAATCTGAAACATCGTTAATCTCATTTGATAGCACAAGTGTATTATGAAGGAAAGAATAATCCTCCGGCACAAATTTTTCCCCAGTCATTTCGGAAAAGAAGCTACTGACATTATTATATATTATCTCCGAGATTTTATTATTGGACGGCGTTGTACTTTCTTCGCCAAAATATTGATATCCATTGATGGCCAATAGATTATAGTTGCCTATTTTACCGAAAACATCATCTCTATTAAGCGGAATACCTGTTTCAAAATCAATGACCTCAAAAGTTATAATAAAATTCTGTTCATTGAGAATATAACAGGGTCAATTTGAAAAACATGTTCACCTATATGTACAAGGAAGGATTCCATGCAAATAAAATAGTCAATGTTAAAATATAATGAATCTGCTAAAACAGATTGAGCATGGAGCAGTTTAATGCAAAACCCCGTGCGCTTTACAATTTCTTCAAAGTCGTCAATATCACGTTTTTCATTGATTGGCGTAAATGAAAATGAAGTGCTTTGCTGAATATAGTCATATTCAGCGCATAATTTTAATGCGCCTTTGGATGATATGAGTTTATTACCCATCAACATATAGGTCATATGATGTTTATCCAATAGTGTATCTAACTTTGGCTTTTTCCTGAAAGGCAGTTTAGATTTAGAATATTTTGTTGTTTCGTACGCACTCATAAAAACGATTGTTTCACCCATAAAAACACCGCCTTTTCGATACTTTTGGCTAAAGTGCAAGTCTTCTGAATGAAGCCACTAAACTAAATGCACGTCTTGAAATGCTATTGTGTCTGACCTGAACCCGAAAAACTTCGTCAAAAGGAATGTTAGTCACGATATGCTACAATAGAAAAAATGGAGTGATTGACATGAAGGTAAGGTTTACGGAAGAACAGATCATCAAGATTGTCAAAGAGCACGAAGGCGGCAAGAAGGCTGCGGATATTGTCAGGGAATATAATATCTCCGAGCAGACATTTTACCGCTGGAAGAGCAAATTCGGCGGCATGGACGTTAATGAGGCCAAGCGGCTGAAGCAACTGGAAGAAGAAAACCGTCGGCTGAAAGAAATGGTTGCGGATTTATCTTTGGATAATAAAATATTGAAGGACGTGCTCTCAAAAAACGTCTAAAGCCTGCCGTAAAACGCAAAATAGCAGCCGAGGTACAAAAATGCTATGAGATCAGTGAGCGCCGCGCGTGCAGGCTTATGGGGATCAGCCAGAACAGCAAACGATACAAGCCGACCGATAAAAGCAGGGATGCTTTGGTAATAGAACGACTGATGTCACTCTCGGCGCGTTGGAAACGATTTGGTTATCGCCGGCTACATGTCATGTTGCTGCGCGAGGGCTTTGAAATTAACCACAAGAAGACATACCGGCTTTACAAAGACGCAGGATTAACCCTCCAGAAACGAAGCAAAAAGAAGAAGTATGAAAAACGCGGCATGCCGGAGCGTACCGTGATGGAAATAAACGCACGCTGGTCAATGGATTTTGTCAGCGACAGAACCAGATACGGCTCTAATATCCGTGTTCTTACCGTCATTGATGAAGTGACGCGGGAATGCCTTGCTCTTGAAGTGGACAGCTCCCTCACCGGTCGGAGAGTATCAGCTATTCTGAACCGAATCGCCTTGTTTCGCGGCTTGCCGAAGGAAATACTGACCGACAATGGCTCTGAATTTACCAGCAATGTGATGAATGCCTGGGCTTACGATCACAAGGTGGAACATATTTTTACGGATCTGGGCAAACCCATGCAGAACGGTTACATAGAAAGCTTCAATGGAAAACTCCGCGCGGAATGTCTGAACCAGCATTGGTTTCACAGCCTGTCTGAGGCAAGAGAAATCATTGAGAATTGGCGGTTGGAATATAATCGAATCAGGCCGCATTCCTCCCTTGATAACCTAACGCCAGAGGAATATGCGCTGAAACTTTCAAGCAATTACTAACATTCCCTATGCGCGAAAACAGGGGGCAGGTCAACAGGGGGTGACATTTTCTCTGGTTACTCTACAGGGTGACATTATCACAGATTAACCACACTCGTAAGAAAAATAACCTTGCGCAAATACGGAAAAAGAGGTATTATTTTATCTGGTCGGGTTACAGTTGGCCGACTAAATAACCGGGGCCTGTAGCTCAGCTGGGAGAGCGCTGCCTTCGCAAGGCAGAGGTCAGGAGTTCGAGCCTCCCCAGGTCCACCAAAATTTGTCCGAAAACATATTTCGGTTGAAAAACGTTGACAGATCAGGTTTTTGCCTGTTTTGTCAACGTTTTTTCGCTTTTTTTCTACGCTTTTTCTGCGCTTTCCAAGAACCCCTGCGGCTAATCCCGCATGGTTTCTTTTAACTCATACTCCCTGTGCGCAATGCTGAAAATACCGGGGGATTTATAGGCAGCGGAGCCATATGCTCCCAAAACAGATTATTATAAAATTAAAAATGGGCAGGCGGACTCAACCATCCGCCGGGCTACGATATTTCATACTAAGGAGGTCGCATCATGGGAAGCTTTGTTAAGACGACGCAGCAGCTTCAAAAGACCGCGGGGGGCAAAACGATTTTTTATGATGCCGGGATGCTGAGCCTTTACTGGGAAACGAAACCGGAGCTCATCGAAAAAGTATTGCCTGAAGAACTGAAACCTGGGAGAAAACCGGTGGTCAAAGCCTTTATCGCCAATTATCCCCGTACCAGCTTTTGTCCGCCCTATAAAGAGGCCGGCCTTTTCGTCCCCGCCATAAAGGACGGTCAGGAGGGGGACTACTGCCTTTCCATGCCGATCACCGACGGACAGGCAATGGCTATGGGCCGGGAAATCATGGGACTGCCGAAAAAAATGGCGGATATCCGGATTTCGGTAAACGGCGGCCGGTTTACCGGCAGCATCGAAAGGAACGGCATTGTGTTTTTCAAAGTCGATGCGGAGATCGGCGCCGGAACCAACCAGCCCACTCGGGAGGCTGAGCTTTTAAAAGCCACCGCCGACGGGATGAACATTTTTCATGTCAAATATACCAAAGCCCCGGACGGCAGCGGTTTTGACCTGCCCCCGACGCTTTACGCCAACAAACTGGATTGTCAGTGCAGGGTCGTCAAGCCGGCAAAAGTCGAAATGGAGCTGACGGATTCGCCCCACGATCCCTGGGCGGAACTGGAGCCGGTGAGGCTCTTGGGCGGAGTCTACTCCGAGGGGGACAATACGCTTCAGAAGGGGACGAAGCTGGGATCGCTGTCTCCTATGGAGTTTTTGCCTTACACCTTTACCCGCTGGGATTGGTGGTTAGGGGAATGACCTGCTCTATCCACAGGGAAAACGCCAGCCGATAGACGGTATCGGGGTCGTCGAAGCTGATTTTGGCCAGTTCGGCTATCCGGTTCAGCCTGTTGTTAAGAGTATTGCGGTGCATATATAACGCGGCGGCGGTCTCCTTGGCGTGACAGCCGCAGTTGATATAGGTCTCCAGAACGGAAAAAAGCTCGGTGCCGTTTAAGGCGTCGTACTGGCGGATCAGGGCCAGGGCCGGGTGCCGGTAGTTTTTCAGCGGTTGGGCGCCGCCGTACCGGATCAGGAGATCGTATTGTTTGATTTCATCATAAAAAGAAATTTCGCCGGGCCTGAGCCGTTCTCCGATGTCGGCGGCGGTCTGAGCCTGGCCAAAGGCCTCCGGAACCTGGCGGAATGAATAGAATACGCTGCTCAGGCCGATCCGCCCAGCATATTTGTGGAGCAGTCCGGTGATTTTTTCCGAATCCGGGCCGGAAATCACTTCCGGATAGGCGGCGCCGAAAAAAAGGGCGATCCAGCCTTCGTGAGCCAGCACATATCCCTCCGGGAAGGAACTCCTCAGATGGGTTTTCAGGAATTCGTCGGCCCTGGAGCCGGTTGCCGGCAGGGGCTTGATACAGCAGCAGCACATGCCCTCCGGCAGTTGAATGGAATTTGCCTGCAGGCGCCGGGCGGTGATTTCGGCGTCCTCTCCGGAAAGAATATTCGACAGTACGATCTCGCCGGCGGAGCCCACCAGGGAGGAAAACAAGGCGGACTGGTGCAGGAGCTTGGACAACTCGCTGCTGATAATGGGCAGGACTTCCCGGTGCCAAAGCTCCAGGGGTCTGTGGGAATCCAGGGTGAGGATATTGCCCAGGGGCAGCCGCTGCCAGAAAACTCTTGAGCAAAGCTTATGCCTTGGAGACTGGTCGCACTCCACGACGAAAGCCTCCGGGGTGGATTCCGGGATCTCCGGCATCAGCCCGCTCAAAGCCACAATGAAATCGTAGGTGCAGTATCCCCGGGCGATATTTTCCTCCCAAAGCGGATCCTTAAGATTTTCGCAATGGGCAGAAGCGATGACCCGATAGCTGCGGTCGATCAGAATCAGGGGATTGTCCAGAAGCTCAGCGGCGCAGTCCATGACGGTTGCCAGGGATTCGTTGCGGGCCACTTGCCCCCGCAGCTCTTCTATCCGGGCGGAGATCCGGTAAAGGGTGCTGAAGCTGCCGGAAAGATAGTTCACCAGGCCCTCTGTTTCCGAAGGAGCGATTTTGGCCGCCCAGGAACCGTACGCCAGGGTCCCGTCCTCTGAAAGGGAGAGCATATGGCTTGCTTTCCGGCCAAGCAGCAGGCCGAATACCGCGTCATCCTTTCCGCCCCGGGAAAGGCAGGGGGCGCCGAAGGTTTCCTCCACGGCGTTGAAAATATCCCGGCAAAATATATTCATTCCTCCCTTCAATGGACGGGGGTGTTTCCCTGAACAATAATAAACATATCCTCTTTTTTCGGAAAATTCAATAGATGATTTGGAGGTATTGCAATGACGTTTAAGAAACTTTTCACTCAGGGTAAAATCGGCCCCATGAAACTGAAAAACCGGATTTTCATGACGGCCATGGGCGTAAATCTGGCGGAAGCCAACGGAGACGTGAACGACGATCTCATCGCTTATTACGAGGCCAGAGCAAAAGGCGGCACCGGCCTCATCATCACCGAGATCACCCAGGTGGACCCGGTGTACGGCGTGGGGCTGCCAAACCAGATGGGGGCTTATGACCTCCGTCACATCGCCAAAATCGGACGGCTTGTGGACGCGGTCCACAAATATGATACCAAAATCCTGGTCCAGCTGCATCACCCGGGCAGAGAGACTACCGGCAGCCTGATCGGCGGGCGGCAGATCGTGGCGCCTTCTGCGGTGATGTGCAAGGTCACGAAAGAAATGCCCAGGGCCCTGACCACGGAGGAGTGTGAAGGGCTGGTCAAAGCTTTTATCAAAGGCGCGGTCATCAGTCAGAAAGCGGGGGCCGACGGCGTCGAGCTCCATGCGGCCCACGGATACCTGCTGGATCAGTTCCTTTCTCCTTATACCAATCAGCGTACGGATAAATACGGAGGCTCCTTTGACAACCGCCTGCGCATTATGAAGGAGATGATCACCGGGATCAAGGCCATGTGCGGACCGGAGTTCGCCATTACCGTACGCTTAAGCGGAGACGAGTTTGTGGAGGGGGGCCTCCATCTGGAGGACTCTGTAAAAATCGCCCGGGTTCTGGAGAGCATCGGCGCCGACGCCATCAATGTCAGCTGCGGTATTTATGAAAGCGCCATCACCATCATCGAGCCGGGAACTTATCCCCAGGGCTGGAAAAAGCACCTGGCCCAGGGCATCAAAGGGGCCGTTAAGATCCCGGTAATGGCCTGCTGTAATATGAAGGAGCCGGAAATCGCCGAGGAGCTCCTGGCAGCCGGCGTTATGGATTTCGCAGGCTTCGGCCGGGCCCAGCTGGCGGATCCGGAATTTGCCGATAAGGCCAAGAACGGCAGATCCGATGAAATCATCAAGTGTATCGGGTGTATAGAATGCTTTGCCACCATCGCCGCCGGGCGGCATATCGCCTGCGCGGTAAATCCCGTGACCGGCAGGGAACGGGAACTGGAAAATCCCGCCATGGACGGCCAGGGGCAGAGGGTGGCGGTGATCGGCGGGGGGCCGGGAGGCATACAGGCTGCCCTGGTCCTGAAAAAACGGGGCTTCCATCCCGTCATTTTTGAAGAGGCCCCGGAGCTGGGCGGCACGTTAAATACGGCGGATAAGCCGATTCTCAAGGAAAAAGTAAATGCTTTTAAGCGGGGGCTGATCCGTCAGGCCGAGAGAGCGGGGATCGAAGTCAGGCTAAATACCCGGGCCACCGTGGAGGCGGTAAAGGCCCTGGAGCCTGCCGGCGTCCTGCTGGCCGTGGGGGGATCTCCCATCCTCCCCGCTATTCCGGGAATAGACAGGGCTGACGTAATGACGGCGGAGTCGGTTTTGAAAGGTCAGAAGACGCCCATCGGCAGCGTGGCGGTGATCGGCGGCGGGCTGGTGGGGCTGGAAACGGCGGAAACCCTGGCCGATTTAGGCCATCAGGTGGCGGTGGTGGAAATGCTCAGGGAGCTTGGCGCCGGAATCTATAAGACGGTGCTGTACGATCACGTCAGTCGTCTGAAAAAACACGGAGCGGATCTGCTGCCCGGCCACAAGCTGACGGCGGTGAACGATGAGGGAGCGGTACTGATGAATATGGCCGCCGGTTCAACCTTCACCTACAAGGCCGATACCATCGTCCTGGCCCTGGGGGTGGCCCCCAATGCGGATATCGTGGCTGAATTTGAAGCCGCTTTTGACAATGTGGGCCTGATCGGCGACTGCCGGAAGGCCGGAAAAATAATGGACGCCACGAAGTCCGGATATGACAAGGCCTTTGCCTTCCGGGCGTAAATGGCAGAGGAAAACCGGCGGAGAAAAACGAACGAAGAAGAACTGGCGGAAAAAACTAACGGAGGGAATGAAATAATGAAAGAGTTTAAAGATAAGGTGGCCCTCATCACCGGGGCCGCCAACGGCTTCGGCCTGGAGTTCGCCAAGGAAGCCGCCCGCCGGGGAATGAAGGCGCTGCTGGTGGACATCGAAGGCGAGGAAGTGGAAGACGCCCGGAAGATCTGTCAGGAGCTGGGGATGGAAACCATAGCCCGCCAGGCCGATGTCAGCGATCCCCTTCAGGTGGAGCAATGCGTAAACGAGGCGATAGCCAAATTTGGGAGCATCGACTTGCTCATTAATAACGCCGGCGTCGCCGTGCTGGGGAATTGCTGGGAGCTGCCGCTGAATGACTGGGAATGGGCCTTCCATTTGAACGTTTTCAGTCAGGTCTACTTTATGCGGCTGGTGATCCCGCTGATGATGAGGCAGGGGACCCCCTGCCATATCCTCAACGTAGCCTCGGTGGCCGGCGTGATCACCGCTCCCGGAATGCCTGCCTATCATGCCAGCAAGTTTGCCAGCGTGGCCCTTACCGAGAGTGTGTATTATGATCTGCAAAAGCTTGGGGCCGAGATCAAAATGTCCGTGTTCTGTCCCGGCTTTGTCCGGACCGACCTCTACCGCTGTGAAAGGCACCGGCCGGAACGCTATAAAGATCCTGAGGATCCTTACTACGCCAGTCCGGCGTTTCATGCCAATCAAAAGCGCGGCGAATTCCTGATCAAAACGGGCATGGCCATCGACTCTATCGGCATGAGCGTCTTCCAGGCCCTGGAGGACGAATCCTTCTATATCCTGACGGATCCCAGGTATACGATGCTGATCGGAACACGGGCCAAGAACATTCTTGAAGGCGGCGTACCGGACGTCAGGAACTTCATCCGCTGAATTTTATTCGTCGAAATCGCCCATACCGGTCCTCCAAAGCATAGTGACGAAAGAAGCCGGCTTTTCTGAACTGCCCCCCAAAGTCAGACAGTATGATCTACTGAGTTGATTTTGGGGGCGCTTTTCCGTTTAGCCGGCTTCTTTTGCTATTGGCATATTTTTTGTCTATGTTTATAGACGTATAGGATTCGGCAAGGCTTCAGGCTTCAATGCCGAAACGCTTCTCCGGCGAGACCTTGAGGAAATTCCATGACGCAGCCCTTGGCGGGGTTCACTACCTGGCTGATACGCAGGTTCCCCAAAAGGGAAAGCAGCATGCCGCTTTGGGCGTCGGAAAGGTCCGTGTGCTCCTGCAGGAACCGGTGCATTTTTCGGGCGGCGGCCACGGAGGCCTGATCCAGGGAAGGGTGAGCGGCGGTGGTCAGATAACGTTGGCCGGCCAGGAGAAAAGGCGTGGGGATGTCCGGACGGTTTTTCAGCACGTCGATCTTTACGGTGACCTGGCCGCTGATTTCCAGGCCGCAAATCACCGTTTCCCCGTCGCCCTGGAGGGCGTGCAGGTCCCCCATAGATAAAAGGGCCCCGGGAACGTTCACCGGCAGATAAAGGAGGGCGCCGGCTCCCATGTCCCGGATGTCCAGATTTCCGCCATGCTCGCCGGGTACCCTGGTGGGTACCGGTTCGCCGGCCGGGGCCGTGCCGATGACGCCGATCATGGGCTGGATAGGGATGCGGATCCCCCGGTCAAAGAGAATTTCCTCCTGCCGGATCCGGAACCGGCGGCAATGGCTGCCCCGGATTTCATAAATACCGGCGCCGGCTCGGACGCACATGCTGCCTTCCCCGGCGGGCTCGATGGAAAGGATCTCCACCCGCAGCACATCGCCGGGCTCGGCCTCCCGGACATAAAGGGGGCCCGTGGCGGGATTGCCCCGGCTCAGATCCAGATCCGCAAAATTAAAATGATCTTCCCGGATTTGCTCCCGGTAACAATCCTGGCAGCAAAAACAGACAGTCTCGCCGGAGCCGGCGAAAGCCGCCGGCGGCTGAGCGGCGTCGAAAGCGAAGTGGACCTTATCTTTAGCGATTTTGATCATCAGACAAACCTCCCGGTAGAAAGAGTGAATGACAAAGCCTGAAGTATACAGAGTTCTTTCCTTTTATTGTAACACCCCGGGCTGCCCAAAGCCAGGCCCCGGGAAAATTCCCGGGAACGGCCAGGCTCCGGAGGAGTCCCAGCAAAGGCCGGGCCCCAGTAAAGTCGCGAAAAGTCCCCGGGAAAAGGGGGGAATCCGGGCAGACCCCGGAAAGTCTTGAAAAAAACCGGGAAATCCGGAAGAATCCGAAAAGTCCCGGAAGATCCGCTGAAAGCTTCAGGAAGGCAGGCAGGTCATTTTTGCCGGATCCAGGACTTCCGCCAGCCGGGCCGGGTCCAACAGCCTCTGTTCTTCCGCCAGGCTGCGGACAGAGCGGCCGCTGGACAGGGAGAGCTTAGCCAGCTGGCCGGCCCTTTGGTAGCCGATATAAGGAGTCAAAGCGGTGACAGTGCCGGCGCTTTGCTCCAGAAGCTCCCGGCAGCGGCGGCGGTTGGCGGCGATGCCAAGGACGCAGTTTTCGGTAAAGGTGGCGGCGGCGCCCCGCAGGGTGTCCAGGGATTCAAACAGGTTATGGAAAAGCACCGGTTCGAAGGCGTTCAGCTCCAGTTGCCCGGCCTCGGCGGCCAGCGTCACGGTCAAGTCGTTGCCGATAATATAGAAGGCGGCCTGGGATACCGCTTCGGGAATCACCGGGTTGATTTTGCCGGGCATGATGGAGGAGCCGTTCTGCCGGGCCGGCAGGGTGATTTCCGCCAGGCCGGTCTTGGGGCCGCTGGATAACAGCCTTAAGTCGTTGGCGATTTTGGAAAGATTGACGGCGCAGGTTTTGATGGCGCCGGAGACCTCCACAAAGCCGTCCAGGTTCTGGGTGGCGTCGATCAGGTCCCGGGACTGGGTCACCGGCAGGCCGCTGACCTCCCTGAGGGCCGGGACGATCTTCCGCAGATAGCCGGGATCGGTATTGACGGCGGTGCCGATGGCGGTGCCGCCTAAGTTGACTTGGGTCATTACCGCCTCGGCTTTTTTCAGTCGCCCCAGGTCCCGGGAAACCGCCGCGGCATAAGCCCGGAAGCTTTGGCCCAGGCGGATGGGCACCGCGTCCTTGAGCTGGGTGCGGACCTTCTTGACGACGTCGTCGAACTCGGCGGCTTTTTGCCGGAAGGCCTCGCCAAGCCGTTCCAGTTCCTCTTCCAGGGGAGCCAAAAGCTTCAGGACGGTCATCCGCCCGGCGGTGGGGAAAACGTCATTGGTGGACTGGCACATATTTACGTGGTCGTTGGGATGGACCAGGCCGTAATCGCCTTTTACGCCGCCTAAAAGCTCGATGGCCCGGTTGGCGATCACTTCGTTGGCGTTCATATTGGCGGAGGTGCCGGCGCCGCCCTGGATGGCGTCCACGATAAACTGGTCCCGGAGCCTGCCGGCGATGACCTCGTCGCAGGCGGCGATGACGGCTCCGGCAATGCCCGTCTCCAGGCGGCCGGTTTCCCGGTTGACCATGGCGGCGGCTTTTTTTACCTGGGCCAGGCTGATGATCAACTGGGGATGGATGGCGCGTCCGGTAATGGAGAAATTTTGGCTGCCTCTCAGGGACTGGATGCCGTAATAAGCCCTGGCGGGAACCGCCAGACTGCCCAGGGAATCGGATTCAGAACGGGTTTTCATCAGATCGCCTCTTTTCCTTAGGCCGATAGTGCTATATAATGAAATTGCTGTAAAAACGGCTTTCTGTTGTCAACATATCACGGCCCGCGGAAGAAAGGAACCTTTTCCCGGCAGTTCCGAAGGATTCTGTTTTTTTCCCTGGGGAAGTTTTTTTCTTAAGTTTTTTCTCGCCTTTCACTTTATTTTATTAAGAGGACGGAGGGAGGGACGGCCATGGACGGGATGGACAAAGAGATACTGGATATTTTGCGGAAAAACAGCAGAATCTCCATAAAAAAGCTGGCGGAACAGGTCTTTTTGTCGCCGCCGGCGGTGACGGCCCGGATCGAGCGGATGCAGGCCGAGGGCCTGATCACCGGGTTTTATACGGAGCTGGATATGGAAAAACAAGGCTTTCCCCTTACGGCCTTTATTAATTTGTCCATGGCCCCGGCTAAGCGGAAGGAATTTACCGCATATGTGCTGAAGTGTCCCAATGTTCTGGAATGCAGCCATGTTTCCGGCCAGTATTCCATGCTGATCAAGGCGGCGTTTTCCGGCACTGCCCAGCTGGAACATTTTGTGGCCCGGCTCCAGCAGTTCGGCGCCACCCAGACCCAGGTGGTATTCTCCACAGTGGTAAAACCAAGAAACCTTCTCTGATCCTTTTAGGGAGTGACGACATAAAGGAACCGCCCGGCGGCCCTGTGGGCTGCCGGGCGGTTTTCCTTTGCCGGTCGGCCGGCGGATTGGGGAGGGAGGGCGGTTGAATCGCTTGACAAATAGATTAACCCGTTATATCAGGTCCTGGCTTTTCAGGAATTCCTCGGCTACCTCGGCTACGCTGCGGCCTTCCACGTCTACCTTGTAGGTGAGATCCGTCATGATCTCGTTGGTAAATTTGCCGCCCAGCATATTCAGAACTTCCTCCAGGTTCGGCGCGGTTTCCTTGAAGTCCTCAAAAAGATCCGCCCGGACTAAGATGGCGCCGTTATATTCGGGGAAGAAATGCTTATCGTCTTCCAGGACCTTCAGCTGCGCTTTTTTGTTCAGTCCGTCGGTGGCATAGACCTCGGTGACCTGAAAATTGCCGTTTTCCACCGCGGCATATTTCAGTCCCAGATCCACCGACAGGCTGTCCTTAAATTTCAATCCGTAAAACTCTACAAAGGGACCGTACTTCATGGAGCCTTCCTCGGAGTAGAACTCATGCTCGGCGCCAAAGAGCAGCTCCGGCGCTATGGGGACCAGGTCGCTGATCGTTGTCAGGCCGTATTGATCGGCAATACTTTGCGGCACGGCCAGGGCATAGGTGTTGTTCAGCCCCAGTTTATCCAGCAGGCGGACATTGAACTTTTTCAGGGCCTCCTGGTTGGCGAAATCGTAAAGCGTCATGCCTTCCGGCACGTCGTCGGGATCCAGCTTCAGGAAGGTGGTTAAAAGGGTGCCGTCATAACTGTTAAACAGGTCGCCGTTTTGATTGTTGGTCAGCTCCCGGAACAGGTTTACGCCGGACATTTGTTCCTTGATGTTTACGGTGAGGTCGGTGTGCTCCTCTACCAGAAGCTTGACCATATAGTGGATCAGCTGCATTTCTGAGAACTCGCCGTCATTAATGACCAGCTGGGTTTTGGCGGCGGCTTCGTCTTTGCCGCAACCCGGCAGGGCCAGGCTCAGAACCAGGATCAGGATCAAGGTAATGGCTTTTTTTGCTTTTTTCATCATACACTCTCCTTTTTGGCGGCGCCGGGTCGGGCCGGGCCGCATAATATGCAGGTTGTCGCCGGCTTACGCCGCGGAAGAGCGGCGGTACAGCCGTTTTTCGATCATGCCCATGACGAAGTCGAAGACTACGGCCATCAGCATCAGGGATAAGGTGCCGGAAGCGATCAGCCGGATATTCTGAATGCGGATGCCCCGGTAGATAATGGAGCCCAGGCCGCCGCCGCCCACGAAGGCGGCGAAGACGGCGGAGCCGATGGAGTTCACGGTGGCGATGCGGATGCCGGTGAAGATCACCGGAAAGGCCAGGGGCAGCTCCACCCGCATCAGCTGATAAAACTTGCTCATCCCCATGCCCCGGGCCGCCTCCTTAATGGCGGGATCCACTTCCGTCAGTCCCAGGTTGGTGTTGCGGACGATGGGCAAAAGGGAGTAGAGGACCAAACCGGTGACTACGGTGATCTTGCCGGCGCCGATAAAGACCATGATGATCCCCAGAAGAGCCAGGGAGGGAATGGTCTGCAAAACATCCACCACCCAAAGGATGGCTTTTCTCGCTCCCGGAAAAAGGTAGGACAGGATGCCCAGGGGCAGGCCGATGGCGATGGCAAAGAACACGGCCAGCAAAACCATATAAAGATGCTCCATAAACATTTGCAGGGTCATTTGGCGGCGCCTCCTTTGCGCAGGCCCCGGGGTACCGCTTTTTTTTGCAGCCGGTCGATCAATAGCCCCAGGATGACTGCCAGGATTGCGGCCGGAATGGCTCCGGCGATGATCAGCGTATTATTATTTGAAGAGATCCCCCGGTAGATAAAATCTCCCAGGCCCCCCAGGCCGATCATTGCCGCCCGCACCGCCCAGCTTACGGTGTAGACGGTGGACATCCTGAGCCCCGCGATGATGGTGGGCATGGCCAGGGGCAGCTCCACCTGAAACAGCACCTGGCTGTTTGACATCCCCAGGCCCCGGGCTGCTTCCGTGTACTGGGGCTCCACGTTCATGATCCCCACATAGGTATTTTTCAGCACCGGGAACATGGCGTAGATGGCCAGGGCGATGATCACCGTCAGAGGCACCATGCCGA
Source organism: Peptococcaceae bacterium (assembly GCA_034927285.1). Taxonomy (GTDB): domain Bacteria; phylum Bacillota; class Peptococcia; order DRI-13; family UBA5745; genus JAYFQF01. The sequence goes on from JAYFQF010000054.1 coordinate 22,284, forward strand.
TATAGAGAAATAAGGTGCCGATGAAGACGATTCCGGGGATGGTCTGGAAAACAGAGATCACCGGCAGAATCACCTGGGAGTATTTGGGGATGCGGGTCAGCAGAATGCCCAGGGCCAGGCCCAGGCAAAAACCGATGGATACGGAAACGAAAACATAAAAAATATGGGTGAGGATGGAATTTGCCAGCATCTTTCCATAGACCTCAAAAAAAGCCGTCATTGGACATCACCCCACAATGCGTCGGCCATGGCTTCGGCCATGCTGGTTTTGGTGACGATGCCGGCCACGGTTTCATCGGGGTTCAGTACCACCACATAGGAGTCCCCGGAGGAAACCAGTTTGTCGAAGCAATCCCGGGCGTCGTCGCTTACGTAAGAGGTGCAGTTGGTCTTGGTCACCAGTTTTTCAATGGTGTCGCCGGCCCGGCCGTAAAGGCGGATATTATTTATGGAAACGGTGCCGGCGTAGGTATCGTCTTCATTTACCACCAAAAGGGTATCCACCCGGTAACGGGCCATGGCCTCGGTGCATTCCAGGATGCCCCGCTTTTTATTCACTTTGTAAACGTTGGTGCGCATGAAATCGGCGGCGGTCATCACCACCGGCCCGTTGCCCTGGATATGCTTGCCCATGAAGCTGCGGATCAGGTCGTTGGCGGGGTTGCGCAGCATCTCCTCCGGCGAGGCCATCTGGGCGATGTGGCCGTTTTCCATGAAGATGATGGTATCCGCCAGATTCAAAGCCTCTTCCATGTCGTGAGTCACAAATACGATAGTTTTATTCAGCTTTTTCTGCAATTTTTTGATCTCGTCCTGAAGGACGCTTCTGGTCATGGGGTCCAAAGCGCCGAAGGGTTCATCCATCAGCACAATCGGCGGCGACGCCGCCAATGCCCGCAGCACGCCGATCCGCTGCTGCTGCCCGCCGGACATTTCCGAAGGGTACTTATGGGCATACTGCTCATAGGGCATGTTCACCAGATCCAGAAGCTGATGAACGATCTCGTCGCATTTGTGTTTGTCATACTTTAAGAGCCGGGGGACTACCGTGATATTCTGGGCCACGGTCATGTTCGGAAAAAGACCGATCTGCTGGATCACGTAGCCGATGCTGCGGCGCAGGGTTACCCGGTAAACCTCCGCCGTATTTTTGCCATTAATAAAGATTTTCCCCTGATCCGGCTCTATTAAGCGGTTGATCATCTTCAGCGTAGTGGTTTTGCCGCAGCCGCTGGGGCCGATCAGGACCACAAACTGACCTTCGGGGATCTCAAAGCTTAAATTGTCCAAAACCACAGAATTTCCATACTGCTTTCGGACGCCTTCGAATCGGATCATATTCTGCGCTCCTTCCTCAATATCCGACAACCCGATAAAATCAATAGAGTTGTCAGTTCCTGTTTAATAATTTATCATTTTCTGAGGCTCCGGTCAAGGATAAACAGAAAAAAATGCTGATTTTTTACATTTTGTCTTAATGATTTTGCAGGCAAAAGGGCGGCGGAGCTTGGCCCCGCCGCCCTGGACTTTTCCTTTTTAAGGGAAAAACCGGCAGCCGATATTTTGCGGCGAATACAAAAACGTAAGGAATTCTCCCAGGTTATGCTATACCGGTTTCTCTGATCTTTTCTATTACGGGCTTTGCCAGCCGGTTTACTTCATCTTCGTTGATCCGGCAGGGAGAGGTTTGCTTTCGCGTGGTTGGATCGTCCGAAGAAAAAAATTCAGCGATATGCTGGTCTATCAGTATGGAGGGCTGCTTTCCTGTTCTT
>JAYFQF010000038.1:0-14494 GCA_034927285.1 Peptococcaceae bacterium
CCTGATTCAGCACTCTCCTTCCATGAGCCACTTCGATATGTCCCCTGAGGAGCGTTATGCCGCCAGCATCTTTGACGGCCAGGTCCGCCTGTCCATCGGCATCGAGGACGCCGACGACCTGATCGGCGATCTGCAGCAGGCCCTGGCTCTGATTTAATGCGTATGCTCAATGTAACATCAACTGTCTGCCGGTGATGACCGGCTGAAGGAAAAGGGGGGGTGATATGCCGTTGCATATCACCCCCCCTTTCCGTTATGGCGGGAATTTCAGTCCCCGCCTCCGCTAAAACCATCCGCGATGTTTAAGCGGCCATGATTTATTGAACGGACAGTGTGGCTTCAATTAATCCCTTGTTGTCCAGTTTGGCCAGTTCCTTTACTCTGCCGGGGTTAAGCCCCAGGGCCTCCGTGATGCGCCGGCCGTATTCCGGGTCCGCCAGATAGCAATGGACCGCATGACGGTATTTGATATTTTCAGTGACCGGCGCAATGTCCGCGGCGGTGTTGCCGACCAAAAGCTGTTTCTTGTCCTCGGTAAGCACCCGCCAAAGATCCCCGCCGGCACGGAAGCAATCGTCCGTAGGATCGTCTTTAGGGTCGTAGCGCCACATGGCGCCCTCGATATCCAGGGGCGGCTCCGCCACCTCAGGCCGGGCTGTCCAGTAGCCGCCGCTGTTGGGCGTGTAGGCCGGCGCACGGCCGTAGTTGCCGTCCACCCGCATTGCGCCGTCACGGTGGTAGTCGTTTACTTCACACTTGGCTTGGTTTACCGGAATCAGATTATGGTTTACGCCTAAGCGGTAGCGCTGGGCGTCCCCATAGGCGAACAGTCTGCCCTGCAGGAAGCGGTCCGGGGAAAAACCGATGCCCGGAACCACATGGGCGGGCGTAAAGGCCGACTGCTCCACTTCCGCGAAGTAGTTCTCCGGGTTACGGTTCAGTTCCAGAACCCCCACTTCGATCAGGGGAAATTCTTTATGCCGCCAGATCTTTGTGATATCAAAGGGGTTTTTGTAGTGGTTTTTGGCCTGCTCCTCGGTCATGATCTGCACGTACATCGTCCATCTGGGATAGTCCCCTTTTTCGATGGCCTCGAACAGATCCTTGCCGTGGTATTCACGGTCCATACCGTTGATTTCGGCGGCTTCTTCATTGGTTAAATTTTTGATGCCCTGCTGAGTTTTGAAATGGAATTTGCACCAGACCCGCTGATTTTGCTCGTTATACAGGGAGAAGGTGTGTTCGCCGAAGAAGTGCATGTTGCGGAAGGAGGCGGGAATGCCCCGGTCGCTCATGACAATCGTGATTTGATGGAAGCATTCGGGCAAAAGCGTCCAGAAATCCCAGTTATTCTGCGCGGACCGGCGCCCTGTGCGGGGGTCCCGCTTGACGGCCCGGTTAAGGTCGGAAAAATTATGCACGTCGCGGATAAAGAAAGTGGGGGTGTTGTTTCCCACCAGGTCCCAGTTGCCTTCTTCAGTGTAGAACTTAACGGCTACGCCCCGAATATCGCGCTCACAGTCGGCGGCGCCCCGTTCTCCGGCTACGGTAGAAAACCGGAGGAACAGTTCCGTCTCCTGGCCCGGCTGAAGCGCCTTGGCTCTGGTATACCTGGAGATATCCCCGGTCACGGTCAGTTTGCCGTAAGCGCCCCAGCCTTTGGCGTGCATGCGCCGTTCAGGGATGACTTCGCGGTTAAAATGCGCCATTTTCTCCAAGAGCCATACGTCCTGCATGACGACCGGGCCCCGGGGACCTGCGGTGATCGAGTTCTCGTTGTCGGCGACGGGGGCGCCCACTTCATTGGTCAGCTTCTTGTAATCGTCCATTTTCATGCCTCCTTCTAATTGAAATGATTATCCAAGATACGACAGGGAAGAGCCGGAATGCCGGTAAGACGGGCCGCCCTCCCGGTCAAATGGATGCGAACATAAATAAAATCCATAGATACATGCAGGTTTTGGGCAGCATCAGCATGCCCAGCTTTCGATTTTTGTTTGCCCAGAGAACCACCGGGACGTAAAAGGCAAAGCTGAGGGTAACCGCAAGCCACATCCATTTCAGCGCCGGCAGGCTGTGCATATGGCTGCCGTAAAGCACGGCCGCCGCCGCCCCCAGAAGTAAAAAGGGGAGGTTGCGATAGACCGCCCAGTTTACCGGAGGCGCCTCGTCGTACCATCGGTTATATTTCAAAAGACAAAGAGCGATGCGCAAAAGGCCGAGAATATATATCGCCGCCGACCAGTCCCAACCTGAAGGGGAAAACAATAAAATGCCGATATGCCATAAAAGCATGTAGAATACGGTCATCGTGACAGAAGTAATCAGCTTTCCCAGCCCCAGCGCTTTGCGCAGCCGTTCCTGGTCCCCCGTTATCACCAGGGCGATCCGGGGAACCAGGTGAAACATATCGCCTGCCGCCAATAAAAACGCCATGGCCCCGGCAAGGCGCTGTGCCTGTACCGAAGCATTGGCCAGAATGTGAAAGCCGCAAGACAGGGCCAGAAAAAGATACAGCACGTTGAAGACGACTTCAACATAGCCGAATACCCGGGGATTCCCTTTTGCTTTTTTTCGCAAAGTCGTATTATTCATCACTTTTACCGCTTCCGCGCCTTTGAAATCCATAGAATATGCACCGTTACGCCGGCGCCGACCAGAGCCAGAATACACAGGACCCAGGGCTTACGGATGCAGAGGGCGGAAATCAGCAGCATGCCCCACAGAAAGACCAGGCTGACCGCCACGGTCTTCTTCGGAAGGCCTCTTTTCTCCTGGTAGTTTCGAATATATTCGCTGAAAAAAGGGAGCCTCATCATCCGCTGGTGCAGTTTAGGATGGGAGGCAAAACATCCGGCGGCGGCCAGGACAAAAGGCGTGGTGGGCCAGACAGGAAGCAATACGCCGACGGCCCCCATGCCCAAAAGCAAAAAGCCTGCGCCCAGCAGCAGAATATTTTTGATGTTCACAGCAGGCCGTCCTTCAAATCTTCAGACATGCCCTTTGCTCCGGCGGTATAGGGGGAAGAGAGCTTTTTTATTCTGTGGGGGTTTTGAGGAAACCATCCTTTCCTGACCCTCTCCGTCTGTTCCTGCAATTCTCTGATACTCCACAGCATCGTAAAGCCCAGGATCGCCAGAGTAGCGGAAAGGATGATCTGTGAAACAAAGAGCGCCGCCGCGCCGCAGGCCAGTCCTCCCAGTAAAAACAGAGGCCAGATTTTGGCTGAAAAATAATATTCGCACTTGATTACGATGGGATGAAAAATACCGATGATCAAAAATGCCATAGCGCCGATCACAAGCCCGGACCAATGCATAAGCTTCACCACACTTTACTTTTAATAGGAGTAATTATTGATATTGTAATTTAAAATGAATTGACCTGTCAATAGATTCGAAATAATATATTTGTAAATATTAAAACGGCAAACAGGCCGGAATAAACCCGCTGTAAACGGGCAGCCGGCGGAAGATAAAAACAGTGAACAGGCGAACCGCTTGCTGAAGTTGAGCCATTGACGCCAACCGGCAGAAAGAGTACCTATTCACTATAGACAGGATAGCATAAACCATGGGGGATCGGCAATCCCGGTTTTGTTATCCGGGATCAGGAATGAAGCCTTATTTTTACGGACAGGCAGGCGATGCCCGGAGCTTTCGTCATGGGCGGAGTATTCTTCCGCTTAAACTATGGCAAGACCCCTGCCCTTGTGGTATGATAAATGACCAGAGGAAATGATCAAGGGAACTGAGGTGAGAAGATGAAAAAAATTCTGCTTTTGACCACAGGCGGGACCATCGCCTCGGTGCCCGGGGACCAAGGATTGTATCCGGACAGCGACGGCCAAAGCCTTTTGACCAGGCTGGGACCTTTGGATGTGGCGGTTACCGTAAAAGATATCATGAATCTGGATTCCACCAATATTCAGCCGGAGGAATGGCAGCAGATCGGACGGGAGGTCTTTGAAGGCCGGCACGGCTTTGACGGTGTGGTGATCAGCCATGGTACCGATACCATGGCCTATACCGCCTCCATGCTGACTTTCATGCTGCCGGGCATCGATCTGCCGGTGGTACTGACCGGCAGTCAGCTGCCGATCAGCCATTCCTTAAGCGACGCCCATACCAATCTGCGCTGCGCCTTTGCCATGGCGTCTTCAGGGGTATGCGGCGTATTTATCGCCTTTGACCGCCAGGTGATTTTAGGCTGCCGGGCCGTCAAGGTCAGAACTTCTGGCTTTCATGCCTTTGAAAGCGTAAATTACCCGCCGGTGGGGCTGGTCAGCGCTTCCGGCCTGTCCGTAAATCAGCCCCTGGTCCCCCGGCCCCAGGGACCTTGCCGGTTGATGGACCGGATGGAAAACCGGGTGTTTTTAATCAAGCTGACCCCGGCTACGGACCCTGCCTTGTTTTCCGCATTAAAGGAGCTGGGCTGCCGGGGCGTGGTCATCGAGGCTTTCGGCTCAGGGGGAGTTCAGATGGTGCGGCGGGACCTGGCCGGCGCTTTGGGCAGTCTGGTGGAAAAAGGCATTACCGTAGTGGTGGTCAGCCAGTGCCTGTATGAGGAAAGCGATATGTCCATTTATGAAGTGGGGCGGCACGTGATGAATAAGGGGGTAATCTCCGGCGGGGATATGACTTCCGAAGCCGCGGTCACCAAGCTGATGTGGATTTTAGGGCAGACCGACGACCCCGCCCAGGCGGCCCGGCTGTTTAAACAGAACCTGGCCGGCGAAATTGCCGGATAACGCGGCGAAGCGGAATTAGTGCGACCTGAGCGGAGTGAAATTAGCGGAGCAGGGCATAATCAGTGATAAGCCCGCCTTAAGACTTTTTAAAGCTCAGCCCCATGTTTTGATAGAGGACTTGGATTGCCTTGATGGGGCTTGGCACATTTATGTTCAGGGCCACCAGCATCCCCAGGCCCGGCACCAACAAAAAAATGACCGAATAGACCGCCAGGTCTCGCCAACGCTTGTTTTTGACCATGCCGGGAAGATCATGGGCGGCGATACCGGCGAAGGCGATCAATACCAGCAAAAAATTCATCCCTTCACCTCCGGGGCCGCCTCAGGCTTACGAAAGCAGGCCGCCAAAAGAGACAGGGCCGGCAGCAAAAGCTCAAAGGTCAGCGAGAAAAAAGGAGCCACCGTCGCTCCCCAATCCATGTTTTCCATCACGGATTCGAAAACAAAAAGCGAGTAGAAAAATACCAGGGCTGCGGAGAGGAGCAGGAGGGGCGGGTGGCTTTCCGGATTCTGAAGCCTCCCCGCTTTCCCTGTCCGGCCTTCATCAGTATTTCACTTAATATAGACAATACGATATAGACAAGTATTTCCACTAAGCTCTTTGGTCATACGGGACGTTCTTCCGCTGCCCCCTTGCCGTGTTTTCTGCCGGCGTGATACTGGTTGAAGGACTCCCGCTTTACCTCATCTGAATATATTCCGGGATAAAAAGCACCGCCAATGCCGGTTGGGGATCCGGCATTGGCGGTGCAGTTCATTGACGGAGATTATGTTTTTGCGCTCTGTTCAAACCGGCGGCGGTTCAGATATGCAGCCGGCGGCAGATTTCCGCCCACAAAGCATTACCTTCCAAAAGCCAAAGAGAGGAGAGGGATACGATGCTGACGGCGATACAGATGGTGGAGGGAAAATTCACATGAGGGATTCCCAGCAAAAGCAGCAGGGCCGGCAGGATGCCGAAGATACTGTCGAGGATCAGGTAGATCAGGTAATCCTCCGTGCGCAGCTTTTTGATCCTGGCCCAGACGGCAAGACAGGCCATGGTGCCGATACAGAGGACGGGAATGACATAATCCACGGACCAGCCGCGAAAACCCGTAAAAATATCCCAGCCCAGGGCCAGCAGGGAAATCAGGGCAGTCTGCCAGACCAGGTTTTTCGGGATATTGTGCCGCTTGTACATAGCGATGGCGAAGGTGAGCCAGAAGCTGGCGGTGCCGGCGATCACAAAAAGGGACCACCAGCCCCGGGAGGGCAGGGCATAGTTAATGACTACGCAGATTGCCGCAGCGGCTATGGTGCCCAGTTGGAGCAGCCGGATCAGCTTCAGGTGGGGCGGAACGGCGTAAGGCAGATAGGGATAGGAACGACCGTCGCCGCCGGCGGACTCCCTGTCGCCGGCCGCCGGATCGGCAGCGTTTGTGACGCTCCTGAGATTTTCAGCGGCACCTCCGGGGCCGGGCGGATTATTTCCGGCAGTTTTCCCGGCGACCTCTCCGGGAGGGGCCGTTTCGCTGCCGCAAAGAGGGCATTGGACGGGATGGCCGGTCAGATTAACCCGGCATTTTTCACATCTCCGCACCTAGACTCACCTCCTTTTCCGTCTGGTCCAGGTTGGAACTGATCTCCACCGCCAGTCCCGCGGCGGACAAACGCCGGAAAAAGCGGCACTGCAGATCGGTATTCTCGAAAGGCGAGGTAAAGCTGATGATAAAGTTATCCAGAAAGGAACAGGAACAGGCCTGGACTCCCTTGGTGCTGTTAAATACATCAAAATACTCCAGGTAGGGCGCCGCCGCCTCGGGCATGGTGATGCGGCCCAGATTGGAGAAGGTGGCGGTATACCGGTTTTCCGAAATTCGATTGGCGATTTTTAATATAGGAATTTTCAGGACCAGGGGCACCGCCCGCATAAAAGGGTTCCGCTCCAGGGCAAAAAGGTTGTCCACCTTATGGGAAATCCGCTCCAGGGTCAGCTTCTTTTTAAAGCTTTTCCTGACGCTGGCCAGGACCTCCGTCAGCTGGGCGGGGTTTTGCCGGAAATCATATTTTATGTTGATGATCGTAAAAAAGTTCCTGGCGGATTGGGAGGGGAAAAACTGCCGCAGGTCCACGGGGATATTAATCACCACGGGCCGGCGCCGGTCCCGGATCGACATGCCGTCATGGATGGCCAGCATCAGTTGGGCGGTGAGATATTCTGTCAGCGTTGCTTCATATTTGTGGGACTCCCCCAGCAGTTGTCCCACGGAAAGGCGGCCGGTAATCACACTGATCCGATAACCGGGCCGCCGGTAGCCCCGCAGGGCATAGGCGGCGGGCTCCCTGGATAATTTGGCCCGGCCGCCGCCGGAATAGTATTTCTGGAAGCTGTCGTCCCGTTTTTCCCCAAAAGAAGCGTCGTAGTTAATGGACAGGGACCCTTCCGTCGTGAGGCACGGGTATTTTTCCTTCAGATAGCAAAGGATCAGGCTGCGCAAAAACAGCAGGGCGCCGCTGCCGTCGGCCAGGGCGTGAAAAATCTCCAGATTCACCCGCCGCCCGAAGTAGGTGACCTCAAATAAAAGATCCTTGTGGTCGCCCCGGTAAATCTGGGAGCAGGGCGGTTTATATTCCGGACAAACCAACGGCCGGGACTTTTTATCCTCCAGGTAATACCAGAATAAACCTTTACGCAGCCTGGCGCAAAAGAAAGGAAATTGGCGTATGGTCCGGTCCAGGGCGCGCTGCAAAAGGACCGGGTCGATTTTCTCCGCCAGGCAGCAGGAAAAACGGAAAACCTTAGGATCCCGCCGGGTGCTGGTAGGCGGAAAAATCTTTGCCGCATTGTCCAGCCTTCTCCACTGGCTGGTCCGGGGCTGATTCAACTTGACTCACCTCTTCAGGAAACGGTTAATGTACTCATAAGTCATTTTCACCGGTGCAAAGCTCGGCGGAAGGGAGAAAAATCCGTGAAGGGCATCGGGGATCCGGCGGATCTCCGTTTCCACGCCGGAACGGGCCAGCATTTCGCCATAGGCCTCGCCTTCATCCCGCAGGGGGTCGTATTCCGCGGTAATAATCAGGGTGCGGGGCTGGCGGGAAAAATCCCGGGCCAAAAGGGGAGCAAAATAAGGGCTCCGCCGATCCTCGGGCCGGGCGGCGTAAAGATCCATATAGTCGCTGATCCGTTTTGCGGTCAAAAGATAATCGGTGCCGTTTTCCCGGATAGAAGGGAAAGGGGACTTTTCGTCATGATAGCCGGCGGTGGCGGGATAGATCAGAATCTGCCGCTCCGGCAGGAATTCTCCCCGGTCCCGGGCCATCAGGGATACCGCCGCCGCCAGGTTGGCCCCGGCGGAATCGCCGATTAAGGTGATCCCCTCCCGGCTGCAATCCAACAGCCGCTGTTCTTTATAGACTTCCCGGGCTACCGCATAGCAATCCTCCAGCCCTACAGGAAAAGGATGCTCCGGAGCCAGGCGGTAATCCACAGATACCACCAGGTGGCGGGTGTTGCGGCTCATATAAGCGCAGACCTTGTTGTAGCTGTCGATATTGCCGGTGACCCAGCCGCCGCCGTGGAAAAACAGCAGGATGGAACAGGGCCGGGAACCGGGAACGGTGAAGATGCGCACGGGCACATTGTAACCGTCCCGGGGTACCAGATGGTCCCAGGTCTTATAGGGCAGGGCTCCGGGAACGGAGGCGGCTTTCAGCTGTTCCAGCTGCCGCTTTATCTTGTAGTTCTTTTTGATATTTAACTCCGAATAAGATAGAGCTTTCAACACTGCTTTCATCAAAGAATTTATCGTCATGGCCGGCTCTCCGAAGGGTTTTGGATTTCGCCTTTTCGGCGGGGAGGATATCAACTTTTAGAATATCATGTTTCCCGCCGGTCAACAAGAAAAAGAAAAAGCCCGGGCTTGTTATCCTTAATTCCAGGTTGTATAATCAGGAAGAAAAAGGGCGTTTGCGACGGTAGCGGCAAGCGCTCTTTTCTGATTGGAATAATTGAGTGGAAAATCACAGATCTGGTAAATCTAAGATCAGGAGGTGTACAGGAAATGAACGCAAATCAGATGAAAGGGATCCGGGGGCTCAAGAGGATCAATTGGAAAAAAGAGGCGCAGATAATCGCCATGGAGCTTTTGGGCGGCTTTCTGGTCACGGTGGGCGTATATAATTTCGCGGTCTACGCCAAATTCCCCATGACCGGCTTTACCGGCCTGGCGCTGATCGCTTATAGGCTCTGGGGACTTCCTATCGGCATCAGCACCATTGTGCTCAATATCCCGGTGGCCCTTTTGTGCTACCGGCTTTTGGGCCGGGGCTTTTTCCTGCGCTCTTTCCGGGCCATGGTGCTGTCGTCCCTGATGATCGACTACCTGGGACCCCTTTTGCCCGCTTATCAGGGCAGCCGCCTTTTGGCCGCCATTTGCACGGGAGTCATCGCCGGCTTAGGTTTTGCGATTATTTATATGCAAAATTCCTCTACCGGGGGCATGGACTTCATTACCATGTCCCTCAAATCCCTGTATCCCCATGTTTCCCTGGGGAAACTCATCTTTTGCGCCGACGCCGGAATTGTCCTGGCCGGCGGCCTGATCTTTCACGACGTGGACGGCATAATCTATGGAATGATCATCACCTACCTCTTTGCCGTAGTGGTGGATAAAACCATGTACGGCGTAAATTCCGGCAAAATGGCCCTGATCGTCACCGACCGGGGCGAGGAAGTGGCGGCCCTGATCGACGAAAGCAGCGGCAGAGGCTCCACTTTGCTGAAGGCGGTGGGGGGATATCAAAAAGAGCATAAAGACGTGGTGATGTGCGCCTGCAATAATAAGCAGATGTATCAGGTGCAAAAAGCCGTACGCCAAAAGGACCCCGGTTCTTTCATCATCATTTTGGAATCCAACGAGGTCCACGGAGAGGGTTTCAGGCCTATTTTGCTGGGCGAAAGGGAGCTGGAAAAAAGATAAATCCGGATTTTGCCGTTTTGCCGGCTGTTAAAAAACTGCGACACTTCGGCCTGTTCATGATAAAATGAGAGGGAATCTCATTACGGTTCAATATTTGCGGCCATTGAATATTCGCGCCGCGCCGTGAGGCTTCCGGGATGAGTAAGCCGGCGTCATCAGCCGGAAGCTCGAATAGAAGCCTCGAATTACTCAAGAAATGACAATAAAGGATTTAACGGATAGTGGGGGATAATCATGAAGCAGTCCCGTGTAATAAAGACAGTGAGCAAAGATGAGCTGGGAGAGGCGCTGGCCTTGGTAAACAGGGTGTTCGCGGCATTGGTGGCCCCGGACTACTCTTCGGCGGGACAAAAAACCTTCAGCGAATACCTGAAAGTGAAGGAAGCGGAGATGACCGCCGATCTGGCCTGTGGTCATAAAGAAATGTGGTGCATGGCCCAGGGGAAGCCGGGGAAAATCATCGGCGTGATCGCCATGCGGGGGAAGACCCATATCGCTCTTTTATTTGTGGATCAGGCTTACCAACGCCAGGGTATCGCCACAGAGCTCTTCAGTTTTGTCCGCGGCAAACTATTACTTCAGGAAGCGGAAAAAATCACGGTAAATTCCTCGCCTTACGCCTGTCCGGTCTACCACCGCTGGGGCTTTCAGGATACCGGGCCGGAACAGGAACTTAACGGGATACGGTTTACGCCCATGGAATATTTAATGGCCGGAGAAAAAAGATGATGGCCGGGGCCGCAAAACCTCATGACGGGAGCGCAAAACACTATGACGGAGCCGAAAAACCCCATGACGCCGACGCCTTGCTGCAAAAAGTCCTGGGGCAGGCCCGGACCCTGGGGATTCCGGTTTCCCCGCGGATCTTTCCCCAGGTCCGGATCAACCAAAGAGCCAGGACGCGCTTTGGCTGCTGTGTCAAACAGGGCGGGGATTATCGTATCGAAGCGGCGGAAAAGCTGCTGTTTGGTCCGGAATTTTCCCTGTGCCAGACCCTGGCCCACGAGGTCCTGCATACCTGCCCCGGCTGCATAAACCATGGCAAGGCCTGGCAGGCTTATGCAAAAAGGATGAACGAAGCTTACGGATATCGGATATCCCGGACTGCCAGCTGCCGGGAACTGGCGGTGGAGGCTGTCGTCGAACCCAAGCATCTTGTGGTATGCACAAAGTGCGGAACGGAATTTTACCGCCTGCGCAACTCCCGGCTGATCCGGCAGCCTGAACGCTACCGCTGCCGCTGCGGCGGCCGCCTGGAGCGGCGTTATTAAGGGCAAAAATTCACAGAATAAAGATAGAACAAAAAAGGAAGTTATTCATGAAGTATATCGGACAACTGACGATCATTCTGGGGGCGACCTTTTTGGGAGAGCTGCTTTATGCTCTTTTGCCGCTGCCGGTGCCCGCGGGGATTTACGGCTTGCTTTTGCTGGTTTTGGCCCTGGCTTTCCGCCTGATCCGCCTGGAGCAGGTGGAAGAAACCGGGGACTTTCTGGTTCAGATCATGCCGGTAACGTTTATTCCCGCCGCCGCCGGACTGATCCCGGCGTGGCCGCTTTTGCGGGAATTCCTGCTGCCTATTGTGACGGTCATCCTGGTAACCACGCTCCTCACCTTCGGGGTCACCGGAAAAGTAACCGAGTATATTCTTAACCGGGAGGAAAAAAAGAAATGAACGGTTTTTTCCTCACCTCTACGTATTTCGGAGTCTTTTTAAGTTTGGCGGCCTATTTTATCGGAATAGCTATAAAAAAGAAAGTGAACTTCAGCCTGGTCAATCCCCTTTTGATTTCCGTAGTGCTGGTGATCGCCTTTTTACTTCTTTTTGATCTGGATTATGACGCTTATTATGCCGGCGGCCGTTATCTCAGTTATTTTCTCACGCCGTCCACGGTCTGTCTGGCCATTCCCTTGTACCGGCAGCTTGAGATTTTGCGCCGGAACCTGAAAGCCATCCTTTGGGGAAGCTTGGCCGGCGTGCTGTCCAGCCTTGGGGGCGTGCTGCTCTTTGCCCGGATCTTTCGCCTGAATTATGCCCAGTATGTGACTTTATTGCCCAAATCCATCACTACGGCCATCGGTATGGGCCTGGCCGAAGAAATGGGAGGGATTCCCGCCATTACTGTGGCGGTGATTGTTGTAACCGGGATTTTCGGCAATCTGACCGCGGTGCTGTTTTGCCGGATCTTCCGTATCCAAAATCCCCTGGCGGCAGGGCTGGCCATCGGCACTTCGTCTCACGCCATGGGCACCACAAAGGCCCTGGAGCTGGGGGAAGTGGAAGGCGCCATGAGCAGCCTGGCCATCGTGGTATCCGGAATAATGACCGCCGCATTCGCATCATTTTTTGCTATGCTGTATTAGCATTGAAAAAAGGAGGAGAACAATGAAGACCATCGGTTTGCTGGGCGGAATGAGCTGGGAAAGCACAATAAGCTATTACCAGCTGCTTAACCGGATCGTCAAGGAAAAAATAGGGGGACTTCACTCCGCCAAATGTCTGCTTTACAGCGTGGACTTTCAGGAGATCGAAGAGTGCCAGTCCAAAGGGGAATGGCAAAAAAGCGGCGAGATTCTGGCGGCCGCTGCCCAAAGCCTGGAAAAAGGAGGAGCCGACTTCATTATCCTTTGCACCAATACGATGCATAAGGTTGCGGACCAGATCCAGGAAGCCGTATCCATTCCTTTGCTTCATATCGCCGATGTAACGACGGCGGCTTTGAAAAGGCAGGGCCTGACCCAGGTGGCGCTTTTGGGCACCGCCTATACGATGGAGCAGGACTTTTACAAGGGCAGGCTGGCCCAAAACGGTATCCGGGTCCTGATCCCTGAGGAACCGGACCGGGCCATGATCAATAATGTGATTTTTAACGAGCTTTGTCTGGGCGCTTTTTATCCCGGTTCCAAGGCCGCGTTTTTAAGAGTCATGGGCAAGCTGCAAAAAAAGGGCGCTCAGGGCGTGATCCTGGGCTGCACGGAGATCGGCCTTTTAGTAAACCAGCAAGATACGGATATCCCGCTGTTTGATACGACAATTTTGCATAGCCGGGCCGCGGCCTTGCTGGCCTTGGACCTGGAGGATCAATAAAACCGGCTGAGCAGTGAAATTAAGCGCCGGACGAGAGCGGAGACCCAGTAAAATTGGCTGACCAGCCAGATTGGATACTTGGATGGAAGATAAACAGGAAAACCAGGCCGCAGAGCTTTTTCCGGACCAAGGCTTTGGCGCCGGAGAAGCCATAGATGCCATAGGAGAGAGACAAACCCAGAGGGGAGAAGCGTATTCGTTTCCCCTTTTGCCGGGCGCTTTTTTGCCCTGGTATGATAAGAACAAACGTTCTCTGCCCTGGCGGCAGGATCAGGAGCCGTACCATGTCTGGCTTTCGGAGATCATGATGCAGCAGACCCGGGTAGAGGCGGCCCGGGGTTACTATCTCCGCTTTTTGGCGGCTCTGCCGGATTTGGAAGCTTTGGCCCGGGCTGATGAAGAGCTTTTGCTGAAGCTGTGGGAGGGCTTAGGTTATTATAACCGGGCCAAAAACTTGCAGAAGGCCGCCCGCCGTATCGTTGAGGAGTTGGGGGGCCGGTTTCCCAGTACCTTTGAAGGCCTGATGTCGTTGCCGGGCGTAGGCGATTATACCGCCGGAGCCATCGGCTCCATTTGTTTCGATCTGCCGACGCCGGCCCTGGACGGCAATGTTTTGCGGCTTTTAGCCAGGATTGGAGCGGACGATACTCCTTTGGAAAAGCCGTCGCTGAAAAAACGGCTCCGGGAGGGCCTGGCCCGGGTATACCCCCAGGGGCGCTGCGGTGATTTTACTCAGGCGTTGATTGAGGCCGGCGCTCTGCTTTGCCTGCCAAAGGGCGCGCCCCGCTGCGCCGACTGTCCGGCAACCGGTTTTTGCCTGGCCTATCGGCGCGGGTTAACGGCGGAACTGCCGGTCCGTTCGGGAAAAAAAGAACGCCGGCTGGAGGAATTGACGGTATTCGTTCTGGGAAGCCCCGGCGGGCTGGCCTTGCGGAAACGGCCGCCAAAAGGGCTGCTGTCCAGCCTTTGGGAATTGCCCAATGTGGCGGGAAGGCTAAACCCCGGAGAGGCGGTCGCCGCAGCCCTCAAGCTTTTAGGGGATGACGCGGCGGCGCTTACCCTGACCCGAACTCAGGAGCGAAGCCATATTTTCAGCCATGTGGAATGGCGGATGACCTGCTATTATTTCGACGTGGGCAGCCGGGAGGAAAGGCTGGGACTTAAAGCAGATTTTGCCGGGGAGCTGGCAGAGGACCGGAAGCCTTACGCTGCCGGGGAAAAAACAAAAGCCGGGATATTGCCCGGCGAAGCCCTGGTTTGGGCGACGCAGCAGCAGTTGGCGGAAGAGTATGCTTTGCCTGCGGCTTTCAGCCAGTTTCTCTGAAAGCCCGGGTTTGCCAGACGCTTAAACCGGCGTTTACCTGCCGTTTAAGGCTTTACCTGCCGTTTAAAATGGTGCTTTGTCTGCCATTTTAGTCAGGCTTTTGTCTGACGCTTAAACAGATACTTGGACTTTGCCGCCTCCTTGGTCTTCGGAAAAGGAGGGCAGGGCGGGAAAAGGCAGCGTCAGGCCGAAAAGAAGAGAACTGAAAAGAAGAGAATAGGAGCCAAAGACATTCTTTGGCGAACAATCAGGCAAATGATTTGATTGATTTGACAGAAGGAGGATAAGGAGATGAACAATCCTTTACTTTGGGCGGCGGTGGGAACCGGTTTTACTTTCCTGATGACAACGCTGGGTTCAGCTATGGT
>JAYFQF010000005.1:0-113918 GCA_034927285.1 Peptococcaceae bacterium
AGTAGGCAGAAACGGCCCTCACCGTTATCGAGTATCCCGGCGGCAGTATATATTCCCGGCCAGCCTTTTTCAGGCCAGGCAGCCGCCGGAAGCAAAGAGCACCGAAAGGTGAATTAGAGTGGTACCGCGAGCCATCGTCTCTAAATCTGGAGACGATGGTTTTTTTATGCGGCAGCCGGCTCCCGGCAGAAAACGGGACCCGTCTCGAAATCAATAAGGAGGGAAAAAACATGTTCAACACCACCGCCAGCCGGCAAAAGAAGTACGCGCCTTACCCCGTCGTTGACCTGCAAGACAGAAAATGGCCGGCCAACGTCATTACCAAAGCTCCCCTTTGGTGCAGCGTGGATCTCAGGGACGGCAACCAGGCCCTTCCTATCCCCATGAGCATCGAAGAAAAGCTGGAGCTGTTCAGTCTGCTGGTGGAACTGGGCCTGAAGGAGATTGAAGCAGGCTATCCCGCCGCTTCCGAAACCGAGTACGCATTCATCCGGCGGCTGATTACGGAAGACCTGATTCCCGAGGATGTTACGATCCAGGTCATCTGTCCCTGTATCTCCGACCTGATCGGCCGCACCTTCGACGCGGTCCGGGGCGCCCGGCAGGTAATCATCCACTTTATGAACTCCACCAGCCCCCTGCAGCGTTCCGTGGTTTTCAACGCCGACAAGGAGATGGTTGCCGGCATGGCGGCGAAGGCCGCCCGACTGATCCGGACCAAGGGAGAAGCCCTGGCCGCCGGAGGCACCAAGGTCATCTATGAATACTCTCCGGAAAGCTTCACCGAGACGGAACTGGATTATGCCCTGGAAATCTGCGAACAGGTGATGGACACCATCGGTGCGGATGAAGAAAACCCGATGATCATCAATCTGCCGGCCACAGTGGAAAAAACCACGCCCAATGTTTACGCCGACCGGATCGAATGGTTTTGCCGCAACACCAGACAGCGTAACCGCTTTATCCTCAGCGTTCACACTCATAATGACCGGGGTTCCGCCGTGGCGGCTACGGAGCTGGCCCTTCTGGCCGGCGCCGACCGGGTGGAAGGCACCCTTTTCGGCAACGGCGAACGTACCGGCAACGCGGATCTGGTCACCCTGGCCCTGAATCTTCATACCCAGGGCATTGATCCCGGCCTCGACTTTTCCAATATCAACCGGGTCCGGGACATCTATCAAAAGACCACCCGCATGAAGGTGGCGGCCCGCCATCCTTATGCCGGCGAATACGTTTATACCGCTTTTTCCGGCACCCATCAGGACGCTATCCTCAAAGCCCTCAGCTACCGGCAAAAGAACCGCCAGATCTCCTGGCAGGTTCCCTATCTGCCCATCGACCCTGCCGATGTGGGCCGCCAGTACGAGCCCATTATCCGTATCAACAGCCAGTCCGGCAAGGGCGGCGCCGCCTTTATTATGGAAAGCCTCTACGGCTATCAGGTGCCCAAGGCCATGCTGCCTGAGCTGGGACACCTGGTCAAGGCTGTGGCGGATAAAACCGGCGGCGAAATCACCGGGGATACCCTGGTTTCTCTCTTTAAAGAAGAATTTATCCAGGTGGAATCCCCTTACTACCTCAAGAGCTTTCAGACTTATTATTTGAATGAGGAAGACGAGGAGGATAACGAGGTTTGCTTCACCGGCACTATTCTTCATCACGGCGAGCCCGTGGAAGTGGAAGGCCGGGGCAACGGCCCCATTGACGCCCTGTACAACGCCCTCCGCAGCCTGGGCGCCGCCGACTATGCCTTCCTGTCCTACGACCAGCATGCCATGAGCGCCGGTTCTGATTCCCGGGCAATCGCCTACATTCAGTTAAAAGATAAGAACGGCAATACCCGTTTTGGCGTGGGAACCTCCAAGGACATCAAGAAGGCCTCTCTGCGGGCCTTGATCTGCGCCGTGAACCGCATGAGCCGCATTGAGGAATAACCCCTTTCCCCGTTTTTTTCCAGTTCCCCTGCATAGATCGCCCTTGGCCTGAGCAAGATATAGCCAGAAAAACGGTAAATTTATGCAGGAGGTGCACAAAACATGGAATTGAAAGGTTCCCGTACCGAGGCCAACCTGATGGCGGCCTTTGCCGGTGAATCCATGGCCCGGGGCAAATACACCTATTACGCCGGCCAGGCCCGGAGGGAAGGTTACAACGAAATTGCGGAAGTCTTTGAGGAAACTGCAAAAAACGAACAGGAACACGGCAAGATCTGGTTCAAGCTGCTCCATGGCGGCATTCAGGACACCCAAAGCAACCTGACCGACGCCGCCGCCGCGGAAAACTACGAATGGACGGACATGTACAAAAGATTTGCCGAGGAAGCCCGCCAGGAAGGCTTCGAGAATATCGCCCGCCTCTTCGACGGTGTAGGAAAAATTGAAAGCCATCATGAGAATCGTTACAACTGCATGCTGAAAAATGTCATGGACGGTTCCGTCTTCCGGAAAGATGGCCAAAAGGCTTGGCTTTGCATGAACTGCGGCCATATTCATTATGGTGATACAGCCCCGGAATTGTGCCCTGTCTGCGAGCATCCCAAAGCCTTCTTTAAGGTTTACACTCAGCCCTGCGGCGATAAGCGGCAGGAACCGGGAACAGGATTTTGATAAAAGGTCCGGCAGCGGAAGAGTTCTTCCGCTGCCGGACCTTTTAAATTCCGCCCACGAGGCCTGCCACAGCAGATCCTTCCAGAAGACCCTTTTTGGCCGGGCTTACTTGTGATAAGAACGCCGGGCCAGGATCATCTCCGCCCGGTAGATCTGCTCCAAAAGCATCAGCCGGGCCAGCTGATGGGGAAAGGTCATGGGGCCGAAGCTCAGCCGCCAATCGGCTCTTTGATAGACCTGAGGACTTAATCCATGGGAGCTGCCGATAATAAATACGATCTGCTGCCGGCCCAGATTCTTTGCCGGGTCCAGTTCCCCGGCAAAGGCTACGGAATCCAACTGTCTTCCCGCCAGGGCCAAAGGAACCGCCGCCGCCCGGCAAGGGATACGTTTAATAATTTTTTCCCCTTCCCGGTCCAGGGCCCGGTGGATCAAAGCGGGACTGTCCTCGCCGCTTAAATTTTCCTCGGGGATCTCGATCATTTCCAGAGCCGCCATGGGCTTCAGACGCTTCAGATATTCGGCGCAGGCTTCCTGATAAAACTTTTCCCGCAGATTTCCCACGGCAATGACGCTGATCTTCAACCTTCTTCTCCTTAAAAGCCGGGCCCATGCCCGGAACTCCCCGGGTTTTTCCCTTTGTCTTTTCCGCCCTGACAACTCAGAACAAAATCCGCGGGCCGGGCGTGCAGCGGGGGGCCACAAGGATTTTCAGCTCCGGATTCTTTTCTCCCGCATAGCCTGCCACCAGGCCGCCGATACAATTCAACGCCTTTTCCGGCGTGTTGTTTTCCTCGCTGAGGTGGGCCAGCACCACATGCCTGGTTCTGGGGCAAAGTACCCGCAGCAGGCCGGCGCCGGCGTCCTCATTGGATAAATGGCCGCTGACCCCGGAAATCCGCTTCTTCAGATAGACCGGATAACGTCCCAGCCGCAGCATATCCAGGTCGTGATTGGCCTCCAGCACCAAACATTCCAAAGATTGCAAAGCTTCCGCCATCCGGGCGGTGAATACGCCCATATCCGTGGCCACGCCGATTCCCTGGCTGCCGCAGCGCACCACGTAGCCTACGGATTCCAGAGCGTCATGGCTGGTGGGGAAGGTCTGGATTTCCAGCTCGTTCAGCCGCCATTTCCCTTCCAGCTCCACTGTCCGACGCAGGTTATCCGGAATGGGGCCGGAAATCTCCTCCATCTGGCACCAGGTGCCTTCCGTCGCGTAAACCGGCACCTTCAGTTTCCGGGCCAGCACCCCTACCGCCGTTACATGGTCCCGGTGGGCGTGGGTAACCAGAATCCCCGCCAGATCCCGGCCGTCTCCCAGTCCGGCCTGGGCCAGATTGGCCAATACCCGTTTGCCGGTCTGCCCGGCGTCGATGATGATGCTGGTGGTTTTTCCCTTTATATAATGGCAGTTTCCCCAGCTGCCGCTCATCAGGCTGCAATATTCCAAAGATTGTCTCCTCCTGTTCCCTGTCTATTCTAAGGGAATTTCGACAAAATAGGAAGAGATTTTTCTTTCCCACCGGCAAAAGTCCAGACCGGTAGCGCTGAGGAATGCGTCTTCAAAGGTGGCTCCCTGATTTAATTGCTCTAAAATTAAGGCAATTCCGGGCCAGCCGGTTTCCTCCAAAAGGGCATTGAAGGCCCGGAATGAAAGATAATAGGCCGTCAGCTGTGTGCTTTCCTGCTCGAAAAGGGGATCCAGACCGGTCAGGCTAAGCCCCCCCGGCAAATCCGCCCCCGGGACGCCGGCCTGGGCCACTCCGTCGGTTAAGGGCAGCGCAAAACCGGTGAGCCGGTATTCCGCATACTGGGCATAACCTTCGGAAAACCAGCGGGGCAGCTTTTTGCCGCCGGCAGCCTTTTCCAAATGCCAGTGGGCCAGTTCGTGGCTCAATGGGGGATTTTCGCCCTCCGGGTCGCAGATCACCACAATGCCCTGCCAATAATAACCGGCGGTACGGCGCCGGTTGCCCATGTTGGACAACGGCTGGGGGCCCCCCAGCACTACGTTTACACCGGCGGACGCTTCCTGGGGCCCGGGCCGGCTTTCTCCCTCTTGGCCGGTAAGCCAGCTGTCCATCTCCGCCAGATAGGCCCGGCTTTGGACCAGGGCCTCTTCCGCCCGGGCCTTTCGCCCCCGGGAATAATATACGCTGACGCCGGCCTGGGTCAGCCGGTAAACCGGGAACTCCGGGGCAAGACAAGCCAAAGCCAGCAAAAGGGCTATGCCGGCAAAGAAAAGCCGGAACCTTGCGGCTCCCTTTTTCCCTTTCTTTCCTCCGCTCACCGGCGCCCCCTCCTTTACCTTCTATCCTCTCTTCGTCTATCTTCTATCGGTTTTCTTCTATTATAGCGAAAGAGCCGGTCCCCCGTCTTTGGTAAGTTGTGGATTAGGGAGTACAAAAAAACCGCCCTGCCGAAATGACACGCTGCCCCCGGACAGGACAGTGAAATTGAAAACACTGCTCAGTCCAGGGGTAGCATCAAAAAAGCAAAGCGGTTTTTATTATGGCATCCGTAAGCTTACTTACAGATAGTTCAGCGGATTGGTGGCTTCTCCGTCCACCTGGACTTCAAAATGCAAATGAGCTCCCGTAGTGCGTCCGGTCATCCCTACGAGACCGATCAGCTCCTGGGCTTCCACCTGCTGGCCCACCTTGACATTAATCTCCTTCAGGTGGGCATACAGCGTGGTCAGCCCATCGCCGTGACTGATGATCACGCATTTGCCGTAAGCGCTGTAAACGCTGGCCTTGATCACCTTGCCGGCGCCGGCGGAATACACGGGATCGCCTTCCTCGCCGTCAATATCCAGCCCGGTATGGACACTGCCCCGCCGGGGACCGAAGCCGGAATTTACCTTGCCCCGGATCGGCCAGTCAAAGACTGCCGTATCGCTGCTCCGGGAAGCCTGAAGCCTCTTGCTTCCCAGAACCAGCACCTCATCCACCGGCTCGGCCACAACGGTTTCCGACAGGACTTCCCGCTCGAACTCCACGCCGTTTACCAGCTGGATCTGATAGCGGACCTCCTTTTCCCCCTCCACGCCTTCCACTTCCGTTTTCCGTGAGCCGGTCAGGGAGGATTCGTCGCTTTTCATTACCGTTTCAAAAGGGATCACTTCATCCGCCACGGACTGCACGGTCATTTTTACGCTGAGGATAGGCTGAGGCTCATTTAAGATCAGCACATCCCCTTCCCGCAGCCGGTTGGGGTTAATCGTGGGATTCAGCTCCTGGAGCTGCTCCACCGTCATGCTGTACTGCCGGGCGATGACCCACAAGGAATCGCCGCTTCTGACGGTGTGCTTTTTCAGGGCCTCCCGGCCCTGCACCAGGAAATTAAAGGCGGCGTCCGCCGTGCCTAATTCCTCCGCTCCCACTTCCTGGCTGACGATTTCCACCGGCTCCACGAATTCCGCTTTCAGCAGGGTGGTAGTCTCATAATCGGGCACATAGTACTCTTTTACCCGGTTCAGCACCTCCTGGGCCGCCGCCTCGGAAGGAAGATACACCGTGCGGTCCGTGCCGTTAACCTCGATGGCATAGCCCTGAACCCGCCATTGGATAAGGGATTTCAGAGCCGCCACCGCTTCATCGGCATTGGTGAGTTTGGCCTTGACGGGCACATCTTTTTTGGTGTAGTCGATCTCCGCTTTCTGGGAGAACACAATGTCGGCTCCATAGGAGGCGGAAGCCTCCAGGGAAGCCCGGGTCACCAGCGCCTCCCCCTCTTCCCTGGACATCACCAGGGCCACCGCCTGGCCGTTCACCAGCATCTGGTAAGGACGGTTCCACTGCACATAAACGACGCAGATCAACAGCAGGATCACCACCAGCACCGGTCCCAGGGCGGTCAGGCTTTTTTTATCTTTTTTCAGATTTTCCGCCTGCCGTTTCAGGGCATTAACGCCCCGCTCCTTTTTCATGGGCCGGGAAGCCATACGGCTGCTCCGTTCCCTGGCGGCCGCCGCCACTTCTTCCCTGGCGATATCAAAGGCATCCTTTTCCTGGGTATCCCCTGCCGGCTGAACCCCCAAGGAGCGTAAAATCCGCTCCACCTCGGGAGACCCGGCACTCAGGCCGCTGGGCGTACTCTGCTCCCCTGGTCCGTCGCTCTCGCTCCGGGAACGGCTTAAAGAAGGCCTTCCCTGCTCTTCACTCTGGGCGCTTTCCCTGGGCAAAGCCTCAAATTTCCGTTCCTCTTCCGGCCACGCTTCCTCCTGGGCGGCTTCGTCAATACTTTGGCCGCTGTAAAGGTCTTCGGCCGCGGCCGCCCGTAAGGCCGCCATGCGATCTTTGGCGGAAGCCGTCTGAACCGGGCGGCGGGGACTATTCCCGTCTTCCGCCTGCCGGTCCTCCCCGGCCAACCGGGTGCCGCCCAGCAGTTTTTCCGGCTCTACTTTAGTCCCGTAGGCCTCTTCCACCATCTTAATGGTATTTTCAACGTCTTCTGCCCGTAAGTCATCTTCCACGGCAGGCCTATATCGTTGGTTTTTGCTTTGATCCTGATCCCGGTTCTGTTTGCGATCCAGAAAAATCACCACCTCTTCAGGTCTTTCCCCCAAATCTGCCGGTAACAGCTTGTCTTTCTCCGGCAGCCTTACCGGCCGGGGGACTTTACGGCGCCGGAATGGCGCACTTAAGCCTAGTATGCCACAGGTAGCCCCGGATTATTCATCCTCTGCCTGAAAATTCCTCCGAAATATAGAAATATGGATTTCGCAGGCTCATTTATCTTTAAGTTCTGATCCCGGCGCCGCCAGCTCTTTCGTTTCCGGCAGCCCCGGGCAAGCTCTCTTCCGCCCGGACGTCCAATGATTTTGGCAGCGGTAAATTATGACGTAATTCGCTCCGCTCATTATATCACTTTTCCCGGGGATGATCAAATTTCCGCCTCTTTGACCTTGATCCAAAGAGCGCATTCCAGCCGTTTCTTTTCCAGTTCACAACCCAAATCGTAGGGTGCCCGAAGACTGCCGTTAAAGTTCCAGGCGTTGGCATGGCAACCGCCGCTGCAATAAAACCGGGCCCAGCAGTCCCGGCATTTTTCCTTGGACAGCACGTGGCTGTCCCTGAAGCGCAGGCCGATCTCCGGTTTTTGAACGCCGTCCCTGACATTGCCCAGGGCAAAATCGGGATTGCCCACAAACTGATGGCAAGGGTAAAGGGTACCCTCCGGCGCCACCGCCATGTACTCGTGGCCGGCGCCGCAGCCCGATAAACGTTTGGGCAGGCAGGGACCCCTGTCCAAATCCAGATTGAAATGAAAGAACAGAAAAGGCTTACCCGCTTTCTCTCTTTCTACATAGAACCTGGCCAGCTGTTCATACTGTTGAAAGAGTTCGGGCAAGTCCTCCGGCTGAAAGGCATAGGGCTCCCCGGGATCAGCCACCACCGGCTCCTCGGAAACCAAGTCGAAGCCCTCTTCTATCATATGTCTGACATCGGCAAAAAAGTCCTTATTGTAGCGGGTGAAGGTTCCCCGCAGATAATAGTTGTCCCAGCCGCGGCGGGCGGCGGCTTTTTTAAAGTGGGGCAGGATCACGTCGTAGCTGCCTTTGCCGTTGACGGCAGGGCGCATCCGGTCGTTGACCTCCCGGCGTCCGTCTAAACTCAGGACCAGGGCCACCTCTTCCCGGTTCAAAAACTCCAGGATCTCTCCTGCCAGCAAAACGCCGTTGGTGGTCAGGGTCTGCTTCAGCACCTTACCCCGGCGGCGGCTCTCTTCCCGGCCGTAAAGGATCAGCTCCTTCACCACATCGAAATTCATCAGAGGCTCGCCGCCAAAGTAATCCACCTCCACATGCTGCCGTTTGCCGGAGGACTCAAAAAGGAAGTCCAGCGCCGCCTTGCCCACCTCCAGGCTCATCAGGGACCGGTCGCCGCCGAAAGCGCCGGTACCGGCAAAACAGTAACGGCAGCGGAGATTGCAGTCATGGGCTACATGAAGGCAAAGAGCTTTGACCACATGATCTTTGGGCATAGAAAAGCCCTCCAGCTCAGGGGCTTCCGCTAAAAGGCCGCCGCCGGCGATCAATTGCACCAGGGCCTCCCGGATCTCCTCCAATTCTCCGGCATCGGTTTCCGCCAATACGCGGCGGCTTTCTTCACTCAAAACCAAAGCCGGGCTGCCGGGTCCGCCGCCGGAAATATTCCCCCCCTCTTTCAGCTTCGCCGCCAAAGAACAGACCTGATCCAGGTGGGCGCCGCTGGCCTTCCACAGCTCCACAAAAGCATAGGCAGGACGATCCAGACTATGGACCAGGCCGGTATTAATGTCCAGCATGATCCTTTCCTCGTCAAAAGGGAAGATATGTACCAGATTTTCGTTAAATTTCATCTCATTTCGCCTTTCTTTATCCTTGAAGGAAGTGAAAAAACAAGCCCTGCAGGGATACCCGCAAGGCTTTTTGTCATGAAACCGTCAACCCAGCGCCAAAGACAAACCGTCCCTTACGCTTCTTTCCGGCAAACCTGATTTCCAACGGTACAGGAGGTTTTGCAGGCGGACTGGCAGGAGGTCTGGCATTCGCCGCAGCCCCCGGTCAAGATGGTCTTGGCCAGATTTTGTTTGTTGATGGTTTTGATATGATTTTTCACTGCCATAATATCTCTCCTCGATATGAATTGCAAAAATTATGACCCACGCGGCTCTAACAGGGTGATTATATCACAAGTCCGCCACAAGAACAAGGTATTCCGGCCCGGCTCCCAGGGCGTTATAGATTGCAAGCTTAATTGCCCACCGCCACCGAATTGCGCTGTAAATTATGGCTGTGCAGACAGCCAGTCCATGATCCCTTGAATTTCTTGAAGCTGTTCCGCTGTCAATTCTACCTGACCGTCGTTATGGCGGACATAACCCTGGGCCAAATTGATCCCATAGTCCTGGCCGAATTCTGTATCCACTGTGTATTCCGGCAAGCATTTACAAATTTCTCCGCTATAATCCAAATAGCGCAAAAGGTTCGTCAACGCCACGGACTCGCCGCCCTCGAAAGTTTTTTCCCATACCGCCTCATTTTCTCTGCCGCCAGGATGGCAGGACACCGTGGTAACGGTATTCCCGCAGTAGCCCGCTTCCTCATGCTCTGCCACATTGTCCCCCTCCGACAACTGATGGCTGTGGGCATCCTCATCCTGATCAGCAGCGGCAACGCCGCTTACGACGGGTTCCGCACTGACGGTCGATTCCGCGCAACCGGTCAATACCAGCACTATGCAAGCTGCAATCAAGAACAGAATCCATGTCTTTTTCATGCTCATTCACCTTAATCAAATCGTCTGGAGTTACTGTATTATATCAGACGGCGAAAAGCAGAAAATGTTCCCTTGCGGCGATTAAGCCGCGTCTTGTCCGGGGAGTGTCTTCAGCAGACAAAGGCTGTTTCCGGTATGGAGAGCGCTTCCTCTCCCGATAAAATTTTTCTCGGGATATCGATTTGCATCAGCTTCCTCTGCGCCGTCTCCATTCGTTCCAAAAGGCGGTATAGCCGGCTTTGTCAAACTGATTTTTTTCCGGGATCCGTTTGGGGCAACAATTCTGATAAAAGGCCTCCACCGCATCCGCAAATTTACAGACCTCTTCACGATAAAGCGCCGCGTCTGCAAGGGTTTGCCTTCCCGCAGAGGTAGTCAGCCGGATGCCGCCGTCTTCATGCCGCACCATCCAGTCGGCGCCGTTATCGCACCCGATGATCGTTACGTTATCCAGGGCTTCATCGGCGATCAGGCTGTGTCCGCAGCAGGGCAGCATTTGTTCTCCGCAGTTGGCAGGAATATGGTTTTCGGTCAATGTCCTCAGCAGCCGCAGGGCCGCCGCGCTGACGGTGCAGGGATAAGCCAGACGTTCCGGACCAATCCTCACCGAAACCAGGCCGTGCAGGCATAAATCCTCAGGATCATCCAGGGAGCCATCCTGCCAGTGAAAGGGTCCGGTGCGGATAGAGAAAACAGGAAAGCCCTCCGGTATATCGTCATGCTCCGCGCTGATTACGGACAGGGAAATCTCCCGGGGCGAATAAATGGAAATACCCCGGTCGTCGTACAGGTGAAAGATGCAGGCGGAATCAATGTCAATAAGATAAAGCCTGGAAGCAAAGTCATACCGCCCGCCGATGTCCGACAAAATGACTTCCCGAAAGAGCCGGGGGATATCCATGGTCTCCGGCTCATATAGCCGGCGGATACAGGTATAGGTGTATTCTTCCGC
The DNA here is from genome assembly GCA_034927285.1 of Peptococcaceae bacterium. Classification (GTDB taxonomy): domain Bacteria; phylum Bacillota; class Peptococcia; order DRI-13; family UBA5745; genus JAYFQF01. The sequence goes on from JAYFQF010000005.1 coordinate 10,827, forward strand.
TTCCGTTATAGACGGCAGGCTGCCAGGCGGCATGGCATCCGTCCACTGGAATTCCGTTATTTCGGCTTTCCGACACCCCGGCAGGCAGCTCTCCAAAAAGGCAACCTCCGCCGGCTTGTTTTCCCCATAGATATCCTCATAAACCACCAGAACCTGTTTTCCGAAAGAAAGCTTCCCATAAAGCTTCTCCGCAATCTCCCGGCACCGATCAACGTAAGCAGGAGAAGCGCCTCCCTCCGGATCGCCGGAAAGGTACGGACTGCCTTCTCCTAACCGTTGATCCAGGATACAGGGGGACGCAAGCCGGAAAAGCGGCGCCGGCTGGCCGCCGGCCATCAGATTATGCCTTTCCAGCAGATGAACAAGCTGCTGCTGAAGCGTCATGTCGTTTCCCTCCCCAGAAGCCGCCGAAGAAATAAATTCAGCTATCCGGCGGTCATTCTTACTGAACTTCATCTTTATGTATAATTATAGTGAGTTATTACGCCCCGCGCATGGAGTTACTGGAGGAACACCATCAGCTTTCCCTGAGCTACAGCGCCTTGTACCAACTGGACTATTTTGGGTATGTAGCAACAATAAGACGGTATAGAGTGGCTGTCAAAAGCTACTCTACACAAACCAACAACAGGTAAAGTTTCTCGGAAAAATCATCTTGGTTCACTAAGAAAATTGATGTTTATTTTCTTGTTTGCAATTTCAATTAAACCCTCTTCCCTCATCCGTTTCAGCTCTCTGAACAGTGAGGGACGTTGTACGCCGAAATAATCAGCAAGCTGCTTTTTTGTTACCGGCAGCAACACAGATTGCGATTTTTGCTGAGTAGAGAGCGCCAGAAGATAGTCCGATAAATTCTCCCTTAGGGATTTTTGCGTGTACATGGCTATTTTTCGATTCATTCCTTGGGAGTTCATCGAAAGAGCTTGCACAAACTGCATCACGAAGCCATGTTCTTTTAACAGCGTTTCAATGCCGGATTTTGAAATGTGCAAAAGAGTACAGTTATCGATGCAGTAGATACTCATAGGATACCTATTCTGTCCACCAAATAGCAGATTGGCGCCGATGATGCTCCTCGTTCCAAATTCAAACACAACCGTTTCGGAACCGTTGGCTGTCAATGAGTAAGCTACCAGCCTGCCGCAGCAAACAACATCCATGGTGGAGCATTCTGTGTCTTGCCCATGTACAGTTACGCCCTTACAATAAGACCGTTTATAAATCTGTTTTTCCTGTATCAAATGATCCAGAACTTTGCAATCTATACTATCAAAAAGGGGTAAGTTCTTTAGTTCTTTTATCATGTCATCAGCCCCCTATTTCAATTATACAAAAAAGAAACCTATGTGTCTATCTGTATTAGAACGATAAAGATATAATATCTCTATTCCCGTATAGGAGGTTATTAAAATGATTGAACAAATTTTCCAGATGACGCAGGGAAATAAGGGCACGATTGAATATGCTGCGGGAACCATTCTGAAAATTCCTAAGGGCATTCAAATGAATGTCAAAAGCCTGCATGATGACAACGTAGAGCTGTTGTCATAAAGGTACCGGCTCCAGGGAAATAAGGTATGATAGGAGGGTATATATGGATGTTTTTACATTAGCAATATGGATTGGAACCTTCGTTTTCCTGGGCATCTCTTTTGCTAAGGATAAAGTGAAAACCAAACAAGCACTTAAAATGGCGTTTGGAATGGGAAAGGGGATGCTATCAAGCATACTTTCTATTATCTTTGCAATCGGGCTGATTCTAACAGTTTTGCCGCCTATGGAAATTGCCAGCTTCGTAGGCAAGCAGTCTGTTCTGCTAGCAACTGTTGGAGCGGCACTATTCGGTACAATTACGCTGGTCCCAGCCTTTATTGCCTTTCCCTTGGTGGGAACATTGGTGGGAGCCGGGGTTGGTGTGGTTCCCTCTGTCGCTTTCCTGACAACTTTGACAATGGTAGGTGTGGTAACCTTCCCCCTTGAAAAAAAGGAATTTGGGGTAAAGTTCACCACAGTTCGTAACGGCCTTAGCTTTTTGTTTGCGATTATAATTGCGCTTGTGATGGGGGTGATGATGTGACTGTTTTTAAAAAAGTAAAAGAGAACCTATTCTCAGTTGCTGTTGCATTGACGTATATCATCATGTTTATCATAAATCCGGCAATGGGAACTGAGTCGGTAAAAAACAGCGGGTATTACATCAAAGAAATGCTTATGATTATGCCGGTCATTTTTGTCCTGACGGCACTTTTAGATATGTGGGTTCCAAAGGAAAAAATTATGCGGTATTTGGGCAAGGATGCCGGGGCTAAGGGCATTTTTCTCTCTTTCGTGGTTGGAAGTGTTTCGGCAGGTCCAATTTATGCAGCATTTCCAATGTGCGTTATGCTTCATAAAAAGGGGGCCTCTATTCGTAACATTATCATTATTCTAAGCTCATGGGCTGTAATAAAGGTTCCCATGTTGCTGAATGAGGCAAAGTTTTTAGGCCTCAAGTTCATGGCTATTCGTTGGGTATTCACTGTACTTGCCATCATCATTTTCTCATGGATTTCAACAAAAATCATTCGGGACGAAGATCTCCCGGGAGAGATACTAGCAAAGCCTGGGCTCCATATTAATCAGGAGGCCTGTATAAGCTGCACTCTTTGTACAAAGGGCTATCCCATATTGTTTGAAATGATAGGAAAAAAAGCCGCTATCAAAGCGTATGATAAAGAGTCTCTTGATTTTGAAAAACTCCAAAATGCAATAAAGGCATGCCCGGTTCATGCAATTGAATATTTAGAAGAATAAAAGCAAGGAACTGTATCGCAAAATGATACAGCTCTTTATCTGCTTTCGTAAAAAGTGACAGGCATACGCACTGGCTTCCCCTTATCTGGGCATTAAGGCCAGTTACCACAACCTGATTTTGACACCGTTCCTTTCTGCAAAGCCCCAAAACCTGACACCAAACCCAAGATCACCAAACCAAAAACGGTTCCTCCTCCTCACGGCAATTTTCTTCCTGCTGATGGCCTTCCCTGGCAGCCAGGCTTGCCGAATTACCGGGAATCCTTGGAGGTCCTTCACGAAATCTTCTCCAAGAAATATGCTTAACCTTTCCCTTCCCGGGGGTGATATTTTCAAGAGACAATTAGCTCTTCTAGAGGGTGACATTTTCACAAGTTATTGACATAGGATTTTCCTTTCCCTTCCGGGGGAATTATCGTATAATTCAGGTAGATATCGTCCCCCAAGGATCTCAGCCCCTGAAAGGAGAATAGATGAAAACGATCATTTTGAACGGCATGGTGGTGGACCCGGCCAATAAGATCTGTTCCCGGCAAAATCTGCTTATGGAAGACGGAAAAATCGCAGCAGTTTTTAATGGCGGGCCCAGCGCCGCCCAATTGACCGGCGCCGAGACGCTGGACGCCGCCGGTCTGGTGGTGAGCCCCGGCTTTGTGGACCTCCATATGCACGAAGACCCGTACGATCCGGCGGAAGACCGGTTCCGGCTGGACGTCTTTGACTGCATGCTGCGTATGGGCGTAACCTCCGCCGTGGCCGGTAACTGCGGCGAAGGCCCGGCGGACCCCGCCGCTTACCTGGAGGCGGCAGACCGCCTTGGCCTGCCGGTAAATACCGCCCTGCTGCTGCCTCACGAAAGCCTGCGCCAAGGAGCCGGCGTCACCGACAAATATGCCCACGCGACCGAATCCCAGATTAAAATGATGGAAAAGCTGGCCGCCGGTTGGCTGGAGGCCGGCTGCTGCGGGCTGTCCTACGGCATCCGCTACGTGCCCGGCCTGGACAGCCGGGAAATGCAGGCGATCAACGCTGTGGTGGGCCGCACCGGCAAGCTGATTGCCGCCCATGTCCGGGACGATGAAGCCAAAGTGGTGCCTGCCACCGTGGAATTTTTGGAAAACGGCCGGGGCTTCGGCTCTCCGCTGCAGGTTTCCCACATCGGCAGCATGGGAGCCTTCGGCTACATGGCCGATATGCTTTCCGTAATCGACGGTTACCGCCTGGAGGGCGTGGACGTGGCCTGCGACTGCTACCCCTATACCGCTTTTTGCACCAATATCGGCAGCGCCACCTTTGACGAGGGCTTCCAAATGCGCTACGGCGGCCGCTTCGACTGCATCGAGGCCGCCCCGGGTAAATATCGGGGGCAGCGCGTGACGGAAGAGCTCTACCGGTACTACCGGGCGGAAGAGCCCGACGCCTATATGATCGCCTACGTTATGCGCCAGGACGAGGTGGATCTGGCCCTGACCCACCCCAACGTGGTGATGGCCAGCGACGGCGCCCTCCACAGCGGCGAAGGCCATCCCCGGGCCGCCGGAGCTTTCCCCCGTTTCCTGCGGCTGTACGTCTACGAGCGCCAGCTGCTGAGCCTGGCGGAGGCTGTAGCAAAAATCACCTTTTTGCCCGCAGCCCGGGCAGGACTTGACCGGGGTACCTTAAGCGCCGGCCGGCCGGCGGACGTAACGATCTTTGACCCCAAAGCGCTGAAGGAAAAGTCGACTTTTGCCCAGCCCACCCTGGCCCCGGAAGGAATCACCCACGTATTCGTCGGCGGTATCCTGGCAGCCAAAGACGGCCGGGTGCTGCGCCGGGATCTGGGGCGGACCCTCCGCCGCTAAGTCGGGCCTTCGGCCGTACTCTCGGCCGTTAAGGGAATTCCCCGCCAGGCCAAGCATATGATCAAAGATTAAGCTCACCTGCCGGAAAAATCCGGTTGACGAAGAGCACTTTCGGGGTTAAAATATTTCTACAGGTCTCAAGCGGGCATAGTTCATCGGTAGAATGGAAGCTTCCCAAGCTTCAGAGGTGGGTTCGATTCCCATTGCCCGCTCCAAATTCATGAATATCAGGGTAATGCGGCATAGGTCCTTATCCTGCGTCATAAAAGCCCAGAGCTTTGCTTTTCAAAGGCTCCGGGCTTTTTTCTTATGTTTCCTCTCCCCGCAGTCCTCAATCGTTTATCGATCCGGGCGACAGTATGGGTATACTGTAAATAACTTTGGGGTGCAGTTCAACAGTGAAGCGGCTCAGTTTCGGGAACAAACAATTTTTCTCACCTTCGGGATTATTCACTACTCGCTTTAAGCTTCCCTTGCATTCTCCTTTTTCGTTTGATCGTTCGTTTTTCTTCCTCAGAATCAGTCTCCTCCCAGCAGTTTGCCCAACCCGCCAAGGCCGCCGAGGTTCACGGTTTCGCGCTTTTCGCTGCTGCCGGCGTTTTTCTTTCCCGCCGCGACGATGCGGCCCGCGAACTTGCTGAAAGGCAGGGACTGCAAGGCCGGTATCCGGCTCATTTTGCAGTTTAGCCGGTGAAAAAGATCAATAAATAATAAGTATATTCACACCGGTCGCGGATCAGAATAAAGAAAAAAATTCGGGAGGCATAAAAATGAGAAAATTTACGGATACACAAAAGAAAATAGAAAAAGGCGTTGCAGCGGGATATAAGAAACTGGAAGACGGCGTCGTCTCCGGCTATAAAAAGATCGAGGATAAATTTGTCGACACCTTTCTCTCCGACAGCGACTCTTCAAAAGGAGGCCGGGGCAAATAGCCGCAGCTTGCCAAAGCGCCCGGTGCCGGCAGGTCTTTCAACGCGCCGGCAGAACGAAATCGCACCAGGTCTTTCAACGCACCGTCAGGACAAAATCATATCGGGCAAAATAAAATCCATTGACACTGAAAAATGAAGCTGGTACAATCAAATGGTCCGAAATCAGACCATGAAGAGGCGGAAGCATGACCGATCAGGAGATACGCCGGCAGCTGCGGGAACTCAATGCCGTCTACCGGGAAACCGAAGGGCTGTACAGTGAACTGGCAAAACGAAGCGGTTTATCGGACTGCGCGTTTTTTCTGATGTACTCCATCCGGGAAGCCAAGGGAAAATGTACGCAAAAAGAGATTTGCGGTCAATGGACAATGAGCAAGCAAACCGTCAATTCCGCCTTAAAAGGTCTGGAAAAAAAGGGCTATATCTCTTTAAGGTCATCGGAAACCGACAGCCGCAGCAAGTACATCGCCCTGACCGATAAAGGAAACCAATTTGCCCGGGAGAATATTGATCTTGTATTTGAGCTCGAAAAGCTTGCTTTCCAAAAGATGAGCGACGGAGAACGTACCGCCATGCTCGAAAGCAACCGGAAATATGACGAGCTCTTCCGGGCGGAAATGAAGCGCTGCTTCAAAAAATAACCATTGCTCATCGGAGGGTAATCTATCGCAATAGATATACCGGATAAGATGTTGAGTGCGCTCAAAGATCTTATCCGGTATTTTTTCTCCGTAAAAAAGCCGGCATGGTAACAGTTGAGGATACTATGGATTATAAAACCTTATTCGGAAAAACTCCGCCAACTAAACTATTCGTTATTGTGGCAATTCCAGGAATGATCAGTATGCTTGTCTCATCCCTCTACCAGGTGGCCGACGGGGCCTTCGTGGGAAAAATCCTGGGCTCTACCGCCTTTGCGGCCCTGAATCTCGTTATGCCCCTTGTGATCGTGAACTTTTCGATAGCGGACCTGATCGGCGTCGGCTCAGCGGTACCGATTGCCATTAAGCTTGGCGAAAAGGATGAACAATCGGCAAGCAATATCTTTTCCAGCGCCTGCCTGATGATTATCGGCCTGGGCGTGGTCCTTGGGGCGGTGCTCTTCCTTTTTGCCGGGGATTTTGTCCGGCTTATGGGGGCCGACGACCCCCTGATCAGCATGGCTTCCCAGTATCTGCGGGTTTATGCCGCCTGTTCGCCCTTTATCACTATCCTCTTTGCCGTTGATAACTATCTGCGCATCTGCGGAAAAGTCCGCTACAGCATGATGGTGAATATCCTTATGTCAGTGATCAGCGCCCTGCTGGAATTTCTGTTCCTGTACGTTTTCCGCTTCGGCATTTGGGGAGCGGCCCTGGCCACCTGCTGCGGCATGTTTATTTGCGTAATCATTGCCTTTATGCCCTTTTTCCTCGGAAAAACACACCTTCACTTTACCAGGCCCAGGATCGACCGCAAGATATTGAAAAGCATTCTTGCAAGCGGCTCCCCCAGCTTTCTTAATAACGTTGCCGGACGCATTACCTCCATTATCATGAATGTGTTTTTGCTGCGCCTGGGCGGCGCCACGGCGGTGTCGGCCTACGGCGTGCTGATGTATGCCGATGGTCTCGTGCTGCCGGTCCTTTACGGTCTTTGCGATTCCCTCCAGCCTGCCGTAGGCTATAATTACGGGGCAAAAAATTTCAGCCGGATCCGGGCCATCGAGCTCAGATGCTTCGGCCTTTGCGGAGCGTTGTCCACTGCCATGACCGCCGTTATGCTCCTGGGCAAAAACACTATCGTCGGTATTTTTGTAAAAGCTGAGGATACGGCGCTGCTGGCCATGTCGGTACATGCATTATCTTTATTTGCCTTCTCGTTCCTGACACGCTGGGTCTCCCTAGCTGCCCAAAGCTATCTGTCGGCGGTTGGAAAAGCGGGCTATGCAACGGCCATTTCTATTTCCATGGCCTTATTTTTTCCCGGTCTCCTCCTTTTCGCCCTGGGCTTTCTCGGCCTGGACGGCCTTTGGCTCAATATGCCCCTGGCCTCTTTACTAACGGCAATCCTGGCTGTGGCGCTTCTGAAAATCCATTCCCGGGAAATAGCCGGGCAAGCCCGCCTTGACAGCCAGGCCGCTCCCGGTCCCAACGGTGATTAACTCCGTCGAAATTTTGCCAAAGTTGTGTTAAGATGGGTTTGTTTGGCAAAATCTTTCCGGGAGGCTTTTCCATGACGCAAAACAGCGAACTGATCATAAACGACCGTATGGTTAAAATTATGCAAAGGACCTTGAACTATGTGGATCCCCGGCTGATGGATCATGGCGGGCGGGTGGCTTACGCCGTTTACCGCATGCTGAAGGTCCAGGGAAAATATCAGGGCCGCCAGCTCCAGGAAATGCTGCTCCTGGCGCTGCTTCACGATATCGGCGCCTATAAAACCGAAGAGATCGAACGAATGACGGATTTTGAAACCCGCTACATCTGGGACCATTCCATTTACGGCTATCTTCTGCTGCGCCACTTTTCCCCCTTAAAAGCCATCGCTCCCGCCGTCTTGTTTCATCACGCTGATTGGACGGTCCTGAAAGAGATTCCCGGTTTAAGCGATCTCTGCCGGGAATTGTCCCAGATCATCAATATCGCCGACCGGGCCGACATTTATTTTGAAAATGTCGGCTACAAGCCCGAAACCCTGTCCGGCTACCTGCGGAGCAGACAGGGCCGGCTCCATGATCAGGAGCTGGTGGAGCTGTACTTGTCGGTGATGCCCGGCCTGCCCCGGGATGGGCGGGAAAAAACCGACGAACAATACCAGAATCTGCTCCAGCTTTCTTCTTGCTGCGAAGAGGAAATCCTCCAATTCGTGCAGCTGTTGGTTTCCGCCATCGACTTCCGCAGCTATCATACCGTAACCCACACCATTATTACCACCGCCGTCAGCGGAGAACTGGCCCGGCTCCTGGACCTGCCGCCAAAGGAACGGCAGGAAATCCATTACGGGGCGATGCTGCACGACTTGGGAAAAGTCGGCATCCCGGCGGAAATTCTGGAATCCCCCGGCAGCTTAAGCCCGGAGGAAATGGCGGTTATGCGCACCCATGTGGATATCACGGAAAAAATTCTTCACGGGAACGTCGCCCCGGCAGTGGAACTGATCGCTCTCAGGCACCATGAAAAGCTGGACGGCAGCGGCTATCCCCGGGGCCTGACGGCCAAAGCCCTGACTACCGCCCAACGTACCCTGGCCGTAGCCGATATTATCAGCGCCCTGACCGGGGCCCGCAGCTATAAGGAGGCCTTTCCCAAGGAAAGGACCATCCGGATCATCCGGCAAATGGCCAGTCAAGGGAAACTGGATGAGGAGATCGTAGAGCTGGCGGTCTGCCATCTGGACGAAATCATGGCCCAGTCAGACCGGCAATGCCGCCCGATTTTAGAAGCGTACCACCAAATCCAACAGGAATACGGCCAGCTGCGGCAATCCTTTTCCGCGGGGGTAATCTACTGCCCTGCCGGAGAATAGCAACGGGTTTTTCCTTTTTGTTGGATAAGGTCGATCAAAAAGGAGGAAAGGGTGACTGTAATCAGAGAAAACGCGATCCGGCTCAGGGGAATATAGGAAAGGGATAAAAGCAGCACAGTGACGTCGGTGACCAGGTACGCCCGGGAAAGGCGGCAGGAGGTTATTCTGGAGATCGTAAGGGCCAGGGCGTCATCCCCGCCGCTGGACCCTCCCATCCTTATCACGAGCCCCACTCCGCCGCCGACGAAGATCCCCCCGGCCAGGGCTGCGGCCAAGGGCCAAGCCGAGAGATCCGGCAGCATCGGCGGGAACTGTTCCCAAAGCTTAAAAAAGCCAGCCAGACTCAGCGTAGACACAACGGACACCTTAAGGAAATCCCGGCCCAGATACGGAAAAGCAAAGGCATAGCACAGGAGGTCCAGCAGCGGAGAAAGCAGGGAAGACTTCATTCCTGTCCAGTGATTAATCAGCAGGATCAGCCCCAGCACCCCGCCTTCGGTGATCCCGGTTTGCCGGTGGATATTGTACAGTCCAAAAGAAAGAAGAGCCGTACCCAATAAAATGACCGCCGTCTTTTCCGGAGTGAAAAGACTTTTATTTTTTTTGATAAAATTGGACAAGCTTCCTCTGTTCCACACATTCTTTTCGCCGGGCATATTCTCTTCGCCGGGCAAACAGTCTTTCAATACCATGAGATCATCCTTACGTTTTATTTTCAGCAGCGTTTCAGCCCAATCGTTTATGACAGGCGTTTCAGCCCAATCTTCTATGCCGCTGAATTTAAGTCTAAACTCTGGTATAATACTAATGTCAAGCTTTTATCCTTTCTTTCCTTCTTCTTGAACAACCGGCGGTGGGGCGGCGATGAAAGATTACTATAAAATCCACGAAATTTCAAAGCTCTATGGCATCGGGGCAGATTCCTTACGCTATTATGAACGGCTGGGGGTATTGAAGCCCCACCGGGATAAAAACGGCTACCGCCTTTACGGCCTCCGGGATATGTACAAACTGAACATCATCCGGGACCTGCGTCAGCTGGATTTCTCCATGAAGCAAATCAAAGAATATCTGGACCACCAAAGCGTTGGCCACACCCTGGAGCTTTTGCAGGAAGAACAGGACCTGATCCAGGATCAGCTGAAGAAACTTCGGGCCAGAAACCGGATCATCCGGGAGCGGATCGCTGTTTTGGAAGCGGCTTCTCAACGGCCCACCGGCGTTTTCACGGTCAAAACCCTGCCGGCCCGGCCTTGCCTGATGCTGAAAGAGTACATTACCCGGGATGAGGAAATGGACTTTGCTTTTAAGAAGCTCCATCGAAAACATGAAAGCACGATACACCTTTTGGGGAATCAGACCATCGGGGCGTCGGTGGCCGTGGAGGACCTGGAACGGGGCCTGCGCAACGTGTTCCGCGGCGTTTTTTTTATCCTGGAACCAAAAACGGAGCACTATGATTTTCTCTTGCCGGCAGGCCAATACCTTTCCTGTTTTTATCGCGGGGGATACCGCCAAAGCCCGGAGCGGATACGGGAGGTCTTAGCCTATGCGGGAAGATCCGGCCGCCGTACTTTAGGCGATCCCTTTGAAATCTACGAAGTGGACAATCGGGATACTGTCCGGGCGGAAGAATTTCTGACGGAAATCCAGGTCAGGGTTTCCCCGGAGACGGATCAGGAAGAATGAGACCCGGAGGATGATTTTAATCCGGGAGCTGCCGGCTATTCAGTTCCGCAGGAAGGAGATTTTTATGGCCAGGAAAAGACAGCTGAAAATGAAGCAAGTGGACTTGGAGCACCTTGAACAGTACAATCAGCTTTTACGTTACGTTTTTCAGGTGACCGACCGGGAACTGCATAAAATCGGCTGGGAGAAAGAAGAAATCATCCGGGCCAAATCCCCGGTTTTGGAACAGGCCGACGTCCTGGGCTGGTTTGACGGGGATAAACTGATTTCCCAGGTGGCGGTCTACCCTCTGCAGGTGCGCATTTTCAATCAGACCTACGATATGGGAGGGCTTACCGGCGTAGGCACTTATCCGGAGTATTCCAACCAGGGGCTGATGCACAAGCTGCTGTACCAGGCCCTGGAAAATATGCGGAAACGAAACCAATCCATCTCCTTCCTCTACCCTTATTCCATCCCGTATTACCGCCGGAAGGGCTGGGAGATCATTTCCGATAAAATCACCTACGAAATCCAGGATTATCAGCTGCCGAAAAACAAACAGGTGCCCGGCGAAGTGGAGCGGGTGGATGTGGAAGGCCCGCAGGTAAAAGAAGCCTATGAACGCTTTGCCCTGCAAACCCATGGCGCCCTGCTGCGCAGCGACCTGGCCTGGAGTGAATATTGGCTTTGGGACCCGGACGAGCTGATGGCCGCCGTATACTATAATGATCAGGGGCAGCCCGACGGTTATGTCCTTTATTGGATCGCCGACGAGGTCTTCCATATCAAGGACATGATCTTTGTAGATGAAGAGGCCCGCAGCGGCCTATGGAATTTTATCAGCGCCCATTTTTCCATGATCTCCAAAGTTATCGGCAATACTTATACCGACGAGCCTTTGGCCTTTTTGCTGGAGGACGCCGACATCAAAGAGACGATCTCCCCCCATTTCATGGCCCGGATTGTGGATTTGGAGCAATTTGTCTCCCAGTATCCTTTCAAGCCCGACTTAACGGACCGGCAATGGACGTTCACCCTGGACGATCCGCTGCTCTCCTGGAACCAAGGGGTCTTTACCCTGGAAATCAGCGCCGAAGGAACGGGCCGGGTTATCCGCAATTGGGAGAAAAGCGGGGATAAAATTGATATCCAGACCATGACCACCATGCTGCTGGGATACAAACGGCCGGATTACCTCCATAAGATCGGCCGGATTTCCTGCAGTCCGGAGACCCTGGATATGCTGGAGGACGCCATTGAACAGCAGACCCCCTATTTTTCGGATTATTTTTAGAAGCCGGCAAACCGGGCCTTGCCCTAAGTCAGGCGCTATTGGGGATTAACAAACAACAAAATCGCCATCGGCTATATTACGCATCTGCCTGTGCAGGACCAACTGTTTGTTACCTTCTTTTCAAATTTTGATTAATCCCTTAAGCTGTTATTTTGTGGAGCAAAACTGAAACTTTACTTTTGTTTTACGCTCTTTTGATGATCCTTTTCCTCCTTTTTTGCTATGCTTGGCTCAGAACCTTATGTCCAGCAAAAAAGGAGGAAAATTCTTTATGCAAAAAAAAATCCTTTCCTTATTCCTGATCTGTCTGCTGGCTCTGGGCAGTCTTGCCGGCTGCGGTAATTCCGCTTCGCTGGAAGGCTCCGGGAGCAGAATCCCCGCTCCGGGCTTTCAGACCGCCGCTTATCAGACAGAAGAACAGCCGGCCGTAAAAGAAGTGGCTACGGAAACTCAGACCGCTCAGCCGAAATACGTTTTCCTGTTTATCGGCGACGGCATGAGCTATCCTCAGTTCCAGACCGCTTCCGATTATCTGGGAGCCGTAGCCGAGCCGGACCCGGAAATCCTGAAAGGCGGCAAGCCTCTTTCTTTCATGAATTTCCCCGTAGCCGGATCCGCCACCACCTTTGACTCCACTTCGACTCCGCTTCCACCGCCACTTCCCTTTCCACCGGCCACAAAACCCACAGCGGCGTCATCAATATGGACGAAAGCAAAAAGGTTTCTTATGAAACCATCAGTGAAAAGCTGAAAGAACAAAAAGGCTACAAGATCGGCATCATTACCTCGGTCAACTTAAACCATGCCACCCCCGCCGCCTTCTACGCCCATCAGCCCAGCCGCAGCAATTATTATCAGATCGGCCAGGAAATGCTGGAAAGCGGCTTTGAATACTTTGCCGGCGGCGCTCTTTTACAGCCCAACGGCAAAAAGAACGACCAGGTCAGCATCTATGAGCTGGCTCAAAATAAAGGATATAAAGTCGTCACCACCCAGGCTGCCGCAGAAAAGCTTACCGCCGCCGACGGCAAAGCGATCATCATCGGAGAGACTTTAGCCGACAGCGACTCTCTTTCCTATGAAAACGACCGGGCCGAGAAAGAATGGGCCTTGAAGGATTACGTTCGTAAAGGCATTCAGGTCCTGGACAATGAAAAAGGCTTCTTTATGATGGTGGAAGGCGGTAAAATCGACTGGGCCTGCCACGCCAACGACGCCGGCTCCACAGTAGCCGACACCATCGCTTTAGGGGAAGCCGTGGAAGAGGCCCTGGCTTTCTATAACAAGCATCCTCAGGAAACCCTGGTCATCGTTACCGGCGACCATGAAACCGGCGGCCTGACCATCGGCTATGCCGGCACCGATTACGACACCTTCCTGCAGAACCTGGAAAACCAGACCATCTCCTACGCCAAGTACGACAAAGACTATGTGGCCGGCTACAAGAAAAACGGCACCCCCTTTGCCGACGTTCTGAAAGACGTTAAATCCTGCTTCGGTCTGATGACCGCCGAAGATCCCGACGCGGCGAAAAACCCCAAGCTGGTGCTGACCGGCTACGAGCTTTCCCTGTTAAAAGCCGCTTATGAAAAGACCATGAACCGGGGCACTGCGGAACTGAGCCAAGCCGAATATGTCCTTTACGGCAGCTATGAGCCGCTCTCCGTCACCATCACCCATCTGCTGAACAATAAATCCGGCATCAGCTTCTCCTCTTACGCTCATACCGGTCTGCCGGTAGCCGTCTTTGCCCGGGGCGTAGGCCAGGATCTCTTTAAGGGCTACTACGATAACACCGCGATTTATGATAAAGTGGCTCAGCTCGTCAACGTAAAATAAGTTTTCCCTTACATAAACCCAACCTACCCTCACTCACAAACCCTACAATCTCCTCTTTTAATCCTACAATCTCCTCTCCTAAAACAGATTGCTGCGGGGCGGCGCGGTCAACTCCTCTGATCGCGCCGTTTCGCCGTCCGGCGGCCCTGAAACGTCCGGAGGCGAGGCTGAGAACCCAAGAAAAACCCAAGAGAAAGGAATTCCCATATGCGCAAATTCTTCCCCGGCGCCGGCTCGTCCGGCAAAGAAACTTCGCTTTTGCCGGCGTTCCGCCGGGAAAAGCTGAATTATCATCTTCCGGTTGCGGTCTGCCTTTTGCTGATCGTCATTCTTCTCTTTATGCCTACCGGCTTTGAAGGAGCTAAAATTTATACGGATGCCGAGCATTGCCGGGCCCGGGTCCTGGAAACCGACAACAGCCGTATCATCGACACCGGTTTGGTCCGCTCCGGCGAGCAGACCTGCACCCTGGAGATCCTGAACGGTTTATACAAGGGACAGATTCTGGAGGGCTTCAATATGCTGAACGGCTCTTTGGAACAGGATAAAATTTTCGTTCCTGGCGATAAGGCTCAGGTGGTGATCCACGCCAACGCCGGGGAAATCACCTCGGTGAATATGATCGACCACTACCGGGTAGGCAAGGAAGCCTTGCTGGCCCTGGCTTTCGGCGCCTTCCTGATTTTTTTCGCCGGTGAGACCGGCCTCCGGGCCCTTCTCTCCTTTGTCCTGACGGTGCTGGCTTTTTGGAAGATCCTGGTGCCCGTTTACCTCCAGGGCATCAACCCCATCTGGGTGGGCCTGGCCGCTACCGGCCTTTTGACCGTGCTGATTATCTCCCTGGTTTACGGCTTTGACCGCCGGGCCCTGGCGGCGATTTCCGGAGCGACCCTGGGCCTTTTGGTCACCTGCCTTCTGGGCATGCTCTGCACCGACCAGTTCCAGATCCACGGCGCGGTGATGTCCTATTCCGAAAGCCTGCTTTACAGCGGATTTCAGCATCTGAATCTGACGCAGATCTTTATGGCCGGCATTTTTATCGGCTCCTCCGGCGCCATGATGGACCTGGCGGTGGACATCACCTCCGCCATCTGCGAAGTTATCGAAAAAAAGCCCTCCATCGGCTGGCGGGAAGCCACCCGTTCCGGCATGAATGTGGGCCGGGCCGCTATGGGGACCATGACCACCACCTTGCTTTTGGCCTATTCCGGCGGTTATATCGCCCTTTTAATGGTTTTCATGGCCCAGGGCACCCCTTTAACCAATATCCTGAACTATAAGTATGTGGCGGCGGAAATCGTGGATACTCTGGTGGGCAGCTTCGGCCTGGTGCTGGTGGCGCCTTTTACCGCCCTGACCAGCGGCTGGCTGCTGACCGGCGGCCGCAAGGACTAGCCGTTAAGAAGGCGGAAACCAAAGAAAAATGCCCAACGGATAGCAAACTGGTTTAAATTACCAAGGAGGCAAATAGAAATTTGTCCCATACTATCCATGGTCAGTGATGGACTTCATGGATAAAGCAAAGGAAACCCCAAAACAGTGAAAAATAAGCCGGAGAAAATAACCTTATATACCCAGCGAATGATCTTAAGGCCCTGGCGGACCGCGGATGCCCAAGCCCTGTATGAATACGCCCGTGATCCCCGCATCGGCCCCATGGCCGGCTGGCCGGCCCATACCAGCGTTGAAAACAGCCGGCAGGTCATCAAAGAAGTGTTTTCTGCCGAAGAAACCTATGCCATCGTGCTGAAGGATGGCCATAGCCCCATCGGAAGCATTGATCTGACCCTTTCCGAGAAAAACGGCCATAAAATAGGGAGAAACAGCGGCGAGCTCGGCTATTGGATCGGCGTCCCTTTCTGGGGCAGGGGGCTTATTCCGGAAGCTGTGCGGGAGATGCTGCGCCACAGCTTCGAAGACCTGGCTCTGACGTCGGTCTGGTGCGGCTATTTCGAGGGGAATGAAAACTCCAGGCGGGTACAGGAAAAGTGCGGCTTTGTCTATCACCACACCGAACCAAACGAACAATGCCCGCTGTTGAACGAAACCCGGAAAGCTCATTTTTGCCGCATCACCAAAGCCCAATGGCTGCAAAATCACTGACATTGTCCGGTGAAACCGCCGCGCTGAGGACCGGGATGATCCTGTGCTGTCCCTGAAGCCAAAAGCCCCAAGGCATAAGAAAACATGCCTTGGGGTTCTGATTTTTTCCGGCGGAGCCGGGATTTTGCGGCCTTTTTTCCGCCTTACTTTTTTATAGCAGGCAGCCATACTTCAGAGTGATAATCGGCGGACTGCTGATCGCCGTCAAAATACACCTCGATGTCAGGAGCGCCTTCTATTTCTTTTTGATTTTCAGCCGGGCCATGGCCCGGGCCAGGGCCGCTTTGGAGCGGTAGTACTCCTGAACGCTCTGTTTTTGCCGCAGGTATTCCTCCGCCCGGCGCCTGGCCTCTTCCGCCCGGTGAATATCGATTTCTTCGGGACGCTCGGCGGAAGAAACCAGCAAAATGACATAATCCGGCAGGATCTCGGCAAAGCCCTGGCCTACGGCGGCCGTCTGCCACTGCCCGTTGGTTCTGAACCGCAGTTCCCCCGGCTCCACGGCGGTCACCACCGGTTCGTGGCCGGCCTCCACGCCGTAGAGCCCGTCGATGGCCGGCAGGATCAGGGAATCCGACTGGCCTTTAAAGAAATAGCGGTCCGGCGTGACGATCTCCAGCCTGAAGGTCTTCTCCACGTCAGATCACCCCCATCTCCCGGGCCTTTTCCCTTACCTGGTCGATGGCGCCGGCCATGCTGAAGGCTACCTCCGGATAGCGGTCGCATTCGCCGCCCAATATGGCCTCGAAGCTGCCGATCGTGTCCTCCAGTTTCACATAACGCCCCGGCAGGCCGGTAAAGGTCTCGGCCACAAAAAAGGGCTGGGACAAAAACTGCTGAATCTTTCTGGCCCGCTCAACCGTCAGCTTATCAGCCTCGGATAATTCCTCCAGCCCCAGGATCGCAATGATATCCTGCAGTTCATGATAACGCTGCAGCACTTCCTGAACCCCTCTGGCCGCCTGATAATGCCGCTGGCTGACGGTACCCGGCTCCAGAATACGGGAAGTGGATTCCAAAGGATCCACCGCCGGATAAATTCCCTGCTCCACAATTTTCCGGGAAAGAACGGTGGTGGCGTCCAGATGGGCGAAAGCGGTGGCCGGCGCCGGGTCCGTCAGGTCGTCCGCCGGCACATACACCGCCTGAACAGAAGTAATGGCGCCGTCTTTTGTGGAAGTGATCCGTTCCTGCAAGGACCCCATTTCATTGGCCAGGGTAGGCTGATAACCCACGGCGGAAGGCATGCGGCCCATCAGGGCCGAAACCTCGGAGCCGGCCTGGACGTAACGGAAAATATTATCAATAAATAATAATACGTTTTTCTTTTCCCGGTCCCGGAAATATTCGGCCATGGTAAGGCCGGTCAGGGCCACCCTCATTCTGGCCCCGGGAGGCTCGTTCATCTGACCGAAGACCAGAGCGGTTTTTTCGATCACTCCCGAGCTTTTCATCTCCCGCCAGAGGTCGTTGCCCTCCCGGGTCCTTTCCCCTACGCCGGTAAAGATGGAATAGCCCCCGTGCTCTGTGGCAATGTTGTGGATCAGCTCCTGGATCAGCACGGTTTTCCCTACTCCGGCGCCGCCGAAAAGACCGATCTTGCCGCCCCGGGCATAGGGAGCCAGAAGGTCGATGACCTTGATGCCCGTTTCCAAAACATCCACCACCGGCCGCTGGTTTTCAAACAGGGGCGGCCTGCGGTGGATGGACCAAACTTCTTCGGTTTCCACCGTCCCGCCGCCGTCAATGGCCTGCCCCAGCACATTGAACATCCGACCCAGCACGCCCCGGCCCACCGGCACGCTGATCGGGCGGCCGCCGGCTTTCACCGCCATGCCCCGGCCTAACCCCTGGCTGGGGGAGAGCATGATACACCGCACGGTATTATTGCCCACATATTGGGCCACTTCCATGACCAGCCCGCCGGCCAGTGAACCGGCGGCTTCTTCCGGGACGGCGCCGCCGTCAAGGGGCCAGACTTCCAGCGCTTCCCGCAGGGCAGGCAGGCTTCCGGGATTAAATTCCACGTCCACCACCGGTCCCATCACCTGTACGATCTTTCCCCAATTTTCCGCAGACTCCGCCGCGGCTTTTTCTGCAGCTTCTCTCACGATCATGCGACTCTCCCCTCTAAGCCCTGCCACCCATAGTTCCGGCTACGATTTCCGTAATCTCCTGCGTGATGGAAGACTGCCGCGCCCGGCTATAGGTAAGGTTCAGGTTTTTCAGCATTTCCCGGGCGTTTTGGCTGGAAGCCTCCATAGCAGTCATGCGGCAGCTCTGCTCGCTGCAAAAGGATTCCACCAAAGCGCCGAAGATCATCCCGATGACAAAGCCCGGAACCAGGACAGACAGGACCTGTTCTTCCGAAGGGACATAGGTTATGGTCTGCCGGTAAGCCTCTTCCCTGGGGCGGGGACGGTAACGAAAAGCGTCTTTGTCCAGGGGAAGCAGCTTTGCCATCCGCGGCTCCATCACCAAAGGGCTTACCACCCTGGTGTAAATAATATAAAGTTCGTCCAACTCCCGGCGCTCAAACAAATCCATAAAAAAATCGCTGATTTCCCGGGCCCGGTGCATGGTGGGGTTTTGGGCGGTATAGGCGAACTCCCGGTTAACCGGGATTTTCTTTTGCTGAAAATAGGATGCCCCCATCTGACCGATCAGATAAAGGGTGGCCAGGGGCGTCTTTTTCAGCTCTTCTTCGGCCCGTTTCAGTACATTGTGGTTGTAGGCGCCGGCCAGGCCCTTATCTCCGGTAACGATGATATACCCCACCTTATGGGGAACGGACTCCGTCCTTTTATCAAAATACTTATGAGGGGTCTCCGGGGAATGGTGGAGAATATCGGAGATCGTGCTGATAATTTTACGAAAATAAGGCTCCACATCCCCCAGCTGTTTTTTGGCTTTGCGCAGATTGGCGGAGGAAAGCAGATACATGGCGTTGGTGATTTTCAGGGTTTCCTGCACGCTTTTGATATGGTCGCGAATTTCTTTTACTTCTGCCATGCGGATTTCACCTGCCCTTTATAAATTTCCAGGGCGGCGCGCACCGTTTCCCGGGATAGTCCGGTAAGGCTGCCGGTTCTTTGGATTTCCGCCAGGGTCTCGGCATGCTTTTCTTCCATTTCATCAACAAAGCCCTGGGCAAAAGCGGCGGTTTCTCCGATGGGCACGTCCTCTAAAAGCCCCCCGGTGGCAATATACAAAATGATAGCCTGCCGGGCCAAGCTCATGGGTTTATACAGGGGCTGCCTGAGGACCTCCAAAAGCCTTCTTCCCTGATCCAAGGCTGCCTGGGTGGCTTTGTCCAGATCGGAGCTGAACTGGAGAAATACCTCCAGCTCCCGGAAGCGGGCCAGATCGATACGTAAGGTGCCGGCGGTTTTTTTTATGGCTCTGGTCTGGGCCGCGCCGCCTACCCGGGAGACCGACAGGCCTACGTTAATGGCAGGCCTCTGCCCGGAAAAAAATAATTCGCTTTCCAGATAAATCTGTCCGTCGGTAATCGAAATCACATTGGTGGGGATATAGGCCGAAACGTCCCCGGCCTGGGTTTCAATAATCGGCAAGGCCGTCATGGAACCGCCGCCGAATTCCTGAGTCAGCCGGCAGGAGCGTTCCAGCAGCCGGGAATGCAAATAGAAGACGTCGCCGGGATAGGCTTCCCTGCCCGGCGCCCTGTGTAACAACAGGGACAGAGTCCGGTAGGCCACCGCATGCTTGGACAGATCGTCATAGACGATCAGCACATCCCGGCCCCGGCTCATAAAATACTCCCCCACAGCGGTGCCGGCATAAGGCGCGATATATTGCATGGGCGCCGGTTCGCTGGCGGAAGCCGAAAGGATAATGCTGTAGTCCATTGCCCCATATTTCATCAGGATATCCCGGACCCGGATCACGCTGGAGGCCTTTTGACCGATGGCCACATAGATGCAGATCACATCCTGGTTTTTCTGGTTCAGGATCGTGTCCACAGCAATACTGGTCTTACCGGTCTGGCGGTCGCCGATGATCAGTTCCCGCTGCCCCCGGCCGATGGGCACCATGGCGTCGATGGCCATGATTCCGGTCTGCAAAGGCGAATTCACCGGCTCCCGGGAAATTATGCCGGAAGCCTCCTGTTCAATGGGCCGGGTTTCCGTGGTCTCGATGGGCCCCAGTCCGTCGATGGGCCTGCCTAAGGCGTCCACGGTACGCCCAAGCAGGGCCTCCCCTACCGGCATATCCGCCGGACGGCCGGTGCGGCTGACCCGGGAGCCTTCCTTCAGCCCTTCTTCTTCGCCTAAAAGCACGCAGCCCACGCTATTTCGTCCAAGATCCAACACGATCCCCCGGGCGCCGTTTTCAAATTCCACCAGTTCCCCGTATGTCGCCCTGTCCAGACCGTACACCGTGGCGATGCCGTCGCCGATCTCCAGCACCGTGCCGGTTTCCGCCCTCTGGGCTTTCGGGGCGTAATCTTTGATTTCCTCCCGGAGAATGGAAAGGACCTCTTCGGGCCCCGGATTTCCGTGGTTTTCCATCTGCTTCACCTCTCCTGCAAGCGCCGGCCTAAAGCCTCAAGCCGTCCCCGTACGCTATTATCGTAAATCACGCCGCCAATTTCCAGAATAAAACCGCCGATCAGTCCGGGATCCTGCCGGACCTCCAGCTCTACCGATGTCTTATGATGGAGCCGGCACAAAGCCTGCCGGATTCTTTCCAGCAGGGCCTGGTCCGGCAGACGGGCACAGACCAGCAAGGCCTCGGCGGCATTTTTCGCCTCCAAGGCCGCCCTGTGATATTCCCGCCTGATCTCCGGCAGCAGATACAGTCTCCCTTTGTCGATCAAAAGGCCGTAAAAGTTTTCCAGCTCCCGGGGAAAGGAAAGGGAAAAAAGTTCTGCCGCCCTGGCCACAACCGCCTTCTTTTCCGCCGGGCTCACCCTGGGATCCAGCAGAGCCTGCCAAAGCCGGGGGCTGGCGGTCAGCGCCCGGACAGACCGCTCAACGGCGGCCTCTTCGCCAATTACCTCAAACAAGGCCCGGCCGTAACGGCGTGCCGTCTCTTTATCCCCGCTCATTTTTCCTCACCTGCCCTGAAGCTTTGGACCGCGTCTTTATTTTCCGCCGCTGCCGCTTCTTCCGAGGCAGATAAAAACGACTCCACCAAAGCCCGGTCGTCTGCCGTATCCATGCTCCGCCCCGCCGCTTTGGCGGCGGCGGCCAGGGCCAGCTCCGCCACTTCCTGCCGGACCTCAAAAAGCATAGCCTGCCGCTGGGCATTGATCTGAGTCTGACCGGCCCGGATCAGCCGGTCGGCGTCTTCCCGGGCTTTTTCCAGCATCCCGCGGTATTCCTGCTGTCCCCGCTGCCTGGCCCGGCCCAGGATCTGATCGGCCTCCTCCCGGGCTGCCGCCAGCTTTTCTTCATAACCGGCCAGAGTTTCGCCGGCCTTCTGCCGGTCGGCCGCCGCTTCCTCCGCCGCCCGCCGGATCGCGGCGGCTCTGTTGTCCAACACCCGGGTTACCGGTTTGAATAAGAACTTTTTCAACAACAGAAAGAGGACAAAAATATTAATGATGTTCCAAAGGATGACAGATGGTTCGATATCCAGCATTTCCGTCCCGCCTTACTTCAGGATAATCAGCACCAGCGCCGTCACGAAACCGTAAATGGCCGTAGCTTCGGCCAGCGCACAGCCGATCAAAAGGACCTTGGTGATCTGGCCTCCCGCCTCAGGCTGGCGGGCGATGGACTCCGCGGCCTTCCCTGTGGCAATACCGATACTGATTCCGGCGCCGATGCCGGTGATCACCGCCACTGCCGCTCCCATTGCAACTCCCATAATCGTTACCTCCTTTATTTATTCCACTGCTTCGCCCAGAAACAGGGCGGTCAAAAATACAAATACGATGGTCTGGATGATTCCGTCAAAAACGTCGAAGTACATGCTGAAGGGCAAGGGCGCCAGCACCGGCGCCACGGTTTTGATCAGCTCCATAATCACAAAGGAGCCCAGCACATTGCCGAAAAGCCGCATGCAAAGGGACAAGGGCCGGATAAGGACTTCCATGAGATTAATGGGCAGCAAAAAGGCCATGGGTTCGGCAAATTTATGCAAGCCCCCGGCCAGGCCTTTATAGTAAAAGCTGGCGCCGTAGATCAGACAAACGCTCATCAGGCCCAGGGCCGCGGTGACATTGATGTCCTTGGTGGGCGGCGTAAGCCCCAGTATGCCGATCAGGTTGGCAAAGCCCAGATAAAGAGCCACCGTCCCCAGATACGGCGCAAAGCTGCGCCAATGCTCTCCGGTGGACTCCCGGCAAAAGGAATTGATCAGTTCCACGAACATCTCCAAAACCAGCTGAAAACGCCCCGGCTTCTCTTCTTTTAACCGCCGGGTGGCCAGCCAGGACCCCAGCGCCAAAGCGGCCATGATCAGCCAGGTCACCGCCACGGATTCCGGCACCGGCAGGCCAAAGAGAGTAAAGGCCGTGTGGTTTCCCAGCCGGTATATCAGGACTTCCTTGATCTTGTCCATGGCCTTAGCCTCCCTCCTTTCCGCCCTTTTATCATAATCACCGGACGGTCCTTTGGATATCTTTCGAAAGTAAAAAAAATGAGAAATAGAAAGCGAGGAAAATTCCCCCTGCGGGATTTTCGCGCTTTCGGAAATTGTGCTATACTTTATCTCAGATGAAGGGACTGATCGGCGATGCCCAAAGCAAATAATTCTTCCGCGTTGAAAAAAGAAATCCTGTCCGTTAACCTGCTGCTCATCGGACTTACCCTGCTTCTAACGTTAGCCTCTACTCTGTGGCTCACCCTGCGTCAATCCCAGCAGGCCCTGGAAAATAATCTGATGAACTCCGCCCAGGTGATCGCCCGGACGCCGGAAGTGGCCGGTTCACTGGCAGCCGGGCAGCCCAGTTCCCGGCTGCTGGAATTCCTGGATGAATCCATCCGCCAGGTCAGCGATATCGACGTGATCGTCGTGGCCGACGCGGCGGGCGTTCAGTATTACTATCCCGATCACCGGCATATCGGCAGCGTTTATGCCGGAGCGGGAGGCCGGCGGGTGCTGGAGGGCGAGCCGTCTTTTCTTTCTGACGATGAAGATATCGAAGGGGCCGAGCGCTGCGCCTTTACGGAAGTCCGGGACAGTCAGGGCAGACTGCTGGGCTTTGTGGCGGTGGGCATCTATATGCGCAGTCTGTCCATAATTATCCTCCGGACCTTAGTCCGGTTTTTCCTGATCGCCGCGGCGGTTTTCGGTCTGGGCTTTTTGCTTTCCCGGAAGCTCTCCGATAAAATTAAAAATTCCCTTCTGGGCTATGAGCCGGAAGCCTTTCTCCAGCTGTTCTACCAGCGGGAGGATATCCTGGAAGCCCTGGAAGAAGGCATCCTGGCTATCGACAGCAATGCCGTTGTGGTTTTCGTCAACCGGGCGGCCCGGGAAATGCTGTCCATCAAGGGAAACGCCGTCGGCAAGCCTTTGTCACAGGCAGCGCCCCGCTCCGTTTTGGACCGGATATTGCGGACGGCAAAGCCCGAATACAACGTCAAGCTGAATTCTTCAGGCCAACGGGAGATCCTGGCTAACCGTATGCCGATTTACCGGGATAAAAAACTCATCGGCGCCGTAGCGATTTTTCGTAACCGTACGGAAATGGCCCGTTTGGCGGAAGATCTGACCGGCGTCCAGCACATGGTAGAGGCCATGCGGGCCTACACCCATGAATTCATGAACAAGCTTCATGTGATCCTGGGCTTTTTGCAGCTGCACCAACCGGAAAGAGCCGAGGAGTATATTCTGGAGATCACCCGGGTCCAGCAGCAAGCCATCAGCGTAATTATGCGCTGCATCCAGGATCCTTCGGTGGCGGCCCTTCTGGTAGGCAAAACCAGCCGCGCGGCGGAGCTGGGAATTCAACTGAAGCTGGACGGCGCCAGTAATTTAAGCGCCGAGCAGCTTCTTTTGCCCTCCAACGTCTATATCACCATCCTGGGCAATCTGATCGAAAACAGCATCGAGGCCTTGAACCAGACTCCCCGGACGCCGAAAAGCATCCTGGTCAGCATCCGTGAGGAAGCCCGCCGGCTTTTTATCTGCGTGGAAGATACCGGAGCGGGCATGTACCCGGGGACCGTCCGTTACATCTTTCAGCAGGGCTTTTCCACCAAGGCCTCAGGCCGGGGCTCCGGCCTTGCCCTGGTCAAAGAAGTGGTGGATATCTATCAGGGTGATCTTCGGGTAGAGTCCCAGCCCGGTGTGGGGACCTCCTTCTTCATCACCTTTTCCTCCCCTCTCCCCGAATCCGGGAATCAAAGGAGTTGAACGATTGTTTAGCGTTGTGATCGTGGAAGATAATCCTATGGTAGCCATGCTGAACCGGAAGTATACGGAAAAAGATCCCCGTTTCCAAATAACCGGCGAATACCATGACGCCAAAACGGCTCTGGAACATATCCCGGCCAACCCGCCGGACCTTTTAATCCTGGACGTTTTTCTGCCTCCCTTCTCCGGCCTGGAGCTGCTGCGGGAATTACGCGGAGCCGGACTGTCCTCCGACGTCATCATGGTCACCGCCGCCGGCGACGGGAAAACCGTGGACCGGTTCCTGAAGCTGGGCGTAGTGGATTATCTGGTGAAGCCTTTTACCCTGCAGCGGTTTCAGCAGGCATTAGACCGTTTTTGCCTGCATCGGGAAACGGCCTGGCACGGCAGCATCAAACAGTCGGAGCTTGATCAGCTGCTCTTTTCCGCCCCTTCCCCCCTGCCGGAAACCGCTGCGGCTCCCAAAGGCCTTCAGCCCAAGACCCTGGATCTTTTGCGGAATGTCCTACGGCAAAGGCCGGGAGTCGAGCTGACCTGTGAAGAGATTTCCGAGGCGGCGGGGCTTTCCGTGGTTACCGTCCGCCGTTACATGAACTACCTCGTAGAAAAAGGCGATGCGGCCAGCCGGATTAATTACGACACCGGCGGCCGGCCTTGCTCCCTCTACCGCTGCCGGTCCTGAGCGCCGCCGTCTGCCCTGAGCGCCGCCGGCGTACAGAAAAAACAAAGGAGAATTGCCTGTGCTGCAAGATTTTGATTACCGAAACCCTTATCCGGATAAAGCCGGACGGGAATCCGCTCTGGAACGGCTCCAACAGAAGCTGGAACGACAGCAGATCCTGATCCGGCAGCATAACCTGCCGGTGCTGGTGCTGTTTGAAGGCTGGAGCGCCGCCGGCAAAGGGAGCCTGATCAGGCGGGTTATCCGGAATCTGGACCCGCGTTTTTATTCCGTCACCGTCTTCAAGCCGGACCCTACCGCCGAGGAAAGCCGCTACCCTTTTTTGCATCGTTTCTTCCAGGCTCTGCCGGAAGCCGGAGATTTTAATTTCCTGGACGCCGGCTGGCTGGAGCAGGCGGTCCGGGAGAACCTTGCCGGCAAATGCTGCGACGCCGATTATACGGCCCGGATCAGCAGCATAAAATCTTTCGAGCGCCAGCTGACGGATAACGGCTATCTGGTGCTGAAAATCTTCCTGCATGTGTCGGAAAAAGAACAGCGCCGCCGTTTGAAGGAGCTGGAAGCGGACAATGAGACCGCCTGGCGGGTAGACCCCTATGACCTTTGGCAAAACCGCCACTATAACACCTGCCTGCAGGCTTTCGACGAATATCTTTCCGCTACCAATACCCCCAACGCTCCCTGGTATATCGTGGATTCCCATTGCCTGAAGGATGCGGAAACCCAGGTGCTGGAGCTTTTGACCGACGGCATGGAAACTGCTTTGCAGAACCAGAGCCTGGCGGTCCCCCTTTTTCAGAATACCTTTAAGCTGAGAGAAATGCCCCGCCTGTCCCAGGTGGACCTGACCAAAGAGGTGGGGGAGGAAGCTTATAAACGGGGGCTGAAGGAAAG
This sequence comes from Peptococcaceae bacterium, assembly GCA_034927285.1. Lineage (GTDB taxonomy): Bacteria > Bacillota > Peptococcia > DRI-13 > UBA5745 > JAYFQF01. The sequence continues at coordinate 36,717 of JAYFQF010000005.1, forward strand.
GCAGGAAGAGCTGGCCGCCCTCCACAACCGGATCTACCGCCGCCGCCTGCCGGTGATCGTGGCCTACGAAGGCTGGGACGCCGCCGGCAAGGGCGGAAATATCCGGCGGGTCACCGCCGCCCTGGACCCCCGGGGCTATGAGGTGATTCCCATCGCCTCCCCCGAACCTCACGAAAAGTCCCGTCACTACCTCTGGCGCTTTTGGAACCGCCTGCCCAAAAGCGGCCATATCGCCGTCTTTGACCGCAGCTGGTACGGCCGGGTTCTGGTGGAACGGGTGGAAGGTCTTTGCCGTCAAAACGACTGGCAGCGGGCCTATCACGAAATCAATGAATTTGAGCGGGAGCTGAGCCGCTGGGGCGCCGTGATCGTGAAATTCTGGCTGCATATCGATCAGGGAACTCAGCTGGCCCGCTTCACGGAGCGCCAAAACACACCGGAAAAGCAATGGAAAATCACCGCTGAGGACTGGCGCAACCGGGAAAAATGGCCAGCCTACCAGCAGGCTGCGGACGAGATGCTGCAAAAGACCGGCACGGACTTTGCCCCCTGGCATATCCTGGAGTCCAACGACAAAAAATATGCCCGGCTGAAGGCTCTGGATATCTTGATCCGAGAGATCAGCCGGGGGCTGGAAAAGTAAGCGATTTAGTATAATCTAAGTGATTTAGTATAATCAATGATAAAACAAAGGAGATTGAACAATGGAACAAAAACAATATGTCTGCGAAAAATGCGGTTGCACCACCTACATCCATGATCAGTTCCAGGCCACCGGCGGAAATTTCGCCAAGCTTTTCGATATCCAAAACAAGCGGTTTATCACCATCAGCTGCACCCGGTGCGGTTATACCGAGCTTTACCGGGCCGAAACCAGCGAGGGCATGAACATCCTGGATTTCCTTATGGGCAGCTGATTCTCAGTACTCCACGGTGCCTTCGCAGATCAGGCAGGCCTTCCCCGTTAAATATACCGCCTCGTCGGTATAATTCACGATCAGGTCGCCGCCCTTCAGCTTGACGGTGACGTCCTCACCTTTATTGCAATAGCCTGATTCCACGGCGGCCACCACCGCGGCGCAGGCTCCGGTACCGCAGGCCATGGTTTCCCCGTTGCCCCGCTCCCAGACCCGCATTTTCAGCAGGTTCTTATTGGCCACCCGGACGAATTCCGTATTGACCCGCTCCGGAAAAAGGGGATTGTTTTCAAACAAAGGCCCGATCTTTTCCACTTCCACGGCCTCCACCTTATCGCAGAAAACCACGCAATGGGGGTTGCCCAGGGAAACGCAGGTGATCCGGTAGTCCTTGCCTCCCACCTGTACGGGCCGGTCTAAGACCTTTTCTCCCGGCAGTTCCACCGGAATCAGAGCGGGCGCAAGCTCCGCCCTGCCCATGTCCACCCGGACCGAGGCTACCTGGCCGTTAAAGGAATAGAGCTTCAGTTTTTTCATGCCGGCGCCGGTCTCAATGGTCATCTGCTCCTTAGGGACGATCCCTTTATCAAAAAGGTATTTTCCCACGTTGCGGATACAGTTTCCGGCCATGGAAGCCTCGCTGCCGTCGGCGTTAAAAACCCGCATTTTGGCGTCGGCCGCCGAGGAATGCTCCATCAGCACCACGCCGACGCCGCCGATGCCGTAGTGCCGGTCGCAGAAGCTGATGCTCAAGGATTCGGGACAGGTAATACGGCCGTCAAAGTTTTCAAAGAAAATATAATCGTCCCCGGCCCCCTGCATCCGGGTAAAGCGCAGCTTTTCCCGCTGGGTCCGCATATGATTGATGTCCACCAGCTCCGTATTTCCCTGGTTATAGCGGCTGGCGATCATGTCGATGACCGCGTTGGCCGTGTCGATGGAAGTCAGGCAGGGTACGGAAAGCTGCAGGGCCCGCTGATTCAGCCGGATGAACTCCCGGATGCTTCTGGGTTTGGCGGTACCGGTATTTACGATATAGTCCAAAGCGCCGCTTTCCAGCAGGTTGAAGATGCTGTCGTCCACCCGCATCTTGTTTACTGTGGTAACGTCGATGCCCATGCTGGCCACCTCCTTGGCTGTGCCGGGGGTGGCGTAGATTTTCATGCCCAGGTCGTCCAGCTTTTTGGCCAGCTTGGTGATCTCGAATTTATCCATATCGTTTACGCTTAAGAGCACCCCGCCCTGTTTGTTGTAGGCGGCATTGGCCTTGAACTTGAAGCCGGCGGAAACCAGACCCTTAAAAAGGGCCTCCTCCAAAGTTTTGCCTAAGCCCAGCACCTCGCCGGTGGACTTCATTTCCGGTCCCAGGGCGGCATTGACGTCGTTGAGCTTTTCAAAGGAGAAGACGGGGACCTTCACCGCCACATAGGGCGGCGTCTTATATAAGCCGGTGCCGTAGCCCTGGTCCCGGAGCTTTTGCCCCACCATCAGCCGGGTGGCCAGATCCACCATGGGCACGCCGGTGACCTTGCTGATATAGGGGATGGTCCGGGAGGCCCGGGGATTTACCTCGATGACGTAAAGCTCGTGCTGATAGATCAGGTACTGGATATTGATCAGGCCCTTGGTGCCCAGGGAAAGAGCCAGCTTCCCGGAACATTCCACAATCTGTTTCAGCATACTGTCGGCGATATTATAAGGGGGATACACCGCGATGGAGTCGCCGCTGTGAACGCCGGCCCGCTCGATGTGTTCCATGATGCCGGGGATCAGGATATCCTGACCGTCGGAAATGATATCCACTTCCAGCTCGATGCCCATCATGTATTTGTCCACCAGCACCGGATTTTCGATCTGATGCCTTAGTATGATCTCCATATACTGCCTGACATTGTCCGGGGTGTAGCAGATGGTCATATTCTGTCCGCCGATCACATAGGAGGGGCGCAGCAGCACCGGATACCCCAGGTCTTCCGCCGCCGCCAGGGCCTCTGACTCGGTCATGACGGTGTGGCCTTTGGGCCGGCGGATGCCGTGGCTCTCCAGCAAAAGGTCAAAGCGTTCCCGGTCTTCGGCCATGTCGATCCCTTCGGCTGAGGTCCCCAGGATGCGGATCCCCTGGTGATGGAGAAATTTGGTCAGCTTGATGGCGGTCTGGCCGCCGAAGGCCACCACTACCCCCAGAGGTTTTTCTACGGCGATGACGTTCATGACGTCTTCCTCGGTAAGCGGCTCAAAGTAGAGCCGGTGGGCCGTATCGTAGTCGGTGGATACGGTTTCCGGGTTATTGTTGATAATGATGACCTCGTAGCCCAGTTCCTTCAGGGTCCAGACGCAGTGCACCGAAGAATAGTCGAATTCGATGCCCTGGCCGATGCGGATCGGGCCGGAGCCTAATACGATGATTTTTTCTCTGCCGCTGTCCCCCATGGCCCGGGCTTCGCAGTGGCGGTCATAGGTGGAGTAGAAATACGGGGTTTCGGCGGAAAACTCGGCGCCGCAGGTGTCCACCATCTTATAGGAAGCCTCCAGGCGCAGCTCTGCCGGGATCGTCTTGCCGGAGATACGGGCCAGGGCCTTATCGGTATAGCCCAGCTTTTTTCCGGCAAGATAAATTTCGGCGTCCAGGATTACCTGCCCCGCCGCCAGATTTTCCAGGCCGGTTGCCGGGTTTTCCTGCCCCGCCGCCAGTGCTTCTTCAAAATCCGCCAGATTTTTAATTTTATGCAAAAACCACTTGTCGATGCGTCTGATCCGGTAGATCTCTTCCAGGGGCACTCCCTGGCGGATGGCCTCGAAGATAGTGAACAGCCGCAGGTCGTCCACATCCTTCAGCTTCTCCCGGATATCCACCTCCTTCAGCCCGGGCAGGCTCAGGGTGTCCAGGCCGATCTCCGCTCCCCGCACAGCTTTCATCAGGGCCATTTCAAAAGAGGGGGCGATGGCCATGACTTCGCCGGTGGCTTTCATCTGGGTGCCCAGCTTGCGGCTGGCCCCCACGAATTTGTCAAAGGGCCATTTGGGAAATTTCACTACGCAATAGTCCAGAGCCGGCTCAACACAGGCGCAGGTCTTTCCCGTGATCTCGTTTTGGATCTCATCCAGGGTGTAGCCGATGGCGATCTTGGTGGTGACCTTGGCGATGGGATAGCCGGTGGCCTTGCTGGCCAGGGCTGAAGACCGGGAAACCCGGGGGTTTACCTCGATGACGGCGTATTCAAAGCTTTGGGGGTCCAGGGCAAACTGGCAGTTGCAGCCCCCTTCGATGCCCAGCTCGGTGATAATGTCCAGGGAGGCGCTTCTGAGCATCTGATATTCTTTATCGGACAAGGTCATGGCCGGGGCCACCACGATAGAGTCCCCGGTATGCACGCCCACGGGGTCAAAGTTTTCCATGCTGCAGACGGCGATAACGTTCCCCGCCCCGTCCCGCATGACCTCAAACTCGATTTCCTTCCAGCCGAAGATATAGCGCTCCACCAGGATCTGGGTGATGGGCGACAGCATCAGGCCGGTTTTGGCAATGATCTCCAGTTCTTTTTTGTCGGCGGCCACGCCGCCGCCGGCGCCGCCCAGGGTAAAGGCGGGACGGACGATGACGGGATAGCCGATGTCCCCGGCGATCTCCAGGGCATGCTCCACGGTATAGGCGATAGCCGAAGGGATCACCGGCTGGCCGATTTTCACCATGGTGTCCCGAAAGAGCTGCCGGTCCTCGGCTTTGTCGATGGCCTCGGCGTTGGTTCCCAAAAGCCGCACGCCCATCCGGTCCAAAAAACCTTCTTTGGAAAGCTGCATGGCCACAGTGAGCCCCGTCTGACCTCCCAGAGAAGCCAGGAGGCTGTCGGGCCTTTCTTTTTCAATGATCCGCTTTACGGTTTCTTCCGTTAAGGGCTCCAGGTAAATCTCGTCGGCCAGGGCTTTATCGGTCATGATGGTGGCGGGATTGGAGTTCACCAGCACCACATTAATGCCGGCCTCTTTCAATACCCGGCAGGCCTGGGAGCCGGCATAATCAAATTCCGCGGCCTGGCCGATGACGATGGGGCCGGAGCCGATCACCAGCACTTTTTTGATATCCTTTTTCAGCGGCACGTTATTTTCCCTCCATCATCTTAATAAACCGGCTGAACAAAAGCTCCGTATCCTTGGGGCCGGAACAGGCCTCGGGATGAAACTGCACGGAAAAGGCCGAGAGCCCGGGATAATCCACGCCCTCGCAAGTGCCGTCGTTGGCGTTGACAAAGCTGATCTCACCGCCGGCGGCCTCCAGCCCCTCCCGGCAGACGGCGTAGCCGTGGTTTTGGCTGGAGATATAGGTGCGGCCGTTTTTCAGGTCCTTCACCGGCTGATTAGCGCCCCGGTGGCCGTATTTCAGCTTCATGGTCCGGCCGCCGGCCGCCAGGGCCAGCAGCTGATGACCCAGGCAGATGCCGAAAATCGGCAACTTGCCCAAGAGCTTTTTCAGCTGGGCGACGGCCTCCAGGTTATCCGCCGGGTCCCCGGGGCCGTTGGACAGCATGACGCCGTCGGGCTTTTCGGCCAGGATCTCTTCGGCGGCGGTGTCATAAGGCACTACGGTAACGGCGCAGTCCAGGCGCAAAAGGCAGCGCAGGATATTTTCTTTATGGCCGTAGTCGATCAGCACCACCCGGTGCCTGACTTCTCCCCGAGGCAGATATTCTTCTTTCTTTCCGGTACTGACGCTTTTTACGGCGTCCTCTATCCGGTATCCGGCGATATCCGCAAATAAAGCTGCCTTTTCCTCATCGGTTTTCGGCAGCTCATGAAGGATTCTGGCGTTCATTACGCCGTACTCCCGGATAATCTTGGTGATCTCTCTGGTGTCCACATCGTAAACACCGGGGATCCCTTTTTCTTTTAAATACTGATCCAGGGTGGTTTCACAACGGAAATTCGAAGGAGCCGGGCAGTGCTCCCGGACAATGTAACCTTTGGCCACGCAGTCCCGGCTTTCCGCATCGGCGCCGATCATCCCGTAATTCCCAATGAGGGGAAAGGTCTGCATGACAATCTGCCCGTAATAGCTGGGATCGGTCAGGGTCTCGATATAACCGCCCATGCCGGTGGTAAATACCAGTTCCCCTGTGGCGTCCCCGCCGGCGCCAAAGGCCTTTCCTTCGAATATGTGGCCGTCCTGTAAGATAATATACGCTTTTTTCATCTGTCCCTCTCTTTGTTTTCCGCTTCTTTTCCGCCGGCTTGGTTTTCCGGCGGCCGCCGTCCCTTCCGGAGACGGCGGCATTTTCTCTTCATGATATTTTATCCGTTTTTCTCCTGTTTTCCAAGCAGAGATTTTAAAATTTTCACTGATTTTTTTAATTCCTCCCAGGAAATGTTCAGCGGAGGGAGTAAACGGATCTTCTCCTTGGCCGTCAGCAGGATCAGTCCCTGGCCGATGGCCTCCGCCACCGCTTCTTTGGCGGTGATTCCCGCGGGCCTGATCCCCAGCATCAGGCCCAGGCCGCTGACCTCTTCCACTCCGGGAGCATCTTCCAGCTCCTGCCGCAGATAATCCCCCTTGGCTTTCACTTCCGCCAGAAGTTCCGGAGTCAGCCGGCTGATAATACTGACGGCCCCGGCGGCGCAGACCGGGTTGCCGCCGAAGGTGGAGCCGTGGTCGCCGGCCCCCAGCACGCCCTGCGTCTTTTCGTTAAATAAGGTGGCTCCCATGGGCAAACCGCCGGCCAGGCCTTTGGCGGTGCTGACCACATCAGGCTCCAGCCCGTAACTCATATAAGCGTATAAAGCGCCGGTACGTCCGTTGCCGGTCTGAACCTCGTCGATCAAAAGCAGAATATCCTTTTCCTTCGCCAAAAGGGCCACAGCCCCGGCATACTCCGGATCGATGACCCGCAATCCCCCTTCGCCCTGGATCAGCTCCAGCATGACGGCACAGACCCGGGGATTTTCCATGGCCTCTTTCATGGCCGGCAGATCGCCGGCGGGCACGTGGACGAAGCCTTCGGTGAAAGGAGTAAAATGGGTGTGGAAAGCGTCCTGGCCCGTGGCCGCCAGGGTGGTGATGGTCCGGCCGTGGAAGCTGTCCTTCAGGGTGATGATAACGTTGCGCTCCGCGCCGTATTTATCGGTGCCGTACTTTCTGGCGGTTTTGATGGCGCATTCATTGGCCTCGGCGCCGGAGTTGGAGAAAAAAACTTTCTTCATGCCGGTCTTTTCACAAAGCAGTTTAGCCAGCTGTACCTGAGGCTCGGTATAATACAGGTTGGAGGTATGCTGAAGCCGGCCCAATTGGGCGATGACCGCCTGCTGCCACTCTTCGTCGCCATAGCCGAAAGTGTTTACGGCGATCCCCGCTCCTAAGTCGATATATTCCCTGCCGGCTTCATCCCAGGCCCGGGCCCCTTTGCCCCTGGTCAGCAAAAGGTCGAAGCGGCCGTAAGTATTAGCGATATATTGTTTGTCTTCCTGCTTGACCTGCTCTTTTATCTGTTGATTCATCTGTTGATTTATCTGTTGATTTATCTGGTCTTTCATCCGGCTGCCTCCTCTACGCCAGTTCTGCTCCTTTTTATCCGATAAACATAGTGCCGATTCCCTCATCGGTAAGAGTCTCGATCAAAATCGCGTGAGGGATCCGGCCGTCGATAATAAAAACCTTCCGCACTCCCTGCCGGATAGCGTCCACACAGCAGGCTACCTTGGGAATCATCCCGCCGCAGATCACGCCTTCATTCACCAATTCTTCCGCCTCCCGGACGGTAACCTGGGAGATCAGGCTTCGGGGGTCCTCCTTATCCCGCATCAAGCCGGCGATATCCGTCATGGAAATCAGGCTTTCCGCCTTCAGCGTGCCGGCAATGCTGGCGGCGGCGGTATCGGCGTTGATGTTATAGACATTGCCTTCCTTATCGTAGCCCACAGAGGAGATCACCGGGATATAACCTTTTTCGATAATGTCGAAAATCGGCGTAGGATTTACCTTGACGATCTCGCCTACAAAACCCAGCTTATCGTCGATTTTTCTGGCCTCGATCATCTGGCCGTCCATGCCGCAAAGGCCCATGGCCTTGCCGCCGATATTGCCGATGAAATTTACCAGGCTTTTGTTGATCTTGCCGGCCAGCACCATCTGCACCACTTCCGCGGTTTCCGCATCGGTAACCCGCAGGCCGTTATAAAACTCGCTTTTTTTGCCCATTTTGGCCAGGGTTTCGGAAATTTCCGGGCCGCCGCCGTGGACCAGCACCACCTTGATGCCCACTAAGGACATCAGGACGATATCTCCCATCACCGCATGCTTCAGTTCTTCATTGACCATAGCGTTGCCGCCGTATTTTACCACGACGATTTTATTATAATAACGCTGGATATAGGGCAGGGCGTGAATCAGGACTTCCGCCCGGTTGGCGTTGGTTAAATCCGTATGCACGTTCATCTGTCGTTCCTCTCTTCCTGCGGTCATCCCGTACCTTCGGCCGTACCGGCCAAGGCGGGGAAGATCCGGAGCTTTCCCCGCCTGGCCGCCGAAGGTATCTTTTGCCCGCCGGCGTCTTACCGGCCTAAGACCGGTAGTCCCCGTTGATTTTTACGTAATCGTAAGTCAGGTCGCAGCCCCAGGCCGTAGCCGTGGCCTCTCCCTGGTTCAGCCGGACGTCGATGAGGATCGCGTCTTTGGTCAGCACTTTTTTGGCAAACTCCTCGGAAAAGTCCACGCCCCGGCCCTTTTGGCAGACTAAAAACCGGCCGGCGGCAGACCCCAGGTTCACGTCGATATTATTTACGTCCACATCGGCGCCGCTGTAGCCGATGGCGCAAAGGATCCGCCCCCAGTTGGCGTCGGCGCCGAACATCGCCGCTTTCAGCAGGTTGGAGCAGATTACGCTCTTGGCCACTTTCCGGGCGGCAGCTTTATCTTTGGCGCCGGAAACGGCGCATTCCAAAAGCTTGGTGGCTCCTTCGCCGTCCCTGGCGATTGCTTTGGACAGCCAGGTGGTGACGGTATTCAGAGCGGCGGCAAAGGCGGCGTAGTCCTCCCCTTCTTTGTCGATAACCGGGTTCCCAGCCTGGCCGTTGGCCATGACGCTGACCATGTCGTTGGTGGAAGTATCGCCGTCCACACTGATCATGTTGAAGGTATCCTCAATGTCGGCGGACAGAGCTTTCTGCAAAAGGCCGGGGCTGATGGCCGCGTCAGTGGTGATGAAGACCAGCATGGTGGCCATGTTGGGATGGATCATGCCCGAGCCCTTGGCGATGCCCCCCATCCGGCAGGTTTTGCCGCCCAGGGTAAATTCCAGAGCAACCTCTTTTTCCGCGGTATCGGTGGTCATGATGGCGGCGGAAGCGGCTTTGCTGCCGGCGGCTTCCGCGGTGAGGCATTTCACCAGCTCATCCATGCCGGCGGCCATAGGCTCCAGGGACAGAGGCTGGCCGATGACGCCGGTGGAGGCCACGATCACGTCGGCGGCGGAAATCCCGGCAGCTTTTGCCAAAAGCCGGCACATGCCCTGGGCGATCTCGATGCCGTCGGCATTGCAGGTATTGGCATTGCCGCTGTTACAAATAATGGCCTGGGCATAGCCGTCGGCGATATTGGCTTTTGTGACGTCGATGGGAGCGCCTTTCACCAGGTTCTGGGTATAGACTGAAGCCGCCGCCGCCTTGGTCCGGCTCAGGATCAGGGCCAGGTCTTTTTTCTCTTTGTTTTTCCGGATGCCGCAGTGGATGCCGCTGGCGGAAAAGCCTTTGGGGGCGCAAACGCCGCCGGGGATTGTTTTCATCTCGATCTCTCCTTCTTCGTATCGGCGGCCAGACCGCCCTTTCGGGCGGCTGCCGCCGTTGTTTGTTTCATTTTTTATGCCGGTCTTTTCTGCTTTTATGCCGGCCTTTTCTGCCGGTCTGCTTGCGGCTGCCTGTTTATCAAATCTGGCAGGCCGCCCCGGCCTTCATCGGTTCAGCCCTTCGGTTTCTTCTTTGCCGGTCATAATATTCAGGCACTGGACCGCGGCGCCGGAAGCTCCCTTGCCCAGATTATCAAAGCGGGCCGCCAAAAGCAGCCGCTCCCGGTTGCCCGCCACAATGATCTCCATCGTATCCTTACCCGCCAGCCGGCCGGCCGGCAGAAACCCGTCTTCCGGAGTACCAAAAGGCGCCACGGTCACCAGCTGCTGGCCGGCGTAGTGCCGGGCAAAGATTTCCCAAAGCTGCTCCGGCTCCACCTTTTTCTTCATCAGGTGGGAAAAAAGCGGTACCGTTACCGCCATACCGCTGTAAAAGTCAGCTACGATGGGGCTGAAGACCGGAGCCAGGGCAAGGCCGGGGATCTTCTGCATCTCCGGCAGGTGTTTATGGCTTTGGCTAAGGCCGTATTGGCGGGGACTGCTCAGGTCCGGGCTGCGGTCCGGCGCCTCATACTCAGCGATCATTTTCTTGCCGCCGCCGCTGTAACCGGTGACGGAATAAGCGACAAACGGATAATCCGCCGCTACCAATCCGGCGGTCGTCAGGGGATAGGCCAGGGCGATAAAACCGCTGGCGTGGCAGCCGGGAACCGCGATCCGGTTCCCCGTGCGGATAGCCTGCCGGTGGGCCGGGGAAAGCTCGGGAAAGCCGTAGCTCCAGCCATCCTGGGTCCTATGGGCTGTGGAGGCGTCGATAATGCGTACCGCCTGGTTTTCAACCAGGGAAACCGACTCCCTGGCCGCCGCGTCGGGCAGGCAGAGGATCGTGATGTCGGAGGTATTGATCAGGCGTCTTCGCTCTTCCAGGTCCTTACGCCTTTCCTCCGGTACGGACAAAAGCTCCAGATCCTGGCGGCCGCCCAGCCGCCGGGTGATCCTCAGCCCTGTGGTCCCCTCCTTGCCATCAATGAACACTTTGGTCTTTTTCGCGCTCATCGGGCCTCTCCTTTCTTTTCTTCGGAACTGCCGGCAGACTCGGTTCCTGGTTTTTCAGACCGCTGCCGGTAAATCAGCCCGGAAACCTCCCGGCTGATCTTCTCTTTTTAATTATACGCCGAAGATGCATCCTGTCAAGATAAATATGAATATTTATACGAAAATATTTCGATAAACTGGATGAGTTCTTGCATAAATTCCAGGAACGCTGCATAAACCCCAGTTGAGACTATCCCCTCCCTTTATCCCGGCCCCATAAATTCATCCCGGGCGGATTTTCCGCTTTTCCCGGAGCCAGGCTCACCCACGATACCGGGCCTGCGCTATCCCGGTCCCGGCGGGAAAGCGGCACGGGCTTTTGTCCGCGCCCTCCAAAGAAGGGGCAGCAAAATTTGCTTTTGTCCCCAAGCAGGGACGGTTTCTGATTCGCCGGCGGCAGGTTCACCCCGGCCCGGCGCCGGTCTCTCCAAAGAGGGGCGGGCCGCCGTGCTTTTCCCTATGCCGGCAGATTTTCCCCCAGCCTCAGGAGGCTTTATCCGGAGGGTTCAGGATAGTTTATGATAAATACACGATTCAAAGACGGCTTTTTCTTTTGCCGGGTCTTGCAGTCCGTCCCGGCAGATGGGATAATAGGAAAGGACAGGATTTGTTATTTCTTTTTAATGTTTTTGCGAGGTGAACTATTTTGCCCTATAAACCGGTTATGCTAATCATTATGGACGGCTTCGGCATCGGCGACGGCTCCGATCCGGCTCACGACGCCACGGTCCAGGCCAGGACCCCTTGCCTGGACCGGCTGAAGGCCGCATACCCTTATACGACCCTGGAAGCCAGCGGCGAGGCGGTAGGTCTGCCGGAAGGCCAGATGGGAAATTCCGAGGTGGGTCATTTGAATATCGGCGCCGGACGGGTAGTCTATCAGGATCTGACCCGGATTAATCTGGCGGTACGGGACGGCAGCATCATGGCCAATGCCCATCTCTTGGAGGCCTGTCAAAAGGCCAAGGCCGAAAGCCGGCCCCTGCACCTTCTGGGCCTGGTGTCAAACGGCGGCGTACACAGCCAGATGAGCCATCTTTACGCTTTACTGGAGCTGGCAAAAAGTCAGTCGGTTCCCCAGGTCTATGTCCATGCTCTCCTGGATGGCCGGGATACGCCGCCCCAGAGCGCTCTGGGTTTTATCCGGGAACTGGAGGAACGGATGAGCCGGGAAGGCCTGGGCCGCATCGCCACCGTCGGCGGACGCTATTACACCATGGACCGCGATAAGCGCTGGGACCGGGTGGAAAAGGGCTACCGGGCCTTGGCTTACGGCCAGGGTCTGAAAGCGGCTTCCGCTGTGGACGCCATCCTGTCCGCCTATGGTCAGGGCGTCACCGACGAGTTTATCGAGCCCACCGTCATTGTGTCGGACAGCTGCCGGACCGGCGCTGCCGTCCCCGGGCAAACAGCCGGCAGCGGGATTCTCCCGGGGATCGCCGGATCAGCGTCTCCGGCCGGCGGCCTGAACGACGCTTATGCCGAAGGGGCTTTTTGCAGCGCGGTGGACGACGGACAGCCTCTGGCCGTTATTAACGACGGAGATCCGTTGATTATGTTTAATTTCCGCACCGACCGGCTGCGGGAGATCTGCCATGCCTTTACCGACCGGGACTTTCCTTATTTTTCCCGCAAGAATCCCTGCCGGCCTTTTATCGTCACCATGACTCAATACGAAGCCTGTCTGCCGGTAAAAGCGGCCTTCCCGCCCCAGAACCTGGAAAACACCCTGGGCCAGACGGTAGCCTGGGCCGGGGGCCGGCAGCTGCGGATCGCCGAAACGGAAAAATATGCTCATGTCACCTTTTTCTTTAACGGCGGCGTGGATGTGCCCAATGAAAAAGAGGATCGCATCCTGATCCCTTCGCCCAAGGTGGCCACCTATGATATGCAGCCGGAAATGAGCGCCCCTGAAGTAGGCGCCGCGGTAAATGAGCAGATCCTTTCCGGAAAATACGACCTGATTATTTTAAATTATGCCAACCCCGACATGGTAGGCCATACCGGCGTCATGACCGCGGCCATCAAAGCGGTGGAAACCGTAGACTACTGGGTGGGAAAAAATGTGGCCGCCGTATTGCAGATGGGCGGCGCGGTCCTGGTCACCGCCGACCATGGCAATGCGGAAACCATGTGGGACCCCAGGAATAACAGCCCCCAAACCTGCCACAGCTGCCGGCCGGTGCCCTGCATCCTGGCGGCGGAGGCGGCCCCGGACCTGCGTTCCGGCGGCGCCCTCTGCGACCTGGCCCCCACCATCCTGGAACTGATGGGCATCGTCCAGCCTCCCGAAATGACGGGCCGGAGCCTGATCCGCCATCAGGATTAGGGTTTATCACACCAGAAGTTAATATTATTTTAGGATCTACTATACAGAACTCAGAAAGGATTGACTGTCATGACCACCATTACCGACGTATACGCCAGAGAAATCCTGGATTCCCGGGGAAACCCCACCGTAGAAGCCGAAGTGCTTTTGGAGGACGGCACCCTGGGCCGGGCCGCCGTGCCTTCCGGCGCTTCTACCGGCGTTCATGAGGCCGTAGAGCTGCGGGACGGCGACAAAAGCCGCTATCTGGGCAAAGGCGTGCTGGAGGCCGTAACCAACGTCAACACCATTATCGGGCCGACCCTGATCGGTCTGGACGTTACCCAGCAAGCCACCATCGACCAGCTGATGATCGACTTAGACGGCACCCCCAATAAGTCCCGCCTGGGCGCCAACGCCATTTTAGCCGTCTCCCTGGCCTGCGCCAAGGCCGCCGCGGCGTATTTGGGCCTCCCCCTTTACCGTTACATCGGCGGCACCAACGCCAAGCAGCTGCCCGTACCGATGATGAATATCCTGAACGGCGGCAAGCACGCCGATAATAACGTGGATATTCAGGAATTCATGGTGGTTCCGGCCGGCGCCGGCAGCTTTGCCGAAGCCCTGAAGATGGGTACCGAGGTATTCCATAATCTGAAAAGCGTGCTGAAGAGCAAAGGCTATAACACCGCCGTAGGCGATGAAGGCGGTTTTGCCCCCAGCCTGAGTTCCAACGAGGAGGCCCTGGCCGTTATTGTGGAAGCTATCCGCCTGGCCGGTTACGAACCGGGCAAGGACTGCTTCCTGGCTCTGGATACGGCCGCCTCCGAGATCTACAAGGACGGCAGCTATATGCTGGCCGGAGAAAACAAGACCTTGTCCGCCGCCGAAATGGTGGAGTTCTATGCCGGCCTGGCGGAGCGTTATCCCATTATCTCCATCGAAGACGGCCTGGCCGAGGACGACTGGGCGGGCTGGGAAATGCTGACCAAGAAGCTGGGCAAAAAGCTGCAGCTGGTAGGCGACGACCTCTTTGTCACCAACACCCAGCGCCTGGCCCGGGGAATTGAGCAGGGCATCGCAAACAGCATCCTGATCAAAGTAAACCAGATCGGCACCCTCACCGAAACCCTGGACGCCATTCAGATGGCCAGGGAAGCCGGCTATACCGCGGTAATCTCCCACCGCTCCGGCGAAACCGAGGACGTAACCATCGCCGATATCGCCGTGGCCACCAACGCCGGCCAAATCAAAACCGGCGCCCCTTCCCGCACCGACCGGGTAGCCAAGTACAATCAGCTGCTGCGCATTGAGGAAGACCTGGACGAGGCCGCTCAATACAAAGGCCGCAAATCCCTTTATCAAATATAATTTTTCGTTGTTGGAAAGATGCCCTGACGTCGGCCAGGGCATCTTTCCAGAAAAAAGCGGACAAAAAAAGCATTGAAAGCGTAGTGTTTTCAATGCTTTTCTCTTTTGTTCAAAATCGGAATTGATGCGTTATGCCGTTGTGAAAAACCGTGTATCAAAAGTGGAAACTTCAAGCCCACGGCAGGCCGGCGGGTAATTTTTGTCCCGTCCCCTTTGCATGGGCAATTTTACGGGAAGATAAAGCTGACGCTTACCTTCTCATATCGATGAGAGAGTTCTTCTTCTATATACGCAGCTTGCTGAAGCAATTCGGTTTTGTTAATGATCTCGGACAGGCTGTCCAGATGAACGGAAATGTTGAAGCTCATGCCTACCTTATGAATAAGGCAATTTTTTAATTCCGTATTCTTTGGCAGATGCTTCCGAACAACTTGCGTAATCGGCGCCTTTATCTCCTCTTTCGTAACGATTCCATTTGCCATCTCGACAAAGGCCTCCTGCAAGACCTTCACCGGTTCTTTTATCGAAAACGCCGCCAAGATGATGGTAATGAAGAAGTCCCCCGTATACAGCAGAAAGGAAAAAGAGCCGCTTCCGTTACTGTCTCCCGTACTGCCTCCACTGATAAAGGACATGATCAGGACGCCAAAGCCGATTCCTCCGGACATAAGACCGTCAATTAACGTGGCTTTCGCTTCCGCGGCCAGCATTGTGCTTGTATTGTTCGTACGCTTATTTTGCTTCCAATAAAAAAGGGACAAGGCGGCGCACAGAACGACCATGACGATTTCGTAAGGAATAACCGGACCATAATGCATGATCTCGCCGATTCCATACAGGAAGTAATCCATCGCCTTGGCCGTGACGATTACCGCAGCGTAAACGAGCAGGCCCAGGGTAAGAAGCGATTTCAGTATGGCGTAAAGGGGTTCCAGAAAAAAATATCCCCGGGGAAAAGACTTGCTCGTATTTTTACTTTTTTTCGAGATAATAGCGGCCGCAATCCCGGAAAAGACGGTCAGCAAGGTAAAGTACGCGTCGAGGAAAAGCGCCTCTATTTTTGTGATATGGTAAACCCAAATCCCCGCTCCGCCCATCAGCATGTTGGAGATGATTCCAACAATTAAAGCTCTATGTTCGTATTTTTTTTGGTTCATGCGAAGTCACCCATCGCTGCCGGTCCTCCATATTTGTTTTGACAATTCTTCAATCCGATGGTACACTTGTAATGTCAATACAAGTGTATTCTGCCGAAGACGCTTTGTCAACACATCCCCAATCGGAGTGAACAAACCAGGAGGAATTGTAATGGCGGAAATGAACTCAGAAATGAAAAAGCGGGAAATTCTTCGCTTATCGAATAAAGAATCAAATAAACTAACAAGAGAATGCATCGAGGCCGCGTTGATTTTGTTAATGGCCGAAAAGGACTACTCGAAAATAACGATCTCTGAAATTGTAAAGCGGGCCGGTGTTTCAAGAACAGCATATTACCGCAATTATGAATCCAAGGACGACATATTAAATACTTTACTCCGTTTTCTGATCGCCGATATTATTAAAGCGATGACCCAATTCTCCTATGTCACGGAACAGAAAATGTACTGGAAAACCTTATTTGTTACGATAAAAGCTCACGCCGGATCTTTCTGCGTTCTGTTAAAAGCAGGTTTTGGGCAGATCATCCTGGAAGAGATCACAAGGCAAATGACGGCCGGGATCAAGGAAGAAAATACGAAAGACCGATACGACATGATTTTTTGGAGCGGTGCTGTTTGTAACGTACTGACAAATTGGATTCAGGACGGGATGAAGCAGACGGAAGAGGAAATGGTAGAAATCTGTTTATATGTCACCGGTTATTTTGATCATGCCTGATCAATAATCAGAAAGTCCGAACCCCCGATAACCTTCGACATCTGAGAAATCGCGGCGAAATGCCGGCTTTTGGCGTGGGCCGCTTTTCCAATAAATAAAAAGGACCATCAGGAATGATACGGTCTTCATCTTGATTATTGCCTGGGGAAAACCCTCGCTTGCGATTTCCGGCCTTTACGGTATACAGGAAACAGAGCGCTTTTTTCGGAGGCAGCACCATGAAGGATTTCCGTTACTGCAAAATTGAAATCTTTATCCCGGAGACTCACCTTTCCAAGTTGCGGGAGGCCCTGCAAAGCGTTGACGCGGGACGCATCGGAAACTACGACAGCTGCCTGTCGTACAGCCAGGTCACGGGCTGCTGGCGGCCGCTGGCCGGGAGCAAACCCTTCATTGGAGCTGAAAATACCGTCAGCTCGGAACCGGAGCTGAAAGTGGAAGTTACCTGCCTGCGTGAAAAGGCAGAGATCACCGTCGACGCTGTCAGGCAGGTGCATCCCTATGAAACGCCGGTCATCAACGTGATTCCGCTGTACCGGACAAGCTTCTGAGGCTCATTCATCCGGTCCGGCCGAAAACCCAGGTGCTGATCACGGCGCAGAATTCCCGGAGGCAGTAGTTGGGCAGCAAGCCGGGCAGGGAAGGAGCAGGCAGTCCCGATACGTCGCTGTAACCCAGGCCGCGGGCCAGCGCCTGGGCCCGGTACAGGTGGAAGTCCGAGGAGACAATCACCACCTGGGAGCCCGGTGGGATCAACGCCTGGGAAAAGCGCAGATTTTCTTCCGTACTGGTGGACTGCTCCTCCAAAAGGATCCGCTCCGGTCCGATTCCCCAGGCCTGAAGCCCCTGGGCCATGGCCCGGGCCTCGGAGATGTCCTCGTCCTGGCCCTGCCCGCCGCTGACTACGGCCAGGGTTTTCTGATCTTCCTGCAGATACAGGGCGGCGCTGTCGATCCGTTGCTGCAGAGTTTTGGAAGGGATCTGTCCATTGACCTTGGCGCCCAAAACGATAAGGTAATCCGCCCCCGGAGCCGCCTGGCCCAGGGCGGCGGCGATAATCAGACCCTCCACCCAGATAAAAGCCGCCAGACCGATCACAGCCGCAGCCGCCAACAGGTATTTCCCCCTTCGGGGCAAAGCGGCCAGGGCGGGCCAGGCAGCGCTCAAGCCGAAAAAGGCCAGGCCCAAAATCAGCCAAATATAAATAAACGTATTGCCGGAGGCAAGATAAAGAGAAAGCCCCAGAAAATACAGCAAACATGCGACCCCAACCAACCCAAGGCCCCGCCGGACCAGGACGGTGCCCGAAGAGGCTACGGAGCGTTTTTTCTTTTCTTCGTTCATTCTTTTCCGACCTTTCCCCCTTATCCGGGGTCCATTCTCAAATTCTTCCGTTCTGTTTCTTATTCTCCCCGGCTGTTTTTCGTGTCCTTCCGGCCTGTTGGTTTTCACCGGCCGGCGGCAGGTTTTACCGTCCGGGTTTGTTCCGGCAAAAAAACGCTGCCGGAGAAAGGAGCTTCCCTTTGCGTACAAAAATGCCGAAAATGCCGGCTGAGCTTTTTGCCGCCGGCGATCCGGAACTCCTGCTGGCCGAAGCCCGGCAGGATGAGCGGGACATCGAGTTCTGTCAGATCAAAGACGCCGTCCTGACCGGTGCGGATTTAACCGGTCTAAATTTTCACAGCGTGTTGTTGGAAAACTGCCGGTTCCCGAACTGCCGGGCAGAGCGCTCCGCCTTTGTGGACGTGATCTTTCGCCGCTGCGACCTGTCCAACGCCAATTTCAGCCAGAGCTACTTCAACCGCTGTGAATTCCATTCCTGCAAGGCCCTGGGAACAAATTTTTACCATAGCGGGCTCAAGCAAATGACGGTACAGGAGTCCAACTGCCAATATGCAAATTTTGACGAAAGCAAGCTGGAATACATCGAGATCCAGGGAAGTGATTTTTCCGGCGCTATCCTGGGAAATTGCCGGCTAACGGAGTTTACCGTACAGCAAACCCGGCTGGAGGGCGCCGTATTTGTTAAAACCTCATTGAAGGACGTGGACCTGAGCGACGATCAGATCGAAGGGATTACGGTATCCGACAACTGCTGGGAGCTGCGGGGCGTTACGGTTTCTCCCTGGCAGGCTATCGACCTGGCCCGGCTCTTTGGGTTGACGGTTAAAAACTGATCTTAGTCCGGCCCAAGTCTGGCGCCGCAGTATCGGCGCCAACGCCAGCCGGGCATGGTTATGACGGTATCCGATCCTGAATCGTCGGACACTCCGGCTTCAGCATCACCATTACCATCACCATTACCATTATTATCACCATCATTATCGCCGCTCCCGGCTCCTCATGGCTGATGACCTATGTTTACCGGAAAATCCCTTTGTTTTTAAAGCGAATCCCGGTAAATTTCTCCCAAAGCACTGATTTTGCCTTGACGGCAAGGGTAAGCCATAGCGTTAAGGCAAAATGGCGAGCCTTTTTCCTTTGATGGTGGAAAAAGTGAAGCAGCATCCTCCTCCCGGAGACTGTCGGGAACTTTTACCGGGATTTTCAGAAAAAACATGACGAAATCCCGGTAAACATCGCCGGAGGCCGCCGTCCTTAGCTCCTCTGGGGTCGCTTTACGGCCAAAAGCAGCCCCAAGTCCCGGCTTTTTTACCGCCCAGGGGATGCTCCAAGCAGAAAAAACGGCTTTTTGCCCTTCAATGGACAGGATAAGCAACCCCTTGCCGGAGGCTTTTGCCTCCCCGTGGGGACTGCTCTACGAGAAAACGATTGATCTTGTACGGATCTTGATCTCAACGCATCCGGCTCTTGATTTCCTGCCAGCCGCGCGGCCCGCCACGGGCGGAGAATGATGATGAAATTCACGTTGCTCAGTTAATCATGAATCTTGAATCGGTTAACCCATTGGCCAACCAAATTGTTGAAGCTTATCATCTCATCTCCTTATAAAAGGCACTGCGCTATATCCTTATTAAAAAGGCTGCCGCTCTTTGGTTTTGTCAACCAATTTGCGACAGCCCTTTTTTATTGGCTGCCATAGCGGGACAAATAGCTGCCTACCTGGCTGATAGTACGGTCGCTGGCAAAGGTTTCGGCATTATAGAGAAAAAGCACCTGGTTGATCCGGTTTTCCTTCATGTAGGCAACAGGATCCTTATGCCAGTAACGCAGGTCCACCACATGGATTTCCTCAAAATAAGGGGTTAAAAAAGGGATCAGGCAATGAGCATAGGAATCCTTGAAAACCAGCAGCCGCAGGCCCGGGTCTGGCGGCTCTTCCCGCAAAACATCATTGCCGGCAAAACCCCCTTCCGCAGGTTTTTGGTCCTGCTGCCCGGCGGGGCCGGCAGCGTTCTCCCCGGTCTGAAAGGCCTGGGCCGGCGCTCCGGCCTCCTCTGCTTTTCCTGTCCGGATCACCGTCAGTGGTTTGTTTCCGTTCAGAAAATAAGCGTATTTATCCTTGCTCTCCAGATAAGCCGGACCATATAGGGAGTCGCCGGTTTCCTCGCTGCTGCCGTCATAATAGGTTACCTTAACTTTCGGCTCGCCCGCATCCAGTGTGTAAATCTCGATACTGTCAGGGTCGATGGCGGGCAAGCTGTTTTTTGACCAAAGGGTGCCGTAGAAGTCGCCGCTGACCCGCTCCTCAGTATAGGCGTCACGGGGATTGGGAGTAAGACCCAGCCATTCCAGATAAGCGGCGTAGCCCTGATAAGCCGCTGCCGTAACCCAATGATGGTCGGTTCGATAATAGACCTGGCGGCCGGAAGCGTTCATCTCCCTGAGGGCCGGCGTCACGTCAATATAAGCCTCCCCCAGGTCCGCCTTGGCCTGGGCCAGCAACTCCGCCTGATCGGGCAAATAGGCGTAAGCAGGCAGTTTATCCCGCAGGACCTCAGCCGCCGTAGGCACTAAAAGCAGAGCGGTTTGAAAAGGCTGCAGGCCTTCCAGGGATTCCGCGGAAGTCTTTAAGGAAGCGGCGTCCTTTTCCGCCGCCTTCCTGCCGTCCGCCAAGGGCCCGACAACGTTTTCTATTTCGGCGGTGCCCTTTTCCTGATCGGCTTTTTCGCCCTGGCGGCTACCGGCTGCGGCGGTCAAGGTATCCCCCAGCCTCTTCATCGCCTGGACGGCCGCCAGGTTTTTTTCCACAATGGCCTGATCCACCGGTTCCAGGGCGCCGATCAGATATCCCTGGGCGGCGTTATAAACCTTATTGTTTTCCTTCTGGAAAGCAGCCTTCTGGCACAGAGCCTTAAGGCTGACCCAGCGGTCCCGGGCCGGAAACTGGTCCATAATAAATTCCTCGATATCGGCCATATACTCAGCGCTTTTTATGGCTTTCCACCGGGCCTGGGGCAACTGAGCCAAATAACGGTTTTCCTGGGCGGAAAACTCCCGGGGGGGCAGCAGGACAAAGGCGGCGGCCAGAATGAAGATAAAAGCGCAAAACACCAAGGCCATGGCCTTGCCGGCCACCGGGTCTTCCCTGGCGCTGACAGGGTCCGGATCCACAAGTGGCACATCCGGAGTCACGAACCCTGCTTGCAGATCCATAAGTCCTGCTTCCGGATCCACCAGTCCTGCCGGTTGACGGAATCCTGCCGCCTTCCCGGCCTGCCCAGCGTCCTTTTTCGTCTTGGGACCCGGGGAAACGCCTTTCCGCTTGTCTTTTTTCATCTGCCGCCTCCTTTCTCACCTCCCGGGCAATGGCCGGGCCAGGGAATTTTTTCTCAGCTTTTCTTCAGTAAAGCTTTCCTTTAAAACCGGAAATATAAAAAGGGATTGTAACTGGAGTCTACCAGATAGGCGGTGGACAAAAGCAGCGCCGCCAGCACCAGGACCGGTTTCAGCCAAAGGGTCAGCCGGGGGCGGCCTTCGGTCAGCCGGTTAAACAGCCGGGCCGGCCAGGGTGTGGCCGCCGCCAGGGCCAAGATCAGCATGACGCCGAAGGAACTCAGCAAATAGAGGATCCTGTCGTTGATCACTCCGCCGCCGATCCCCTGGCCGGCTAAAGCCAGCAGATAGCCGGTCAGTCCGGCCATATCCTCAAAAACAAAAATTGCCCAGCCTACCATGACTACTGAGACAGTATAAAACCAGCCCACAGCCCGGGGGGCCTTTTCCAGCAGCCGGCGCAAGCCGCTTTTTTCCAGAGCAAGAAACACAAAATAATACAAACCCCAGAACAGGAAATTCCAATTGGCTCCGTGCCAGATGCCGGTGGCCATCCAGACTACCAGCAGATTGAAGGTGGTCCGGGCCAGTCCGCAGCGGCTGCCTCCCAAAGGAATATACAGATACTCCTTAAACCAGGTGCTTAAGCTGATATGCCAGCGACGCCAAAAGTCCGAGACGCTGCGGCTGATATAGGGATAGTCGAAGTTACGTTCAAACTCAAAACCCAGCATCCGCCCCAGGCCCACAGCCATGTCGGAGTAACCGGAAAAGTCGAAATACAACTGCAGGCCGAAGGCTACAATGCCGGCCCAGGCCGCCGTCAACGACATTTCCGCCGGCGTAAACGCCTTGATGCTGTCCCAGAACAATCCAATATTGTTGGCCAGAAGTACTTTTTTGGCCAGCCCCACGGCGAAGATGCCTACGCCGCTGCCGAAAGCCGCCAGAGATTCCCGCCGTTCATTGAGCTGCCGGGCCACGGTGTTATACCGGACGATGGGCCCGGCAATCAACTGGGGGAACATGGCCACATAAGTGCCGAAACTGATCAGGCTGTGCTGGACGGGGGCTTTTCCCCGGTAGACGTCGATGGTATAAGACATGGTCTGAAAGGTATAAAAGGAAATGCCCAGGGGCAGCGGCAGATCCGGCAGGCTTAAGCGCAGCCCCAAAAGACTGTTGATATTATCGGCAATAAAACCGCCATATTTGAAAAAGCCCAGAATGCCGATATTGACCGCCACCGCCAGAGCCAGGATCAGCTTAGCCCGGAAGGCAGCAGCTTGCCCGCGGGGAGCAACTCCTCCACCGGAGGCGTGGCCGCCGTCAGCCTGTCCGCCGCCGGCTTCTCCCGGCGGACCCCAACGCTCCAGCATCAGCCCCGTGGCATAGCCGAAGACAATCGTAAACAGCATCAAAAAAATATAGATGGGCTCTCCCCAGGCATAGAAAATAAGGCTGGCAAAAAACAGCATCCTGTTTCGCCAGGCCTTAGGCAGAAGATAATACGCCAGCAGCACCGCCGGCAAATAGCAAAAAAGGAAAAGTAAGCTGGAAAAAACCATGGCTGGATTTTCCTCCCTGAGGAGTTTATCCCTTGCGGGCGGCGGCAGGCCCTCTGCCGCTCTTTCTTTATATCATAATGATCCGCAAGTTTAAAGCTTATTTAAAATAGCTTTCGAAATCTTCGGCGATGCCGTCGGCGTCTTTGGCTACGACATACAAAAGATAACGGCCTTTTTCAATCAGCTTGTAATTTTTTACAATCTCATACTGATCCGGCAGGTATTGGCTCCAGGTCTGCACATTGGTTTCCTGGCGGGCTTCCAGGCCGGCCTTCAGATCCGCCACGTCTTCCGGGGTTTTTGCTTTTACAATCACCAGATCGGCGGCTTTAACATTCATCATGGCCATATAGCCCACGGCCTCCTCATACTTTTCGCTGTCCAGGCCGAAAAAATCCTTCAGCCCGGTTTCGTCCAGCTGCATGGTGGCCACGTCAACTTTTTCCAATAAGGCGGCGCCCATCTCGCCGGCTGAGGCGGAAGCCACAGGTTCCTCATCGGCGCCGGCTGCGCCGGAATTTCCGCCGCAGCCGGCGGCAAGTCCCAGGGTAAGGATCAGAACCGCCGTCAGGGCAGTCAATAAAATTCTTTTTTTCATCTCTTTTTCGGTCTCCTTTTTCATTGCCGGATTATGCCCTCATCCTTGGGGCCTATCTTTTAGACGCAGGCCGGGGAGTTTTGTTCCCCCGCTCCGCAAATATTTCTCTCCGCTTACCAAAGGCTCCCGGCTGAAATAAGAGAGCAGACTAAAACAGGGCCAGGTTTTTCAGGATCACAATCCAAAAGAACATGGTAAAGATGGAGAAAATCGACGTATAGACCACCAACTGTCCCGCCAGGTCGCTGTCGCCGTCCATCTGCTGGGCCATGGCAAAGGAGGAGGTGGCCACCGGTGAAGCAAACAGCGGCAGCAGCGTAATGATAGCCAGATCCCGGAACCCCAGCAGGGCCGCCACGCTGAGCCACAGAGCCGGCACCACGATCAGGCGGCCGGTGACGCAAATCACCAGTTGCCGTAAAAAGCCCTTGGTGTCGGAAAAAGAGAAGCTCCCCCCCAATACCATCAATCCCAAAGGCGTAGCCACCTTGCTGATGGCGGAAGTGGCCGAGGCCAACGGTCCGGGCAGCGGCAGCTCCAGCACCAGAAGCAATAGACCGGCCAGGGCCCCCACAATCAAAGGATTGGTCAGAATCTTCCTGCCGATCCGGCTGTAATCAATTTTTCCTTCCCGGAATAATTCCAGGGACAATACCGCCAAAAAATTAAACAGGGGCACAATCACCGCCACCACGGCCGCGGTATCCCCCAATTGCTCCCGGCCCCATAACGAAAGGGCTACCGGTATGCCGAATAAAACGAAATTACTGCGGAACAGACACTGAACCATTACCCCCTGCTTCGGTTTTTCCTTTTCCAGAAGGGGCACCAAAAGCCAGGCCAAAAAAAAGGTGGCGATTACGGCGGCGGCGGCAAATCCTATCAGAGGAAAGTCCACGCCCTCACTTAAATTGATGTTCCGGACGTTTTCAAACAGCAGCATGGGCAAAAACAGCTGGAAGCATATGCCGTTCATCTGCTTCACCGTGGTTTCATTCCACAGGCACAGCCGGCGCAGCAGGTAGCCCAGACACAGATAGACCAGCAGCGGAAACACTACGGTAAAAGCCAGCACGAGATTTTCCATGATGAATCATTCCTTCTTCCGGCAGCGAAAATCCAGATCAGAGGCCACCGGCTTTCCATTCTTATCTTAATCCGCCCGGTTTTAATCCGCCCGGGAGAAGCCGCCACAGGGCCGGCCTCAGCGGCAGTCGGCAATCCCCTTTTCCCAGACGACAAAATCCACGCTTTGATCATGGCTTCCGGCAGGCAGCTCCGGCCTGAGCAGCAGTTCCCGGCACAAAGCCGCGGTAATAAAAGGGGCGCCGCTTTCCCTGGCCGCCGCCAGATAACGGTCATAATACCCGCCGCCCCGGCCCAGGCGCCGGCCGGTGAAATCACAGCTTAAGCAAGGGAGAATCAACAGGCCCAGCTCCTCCGGCAGGGCCAGAGCGCATTCAGGAGAAGGTTCCAATAGCTTCAGCGGGCCGGCGGAGGGTTTCAGCTGAGCCAGAGAAGTCACCCACCGGGCCTCCATCCTGCCCTTCTCCCGGCAAAGAGGCAGGGCTATCCGCTTTCCCGCCCCCAGAGCCTGAAGAATCAAAGGCCGGGTATGGATTTCCCAGCCCAGTCCCACATATAGGAAAAGGGATTTCGCCCGGCGGTATTCCTGCCAGTCCGCCAGGCGGGACAGAATCCTTTTATCGGAATCCTCCCGGCCTCTGGCGTCCAGGCTTTTTGCCAGGTCCAAAAGCTGCCGGCGCAGCCGCTGCTTTTCCGCCGCCAGCTCCGGGGGCTTTATCTGTTCTTTTGGTTTTTTCTGCTCTTTTTTCTTTTCCGGCGTCATTTGTCTCCCCCTGATAAGCCAGCCAATACGCGCCACCCAGGAACGGGCCGCCGCCGATGAGGTTTCCTGTGGCTTTTATTTAACGATCTGCCGGAGTACCTGCCGGCAGATTCCTTCAGCCAGTACCCGGCTCTCCCCGGAAATTTTCAAGGCTTTTTCCTCCAGCTCCAAAGCCAAAGCCCGGTTTTTCATCAGGCCGGTATTGATATATACGTTCATTTCCCCACAGGATACGGCGGCCTGCAAAAGCCTTGCGCCGCAGGCCACATCGCTGATGGCCAGCCGGCTGCCTTTTTCCGCCAGAACCTGCTGAAGTTCCAGTGCCTCCAGGGCCTTTTTCATAATCTCCAGAGGCACCGCCGCCGCCTGGGCCAGGGCCTCCTCCATGACTTTTTCCCGCTCCGCCAGTTCCTCCGGCGTATCCTTAGGCAGGCCGTAGGCCCGGGCCAGGGGAGCGAAGGCCTCGGCATCGGCGGCGATTAAATCCTTCAGTTCCCGGCGTAAGGCTTCGGTTTTCTTCAAAACCTCCCGCAACGTTTCCTCATGCTGGGCGTACTTTTTTTTGCCCAGGGTCAGATTGATCACCATGCTGCCCAGGGCGGCTCCCAGAGCGCCGGCCAAAGCCGCCGCTCCGCCGCCGCCGGGAGTGGCCTTGGAGGAAGCCAGATCCTCCAGAAATAAATCCAGGGTTTCCGTCATAGGCCCTCCTCTTAAAATAAGCCGGAGATCCGGCCCTGATTATCCACGTCGATCTTTTCCGCCGCGGGAACTTTAGGCAGGCCCGGCATGGTCATGATTTCTCCGGTCAAGGCTACCACAAAGCCGGCGCCGGCAGATACCCGCAAGGACCGCACGCTGATACGGAAGCCTTTGGGACGGCCCAGGAGAGTCGGATCATCCGACAAAGAATATTGAGTCTTGGCCATACAGACCGGATAAGCGCCATAGCCGAGGCTTTCCAAACGGTCCAGTTCCTTGAGAGCGGCGGCGCTGAAATCCACCCCGCCGGCGCCGTAAACCTTTTCCGCGATTTTTGTGATCTTTGTCCGCAGATTGTCGGCATCGTCATAGATAAAATGAAAGTCCTTTTTGCCCTCCCCGATAAGGCGCAGCACCTCCCGGGCCAGGGTTTCGCCGCCCCGGCCGCCCTGGGCCCAGACCTGGGACAGGGCCACGTTGACCCCCAGTTCCCGGCAGCGTGCTTCCACCAGGGCCAGTTCCTCAGGATCGTCGCCGGGGAAGCGGTTCAGGGCCACCACCGCCGGCAGGCCGAAATGCCCGGTGATATTTTCAATATGTTTTAATAAATTCGGCAGCCCTTTTTCCAGGGCATCCAGATTTTTCTCCGCCAATTGGGTCTTAGGCAGGCCGCCGTGCATCTTCAGAGCCCGCACCGTAGCCACGATCACTACGGCGTCAGGGGTAAAGCCCGCTTTGCGGCATTTGATATCCATAAACTTTTCAGCCCCCAGGTCGGCGCCGAAGCCGGCTTCCGTCACCACGTAGTCTGCCAGGGAAAGGGCCAGCCTTGTGGCCATGATGCTGTTGCAGCCATGGGCGATATTGGCAAAGGGGCCGCCGTGAACGATGGCGGGAGTGTGCTCCAGAGTCTGGACCAAATTAGGCTTGAGGGCGTCCTTTAAAAGCGCCGCCATGGCCCCTTGCGCTTTCAGCTCCCCGGCGGTCACCGGCCGGTCCTGCCGGGTATAACCGACGATAACAGAGGCCAGTTTCGCCTTCAGATCGTCGATATCTTCAGAAAGGCAAAGAATCGCCATGATTTCCGAAGCCACAGTGATATCGTAGCCGTCCTCCCGGGGCATGCCGCCGGCTTTGCCCCCCAGGCCGCAGACGATATGGCGCAGCTGGCGGTCGTTCATATCCACGCAGCGCTTCCAGGTGATGCGCCGGGGATCCAGATCCAGCTGGTTCCCCTGGAAAATATGGTTGTCGATGAGAGCAGCCAAAAGGTTATTTGCCGCGCCGATAGCATGAAAATCACCGGTGAAGTGCAGGTTGATGTCTTCCATAGGCACTACCTGGGCATAGCCGCCGCCGGCCGCTCCCCCTTTAATGCCGAAAACCGGCCCCAGGGAAGGTTCCCGTAAAGCGATAGCGGCTTTTTTCCCCAACCGGCTTAAGGCGTCCCCCAGCCCTACGGTGGTGGTGGTCTTCCCTTCGCCGGCGGGGGTGGGGGTAATGGCCGTCACCAGCACCAGCTTGCCCTGCTTTTCTGCGGTCGGCAAACGGGTATAGTCGATCTTTGCCTTACCTTTTCCATAGAGCTCCAGTACGTCGCGCTCCAGGCCCAGCTTTTCCGCTACCTTCTCTATGGGCCAAAGGGGTGTTTCCTGGGCAATCTGAATGTCGCTTTTGCAGGTCATGTTAAGCCTCCCCGTTCTTTTATCGGCTTCCGGCCGCAGGTTACTGCCGAGCCTTTCATCTCAATATTTAGATCATATCATATTTGGGCCGAAAGCCAAAGGGCCCAAGGGATGTATACGCATCAATCCGCCAGCCCGGCAGGCTGATCTTTCTTCACCGCCGGCGGGACAAGTGACCTTGGCATCTGCCGTGGCCCGGCTCTTCGATGGCTGTTGAAAATAATGTATTTGCTGAAATCCTTTAAATACAAAAACAGGGCCGCCTCCTGGACAGTGAGGAGGCCGGCATTGGCCTTATGGATGAGACTTAATGTGTTGTGTTGTTCCAAGGTTAGTTTAATCACTCCTGTTTTCATCCGATTAGTTTACCCACAGGGGGTGACATTTTCTCTGGTTACTCTACAGGGTGACATTATCACAGATTAACCACAAAAGATTTTCCCGGTCCTTGACAAAAAACCGTATCAGTTATATGATACGGTTACACCGTACTATCTTAGTAATACGGTTTTGATGCTGAAAGGTTGCAGGTAAGCCCCATGATTTCTTTTGAGCACTTTATCCTGGAGGACGGCAGTCCCATTTATGCACAAATCATACGGCATATTAAGCGGGGCATTACCGCGGGAACGATCAAAAACCAGGATGAAATGCCCTCGAGAAGAGTACTGTCCGCCCTGCTGGGGGTGAACCCGAATACCGTCCAAAAAGCCTACCGCCTGCTGGAGGAGGAAAAGATCATCGAATCCCGTTCCGGCGCCAAAAGCTATGTGACGGTAAACTCGGACCAGGTGGAGAAAATCCGCTCTCAGCTGCTGGAAAGCGATACCAGGACATGGATCGAAGCCATGAAACAAATGGGGCTTTCCCGGGAGGGGGCCCTCAGGCTGGCGGAAAAGATCTGGGGGACGCCGGATTGAATAAGGAGTTTTTGATGAAGCGATATTTTTCCGTATTGATGATCGCCGCCAGAAGCACGATCTATAAAATAACCGGCCTCCTTTTGCTGATGGGGGCGGCGGAAGCCGCCTTGTTTTACCGCCTGCTGCAAAAGAGTGCCGCCGAGGGCCCTGCGCCGCTGGAATCGTTGATTACCCGAAGCCGGCTTTCCCTGATCTGCGGCCTCGCCTTTTTCCTGCTGTGCGTAATTCTCAGCCTGGTGGGATATGAGTTTTCCGGCAGCAAGACGCGGTATACCATCCAACGGCTTTCCCTCCCGGAGGAAGCGGCCGTTCTTTTATGGGCCTTTTACAATATGCTTTGCTTTTTAATTTTCTGGGCCGCACAGCTGCTGGTGGTTCTGCTGCTGTGCCGCTTA
This sequence comes from Peptococcaceae bacterium, assembly GCA_034927285.1. GTDB lineage: Bacteria > Bacillota > Peptococcia > DRI-13 > UBA5745 > JAYFQF01. Next base: position 65,505 of record JAYFQF010000005.1, read on the forward strand.
TACATTTCCGTCATGGAGCCGACCTATTGGAACCGGCAGACGATTTTTCTGGCCTTTTACCGCAGCGGCTTCCTGCACAGCCTGCTTCCCCTGGAAGAAACCAGCCGCTGGCTCCGGAACGGGGCGTTGATCCTCGGGCTGGGCCTTGCCGGGGCCTGCTTCCCGCTGAAGCAAAGGCGGGGCCAAAAGGGCCTTGCCATGGCGGTATTGGCTGCGTTGACCTTTATCACCTTTCCCCAGGAAATGGGCAGTTTCGGTTCGGATGCAATCATCATGCTGATCGCCCTGGGGACGGCGGCATATTCATTTTATGGAATTTGGTGGGGGCCAAGGGATGAGAGCTGACATAGAAAAATATTTCCCCGCGGGAATTGACCGCCGGCAGGAAATCAAATGGATCGTCATCGGTCTTTCGGCAAGCTTTATTTACAGCCTGGAGTTTTTTATCTTCCTGTCAAACCGTTACTATTCCCTGTTTACCATGCGGGGAAAAAAGCTGGTGCTGACCGAGGGTGCCGTCATGCCGGACTTCGTGGAAGTCCTGGGATCAAGCCTCACGGGCTTTTGGCTCGTGGCCCTTTGTATGGTTGCGCTTTTTGCCTATCACTACGTTTATCATTACCAGGGCAGTAAAAGTATCTACCTGATGAAGCGGCTGCCAAACCGCTGGGAGCTTTGGCGGCGCTGCGTTGCCCTGCCGGCGCTTTCCGCGGCGGCGGCCCTTTGCCTGGCCGGCCTTTTGCTGCTGATTTATCTCGGGATATATCTCCTGGTTACCCCAAAAACCTGTCTGGCTCCCGGTCAATGGCAAAAAATCTGGAATACTTATTTAGGAGTATAGCTATGCTGGAAATTCACATCACAAGCAAATACTACGTCGGTAAATCCCACATTGGGAAACAAGCCCTGCGGTCCGTTGACCTGAGCCTGCCGCCGGGAGAGATCGTCGGTCTCTTTGGGGAAAACGGCGCCGGCAAAACCACCCTGATGAAATGCGTTTTGGGCTACCTGCGTTATCAGGGGAATATTACCCTGGACGGGGCGCCTATCACCAGAAAAAACATTGCCCGCCTTTCCTTTGCCACTTGCGAGCACTCCTTTTTTCCCAATCTGACGGCCAAGGCCCATCAGGAATTTTACCAGCTGCACTTTCCCGCCTTCCGCCAAAAACGGTTCCAGGGGCTGATGGAATTTTTTCAGCTGCCCTTATCTCAGCCCCTGCGCCGCCTTTCCACAGGACAAAAAAATCAGTTCGAGGTCATTTTGGCCCTTTGTCAGGGGGCGGATTATATCCTGATGGACGAACCCTTTGCCGGCAACGACGTCTTCAACAGAGAAGACTTTTATAAGGTGCTGCTGGGCATTTTAGAGCCTGCGGAGACCCTTTTGCTGTCCACCCACCTGCTGGAGGAGGTGGAAAACTTCATCGGCCGGGCCATCCTGATCCACCGGGGGGAGATCGCCGGCGACATTTCCATGCAGGAGCTGGAGGAAACCGGAAACACGCTGATGAACTATGTGAAAGAAACCTATGGGTACAAGTCCGACCGGGTCAGCAAGGCCCTGTCCGACCTGACAGCCAAAGACTAAGGAAAGGGCCGGTTATGCGAAAGAGCTTGGGATTCACGTTTTTTCTGTTTCTTCTATCGACGGCTATCCTCTGCGGCTCATCCGGCTGGGTAAACCAGGCCAAGGATGACGTGGTGATCGAGGAAAGCGTAGTATACGGCGATAAATCCGCCGCCGAAGGGATCGCCGTCACCAACAGAACCACCTGCGATTATCATCTGTTCTGGAATACCGTCTACCGGGTGGGCGGCGACCTGTCCGTAAGTACAACGTTCACCTTCTCCCAGGCCCGGTTGGAGGAACGGAACAGAGCCGACCAGCCGGCCCTGTCTCTTTATTCCAATACGGATTTTGGCATAAGCGGAAATAATCTGGATCTGGAGGCGGAGCACTATTCCCCGGAAACGGCCATGAAGCCGGTCATCGCCGTGGCGGAACGCACCCCTGCCGGAGGAACCCGGGAGGAAACGGTTTTCCTCCGGGATTATTACGAATTTTATCCCCTAACCCTGGATATGGATATTCAGGACACCCGTCTGGCGATGAATCAGGAAATCCGGCTGGCTTTTGCGGACTATCTCCGGATACCCGTTGACCCCGGGCACCAGGTCAAGATATCGGTAACCAAGGACGATGATGGGAATATCATCGAGGTGAACAGCAGTACCGTATCCGGGTGGGCAGAGCTTTCCGCCGCAAGCGCAGCCACGGATTCCGGCTGCTACTTCGCGCTTTCCGCCGTCAATGACCAGGGCGTTGCCATCCCTTTGCCGGCGGAACTTTCCGGCATTCATTACCTTCCCTTTGAAAAGAAGGGGGAATTTCTCCTCCCTGCTGTAGACCAAATGAGGCTGGTCTATCCCCTGGATCAAAGGACCCGGGTCCTTCACCTGGGCCAAAGCGCCGGCAGCCGGCTGCTGCTGCTCACCAGGAAAGATCACGCCGCCACACTCTCCGTGATCGATCAGGAGAGAAGGCAGCTTTTGCAAAAAATCCCTCTGCTGAAGGGGCGGGAAGAGGTGATCGTCCGGGAGATCCAGCAGAAGGATTCTTACCTGCTGCCGATTTTTTCCGACGGCAGCTTTTCCCTGCTTACCGACGAGCCCGAGTCCGGCTACAAAATTCAGCTGAGCGGCAACCTCTTTGCCGGGGAAGGGCTGGACCCGGATCTGCCTTACTATGATCTGACGGCGGACTATGACGGCCGGCGCCTGGCTGTGGCGTTTTATCAATATCATCGCCAATGGGATGATTCTCTTTGCGGAACCTATCTGCTGGTCTATGGCCGGGAGGGCCTGATCTACGCGGGGCAATACGACCACAGCGCCGACCGGACCCTGACCCCGGGTTATCGGGAAAGGGTCCGGCTCCTGGACCAAGGGCCCGTAACCGTAAGCTTCAACTGATGATGGCTTAAACATAAATCCGAACCCTTCTTCGACAGGCTTTTCCTGTGTTGAACGGTTCGGATTATATTTTGACGGCCTTTTGTCCTTACCTTCTGTTCTCCTAAGGGGCTACATTGCGTAAAAAGGTCTCCAGCGGCGTATCAAGAACAAACAGCCCCTCATCATTGATATTATACGCTCCTGTGGAGGTATCGAAGAGGTAAATCGTGCCGCCCATTTTAATTCGCAGATCATAATTGGCTTCCGGAGCGGGCTCCGCCGGCGTCGACATGGCGCCTCTGTCAAAATAATACTTGATCACTGCGGATTGGGTTAGTATTATCATACGCTCTAAGTAACGCCTTATCAATAATAATCTCAGCGTCCTGTATTTTATTTAGCACAGGTTCACATCGCAAATTCAATCGTTAGTCCGGAAATGGTCAGTGGCCTCATCACGGATTCATATCATGATTAAAACCAAGGCCCCTGAAAAGACGAACAAAAAGGTTCGTCTTTTCAGGGGCCTTTAAGTATCCCTATGTCAAGGATCGTCTTCTTCCCATCACCTGATCCTTTTCTCCAGAAAGTGCCGGAATTCCTCCGGGGTTTTCGGCAGATCCGGCGGCAGCTTCCCGGCGGATCTGCCGGCCGAGCCTGGCCCGCCGGTTTTCCGGGTTTCTCCGGTTTTTCCGGACCGGTCTTCTTCCCCGGCTTTTCCGGCCTTTTCCCCCGCCTCTTTCCCGGTCCGGCTCAATAACTCCGCCGCCGCCTGATAAAGCAGGGGCTTTTTTAACCCCGCCCGACAGATCAGCTCATCGTCGGCAAATATTTCTTCCGGCAATCCGTCGGCAATGATTTTTCCCTGATGGAAAACCAGCAGCCGCCGGGCAAAGCGCCAGGCGAAGTCCACGTCGTGAGTGGAGACCACCAGGGTCATGCCCCGGGCGGACAGTTCATCCAAGGTCTTTTCCAGCAGGGCAGAATTCTGGGGATCCAGGGAAGCCGTGGGCTCGTCAAATAAAATGATTTTCGGCTCCATGGCCAGGATATCGGCAATGCTGACCCTTTTTTTCTCGCCGCCGCTTAAATAGTGGGGCGGCCGCCGCCGGTATTCCTCCAGGTCCATGGCCTTTATCGCTCCCTCCACCCGGGCCAGGACTTCTTCCTTTGGCAGCTTCAGATTCATGGGGCCGAAAGAAACCTCGCTTTCCACCGTGGCGGCAATGATCTGCTGATCCGGCTCCTGAAACACGATCCCTACGTTTTTTCGCAAAAGGATCAGTTCCTGCCGCTTATGCCGGATTTCCCGGCCCTCAAACAGCAGCCGGCCGGCCTCAGGCCGCAGCACGCCGTTGCAGCAGAGAAAAAAGGTGGACTTTCCCGCTCCGTTGTTTCCCAGCACCGCCACCCGTTCTCCCGGGTAAAAGCGGGCCGATACTTCCTCCAGGGCCTTTCGGCCTTCCTGATAAGCATAGCTGACATTTTCCAGTTCCAATAAGCATTCCCGTTCTACCATGCCGGACCTCCGCTTTTCTGCCAGGCTAAAAGGGCCGTGGCCGCCGCCAAAGAGACCGCCGCCCAGGCCAGATCCCCGGCCAGCACCGGCTTGGCCTGTTCCAAAAACCGCAGCTCTCCATCGTAGCAGCGGGCCTCCATGGCGTCAAAAGAGGCGGCTGCCTGCCGGAAGGACAGGGCCAGCAGATTGGCGGCGATCCCGGCAAAGCTCCGCCAGGAGTTTTTCAGGCCGTCGTCTCCCAGCCTGGCCCGGCAGGCGGTCTGCATCCGGTGCTGCAAGTCGATCAAAATAAAGATATAGCGGTAAATCAGGTACATCAGCTCCAGGACAATGGCCGGCATACGAACCCGCCGCAGGGCTCCGATGAGCTCATAAACCGGCGTAGACAGGCTTAAGGCATACATACAGCTGAGGGCTCCCATCGCCTTGACCATGATCAGCAGGGCGGCTCGCCGCCCCGCCCCGGTGGCGGAAAACCAATAGCCGCCCGGCAGGGGCAGGTCCAAAAGCCCCAGAGGCTCCGGCGACAGGCTGAAAATGATGGCTACGCTGCTGAGCAGGATGAAGGAAGCCGGCACCAGCAGCAAAGAGAGATAGACATGGCAAGGAATCCGGCCGCGGCTCAAGGTCAGCCAGGTCATCCCTACCGCTACAGCCACAGCCAGCGGCACAGAGTCCGCGGCTACGCAAAGCACTAAAAAGAACAGGAACAGGCAAAGCTTAAAGCCGGCGTTCAGCCGGTTTAAGCCCGAGGTCTGGGCATAAAAATCAATGGAAAGATAGCCGCCATGCTCGTGGCCGTGGCTTTTGCCCAAAATGTAAAAGGCCGGGGCCAAAAGCAAGGCCGCGGCCAGGGCCGGTCCAGGCACGGCGCGGTAAAGCAGGGCAAAAATCACCGCCGCAGCCAGCAGGGAAGTAAGCAGCATAAAACTCCCTCTTTCATTATACAAGACAAAGGCCGCCCTGGACGACACGCCGGTCTTCTTGTATATTCAGCGGTTTTGTCTTCCGCCGGCTACAGTAAGAGAGCGCATCCGGTTAACAAGGGCAGCCTTATCCTTTTCTGAACGAAAGCACGAAAAACAGGCTTTTCGTTCCTGCTGTCATTCTTTATTTCACCGCAGCTTCAGTTTTATACTTCCTTCGGGCCACCAGGTAGCCGAAACCATAACCCAGGATGCTGGCTCCCAGGGCCGCCTGCAGACAAAACAGCAAGGACTCGGTCTCGCCGCCGGGAGGCTCCAGAATGCTTTCGGCCCAGGGCTGATAATCGGGGTTAATGGCCGTAATCACTTCCTCCGCGGCGCCGTCGGCGCCGCCAAACTCGGAATCCTTGATGGCTAACAAAGGCACTATGGCGATCACCGCGCAGGCCGCCAGCAGGCAAATTACAATTATTGTTCTTTTGCTCATTCTATCTGCCTCCTTGCGCATAAGAAAAATAGCCCAGGTCAGTTAATTCCGGTTTTGCGTAAGTCTCCAGGCCCATGACCACAACAACGCTCAACAGCCCTTCGATAACGGCCAGAGGCACCTGGGTCACGGCGAAAATCCCCATGAACTCCACGATGGACGCCGCCGCGCCGCCTACGGCGCTGGGGTGAGCGATTCCCAGCTGAACGCTGGTGACGCAGTAAGTAAAGAGGTCCCCCAAGGCGGTGGCCAAAAACACACCCGCCAGCTTATTGATCTTCAGCTTTTGGCTCAGCCGGTACACTCCGTAGCTTAAAAAGGGGCCGGCAATGGCCATACTGAAAATATTGGCGCCCAGGGTAGTCAGGCCGCCGTGAGCCAGCAGGATCGCCTGGAATAAAAGAACGATAGCCCCCAGCACCGCCATGGGGGCGGGCCCAAAGAGGACGGCTCCCAGGCCTGTCCCCGTAGGATGGCTGGAAGAGCCGGTAACGCTGGGGATTTTTAAAGCCGAAAGGACGAAGGCATAAGCTCCTGCCATAGCTAAGATCAGCAGAGTCTTGCGGTTTTCCGCCACAATCTTTCGAAGCTTCATCACCCCTGCCGCCAGAAAAGGCAGGCATAAAGCTCCCCAGACGATGCAGTAGGCCGGGGGCAGGTAGCCTTCCATGATATGCATACCGCTTACGCTTTGTGTTACACCAAAGGTAAGGGCAAACATAATGGAAAAGGCCATGAGAATTTTCTGTTTTCGATTCATGTTCTTTCCCTCCTTGAAAATTAACGGCGCAAGAGAAAAAAAGACCTTTTCCCTATCATGCGGAAAAGGTCAGAATCAGCCGCTTGCGCGCGCCTGTCGGTTTACCGTCCCGCCAGAATTCCGTGGCGGACCGGCACTTCCCACCTCTTGCCGAGTCGGGTATGAATCATCAGGCAGGTCTTCTGGCTCAGGCTTCGGCGCCGGCGCTCCGTCTTCCCGTGTGTAACCACAGTGACCTTCTGGAGCGCGGCTCGGCCATTACAGCGGCGGTCCCGCGTGGGCTTCTCACCCAGCTTCCCTATTCTCGCAAGCCCAAAGGGCCTGCGCACCTGACGATGCTATATCAACACTTAGTTTAGTCCCTGCCGCAGCCGGTGTCAAGAGCGGGGATTTCTTTTGGGATTTTTCTTTTTCAAGCAACTCAGAAAAATCCCCGGGGGATTTTTAACACCCCGGGGATTCATAAATCAAAAGAGGCTCTCTTTATTTCAGAATAGAATTTAAGAACAGCCTGGTCCGTTCCTTTTTTGGCGCCCCGAAAATTTCCGCCGGCGGCCCTTCCTCCTCGATGCGGCCCTGGTCCATGAAGATCACCCGGCTGGCCGCTTCCCGGGCAAAGCCCATCTCATGGGTCACCACGATCATGGTCATTTTCTCCCGGGCCAGCCTCTGGATGACCTGCAGCACCTCCCCGGTCAGCTCCGGATCCAGGGAAGAAGTGGGTTCGTCAAAGAGCAAAAGCTCCGGCTCCATCATCAAAGCCCGGGCAATGGCCACTCTTTGCTGCTCCCCTCCGGACAAAAGGGCCGGGTAGGCCTGAGCCTTGGCGGTGAGCCCCACTTTTTCCAAAAGAGCGGCAGCCCGCTGGTCCAGCACCTGCTCCTTCTCCTTTTTCACCAGCCGGGGCGCCAGCTTCAGATTATCCAGCACATTCATATTGGGGAAAAGGTTGAACTGCTGAAAGACCATCCCCATTTTGGCCGTAAGGGTCCGGGAGTCCTGCTTGCTGCAATAATTTCCTTCCTGCACCAGCGGCCGGCCGTCGATCAGGATGGAACCGCCGTCCACCTTCTCCAGATCGATGAGGCAGCGCAGCAGCGTGGATTTGCCGGAGCCGGAGGAACCGATGAGAGCGATCACCTCGCCCTGCTCCACGTCAAAGGAAATATCCTTCAGCACTTCCTGAGAGCCGAAGGACTTCACCAAATGCTTTGCCTGGATTATACTCATGGGTTCCCCCCTCACTTTTCCTGCAGTTTATGGCGTTCTTCCAGCTTTTTGAAGATCAGCGTCATGATAAAGACCAATACCAGGTAAATCACGCCGGCCACAATATAGGCCAGGGGGGTAACGTCCCGGCTGACCACGGCCTTGGCGGCGTGCATCAATTCCGCCAGGGCGATCACATAAGCCAGGGCCGTATCTTTTACCAGGGTAATGGTTTCGTTGGCGATGCTGGGCAGGGCCACCCGGAACATCTGGGGCACGATCACCCGGGTCATGGTCTGGAGCTTATTCAGCCCCAGCACCTGGCAGGCCTCATATTGACCCTTGGGCACCGCCAGAAACCCGCCCCGGAAGATTTCGGCAAAATAAGCCGCGTAATTCAATATAAACGCCACCGCTGCCGCCGTGAAGCGCCCCATGGTCAGATAGGGGCCGATTTTCGGGATATAGGGCAGGCCATAGTAGACAAACATCAGTTGCAGCATCAAGGGCGTCCCCCGCATGATGTAGATATAGACCTCCATCAGCCAGGACAGGGGCTTGACTCTGCTTCTGACTCCCATGGAGGCCAAAAAGCCCAGGGGCAGCGAGAAAACCATCGTTACGCACCAGAGGCCGATGGTCATTTTGGTGCCCTTTAATAACATGGGCAAAATCTTTGCAATGTACTCCATGAAGCCCACAAACCTTTCCGCTCATTTCCCCGGCGCGCCGGCAGACGCCGCCGCTTTTCATCGCCGTCTCCTCAGGAGCTGAAAAATCCCCCTGCATGCCGGCGGTCGCCGCCGGCTTTTCCCGGCAGATTTTTTTGCTTTTTCCCTTTTCTGCGGCCCTGGCCGGAAGACGGCAAAGAGGTTGCTGCAAAAAGAAAAATGCAACAACCTGTTCGTCAAAGCCTTTTTGGCAGGCCAAAGCCTTTCCCCTAATCTCAGGCATGGGCCCGGGGCCTGCCGCCGCGGCGTTTTCCGTTAACGGGCCGGGGCAGCCGCAAAACTTCGCAACTGCCCCGGGAACCTATTCTTTCTCTCCGGGCCGGCTATTTGATCACCATGATATCTTCGCCGAACCACTTGGTGGAAATCTGGGCGGCGGTGCCGTCTGCCACCATCTCTTTTAAAGCGCCTTCCACGGCGTCTTTCAGCTCGGTATTCCCTTTTTTGAAGCCCACGGCGTAGTCTTCAGGAGCCAGGGCGTCGCCGATGATCTCCAAACCGGCGTAAGCGTCGGTGCCCATATAGTACTTGGCAATGACCACGTCGGCCACCACGGCGGAAAGCCGGCCGGCCACCAGGTCATTGAAGGCGTCCACGTTGGTGGGATACTCACTCATCTTACCAATAATGTCAATCAACTCATCGCCTTCCACCGCGTCCTTGGCGGAAGACCCTTTCTGTACGCCGATTTCCTTGCCGGCCAGATCAGCCTTGGCGGTGATGCCGGAATCCTTCTTGGTAATGATTACCTGGGCATTGGCAATATAGGGTACGCTCATTTCCATGCTTTCCTGCCGCTCCGGGGTGACGGAAAAGCCGTTCCAGATGCAGTCGATGTTGCCGGTATCCAGCTCGACTTCCTTGGAATCCCAGTCAATAGGCTGCAAAACCAGCTCATAGCCCAGGCGCTTGCAGACCTCGGTGGCCAGATCCACGTCGAAGCCCGCGATATTTCCGTTTTCATCCCGGAAGCCCATGGGCGCAAAGCTGTCGTCCAGGCCCATGACAAATTTCCGGCCTGCTTCGCCCTGGCCCTCGGGGGTTTCTCCTCCGGCAGCGCCGCCGTTATTATCGGGGGCCGTGGCAGCGTCATCGCCGCAGCCGGCCAGGATGGTCATGCCCATCAGGCAGATTAATAAAATCGTCAGTAACTTCTTCATTTTCCTACTCCTCCTCATGTGTCGGCACAGGGCCTGGCCCTGTGCCCTATGGGGCGGCCCGATCGCTTCACCACTTTATCGCAGTAAAGTATCCGCCACTACGGTGATAGTTTAGCATGGTTACGCAATGAAGTCAACCTTGTAATCCGAATTTCTTGATCCGGTCGTAAAGGCTGGAAAGGGAAATGCCTAAGCTCCGGGCGGTCTCCCTTTTTCCCGCCAGGGAATTCCCGTATTTCTCCAGGGCCTTTTGGATGGCCTGCTTTTCCAGCTCTTCCAGGGTCAGCCCCGTCAATTCCTGTCCCAGTTCCAGCCCCTTTCCCTGGAGGACCTGCAGCACGTCGTCCCTGGTGATCACGCTTTTTTCCTGATAGGCCGAGAGCTTTGCCACAAAATTTTCCATTTCCCGGACATTGCCGGGCCAATCGTAGCGGGTCAGCACCTCCAGGGCGCCGCCCTCCATACGGGGAAGCCGCCGGCCGGGAGAGAGTTTTTTCAGCAGGTGCTCCACCAGAACCGGGATGTCCACCCGCCGTTCCCGCAACGGCGGGATGTGGATATGGATCACATCCAGACGATAATATAAATCTTTGCGGAACAGCCCCTTTTGGACCAATTCCAGCAGGTCCTGATTGGTGGCGGCGATGACCCGCACGTCGATCTTCTTTATTTCGTTGCTGCCCAGCCGCTCCACTTCATGCTCCTGCAGCACCCGCAGCAGCTTGGATTGGAGGATCAGCTCCATATCCCCCACTTCGTCCAGAAAAATACTGCCGCCGTCGGCCAGTTCAAACTTGCCCGGCTTTTCCCGCCCGGCGCCGGTAAACGCTCCTTTTTCATAGCCGAAAAGCTCGCTTTCCAGAAGCGTGGAGGGACTTGCCGGACAGTTTACCTTGATAAAAGGATTGTTTGCCCGGTTGCCTATCCGGTGAATGCCATGGGCAAAGAGTTCCTTGCCGGTGCCGGACTCGCCGGTAATCAGCACCGTAGCCTGGCGGAAGGCGGCTTGGCGGGCCTGGTTGAGACAGGCCAGGAAAGCTTCGCTGACGCCCACCAGATCGTTAAGGTCGTAGACCGGCTGATTCAGATTGCTCAGTTCTTCTTTCAGGGAAGCGATCATCTCTTTTTTCTCCTGCAGGGCCTGGGCCAGCCGTCCGGCATTGGAGGCGTCGTTAAACACCGTAACCGCCCCTACGATCTCCCGTTTTTCATTGTAAATCGGCGAGGCATTGGAGACCACGGGCTTTTTAGGCTGGGGGTAGCTGAGATGGGCGTAAACCGGTTTTTGGGTGGTCAGCACCCGGCTGATGGCGCCGTCCCGCTGCACCTCAAAAGCATTGCGGCCTTCCCTTTCCTCCCGCTCTACGTCGCTGATTTTAAAGGAAGCGTCGTTGCAGTAGATAAAGTTTCCCGCGGCGTCGGCGATCTGGATGCCTTCCGTGGCATAGACAGTGATGACCTCCAGCATACGCCGGTAATAATCCAGATCCTGCAGCAGGCCGATAAATTGATAAAAGCGCTCCAGATGGCAGGGACCTACCAAAAAGGGCCGGTCCGGCAGTCCCAGGTCGCCGGCGTCTTTCAGCCTGCCCCCAAAATCCAGCACCAGATCAAAGCCCCCGGTTTTGGGAAGCTGTTCCGGGCTTTCGTAAATTTTCGCCGGCTCCTTCCCGGCCGGGGGCAGCTTAAAGCCGTTCTCCGCCGGCTTTCCATCCACCTCAGGATAAAGGAGGATGCCCCGAATGGGCAAAAATTCCGGCAGGGCCGCCCGTCTGCCGAACTCCCGTAATTCCTGGAAACTGCCGACGAACAACAGAAAATTTCGTTTCATGAAAATTCTCCTTGCGCAGTTGTGAAAATCGAAATTAATTCCGATTTCGAGAATGAAGGCCGCTGCCTTTATTATACAAGAAATGCAGGAATCTTCAACGACCTTAAAAAAAATGCTTCCGGAAATCGGAAACGGTCTCCTCCATTTCCTCCGCCGTTTTTTCAGTCAATTATTTGTGAAAAAATATACTTTCCTTTTATCGTCTGTTAATTCCAACGTTTTTAAATTTTTCAACGCTTTATCCTTTTCCTGGCATGTCATTTGCAGAGATAAAGAAAGGGCCGGGAAACCCTTCGGGAAAGACTTCAGAGAAAGGAGGCTTTGCTTCAGGCCAATGCTGCAAAAGAATGGAAAGTGAGGTTTTTCTATGATTATTGTTGTTGTCCCTGTCATTATTCTATTCGCGATTATCCTCATCAAAAAAATCCCTTATATCGGCGGAAATATCCAGATCGCCCTGATGCTGACCGGACTGGCCGCCCTGCTGATGGGCGGCATGGTTAATCCCATCTCCTGGATCGCCGCCTGGATCAACGGCATCGACCGGCTGGCCTGGATCATCGGTCTGGCTGTCTTCGGCAGTATCTACGCCGAAACCCAGGTACGCCTGGGCACCATGGAAACGGTGATCAACGCCCTGCGGGCTTCCTTCGGCCGCTCCCCCAAGGGGCTGATCGTCTGCGTGATCATCGCCCTGACTATCGCCGGTTCCCTGATCGGCGACGCCACCGCCTCTTCCACCGTTGTGGGCGTACTGGTCATCAGCGCCCTGGCGGAGATGGAGCTTTCCCCGGAAAAAATCGCCTCCACCGTAGTCATGGGCGCCAGCCTGGGCTCCATTATGCCCCCGATCACCCAGGCGGTGTTCCTGGCCTCCACCATGGCCAATGTGGATCCTGACGCCGTGGCAAAGGTAGCTTACTTCACCGTTGGCCTGGGCGTAATTATTTGCTCCGTCTACGCCGCTTACCACTACGTGAAGATCAAGTCCCTGCCCGAGGATCTGATCCCCAAGGAAAAGGCCAGGCAGATTCTGGCCAAAAACTGGTATACTCTGGTGCCGCTTTTTGTGCTGCTGGTCCTGGTGGTCCTGCGTACCGGCCTGAAAATCGACATTGCCACGATGCTCTTTGGCCCCTTCCTTTCCTGGCTCAGCGGCCTGACGATCTTAAAGGGAATATCCAACCTGATCGTCTTTAATATTATTATGGCCACAGTAGTAGCCTTTTGCTTCCCCTCGGTTCACCGCAACGTGGGCAGCCTCTTCAGCACCGCGATGAAAAACGTATTTCCCTGCGTCAGCGTGCAGCTTTCCGCCGGTCTGATGCTGGGCGCTTTCTACGCCGCCGGCCAGATCGAAGCGGTACAGAATTTTGCCATGGGCTTAAACCAGCATGTCCTGAAAATCGGCGGCGGCTTCTCCCTGATGGCCGTAGGCATGCTGACCGGGTCCCAGACCACCGCCCAGAACACCATCTTTTCCTTTCTGGCCCCCGCCCTCATCAGCGCCGGCGTGGACCCGGTAAAGACGGCCGTGGCCGGCGCCCATCTGGCCATGTCCGGACAGGGCATGCCTCCCGCCTGCCTGACCACCTTTGTGGTCTGCGGCCTGGTGGGCGGCATCCTGGCCAAGAAGGTGGACCCTCTGAAGACCATGCTTTACAACATGCCCATGTGCATTTACTTCATGATCGTGGGCTTTGTTTTCCTGTATATCTGAACTAAGGCAGCTCCAAAACTCCCGGAGTCTGACCCGGTGATCAGGTGGACCCGGGGAAAAATGCCGCTTGATGAACCGCTGTTCTGAACCGGCCGCCCAGGGCCTGACTTGACCCGCTAAAAAAAACGGGCGGCAGGGTTTCCCTGCCGCCTGTTTCCTTATATAATTATATCATGAATTCTGATCAGAACGCGGCGGTCTCTTTATAACGCGCCTGTCGCACGGCCCGCCACGAGAGGAAAATTATGACGTAATCCCCTGTGTTCATTATAAAATAAGATCATGATCAGAGGAGGCGGACAAAATGACTCTGGGACTCTTTGACGTAATCGGGCCGGTGATGCACGGCCCCTCCAGCAACCATACCGGCGGCGCCAACCGCATCGGCTATCTGGCACGGCAGCTGATGGGGGGCAGGCCGGAAAAAATCCGTTTGGGCTTTCATCCGGCCTATATGGGTTCCTATACCGGCCAGAAAAGTCATACGGCCCTCATCGCCGGCTGCCTGGGCTTCCGGGAATATGACGACGAAAGCACCCAATCCCTGGAAATCGCCGCAAAGCTGGGCATTCCCTGGGAGGCCTATGCCATCGGCGAAACCGGGCGCAGCCGCAATACGATGCGGGTGACAGGAGAAATCCGGGGCCAGCTCTGGGAGATCAACGGCGACTCCGTCGGCGGCGGCAATATCCTCATCGACCGGATCAACGGACTGGAGGTCAGCCTGGACGGCAATACCTGGGAAGTCATGGCTTCTGCCGACACCGACGCCCTGCTGCGGGAGCTCCTGGATTTTCTGGCCGGGCTGGACGGCTGCAAAACAGCAGTTTCCGGGCAGGCCCTGGAGCAGCGCTTCCTTTGCTGCGGCACCTTTTCCCAGGAGCCGCCCTCCGCGGCAGCCCTGCCTCCCTCCCTGAAGCAGGCGGAAGAGGAAGGCCGGCTGGTCTGGCGGGTGGTGCCGCCCTTGTACAAATTCAGCGATTCCGGCTGTCCTCCCCTTTTTACTACCTTCGCCCAGCTTTTGGCGCTGTGCCGGGACAGGGACATCCTGGACGTCATCCTGGAGTACGAAAGCCGCCGCAGCCAGGTAACCAAAGAAGAGGTGCTGGCGGAAGCGGAATACCTGGTGGAAGTCATCGCCGGCGCCCTGGCAAAGGGGGAGAAGGAAGAGATCCGGCTGATCGGGATGCTTACGGACCCTGGCGACGGCAAAAGGATGCTGGCCTGGGCTGCCTCCGGCCAGGCCGTAGTTAACGAAATGTTTGCCAAAGGCCTGGGCCGGGCCATGATCCTGGCCCAGCTGAACGCGGCTGCCGGCCGCATCGTGGCCGCCCCTACGGGAGGTTCCGCCGGCAGCCTGCCCGGCACTCTCTTCTCTGCGGCAGAGCGTTACGATAAGGATAAAAAGGAGTTGGCCAAGGCTTTCCTGATCGCCGGGGCCATCGGCCTGATCGTCGGTAATCAGGCCTCGTTTTCCGGCACCATCGGCGGCTGTCAGAGCGAGGTAGGCATCGGCGCCGCCATGGGCGCCAGCGGCGTGATCTGGCTGGCCGGAGGCACGGCGGAGGAGATCGTTCAGGGCGCGGCCATTGCCTTAAAGAATGTGCTGGGACTGACCTGTGATCCCCCGGCCAGTCCCACGGAAATTCCCTGCATCAAACGCAACGCCATGGGGGTGGCCATGGCCTTTTTCGGGGCGGAAATGGGGCTGGCGGGGATCCGTTCCGCCATTGCTCCCGACGACGTGGTGGCGGCTCTGGCGGAGACCCAGCGTCTGATGCCCATGGAGCTTAAATTCTCCCACTGCGGCGGGCTGGCCGCCACCAAATCCGGCCGGGAGCTGAACAAACAGTGGCAGGAGCGGCTGAAAACCCTGAAATAAGCCGCCCGGCGGTGGTTTCCGCCGTTTTTGGATAAGGCAGGCAAGGCCTCCCCGGCCATTGCCTAAGCCCTTCAAACATGGTAAACTAGCCATGAATGGAGGGCTTTTTTCATGAAAGCAAAAAAAACCAACGCGGCCCGGCTCCTGGACAGCCCGAGCGTGCCTTATGAGCTGATCGAATACCAGGCCGACGAAAATGACCTGAGCGCCCGGCACGTGGCGGAAGCCACCGGTCAGCCCCTGGAGCGGATTTTCAAGACCCTGGTGGCTAAAGGGGACAAGCATGGCATTTTGGTTGCCTGTATTCCCGGGGGCCGGGAGCTGGATCTGAAAGCTCTGGCTCAGGAAAGCGGAAATAAAAAAGTGGAGCTGGTGCCCATGAAAGATATTCTGGGGCTTACCGGTTATATCCGGGGCGGCTGCTCGCCCCTGGCCATGAAAAAGTCGTATCCCACCTATATCGACGCCTCGGCTCAGTCCTTTGACCGGATTATCGTCAGCGCCGGCCAGCGCGGCCTTCAACTGGTCTTAAGCCCACAGGCCCTGGCCTCTGCCGCCGGCGGGCGCTTTTGCGCCGTCAGTATCGAGGAGGGATAACTTTGCGCAAAGGTCTGCTGATTTATAACCCTCTGTCGGGAGCCCAGTCCGTGCCTAAAGGGCTGGATGATCTGATGGCTTACGCCATGAAAAAAGATCTTTTGCTTACTCCCCTGCGTTTAAATGACGCCCCGGATTTCCAGCAGTTTATGGTTCAGCTGCTGCGGGAGCCCTGGGTTGAGTTTGTCATCGCTTCCGGCGGCGACGGCACCTTAAGCAGCATTGCCCAGCTGATCCTGGAAAACCGGCCGGAGCTGCCCATGGGGATCATCCCGGCCGGTACCTGCAACGACTTTGCCGAAAGTCTGTATCTGCCTGCCGACCCCTTCGACTGTCTGGATGTGGTGGCGGAAAACAACTGCCTGGGGCTGGACGTAGGGCGGGTAAACGGCGAAAGGATCTTCCTCAGCACCTGCGCCGCCGGGGTTTTTGTCAACACTTCCTTTACCACCAACAGCCAGTTGAAAAAATCCCTGGGGCCTCTGGCTTACTATTTTTCCGCCTTAGGCGAACTCCACAATGTCCGGGCCTTTCCCTTGCGCATCGAAACCGAGACCGAGGTCATTGAAGACGACTTTCTGCTTTTCCTGCTGATCAACGGCAGCCAGGCCGCCGGCTTTTCCAAGCTCTATCCCAAAGCTCTGATGAGCGACGGACTGATGGACCTGCTTTTGATCCGCAACGTCCCCCGTTTCGAACTGCCCAACCTGTTGATCGAGCTGGTAAACCGGGAAAGCGGTGACGGTAAATTCTTCCGGCATATCCGGGCCGGCCATTTCCGGTTCACCACCACCGCCAACCTTTTGACCACCCAGGACGGCGAGCGGGGGCTGCCCCTGCCTTTGGAGGTGGAGGTATTGGCCACCGCCCTGAAGGTCTTTATCCGGGACCCCGAAGCTTCCGGCCGCCGGCTGAAAAAAAGCAGACCGGAGATCATGGACTACAGCCTGTTCCAGGGACCTTATCCGGACTGACCGCCCTTTGAAAAACCCAAGCCCGGGGCTTGCGCTGAATCAGCGTAAACCCCGGGCTGATTTTTTTCTGTGCAGGATACGGAAAAGCTTCTCCGGCCCGCCGCCTCAGCGGTCTTCCCGGAAGTAGGAATTTCCCAGGCCTGCCGGCGGGTTGTATTCTTCTTTTTTCCGCAGGTTGATGAAAACCAGCACCAAAATCGTGGTCAGATAGGGCAGCATATCCAAAAGCTGAGCGTTTACCACCACCACGGTGCCAAACAAAGCGATCCCGCTTTGGAAACGGAAGCCCAGGGAACGGATGGCGCCGAAAAGATAGGCGCCCAAAATGGCCCGCAGGGGATTCCAGATTGAGAAAATCACCATGGCCACGGCGATCCAGCCGGCGCCGGCGGAAAGCTCATTTTGCCAGATGCCGGCGTAAATCATGGATAAATAACAGCCTCCCAGGCCGCAAAGCAGGCCCCCGATCAGTACGTTTATATACTTATACAACGTAACATTAATGCCGGAAGCGTCGGCGGCGCCGGGGTTTTCCCCGATCATCCGGGTATTCAGGCCCAGGCTGGTGCGGGTGTAAAAGATGTATAAAACAACAGCCAGCACCACCCCCAGCCAGACAAAGGGGCTTTGCTTAAAAAAGACTTCCCCCAAAACCGGGATCCGGGAAAGCAGGGGGATATCCCGGGGGCCCAGGGTGGCGGCGATCACCTTGGGCAGGGAAACCCCGGCCATGGTTTTGCCCAGCATACTGGAGACCCCTGTGCCGAAGATGGTCAGGGCCAGGCCGGTGACCACCTGGTTTGTCCGCAGAGTGACGGTGGCCAGGGCATACAGCAGAGAGGCCAGGACGCTGGCCAGGCAGCCGGCCAAAAGAGCCAGCCAGGGATTGGCGGTATTTAAGGCTACGTAAAAGCTGAAGGCGCCGCCCAAAAGCATCAGGCCTTCCAGACCCAAGTTCATATTCCCTGCCTTTTCGCAGAGAATGCCTCCCAGGGTGGCAAAGAGCACATGGGTGCCCAGGGCCGCGATGGAAGCCATAAAAATCGTAAAAGTCTCCAGCATTTACGCCGCCTCCTTTTCGCCGGCCCCGCCGGCCTTTTTTTCTCTGACTAAGGAAACTTTATACTGGAGGAAAAACTCGCTGCCCAGCACGAAGAAAATAATCAGTCCCTGCAGCATCTGCGCCACGCTGGCGGAGATCCGCATAGAAGTTTCCAGAAAGCTGCCGCCCTGCAGCAGAAGGCCGAACAAGAAGGAAGTCAGCACCACGCCCGGAGCCGAAAGCCGGCCCAGCCAAGTGGTGATGACGGCGGTGAACCCTAAGCCACCGGTGATATTGGAGTTCAACGTCTTTTCCACGGCAGAGGCCTGGATCATCCCGGTAACACCGCAAAGGGCCCCGGAAATCAGCATGGTGACCACGATGATCTTCATCACGTTAATGCCGGAGTATTTGGCCGTGGTCCGGCTTTCGCCGATAACGGCAATTTCATAGCCCAGCTTGGTGCGGGTGAGCAGGACATGGATGATCAGCGCCAGCACCAGGGCGATCACCCAGCCGATGTGGATGCCGAGAAAGCCGGGCAGGATGGCGTTGGCATTAAAGGAGGCGATCTTGGGGAAGGCCCCGTCCTTCCAGGGACCGTATTGCAGATAGGTGATCCACTTCAGGGCGATATAGTTCAGCATCAGGGTCACCAGGGTTTCGCTGGTATCCAGCCGCGTCTTTAACAGGGCCGGGATCAGGGCCCAGAGGCCGCCCCAGACTGCCGCCGCGGCAAACATCAGCGGCAGAAGGACAAGGGCGGGAAGCTGTCCGTAATTAAGGGCGATATAAGAAGCGCCAAAGGCCCCCATGGCCATCTGCCCCTCTGCCCCGATATTCCAGAATTTCATTTTAAAGGCCACCGCCACGCCCAGGGAAAGGATGGTCAGCGGAATAACTTTGTTAAACATGCCCTTTACCCGGTAGGCGGAACCCAGGGCGCCGTTGACGATCTGAATATATACCTTAAAGGGGTTATGGCCCATGACCGCCATGACAATCCCGGCGGCGGCCAGAGCGGCGATAATGGCCGCCAACTGCATCATCAGCTCTTTGCCAAAAGGCGCTTCCGGTTTTCTGGTCAGCTTGATCATGCGGACGCCTCCTTATCTGCGGATTTTTCCCCCAGCATCAAAAGCCCCACCTCTTCTTTGGTCACCCGGCGGGGATCCAGGATATCCATCACCCGCCCGTCATGAATGACCATCAGCCGGTCGCAGAGGGAAAGCAAAACGTCCAGGTCCTCGCCGATCAGCAGAACCGCCACGCCCCGGCCTTTTTGCTGGTTCAAAATATCATAGACGTTATATGAAGCGCCGATATCCAGCCCCCGCACCGGATAAGCCGTGATCAGCAGAGAAGGATTCAAATCAACCTCCCGGCCTAAAAGCACCTTCTGAATATTGCCGCCGGAGAGCTTACGGAGAATATGCTTTACCGAGGGAGTGGAGATATCGAAGCGCTCCACGATCTCCTGGGCCTTGGCCTGGCCGCCGGCCTTATCAATGAAAATCCCCGGGCTTTTCTGAAAGGTGCGCAGCATAACGTTGGAGATAATGTCCATTCCGCCCACCAGGCCCATGCCCAGGCGGTCTTCCGGCACAAAAGACATGCTGACGCCCTTGCGCAGGATCTCGATGGGGCTCAGGCCCAGGATTTCTTCCCCTGCCAGTTTAACGCTGCCGCCGGTGGCCTCATGGAGGCCGGCGATGGTTTCACAAATTTCCTTCTGGCCGCTGCCGGCGATTCCCGCCACTCCCAGGATCTCGCCGCCGTAGACCTGGAAGCTGGCCTCTCTCAGGGCCGGCAGGCCATGAGCTCCCATGGCCGACAGGTCTTTTACCTCCAGCACCGGCTTTTCCGACTGTTTTGCCTCGGTCCGCCGGATATTTAAATCGATGGGCCGGCCCACCATCATCTCCGTCAGCTGCTGGGCATTGGTCTCGGCGGTTTTGATGGTGCCGATATGACAGCCCCTGCGCAGGATGGTGACCCGGTCGCTGATCTCCATGACCTCATGAAGCTTGTGGGTAATGATAATAATGGCGCAGCCCTTGGACTTCATATTCCGCAGGATTTCAAAAAGCCGCTGGGTTTCCTGGGGCGTCAGCACCGCCGTAGGTTCGTCCAGGATCAGTACATTTGCGCCCCGGACCAGCATCTTCACGATCTCCACCGTCTGCTTTTCCCCTACGGACATATTATATATCTTCTCCTCCGGGTCCAGCTTCAGGCCGTAACCGTCGCAAAGCGCCTTTATTTTCCGGGAAATTTCTTTGCCCTTCAGAAAGAAGGACTTTTCATGGCCGGCGATGATATTCTCCTTGGCGGTAAAGACTTCCACCAGTTTAAAATGCTGGTGCACCATGCCGATCCCATGCCGGATGGCTTCCTTAGGCGAAGCAAAGCTCACCTCCCGGCCGCCGATCAGGATGCTGCCGGCGTCGGGGCTGTAGATCCCTGTCAGCATGTTCATCAGGGTACTTTTTCCGGAGCCGTTTTCTCCTAAAATGGCATGAATCTCCCCCCGCTCCACAGAGAGCTGCACATCCCGGTTGGCCTGAACCTGGCCAAAACACTTGCATATGCCCTCCATCCGGACGTAAGCTTCCGAGGCCATAGAACCCCCCCTTATCGAAAAGTCTGATTTCCAGGCGCTCCCCCGGCGGCAACAGGGCCTTTGTCCGCCGATAAGCATATAGTTTATTTTATCATAAGATCATAAAAAAGGGACTGTCTTTTGCAGACAGCCCCGAAAAATTCTAACGGTTTTTTCCCAAAAGGTTCAGCGGTCAGGAAAGAGAACCGACAACGCCCTCTACCAGCCATTCCATATTCCAGACTTCCTCTGGGGTCATATCCTTGGCTTTTACCTCGCCGTTTTGGTCTTTGATTTCGCCCTGGAAAGGATCAAAGGTACCGGCGATGATCTGGGCTTTCACTTCCTCCACTCTCTCGGCGGCGCCTTCCGGAGCCAGAGCAGTCAAGGCGTCGATGTCTACCCAGCCTTTATCCATGCCTTCCCAGTAAGCTTCGCCTTTCCAGGTGCCGTCGATGATGGCCTGGACGTTCTGGGTATAGAAATTCGCCCAGTTGAAAACGGCGGCGGTCATATAGGCGTCGGGAGCCACGTCGGGGGTGGGCACATTGTAGCCGACGCAGTAAGCCCCGGCTTCCTGGGCCGCCAGCTGAACGGTGGTGGAGTCATGGTGCTGGGCGATGACGTCGCAGCCTTTATTCAGCAGTTCCACAGCGCACTGTTTGGCCGCGGCCACATCGGTCCAGCTGTTTACCAGCATAAATTCCACGGTAGCCTCAGGATTTACGGAGCGTACGCCCCGGGTGAAGGCGTTCATGCCCCGGATGCACTCGGCAAAAGGCATGGCCATAACATAACCGATTTTATTTGTTTCGGTCTTCATCCCGGCCACAATGCCGGTGAGATAGCGGGGCTGTTCGATCTTACCCATGTAGGTGCACATGTTTTCGGCGGTCATATAGCCGGTGGCATGGCCAAAATACAGATCCGGATGGGCCTTGGCCATATTCAGCGTTCCTTCCATATGGCCGAAGCTGGTGGCATAAATCACGTTGCAGCCCAGGTCGATCAGCTCGCTGATGGCGGTTTCTACCTCGGCGGTGCTTTCGGGTACGTTTTCTTTATACTCGCAGGCGATGCCTTCGGCTTCCAGAGCCAGCCTGCCCTTATCGTGACCCTCATTGTAGCCGCCGTCCTTGATGTCGCCGATGTAGATAAATCCCACTTTGATGTCTTCCTTAGGGATTCCGGCGGTCTGGCTGCCTTCTCCCTCCGGAGCGCCGCCCTGGCTTTCTCCTCCGGGCTGGGGCGCCGGCTGCTGCGTTTCATTGCCGCAGCCGCCTAAGGCAAATACGGAGACGATCATCAGCATACACAAAAGCAGAGCCCATACTTTCTTTTGCATTCCTATAACTCCCTCCTCTAACCTCTCGGTGATTGAACAAACCCGCCCGGGTATTCTTTGCCCGGGCGTTTTCCTACAGCTTGATTATAAGTAATTTTTCAAAAAAAAGAAACCCCTATTTTCCAAAAGGGGTTTCGGAAAAGGCTCCGCCGCCGGGCCTGAGAATCCTTCAGCCTTTCATCATATACCACAAAAAGGAACCCACGATCAGAGCCAGGTCGATCAGCCCAAAAAACAGGTCGTTTTTATAAATGGTAAACACGGCCAGCACGGCTCCGCCGGCGGCAAAGGCCATCAATCCATAATAAGAGGTCAACAGTCCGCCGTCGGCCAAAAGGTAAACCAACACGGCAAACAGGACGAAAAACAGCGCCTGGGCGAATTTTACGCTGGGATCCATTTTTAGTCGCATCGCCGATTTCTCCCTCAATCAAAATTCTCTCTCTTATTAGACGCACGAAAACCGGCATATGTTCCCTTTTTCCCAAAAAATTTATAAATTTTTACAGTTTTTCCTTTTCACCGGCCTGCCGCCACCAGAAAGGAGGGCAGCCCGTCATAGTAAAACCCGGTAAAAAGAACGTTATCACTGGGGGATACAAAGTCGATATGCCAGCAGCGCCGGTCCGTTTCCTTTTCTCCCAGGAGCCGCAAATAAGGGGAAAAGCCGCCTTCGGTCAGGATGCGGCGGATCGTTTCCCGGTCGCTGATCTCCGTAAGGGAGAGTGAATCGGCGATCCCGGGGCCCAGGGTTTCCGGGAGCTTTTCCTCATAAGGCAGTTCCGGATAGCTTTCGGCCGCAGGCCTGTCGTAGCGATCAAGGGTTTTGCTTTGGCCCGCTTCTTTCTGGTTGTAGTTTTCCAGCCAGTAGGAATATTCTTCGGCGGTACCGAGATAGTTATAGCCTTCATACAGCCGGACCGAGGCCACGGCGCTTTCTTCCGGCAGCATGCTGTCTGCCAGCCCCTGCTCTTTCAGCCAGGCCAAAGTATTCAGGTAACTGCCGTACACCGGCAGGCTTTCGTAGCGCCGGTCATAACGCAGGTAGTCGGGATCGTCCGGGTTTACCTCACCATACCAGCGATTGATTTGTTTCAGCAGATCTTCACTGAAAATCCGGGGATTGATTTTTTGCAGGGCTTCCCATTCCACCTGGGGCAGAACATAGCGCAGGTTGATGGTGTAAGCCGCCGCCCGTTCCCCGTCCATCTCCGCATAAGCTTCCTCCCAAAGATCCTTCTGGTAGGCGGCCAGAAGGTCCGCCATCTGCCCGCTTTTCAGCAGGGGAGATTCGATTTCTGAGAACATGCCGCTGCCCACCGTCATCCAGGCGATATCCGAGGGCTGAGCCAGTAAAATCGTATTATTCCTGATCCGGCATTCCCGGGACTCCTTCAGCTGGCCGATGAGCTCCGGGTAGTCGGATTCCGTGATCTGATATTGACGGCGCATTACGCTGCCGTCCTTCATGACATAGAAGATACTGTCATAGCGGCGCCTATTCCTCAGTTCCTCCCGCCTGCCGACCAGGTTTTCCTGCAGCTTGATCAAAGCCTGGATATTTGCCGGTTCCTGATACACGTTTTGCATATACATGGTCTCATAAAACTGAGGCGTCACCCGGATGCCCAAGGCCTCCATTTCTTCCAGCGCCGTCAGGGATTCGGCTACGCCCTGTTCGGAGCGGTTCAGCAGGGCAAAGGCCACCTGATCTGCTTCCGGCAAGCGGCTCTCATAGCCAAATACGTCAAAACGCAGCCCCGTCAGGAAGATGATAAAGATCAGGCAATACACCGCAAGTCCCTTCCAGGCGGATAAAATCCGCACGCTTTTTTGCAGCAGCATCTCGGCAATGGCATAGCCCACCACCGCCCAAAGCAAAAGAGGCCACCAGGAAAGGCTCACTTCCATGATCTCCATGGTCAGGATCCCGCCGCAGAGGCTGACGCAGAAAGTCACGCCATATTTGAAAATCGGCCGCAGCACCGGGAAAACGATGATATCACCGGTACTCTCCAAAGGCCGGCGGCGGTAAAGCAGCCAGGCCACCGTCAGGAACAGGACCGTAAGGCCCGCTAACAACAGGCAATAGGCGCCCCCCAGCGGTTCGTTGTTAAACAGCTTAAAAAAGGGCAAATAGTTAAAATACTCATCCAGAGTGGAGTAGTATGAGGGGAAGCCGTAAACGGCCAGCTGCAACAGATAAAAGACCACGGTGTAAAGGCCCACGGGCAGAATATTGAAGATCACGGCAAACACCGGCTGAACCAAGGGCTGGCCGGTGATCATCCCCATCATCACCGCGGAGGAAAAAAAGGTCATGACCATCAAAATATTGCACAGGGCCCACCAAAGCACCTGAGAGGCGGTATATAAAAGGGCAAACTGGCGATAGAACAAAAGCAGCAGGCAAATCCCCGCAACGATCAGGATCGGCGCCAGGATCGCCAGGGCTCCGGTAAGGCAGAGGTTGGCAAAAAGGCTGCCCCGGTGTAAGGGCAGGCTGTGAAAAAAGTTTACCGCCTTGTTTTCGTTCAGATAGTTAAATAAAACCGCAGCCCATAAAAGGCCGATGCCTAAGGTGACGATCATCACCATGGGGTTGCCGAAGGTGCACTCATAAAACCAGGTGCTGGGCTCCGGCGTCATGCCCGCCGCCTGCATCATCCGGCTGCTGTTCAGGAAGTTTTCCACCTGGCGGGGCCCCTCCACCAACATCAGGAAAGGCACGCTGAAGAACAAGAGGATCGTATTCAGGATCGGCAGCCAGATAAAACGCTTGACGGTCAGGAAAGCCAGGGCTTTATTGGGTACCCGGCAGGGGCCTTTTTTCCCGGCCTCAGAGGACAATATTGGCAATGTCATAGCCTTCCCCTCCCAGCTCATAAATGAATACTTCCTCAAGAGTCAGAGGAAGCCAATCCAGCAGCAACGGCTGGCGGCCGTTTATCGCTTCCATGACCTGATGCCGCTGCCCTTTGATGATCAGCCGCCAGACGCTGCCGAAGACTTCTTTATGCAGTACCCGGAAATCCCGTTCCAGGCCGCTGATGGCTTCCTCGGCCCGCTCCCCGGCAAAAGCCACCTGAATTTTATATACATTGGACTTGGCGTCGTCCAGGTTTTTTTCCAAAAGCATATGTCCCTGGTTCAGGATGCCCACATGATCGCAAACATCCTCCAGTTCCCTGAGGTTATGCGAAGATACCAACACCGTCATTTCCCGCTCCGCCACGTCCTGGAGCATCAGGTTCCAAACCTGCCGCCGCATCACCGGATCCAGGCCGTCCACCGGTTCGTCCAGGATCATCACATCCGGCATGGCGCAAAGGCCCAGCCAGAAAGCCACCTGTTTTTGCATGCCCTTGGACAGCCGGATCAGCCGGCGTTTTTCCTCGATGGGAAAGGCTTCTTTCAGTTTTTCAAAGCGCCGGCTGTTCCAGCGGGGATATATGCCGGAATAAAGCTGCGCCAGATCCTTTAATGTGGCCATGGAGAAATAGTACAGATCGTCGCTGACATAGATCAGCCTCTCCTTCAGGCTCTCATTTTCCCAAACCGGCTGGCCGTCGATGGCGATGCTCCCGGAATCGGGACGGAAAATACCGTTCAATATTTTAATCAGCGTGGTTTTACCGGCGCCGTTAGGGCCTACCAGGCCATAGACGCTGGCTTTTTCCACATGGATGTTCAGATCCCGGATCGCCTGAAAGCCGCCGAAGCTTTTATTGATCCCCTGACCTTTAATCATCTGCCGTTTCCTCCTTTACCCAGGTAAGCTTTTCTCCCCCATAGGCCTCCGTCACCCAGGCCTGAACCTGGGACAGGGCCACGCCTAAATGCCGCAGCCGGATCACCGGACGGGCCAGCTCCTTCTGCAGCTCCAGGGCCTGCCGGGCCAGGAGATCGGGGTTTTTTTCCGCCACGAAGTTTCCTTTGCCCCGGACAGAATAAATATATCCCGCAAGCTCCAGCTCCCGATATGCTTTCTGGATGGTATTCGGATTCACCGTCAGCATGGCGGCCAGATCCCGCACCGAGGGCAGCTGCTGATGGGCCGGCAAAATGCCCCGAAGCATCAGTTCCTTCAGCTTATCGTGGATCTGTTCATACAGGGGACGGGAATCGCCGTAATCTAACTGGAACAAGGCGCTTCCTCCTTTTCCCGGCCGCGGCGCGGACCGCTCTTGGCAGACCGCCGCGAAACCACCGGACAACTGTATCAACTGTCCTAGTACAGTCATTATATAAAATAATACCTCTTCCCCCGGCCCGGGTCAACGGATTAATTCTTACAAAACCCGTAAATTTGGCGTAAAAAGACAGACCGGGCTTCTGCCCGGCCTGTCTGCCAAACTCATGCTCAGAGCAGGCTTCAGCTCACCGTTTTCTTTCCTCCGGCCCGGCGTTTCAGCAGCCGTTTCATTATCTTATAAGCCAGCAGTCCCAGCAGAACCCCCAGGAGAGAGCCCAGCAGCACGTCGCTGGGATAATGGACATAGAGGTACAGGCGGGAAAAAGCGATCAGCGCCGCCAACACCAAGGCGGCGGCTCCCGATTTTTTGTTCCAGTAAAACAGGGCGCTGGCGGCGGCAAAGGAGGCCTGGCTGTGGCCCGAGGGGAAGGAGAAGTCTAAAGGCGCCTCTACCAGCAGCTTAATTAAGGTATTGGTATCATAAGGCCGGACCCGGGCCACCAGGGGTTTTAAGGTCAGGTTAACCACCAGGAGGCTGAAGATCAGCGCCAGGCCCATGGTGGCGCCGATCTTGCGGGTAGGTCTGTAACACAGCAAAAGCAAAGCCAGCAGGATCCAAAACCAGCCTGAATCGCCTAAAAAAGTGATCCTGGGCATCAGCATATCCAGAAAAGGGCTGCGGAAGATCTCCTGAATGCCGTCCAAAATGCCGATTTCCCAAAGGTTTAATTCCGCCATGGTTCCTCCCCGTTTTCTCATCAGGATCAGACTGTAAAAGCAGAACGCTAAACTGCCCTTCACCAAAAACCGCCGTGGCAAGCTTTCCTTGATATTCGTGGATAATTGAAATTTATTGATCATAGAAAGAACGCACCGAAGGCAAAGTGTCCTCGGTGCGCTTATCCTTTTATGGTGGGCGGTGACGGGATCGAACCGCCGACATCTTGCTTGTAAGGCAAGCGCTCTCCCAGCTGAGCTAACCGCCCGGGACCAAATGGTGAGCCATCCGCGACTCGAACGCGGGACACCCTGATTAAAAGTCAGGTGCTCTGCCAACTGAGCTAATGGCTCATAAAAGACCCTAAAGGTCTGACATTGATAAATTATAACCGTCGCCAAGGGGTTTGTCAACAGACATTTTCGGGGTTTTTGGATTTTCCGCTCTTATTCCGCCCCTAAGATATGCCGGGCCGCCAGGATGCCGCTGACCGAGGCCTGCATCAGCCCCCGGGTGATACCGGCGCCGTCGCCGATGGCATAGAGCCCCTGGATTTTGGTTTCCAGGTTATTATCCACTTCGATCCTGGAGGAATAAAATTTTGCCTCCACACCATAAAGCAGGGTAGCTTTGCTGTACAGACCGGGAGCCACCTTATCCAGAGCCCGCAGGGTTTCCAGGATGGAGGTCAGAAAGCGCTGGGGCAAAACAAAACTCAAATCGCCGGGCACGGCGCTTTTTAAGGTGGGAATGGTCGTGGACTTGGCCAGCCGGCTCTTGTCGCTGCGGCGGCCCTTGATCAAATCCTCCAGCCGCTGGACCATAATGCCGCCGCCGGTCAGCATGTTGGCGCATTTGGCGATATATTTGCCGTATTCGATGGGCTGATTAAAGGGCTCGGTGAAGTTGGAGGACACCAGAAGGGCAAAGTTGGTGTTGCCGGTCTTTAGCCTGGCGTCGTGGAAGCTGTGTCCGTTCACCAGGGCCACGCCGCCCTCGTAGTTTTCTTCGGACACGATACCGCCGGGATTCATGCAAAAGGTGCGGCATTTGTTCTCAAAGGTATCGGAGAAATAGACCAGCTTGGCCTCGTAAAGCTCCCGGGTCAGATGGTCCATGACGGAGTTGGGGGTCTCCACCCGGACGCCGATATCCACGGCGTTATTAATCGTTTTCAGCTCCAGCTGGTGGGCCTGCCGGGTAAGCCACTCGGCGCCGCCCCGGCCGGGAGCGGCGATAATTTTGGCGGCGCTGATTTCCTCCCGGCTGCCGTCGGGGTTTTGCAGTACCGCACCGGTCACCTGCCCGTCCTTCACCAGGATATCGGCCACCGGGGTCAGGGGACGAAATTCAATTTTACCGGACTCCACCAGATCCACATAGATGTTTTTCAATACTTCAAAGCCGGTCTCCGTACCCATGTGCCGCACAGGGCAGGGCACCAGAAGAATACTGTGGCGGGAAGCCGCATAGGCAATATCGTCCACACCCTTGGAATTCAGACCGTGGACCTTGTCCGGCGCGCCGTAGCCGCAGTATAACTCATCGGTGTAACGGATCATATCCTGGACTTTACCGTATCCTACATAATCGGCCAGCTGGCCGCCCACGTCGGGGGACAGGGAGAGCTTGCCGTCGCTGAAAGCGCCGGCGCCGGCCCAGCCGTTCATAATGGCGCAGGGCTGGCAATGAGCGCATTTCCCCGTCTTGGGAATCGGACACTGCCGCTCCTGGATCTTCCGTCCCTTATCCACCAAAAGCACCCGGATATCCGGATTTTGCCAGACCAGTTCCCTGGCGGCAAAAATACCGGCAGGGCCGGCGCCGATAATCAGCACATCGTATTTTTTCATGGATCCTGCCTCCCGTTTTCCTGATCTTCCGCAAGGCCCAGCGGCCTTCTCCTCACAGCGCCATAGGCCGTGAGCTTCCGCCGGAATCCTGCCGCCTTTATGATGACGCTCCGCCCTCACCCTCGCCGGAGCCGTAGAGATTAAAGAATTTGGTGTACCGGTCGTCAAAGCCTAAGTCGATGGTGCCCACCGGGCCGTTTCTGTGTTTGGCCACGATAATTTCAGCCACTCCCCGCCGCTCCGTATTCCGGTCATAGTATTCCTCCCGGTAAATGAACATAACCATGTCGGCGTCCTGTTCCAGGGCGCCGGACTCCCGCAGGTGGCTCAGGCCCGGACGCTTGTCCGCGGTTTTTTCTACCTCCCGGGAAAGCTGGGACAAGGCGATCACCGGCACCTTCAGTTCCCGGGCCAGGGCCTTTAAGGAACGGGAGATCTCGGAAATCTCCTGCTGGCGGTTTTCTCCTTTGTTTCGGCCCTCCCCCTGCATCAGCTGCAGGTAGTCGATGAGGATCATCTGCAGGTCATGCTCGGCTTTAAGGCGGCGGGCCCGGGAGCGCAGTTCCGTCACGGTGATGCCGGGCGTGTCGTCAATATAGATGGGGGCGGCCGACAGCACCGCCGCCGCATCCACCAGCTTTGTCCATTCGTCGGCGTTCAGCCGTCCGTTACGCAGAGAAGTCTGCTCAATATTGGCCCGGGAGCTGATAAACCGCAGCAGCAGCTGCTCCCGTGACATTTCCAGGCTGAAAATCGCCACCGGCACCTTGGCCCGTACCGCGGCGCTTTCCGCCAGGTTCAGGGCAAAGGCGGTTTTGCCCATGGAGGGACGGGCCGCCAGGATGATCAGGTCCGAGGGCTGCCAGCCGCTGGTGAACTGATCCAGGGCTTTAAAATAGGAAGGGATGCCGGTTATGCCCTCCTGCCGCTTGGACAAAGACTCGATCTGTTCCACCATGTCCGGGATCATATCCCGAATTGGCAAGAGGCCGCCTCTTCCCTTGCCCTGCCCCAGCTCGAAGATGGCCTGCTCGGCTTGTCCCACTAAAGCCATGACGTCTTCCTGCTCCTGGTAGCAGCGCAGGTTGATGTCGTTGCTGACCCGGATCAGCCGGCGCAGAATCGACTTATTCTGGACGATACCGGCATAATAGCGGATGCCGGCAGAGGAAGGCACCATGTTGGCCAAAGCGGCCAGATAGCTCATGCCGCCGCACTTTTCCAGCGCATCCCTCTCCCGCAAGGCCTCCGTTACGGTGACCAGATCCACCTCTTCCCCCTTCAGCTCCAGGGATTTGATGGCCTGAAAGATCAGGCGGTGGGCGTCGCGGTAAAAATCGTCTTCCTGCAAAAGCTCGGTACCAGCGATGATGGCCTCTTTATCCAGGAGCATGGCGCCCAAAACCGCCTGCTCCGCTTCCTGGCTGTAAGGCGGCTGCCTGTCGATGTCCAGGGCCATAGTTAAGCCTCCGTTACGGTGATCGTCTGATTCAATATCACTTCCGGATGCAAGCGGATCAGCACCTCGTGCCGGCCCAAAGTCTTGATGGCGCCTTTCAGCTCGATTTTGCGCCGGTCCACGGCAATCCCATAATCCCGCTCCAAAGCGTCGCCGATGTCCTTATTGGTAACGGCGCCGAAAAGCTTCTGCCCGCCGCCGGTTTTAGCGGGGACTTTGATTTCCAGATCCTTGATCTTTTCTCCCAGGGCCCTGGCATCCGCCAGCTCCGCCGCCTTTTTTTCGGCCGCCAGTTTATGTTGACGCTCCAGCTCTTTCATATTGGCCTCTGTGGCCTCCATGGCCAGCTTTCTCGGAAAGAGAAAATTCCGGGCGTAACCGTCGCTGACGTTTACCACCTGGCCCTTTTGGCCGCTGCCTTTTACATCCTGGATCAGAATCACTTTCATGAAAAACCCTCCTTCTCCTTTTCGGGTCCTTTGACCCGGGCCCGGACTTTTCCGGACCGGTTTAATCGTAGTCTCCCAGCTTGCGGAAGTCCGCGAAAATATCAACAATACCGGCAAGTACCAAAACTATGGGGATGATCAGGTTCCCGGAAAGCAGAACCACGATCAGAAAGGCCCGCAGCAGGATGCCGACGCCCCGGGAAAGCTTTCGCGAATAAAACGCAAGGACTGCCAGGCCCTGCAGGAAAAAAAGGATGCAGTAAAAGAGCATCAGGTTTCCCGCCGCCTGGGCGATCCTGGGCTGCCCCGGGAAAAGCTGGGGAGCAAACATGGTAACGGCAAAGGCCGCGATAAAAATCCAAATCTGCCACCAGGGCTGCCGGTACTGACAAAAATGGCCCAGGGGCGGCAATTTTATCTTCAGCCGGCTGAAGATTTTATGC
Source organism: Peptococcaceae bacterium (assembly GCA_034927285.1). Classification (GTDB taxonomy): domain Bacteria; phylum Bacillota; class Peptococcia; order DRI-13; family UBA5745; genus JAYFQF01. Next base: position 96,364 of record JAYFQF010000005.1, read on the forward strand.
GCTAAAATGTAGTTTACCCCCGCCGACAGCAAAGCCGATAAAAGCAGCACCGCCGGCAGCAGATATTCCAGGAGGTTCAGTGAAGCCTCGATCTGGGCGGCGAACTGCTGCGAGGTGACGCCCAGCTGCTTTAACATGCCCATGCTTTCATACAGGGGCATCGCCGTCTCAAAACCCTGGCGCAGGGAATCCTTCAGCATCAGCCAATCTTCCCAGGGGCTGATGCCGGTGAGCAGAGCCGCCAGCCCCGCGGATAAGAGCGTACAAAGAGCGGTCATGACGGTAGTCAGAAAAACTGTCCGGCCTGTGGGCCAGCCTTTACGCAGAGCCTCACCCAAAAGCAAGGCGGGCCCGGCGCAGGGGATGACCATAGTCAGCGCCGTGATCGGGGAGGCGGCCATCAGGATGATCAGGCCCGCCGCCGCCATGGCAAGAACGCCGGCTTTCATCCCGTGCCGCAGGCAGATGGCCACCACCGGCAAAGTCCAGACCAGTGCGGCCAGCATCCCCAGCAGCGGCATATAAATGCCGGCCAGGGCCAATACGGCTGTCAGGGCGGCCATGACGGCGCCTTCCGTCAGCGCTTTTGTCTCCAAACCTAATCTCGAACCTGACATTGCCGCCTCCTTGCCGGTAATCTGGCGCCGGCCCCTTTCTGCTTCATCCTCCGGCTTGGCCTGAAGAGCAGTACCGCCGTCATTTAAGCATAACATAAAACGCCGTCCATTTAAATGATAAAAACCGCTCCGGGGAGTCCGAAGCGGCAGGTCTTCCAATATGCGTCGGTCTTTTGTCCAGTCTACTCAGCGCTGAAAGGCAGCAAAGCGACATTTCTGGCCCGCTTGATGGCGATGGTCAGCTGACGCTGATGCTTGGCGCAGTTACCGGAGATCCGGCGGGGTAAAATTTTACCGCGCTCGGTGATGTACTTCCGCAGACGACCGGTTTCTTTGTAATCAATATGTTCGACTTTATCTACACAAAAGCTGCAAACCCTCTTGCGGGGGCGACGCGCACGATCACGTTTCACTTGATTTCCCTCCTAGCTTATTCAAATCAAAAGGGGATATCCTCGTCAGAAAAACCGATTTCATTTCCAACGGAACGATCCTCAGGGCTGCCGCTGCGTTCACCTTTCTTGTCCAAAAAACGCACGGTTTCGGCCACCACCTCGGTGACCCAGCGGCGGGTGCCGTCCTTGGCGTCGTAGCTGCGGACCTGGATGCGTCCGTCCACGGCGGCCAGACTACCTTTACCCAGGTAGTTGGCGCAGTTTTCCGCCTGCTTTTGCCAGACCACGATCGGAATAAAGTCCGTCTCTTTCTCACCCTGGGCGTTATTCCTGAACCGGTCTACGGCTAAAGTAAAGGAAGCCACCGCGGTACCGTTGGTCGTATATTTCAGTTCCGGATCTCTGGTGAGCCGGCCGATCAAAATTACTCGGTTTAACATAAAGTCCACCGCCCAGTCAAAAAATTCTTTCCGATACAAAATATGTACCGGGCGACGCGAAAAGGAACCCTGCCCCCTGCTCCGGCATAGCCGGCGGCAAAGGACAGCGGCCATTATTTTTCGTCTTTGTTAATGATCATGAATCTCAGCATATCGTCTGAAATCTTCATGACGCGGTCAAGCTCCACGACTACGGCAGGTTCGCTCTTGAAGTTTACCAATACATAGTAACCATCATGAAGATCCTTGATCTCGTAAGCCAGACGGCGCTTGCCCCACTTGTCGATGGAAACGACCTCTCCCTGACCGTCGGTGACGATAGCGGCATATTTGTCAATCGCCTGCTGGATCGCCTCTTCCTCCATGTCGGGTTTGAGGATAAACATAAGTTCATAGTTTCTCATCTGACTTCACCTCCTCCCTTTGGACTAACGGCTCCGGGTCGTCCCCTTTGCAGAGCAAAGGGCGCGGAGCAGGGATACGACTTGAATATGTTACCACATTCATCGCGAAAAAGCAAGATAACGAATCCGGCCTTTCCTTAAAAAATTAAGACAGCTCTTCTGTCAGCAGTTTTTCAAAGGCCAGCCTCTTTTCTCCGGCCTCGGCCCCTTCCACAAGGCGGACGATCCCGCAATACTGAAAAGAATGTTTCATCAGCAGCCGCTGCATAGCCACATTTTCTCTGTGGGTATCGCTGCGGAGGCTGATCGCTCCTTTTTTGCGGCACAGTTCTTCGGCCTGCCGGATCAGCCGGCCCGCCAGCCCCTGCCCTTTCCGGCTTTCCTCCACCGCTATCCGGTGAACGGCTCCATAGGGACCCTCCTCGTTCAGCCAGCGGCCTCCCTCCAGCGTCTCATAGGCCGGCTCCCGGCCAAAAGTCAGGGCTGCCGCCGCCAGTATCCGGCCGTTTTCAACCAGCACATAGCTCTGGCCAAGCTCCCTGTCCCCGCAAATGACCGGCAGATCAGGGTAGCCCTTTTGCCATTGGTCGATCCCCCGGGCCTTAAAATAAGCCTTGGCCTGATCAGTGATTTCCATTATCCCTGCTTCTTCCCCGGAACGGGTCTGCCGGAATTCCATGTGCTGCTCCCCCTCTCCTTACCGCCCCTGCCGGCCTTCCTGTTCCTGTCCGCCGGAGGCTTCTTTTACCGCTTTGACCGCCTTCATCAAAACATCCCGGTTCATTAAAAGGACATGGCCGCAGCCCCGGCACTTCAGCCGGTATTCCATGCCCGGCCGCATCACCTGCCAATCATGGCTGCCGCAGGGATGAGGCTTTTTCAGCGTCAGTACGGTCCCCGCCGGATACACCACCATCTTCTACCTCTCCTTTTTCCAATATTACATAGGTGTGGGGATAAGGGATCGCTATTCCCGCCTGCTGCATAGCTTCCTTTGCCTCTTTACGCAAAGCCCGTTCCACCGCCCACTGCTCCAGGGCCCGGGACTGGGCCAACAGGCGGATCACCACCGCGGATTCCGCAAGATTTACCACCCCTAAAACCTGCGGGGCTTCCAGCAGAACATCCTTGAATTCCAGCGCCACCTTACGGCAGACCTGTTCCAGCACCTCCGTGGCCCGGCCGATATCGCTTTCGTAAGAGATGCTGATATCCACCAATACCCGGCTGCCGCCCCGGTGATGGTTGGTCACCAGACTCATGTTGCCGTTGGGCAGAATATGCAGCCTTCCGTCAAAATCCCGCAGATAGGTACAGCGCAGGGTCAGCTTTTCCACATAGCCCGCCACGCCCTGGGCCTCAATATATTCCCCCACATAATACTGATTTTCCAGCAGGATAAAAAAACCGGTGATGACATCCTTAAAAAGGCTCTGGGCGCCGAAAGCGATACCGACGCCCAGCACGCCGGCAGTGGACAGGATGGCCATGACCGGCACGCCGAAGCGGTCCAGGATCGTCACCGCCATGATAAAAAGCACCGAATAGCGGATGATGTTTTGCAGCAGGCCGGTGAGCGTAGCATATCGCTTGGCCTCTTCCGGGGTGTGCTCCCTGGAAAGCCGCATGGTCATCATTTTCTCCGCCAGGGAACAACCTGCCCGGATCACGATCCGCCCCACCACCAGGATAACCGCTGCCGTCAGGGCATAGCCGAGCAAGACCTCGCCGTTGGCCCATAGTTTATCCAGCCATTTTTCCATCGTCTGTTCGTCCTCCCGCTGCCGTTTATTTTTCTATTTTTCCCTTTTCAGCGGTTTTTAGCGCTTTTGCAGCTTTTCTATGGCCCGCCGCCGCTCTTCCTCCACCCAGGAGTCCTGGTCGGGCCCCCCTTGCTCCAGGGCCGGCAAGGCCTCCCTGATTCCCATCTCCGCCAGGACCTGGCAGGCCTTGGCCCTGACCCGCCAGCTTTCGGAGGACAGGCAGCAGGCCACATTGCCCCAGAGATCCCGGAAGCTCCACATCTCTACAGCTTTCAGACCGGCCCGCACCAACTCTTCGTCCTGAGACAGCAAGGCCAAAAACGCCAGGTTCTCACAGCGGGGATCGGCCTGTTCGGCTAATAGCAATAATACCTGGGTTTTAAGGCTTTCCGCGGCGCCTTCTTCAAACCAAAGCTGCCAGAGCTGCTCCAGGCCTTTTGGGCCCAGGGCGGCCAGCACCTCGCCGGCTTTGGCCGCTCCCTGGCTCTGCCGCAGCATCGCCGCCGCCAGGGGGCGCAGGATCCGGTCCGGCGGCATTTTTTTTAAGGCCTCGGCCGCCGCCAGCTGAACCGCTTCCTCCCGGTCTTCCAGGCATTTCAGCAGGATCTCCTGGGCCCTTGGGGTAGCCAGGGCCGTCAGGACCTCCAGCACCAGGCTCTGATCTTCCCTGAGCCGCAGCTTATCCGCCAGAAAGTTTTCCCAGCCGGTATATAGATTGCGGCAGAGGGCGATAAACTCCGTTTCCGGAAGCAGCAGCTTTTGTTCCTTCATTTTTCCCCAGCTATCCATTGGTTCCATAGCCTGTCCTCCCCACCCCGGCGGGATATCTTTCCCTGAACGCCATGGCGGCGCCGCTATCCCAGCAGCGGCAGCAGTTTAATCTGATAAAGGTTTGCCATAAACCGCATCAAGCCTGAATTCAGAATCAGCGTATAATACGCCGGCCCATTGCCGCTTAAGTTGGCCATCAACGCAGCCGGATAGAGAGCCCCGGATAAAAGCACCAGACCGCCCAACTCCACCGCCGTAAAGAAAGTCATCCCCAGGAGGCCGTCCACCACACCAAAAAGGCCAAAACCGTCGCCGCCGCTGAAAAGCCCCAGAATCCAGCGGACTAAAAAGGAAACGATCCACCAGATCAGCAGAAAGACGATAGCGCCGACAATGGTCTGGGCAATGCTCAGCATCAGGGAATCCACCACATTTTCAGCGTTGACCGCCCCTTGGACGCCCGTACCCTGCAAAGCCTGATGCAAATATCCCGCCACTTCTTCCGGCAGCGGCAAGGACAGCAGGCTGTCCTTCAGTTCCTGCAAAGAATCAGCCGCCCCGCTGACCCCCTTGATCAGCTCCTGTATATTTTCGGGGATAGCCTGACGCAAAAACAGCGCCAAGCGGGTTTCCACCCCCCATTGTGCCTGGAGCCAGGCCATGGCCAAAGGTTTGGTCAGCCACGCCACCACCAGCCCTACCACGCAGCCGATGATTCCTTTCAAACAGCCGATAAATCCTTTACAATATCCGATATAGGCCCCCGCCAGGACCAAAATAATGATCGCGGTATCCACCCAAGGCATACCCTTGTGCCTCCTTATGCCGATTTTTCCATGATATGAATGCCGCCGCCCTTAAGGCGGACTGCCTAGTGAAATCCGCAGGAATGCTCAGGATCCACCAATTCCCTGTACTTATCCACCACCAGCTTGACGTCTTCCCAGACCGGGGCCTTCAAGCCGGGATTTCTTAACAGTGCCGCCGGATGATAGGTGGGCATCAGCAGCCTGCCCTGCCATTGAATCCATTGGCCCCGGCTGGCGCTGATTTTGGCTTTAGGATCAACCAAGCCCTGCAGCGCCGTAGCCCCCAGCAAAAGAATGATCCTGGGATCCGCCAGCTGAATCTGCTCCAGCAGATAGGGCAGGCAAGCCTCCCGTTCCTCCGGCAGCGGCACCCGATTCTGGGGCGGCCGGCATTTTACAATATTCGCAACATAGGTATTGGTCTGCCGGCTGAAGCCGCCGGATTCCAGAATCAGATCCAGAAGCTTGCCTGCCCGCCCCACAAAAGGGCGGCCCAGCCGGTCCTCATCCTGGCCCGGGCCTTCGCCGATGACCATTAAGCCTTTATTGGGAATCCCTTCGCCAAAAACAACTTTCAGGCAGCCCTGCCGCAGGGCGCATTTATGGCAGGCCTCGGCCTGCCGGCGAAGCTCTTCTAAATTCTCTGCCGCATTCATTCTGCTTCCTCATTTCCCGGGAAATAGATTACGGGCCTGTCCATACAGGCCGGCTCCCTGCTCTTATCTTGGGTTATGACGTAATTCGCTGCGTTCATTATATCATGAATTCTGATTGGAACGCGGCCCGCTCTTTACTTCCTGCCAGTCGCACAGCCCGCCACGGGCGGTGATTTATGATGTAATTCGCTGCGTTCATTATATCATAACTTGACGCTTCAGGTACAGAAAAGCCACAGGATGCGTAAATATCCTGTGGCTTTTATTCCTTATCTCTGTTCTTCTTTGGCTTAACGGCGCGGGGCCTCTTCAGACCACGAGCTTAACCTCTTCTTTTTTCAGGGTATTTAATGTACGGCAACTGCCTACCAGTTCGGAGCCCGGCTCTGTAATCAGGTTGGACATGGTGGAATTCCCGATCAGCTTCGCCGTCCGGCTCAGCTCGATACGGCCCTCGGCCATGACGTCGCCTTTCAGATACCCGCAATGATAGAGGTTTCTGGCTGTAACATTTCCGGTGCAGGAAGCGCCTTCCCCGATATAAACATCCCCCGGCGTTACGATGTCGCCGATCAGCTCACCGTCGATGCGTACGCTGTTGGGCGCTTTCAGGTTTCCTTCGAAATGGCTCTCCGGGCCCAGAATCGTCCCTACCTTATCCAGCTCGGCAGTCTGTTTTTGGTTGGGATTATTCGCCATCCGTCGTCTCCTCCGCTTTCAGCACTTTCAAGGGGTCAATCCACTTGCCGTCCAACTGAATGCCGTAGTGCAGATGCGGGCCGGTAGTACGTCCGGTGGCGCCGCATTTGGCGATGGTATCTCCCTTGACCAGCTGCTGGCCCTCTTTCACCAAAATCTCACTGCAATGGGCATAGATACTGACATACCCATAACCATGACTGACCATGACCAGATTTCCCCAGCCGGATTTATAACCGGCGAATGTAACGATACCGGTGCCGGCCACCCGCATCTCGGTGCCGGTTTTATTGGCAATATCCAAACCGTTATGGAACTCGGTGCCGGAGCCGAAGGGGTTTTTCCGATAGCCGAACTTGGAGGAAATCTTTCCTTTCATGGGCCAGAGATCCGGAACGGCCTCGTTAAAGGCCAGCTGCTTATCCACTTCGCTCATCAGAGCCTGCATGGACTGGGCCTGCTGGGAGATCTTCTGATCCATCTCCTGGAGTTCCTGTTTTAAGTCCTCCAGGCTGTCCATTTCCATGCCGCTGTCGTTGCCGGTGTAATCGCTGTAGTCGATTAAGCTTCCCAAACTGCGGGAAACGGTGAGGCCGGCTACCGCCTTATCCCCATCTTCATTCACCGGATCGGCTTCATTTCCTAACTCGATTTCCTGTTCCTGTTCCAGGCCCACTTTGGCCCGGACCTCAGTTTTCATCTCTTCCAGGTCCGCCATCTTACTCAGCATGGAGCCGGCCATGTATTGCAGGTCTTCAAGCTCCGCAGCCTGGGTAGCGTTGGTTTCGGACAACCGCTGATTTTCTGCCACAAGGTTTGTCAGAGTGATACGGTTTACTGCATAGTCCTGGACGAAGAAAGCGCCGGTAGCGCCCAGCCCGACCAAAGAGAAACAGAATAAAGCGAGCCCTGTTCTGAAACCTTTGGCCGACATCCGAACGTCCCGTATGGGTTTTCCCGGACCCCGCATCATCATAAAGGTGATTTTTTCGTTTCTTTTTTCTTTAACCTCAGCGACAGAAGACGTCTTCTTTTTTGTAAAAATACTCAAGATTTCATCCTCCATATCCATGTTTTAAGCCCTGGGCTTAAGCTTCTTTTATGAGAGAGAAAAACGAGCGACCTCCATGGAGCATATCTTGGGCGGCCACCCGGCTTGTACACATTTTGCTAATGTTTTGTTCATATTTTGTTAACATTATAGCCCTAAATTGGTAAAAGCGCAAGTAAAAAATGTCTATCCATATTTTTCATCTGTCCGAACCACGGGCAAATTAAGAGCTGTTCTTATCTATGCCAGGAATAATCAGGAATTATTCCCGAATGCTTATTGGAAATCCGCTGCCGGAATCAGGAACCTTTCCCAGCTTACATCAAGGCCATAAACCGGAGCACCGCCCCGATGATCACCGCGTCCAAAATCAGGTCCACATAGAGATTTTTCTTGCCCAAAGGCCAGTTTGTGATCATGTACGCCGCCGACATTCCTACGGTTACGGCCCCCAGAATCACTAAAGCCAGATAGCGCTGGGACTGCTCCCGCAGCACCAGCCCATGCAGCAGCGCGGTGACCACAAAGGAAAATACCACAATTTTATTTCTTAGGGAATCGGAAACCCGAAATTTTTCTTTTCCCGCCATTAGCCTTCTCCTTTTCCCGCCTTTTTCATCAAATTCTGACAACGGCTTGATCCCCGCCTAAACCCAGACCCCGGCCAGAATCACGGCCAGCAAAAGGGCAGGCAGCATATTGGCCGCCTTGAATTCTTTGATTTCCAGCATATTCAGCCCCATAGCCAGAATCAGCAGTCCGCCGGTGGCCGTCATCTCCGCCACCATGACCTCGGTCATGTATTTTTCCGCCAGCCCTGCCCCCAGAACAAAAATCCCCTGATACAGTCCGGTGGTCACAGCCGAGCCGATAACTCCGATGCCCATGGTAGCGGTCAGCACCATGGCAAAAATGCCGTCCAGCACCGCCTTGGTGATCAGAATGCTGTGGTCCCCCGCCAGCCCGCTCCGGATACCTCCCATGATGCTCATGGGGCCCGTGCAAAACAAAAGCGTGGCATAAATGAAGGCCTGGCTTAAGCCGCCTCCCCCTTTGCTCAGGCGGCCCTCCACTTTCTGCCCAAGCCGCTCCATGGCGGAATTGATATCCAGCATTTCCCCCAGAAGGCTGCCCAGGGTAAGACTTAGCAGCACCAAAACACAGTTATTCATCTTCAGGCCCATCTGCAGCCCTAAAAACAGCAGGACCAGGCCGCCGGCCTTCAGACAGGCCTGCCGGTACTTTTCCTGCAGTCTGCTGCCGAAAAACAGACCCAGCAGGCTGCCGCCGGCAATGGCGGCCATATTTATCAGATTACCAAGCATGCGGATTTCTTCTTTCTTTATCCGGCAGGTCTCCCGCCAGGGCTTTTGCCCCCGGGCCTGCCGGACTATTTTCATTCTCCGGAACCCTGCCGAAGCTTACGCCAGGGCCTTCCCCGGTTTTTGGGAACGGCGGGGCACGGCAGGCAACGGCAGGACAATTTTAACACAAAACCCCCTTATTCGGCAATCCGGGATAAAAAATGAGGGGAAAAATTCTTTTTCGGTAAGACAAAAACGTCCCTCCAAAATGAACTGCACCCCTATCGTTATTCAGTATATCAACCGTCTAACAATTGGGGTGCAGTTCAAAACGGAAGGACGTTTTTTTATGTTTTCTTTATTTGGATGTATGCTTAGCTTTTTTGTTCGGGAACCGGCACGCGGTACTTGGGGCGGGCCGTGTAATGAGTGTGCAGCAGATGATGGGATCTCTCTCCCAGCGGTTTGCCCAGATATTTCTCATAAACTTCTTTAATGGCAGGATTTTCATGAGACTTCCTGAGGGTCTTGCCCCTGTCTTCGGCATAAATCGCTTTCAGCCGGAGCACCTGATAATCCTCGTCCAAAGCGATCCGCTGGCTGCTGGTGACCAAAGGCTGTCCGCCCCCGCCGACGCAGCCGCCGGGGCAGGCCATCACTTCCACAAAATGATAGTCCTTTCTGCCTTCCTTGATCATATCCAGAAGCTTGGCGGCGTTGGACAGGCCGTGGGCCACCGCCACCCGGACTTCGCCGTAGCCGGGGACCTCAACGGCGGCTTCCTTGACGCCCTCCATGCCGCGGATAGGCTCAAATTCCAGGTTTTCCAGGGTCTTGCCGCTGACCAGCTCGTAAACGGTCCGCAAGGCCGCTTCCATCACGCCGCCGGTGGCGCCGAAAATGACCGCCGCGCCGGTGGACTGGCCCATGGGGGCATCGTAATCCTCATCCGGCAGGTTTACAAAATCAATCCCGGCTTCCTTGATCATCCTGGCCAGTTCTCTGGTGGTCAGAACAGCGTCCACATCCGGCACACCCTTTTGGCTCAGCTCGGGCCTGGCGCACTCGAATTTCTTTGCGGTGCAGGGCATAACGGATACGGAATAGACTTTGGCCGGGTCAATGCCGGCAGTCTCCGGATAATAGGTCTTGGCCAGGGCGCCGAACATTCCCTGGGGGGACTTGGCGGTGGAGAGGTTATCCAGGAACTCGGGGTAGTAGTGCTCGCAGAATTTGATCCAGCCGGGGCTGCAGGAGGTGATCACCGGCAGCTTGCCGCCGTTGACCAGCCGGTCAATGACCTCGTTGCCCTCTTCCATAATGGTCAGATCGGCGGTGAAGTCGGTGTCAAAAACCTTATCAAACCCCAGACGGCGTAATGCCGCTACCATTTTGCCGGTAACCGGGGTGCCCATGGGCAGGCCGAATTCCTCGCCCAAAGCGGCTCTGACGGCGGGAGCCGTCTGTACGATCACATGTTTTTCGCTGTCGGCCAGGGCCCGCCAGACCCGTTTGGTATGGTCGGTCTCTTTCAGGGCTCCGACGGGACAGACGTTAATACACTGTCCGCAGTTTACGCAGGCCACTTCACCCAGGCCCCGGTCAAAGGCCGGGCCCACCTTGGATTCAAAGCCGCGATTAATCAGGCCCAGGGCACCTACTCTCTGCACCTCGTTACAAACGGCTACGCAGCGGCGGCAAAGCACGCATTTATTGGCGTCCCGCACGATGGAAGGAGAAGACAGATCCAGGTCGTAGGTTTTCCGCTCGCCCTTAAAGGAAACCTCCTCGATGCCCAGCTCTTTGGCCAGGGCCTGCAGCTCGCAGTTGGTGTTCCGGGAACAGGTCAGGCATTCCTGGGGATGATTGGACAGCAAAAGCTCCACAACCGCCTTTCTGGCCTGTAAAACCTTAGGAGTATGGGTGTGGACTTTCAGCCCCTCGGAAACAGGATATACGCAGGATGCCTGCAGACCCCTGGCCCGTTCGATTTCCACCAGGCAGACCCGGCAGGCGCCGATTTGGTTAATATCTTTTAAGTAGCACAGGGTGGGGATTTTGATCCCGGCTTTCTGGGCCGCTTTCAGAACGGTATAGTCAGACGGTACCTTTATTTCTGTATCATCTATATAAACCGTTACCATTTCCATGTTATTCACTCCTTTTCTAGGCGATCGCCCTACTCTTTAATGACTGCCCCAAATTTGCAGCGATTGATGCATTCTCCGCATTTGATGCACTTGCTGTTATCAATAACAAAGGGCTCTTTGATCTTGCCGCTGATGGCCTCGGCCGGGCAGCTTCTGGCGCACAGGCTGCAGCCGCGGCATTTGCGGGGATCAATCTTGTAGGACAAGAGGGCCTGGCAGACGCCGGCAGGACATTTTTTATCATAGATGTGCGCTTCATACTCGCTGCGGAAATGCTTCAATGTGCTGAGTACCGGGTTTGGCGCAGTCTGTCCCAGAGCGCAAAGGGAGGAATCCTTGATGGTCTGAGCCAGGACTTCCAGATTTGCCAGATCTTCGGGGGTGCCTTTTCCGGAAGTGATTTTATCCAGGATCTCCAGCATCCGTTTGGTGCCGATCCGGCAGGGGGGGCACTTGCCGCAGGATTCTTCCTGGGTGAACTCCAGGAAAAACCGGGCGATGTCCACCATACAGTTGTCCTCGTCCATGACAATCAGACCGCCGGAGCCCATCATGGAGCCCGCCGCCGTCAGGTTATCATAGTCGATGGGGATATCCAGATGGGCCTCGGTGAGGCAGCCGCCGGAAGGTCCGCCGGTCTGAGCGGCCTTGAATTTCTTTCCTTTGGGGATGCCGCCGCCGATATCATAGATAATGGTCCGTAACGTGGTGCCCATAGGGATCTCGATTAGGCCGATATTATTAATCTTGCCGGCCAAAGCAAAGACCTTGGTCCCTTTACTCTTTTCCGTGCCCATGGCGGCGAACCATTCCCAGCCGTTGCGGATAATCTTGGGAATATTGGCCAAGGTCTCAACATTGTTAATTACAGTAGGCTTGCCAAACAACCCTTTGACCGCGGGGAAAGGCGGCCGGGGCCGGGGCTCGCCGCGGCGGCCTTCGGTGGAAGCCAGCAGGGCGGTTTCTTCGCCGCAGACGAAGGCGCCGGCGCCCAGCCGGATATCAATATCAAAACTGAAGCTGCTGCCAAAAAGATTTTCGCCCAAAAGCCCATATTCACGGGCCTGTTTGATGGCGATATGTAAACGTTCCACCGCGATGGGATATTCGGCGCGAACATAAATATAGCCTTTGGAAGCGCCGATGGCATAGCCGGCAATGGCCATAGCCTCCAGCACGCTGTGGGGATCACCTTCCAGAACGCTTCTGTCCATAAAAGCGCCGGGGTCGCCTTCGTCGGCATTGCAGACCACATATTTCTGGTCCGCCTGAACCGGGGCGGCAAAGCTCCATTTCATGCCGGTGGGGAAGCCGGCTCCGCCTCTGCCGCGCAGGCCGGATTTTTTGACCACGTCGACGACTTCTTCCGGAGTCATCTCGGTGATAGCCTTGGCCAGAGCAAAATAACCGTCGTGGGCGATATATTCTTCAATATTTTCCGGATCGATCTTACCGCAGTTTTCCAAAGCCACCCGCTTCTGATGTTTGAAGAATTGGATATCCTCCATCTCCACGGTATCTACTGTGCCTTTTTCATGTTTATAGAGCAGCCTTTCCACGGGGCGTCCTTTGATCAGATGCTCTTCCACGATCTGAGCGGCGTCCTGGGGCCTGACCTGACAGTAGAAAGTGCCTTCCGGATAAATGACCATAATGGGGCCCATATTACAGAAGCCGAAACAGCCGGTTTCGATTACCTTAACCTCATTTTCCAGGCCCCTCTTAATGATTTCTTCATACATATTCTGCCGCAGAAGCCGGCTGTCAGACGATGTGCAGCCAGTGCCCGCACAGATCAGCACGTGAGCGCGATAAAACTCCATGGCCTATATTCCTCCTATTCCTCGTCGTTTCCGGGCTATTTCTCTACATTTAACAGCCAGTCTTCCACCGGCTGGTTATTCACGATATGGCGGACCACAATCGTCTTTGCCATCTCAGGGGTTACTTTCTTATAAATGAAGGGCTTCTTGCCGGGAATGGTTACGGTAATCAGAGGCTCATGAATGCACATGCCGGGACAGCCGCTTTGGACAACATGGATATTTTCAAGCTGGCGAAGGCGGATTTCCTCCAGGATAGCGGTAAGGACCTCCCTGGCGCCGGCCGCGATGCCGCAGGTGCCCATATGGACGTTGATCTCAGGTACCATCTTCTCATTGCGACTGACCACGTCGCCAATGTTCTTGGCTTTGATCGCTCTTAATTCTTCAATGCTTTTCATGCCAATCTCCTTTCTGTCGCGGTCGTCTATTCAAATTGGGAAATGATGCCGGCCACATCGTCTGTGGTCAGGCGGCCAAAGACCTTGCCGTTTACCGTTAAAACCGGCGCCAGCCCGCAGGCGCCCAGGCAGCGGCAGGCTTCCAGGGTAAAACGGCCGTCCTGGGTGGTTTCGCCCATTTTGATGTTAAGCTGCTTTTCAAATTCGGACATAATATCACGGGAACCTTTGACATAGCAGGCAGTGCCCAGACAAACACTGATCTTGTATTTGCCGATAGGCTCCGTGCTGAACAGTGAGTAAAATGTAACCACCCCGTAGACCTTGCTCAACGGGATATCCAGAGCTTCCGCCACATAGGCCTGCACATCCTCAGGTAAATACCCCAGGGCCTTCTGGATCTGCTCGAGATTTTGGATAAGGAAGGACTGATCCCGTCCGTTGGCGTCCAAAATCTGATCGATTTTGATAAAACGATCATCTTTGACAGCAGAACCGCATTTACAACTCATTCCGATTTCCCCCTTCAACTGTTTTGTGAAACATTATACATGAAAAATTCTGCTATGCAATCCCAAAATTGTGATTTTTGACACAAGCTTCAAAATTTTTTTATTTTTTGAGCGTGAGGAACCGGTATATTCCTCTTTTTTCCCCCTTCCTCCACCGGTTCACGGGCTTGGCGGTCAAGTTGATCACCGATGAACGACTTTAATCAATTTGTTTTATTCCGGCAAAAAGATCCAGGATCCGTTCCAGGTCGTCCTGGGTATAATAATCAATGATAATTTTTCCGCCTTTGGCGCCGGCGGTGATTTCTACTTTTGTATTAATCTTTTCCCGCAGGACCCGCTGGATTTCTCTTAATTCTACCGGCAGAAGCAGTTCTTTCTTTTCCGTGCCTTTGCTCTGTTCCCTGGCCGGGCCAAAAGCCTGCCCTGTTCTTTCTTCCCCGGTTTCCGGAGCAGGAAAGGTTCCGGAAGCCAGGTTACCGTAACCGGGACTGGCGACGGGCCGTTCCGCTTTTTCCTCTGCCGGTCTGCCCTCTTCGTCCGCCGGCAGTTTCTCGTCATCATTGCGGAAAATTCCCTCCAGGCTGCCGGCCTTAAAAAAGTCGGGATCTCCGGCCCGCCGGGCCCAGAGCTCGGCCTCCCTGACCGTAGCCTTCTGCTCCGCCAGCTGCCGGGCGATTTGTACAGCCTGATCTTCGGAAAGCGTCAGTAAAGGCCGGACATGTCCGACGGTAAGCTGCCCGGCCGCCAAAAGATCCAATACGGCTTCCGGCAGATTCAGCAGACGCATGCTGTTGGCAATATAGGGTCTGCTCTTTGACAATCGTTTGGCGATCTGATCCTGGGTCATCTTAAATTCGTCAGCCAGGCGTTTATACGCTCTGGCTTCTTCCACCGGATTCAGGTCCTGCCGCTGGATATTCTCGATGATGGCAAATTCCATCATTTTTTCATCGGTAAGATCCCGGACAACGGCCGGTATCGTCTTTAATCCTGCCCGGCCGGCGGCCCGAAGCCGCCGCTCTCCGGCAATCAATTCATAGCCCTCGTCTTTTACCCGGACCAAAATCGGCTGAAATACACCGTGTTCTTTTATGGATTCCGTCAGTTCCTGCAGCTTTTCCTCATCAAATGCGCGCCGGGGCTGATAGGGGTTAGCGGTTATCTTCTTTATCTCAATACTGACTTCCCCGCCGTCTTTCGCCGGTTCCTCCTCCATCCTGCCTCCCGACGCCACCTGAGGAATCAGTGCGGACAGGCCTCGTCCCAGGCCGCCTTTGGTTTTCGATTTATTCACGAGCAATGACCTCCAATGCTACTGATCTGTACTGTTCCGCACCTTTTGAGCGAGGATCGTATAAGCCGATGGGCAACCCAAAGCTGGGTGCTTCACTGAGACGGACATTCCGGGCGATTCCCTGCTCAAATACTTTTTCTTTGAAAAAGGCCTTCACTTCGTCGGCTACCTGGGCAGACAGGTTGGTCCGGTTATCCTGCATCGTCAGCAGGACCCCAAAAACCTCCAGTTTCGGGTTTAAGTGTTTACTGACCAGATCAACGGTATTCAGCAGCTGTCCCAGGCCTTCCAGAGCATAGTATTCGCATTGAACGGGAATCAGTACTCCGTCTGCCGCGGTCAGAGCGTTCAAGGTCAAAAGCCCCAAAGAAGGCGGGCAGTCTACCATAATATAGTCATATTTTTCCCGGAGGTTTTTCAGGGCGTCTTTCAGGCGTCTTTCCCGGTTAATCATGGAGACAAGCTCAACTTCGGCCCCTGCCAGCTGAATGCTGGAAGGGATGAGACTCAGGCCCTCCACCGGCGTTGGAAGTTTAACCTTTTCCAGTGGATATTCATTGATGATCACATCATAAATGCAGCGGATGTCCGCCGACTTTTCCAGACCCAGGCCGCTGGAAGCATTGCCCTGGGGATCCAGGTCCACCAGCAGAACACTTTTTCCTTCCGCCGCCAGGGCTGCGGACAAGTTGATCGCCGTGGTGGTTTTTGCTACTCCGCCTTTTTGATTGGCCACCGCCAAAACCTTCGTCATCTTTTCCTCCGAATTATTGTTCTTCATATTCTTCCGAATTGTTTCACGTGAAACATTTGTTCCTGTCCCCGGAGATACCTTTACCGGGCAGCCCGGCCTACTCTGTCGGCCGCAAAGCCTTTGTTCTTCTTCTGACGGCCTTTGTTCCTGCCTTAGTCACTTTGGGCAGCCGGATCGTCACCAGGAGATGATCTTCATTTTCTTCCTGGCTGATCACTGCCGGCAGACCCGCCTGCCGGATCGTCTCTACCGCCGCTTTAATCGTATTATAATAGATCCGCATATCTCCGGATAACCGGTGGGTTTTGCTTCTCTTGGGCGTAATCTCCTGAGAAAACTCTTCCCTGGGATTTTTTCCGTCACCGACGACAAAACGCCCTGCCAGAAAATCGGCAATCAGGCCCTCCGTTTCCCGGACATTTAAATCGTTCTCGTAGATGGCCTGCAGGATCTTCATCTGGTCTTCAGGTTCCTTCAGCTTCAGCAGAGAGCGGATATGCCGTTCCGTCACCAGCTCCACCATCACTTTTTCTTTGACCTGACCGCTGATTTTCAGCAGACGAAGCTTATTGGCCACCGCCGATTGGCTCTTGCCTACCCGGACTGCCACTTCTTCCTGGGTAAGTCCGAATTCATCCATCAGGCGCTGATAACCTTCCGCTTCCTCAAAATAATTTAAATCCGACCGCTGAAGGTTTTCGATCAAAGCGATCTGGGCCATTTCCTTATCGGAAAGCTGCCGCAGCACCGCCGGGATCCTGGTCAGCCCTGCCAGCCGGGAGGCCCGGCACCGCCGCTCGCCGGCCACGATTTCATAACCGTCGCCTACCTTCCTGGCCAGGATCGGCTGGATCACGCCAAACTCCCGGATAGATCTGCTGAGTTCCTCCAGCTCCATGGGATCAAAACGTTTCCTGGGCTGAAAAGGGTTGGCTTTCAACTGGCTCAAATCCAACTGCACTACCTGATCGGCAGAAGCTTCTGCAGTTTTAAACGGATTCAGAATAGAAGGTTTATCCATCGCACTAAACTCCTTCCTTACAACAATATCTGTAATTCGCTTCAGCCGCAAACTTTTCCTGCATCATCCTAAAAAAATGGCAAATATACTTCCCTGTTCTTACAGTATAAGATACCTTGGCCCAGTAAACAATATCCTATGAAAAACGAAAGGGGGCAAAATTAAATGAATCGTGAAGCCAACAGAAAAATCCGGTGTACCGTACAGCAGTGCGCCTACCACTGCAAGGATCAGCAGTACTGTTCTCTGGAGGAAATCGTGGTCGGTACTCATGAAATGAATCCTACCGTTCCGGAATGCACCGACTGTCAAAGCTTTGCTTTGAAATAATCAGGCTCACAAGAAAAGCGTCGGCTTTCCTGGTGGGGAAAGCACGACGCTTTTTCTTTGCTTCAACGCTCCACACCAAAAGATCACCACCATAGATGGATCCGGCAGCCAGCCTTCTTCGGCAATCGATTAGCCCTTTGGCTTTGGAATCATTGATCTATTCTCCTTCCCCTTCTGAATAAAAGAAGGGCATATGACGAAAATAACTTTTTTCTCTCTTGAATTTACAATGTAAGTGCAACAGAAAAAAAGAATGACTCAAAGCGAAGAATCCGATACCATAGTGTTTGCGACGACAACTATGGGGAGGATATCCAAGCAATGAGCCATTACCATCATCTTAGCATGAATGAGCGGG
>JAYFQF010000027.1:0-59663 GCA_034927285.1 Peptococcaceae bacterium
CAGGGTTGAAACAGGCCCGGGAGAAATTAAAGAGTACCAGGAAAGTCCGCTTTGCTTTGATGAATCGGAGGGTCTGGCGCAGATCCTCCGGGGTGTGGCTGGTTTCGTTGGCGCTGATTTCTTGCGGTCCGCGATCCTGGATATCGTGATCGGCGCCATGAAGTGGATGAAAGGGGCCGGAGCCAATGTGGGAGCATGAAGCGAACATCGGCGAAACCGGCAGTGGCAAGACATACCAGGCGATCAAGGCGGCCCTGAGGGAGGGCCGCCGGATCATCTACATTAACCCTAAGCCCCGGAAAGGTGCGGCATATACTGACGTCACAAGGAATTTTTATCGGGCCTGGCCGGATGAAGTGAATCGGGAAGATATCCGGGATCTGGTGAATCGGGGTATCCCGGTCGAGTTTATCCCGGACAATCACACCCAGAAGGGCATGGAGCAGTTAAGGATCATTGTGGATGAGGCTTTCCGTCTGGGCAACCTCACTATGATATTTGATGAGGCGGCGATACATTCGCCGGAGGGCTGCCGGTGGTCACCGGCTATTGAGGTGGCCGAAAGAGGCCGGGAAGCCCGGATAAAGGGTCATTTCATCGTACAAAGCCCATCAGCTTTGTCAAAGCGTGTTCTGGCAAACTGCAATGTACTTCGAGTATTCCGCTTCAATCCGCTTTGGACAAGTGCTTACCTGGAGGGGAAAAAATTAGACTCCCAAGCCTTATATGATAAGCTTTTGACAGCCCCTGAATTTTCCTATATACTAGTGAAAGGTGGTGAAGTACTTGAGCCAAGAAGGGAGTAAGAAGAAAGTGGCCCCATTTCTTTCTGTAACAAAAAAAGTTAGTCCCAATGAAGCGGATTTTTTGGACTTCTTACGGCTTAGGTGGTATAGCCCTTCTCTTTCTGTAGAGTATGGAGAGGGTTTATCTGCTTTCTTCTTCGATAGGCTAAGCGCTTTAATGAAAGAGAAAAATGCTATGATTGATGCAGGTGCTTATGGCAAAGAGTTTGATGAAGTGTGTTACGAAATCACAACTATGGAACAATTCAAAGTAAAATGGACTGCTCTTATGAAAAGTTATAGGAATCGTGATGAAGAATAAATAGTCCATTGTAAAAACACAAAGATGTTCAATAGTCCTCCTTGCGGGGACTATTTTTTTGTGCTATGCTTATTCTAAAATTTAGAATGTTTACCATTCGTAAGAAAGGGAGGTTTACTTATGCCTAAACTTGGTGATTTCAAAACGCCTACTGGAGCGACAGGAAATGTTTTTAGTCTTGGTTCCTGGGCTGAACTGATCCTGGGGGCCATTGTGCTATTATTGACCTTCGCGACGGGCCAGAAGATGGTGCAGGCGATCCCCAGTAATAAGGTGCTGGATACTAGCATTGAACCGGTATTTAATAGTCCCACGACTGCAAATACCATAGAAGTTTTTTAGAGAGGAGAGCGTAAACCATGGCAATTATTGATGGCATGATTCAAATTGTTGTAAAGGATCCCAGCGCCCGGAACGCCAGGATCATTATGGAAAACACTTCTGGCCAGTTTAGCCGCAGCACAACGCCGAGTGAGCAGCTGCCGATGGAGAAGAAACAGGTTTGTCTTCACGAAAATAGCACCTTGGAAATTCATATCAAGGCCAGTCTTGCTAAGACTTTTGATGTGTCCGAATCCACCGTTGCCGTTCCGGTCACACAGTATGTCGCACCGAATGGCCGTTCGGGCAGCCTGATCCAGCCCGCTGAGATCATGCTAACCGCCGCTGATTTTGGCATGGCTGTTGATGTTGCCTGTCCTGCTGGCAAGTATCTCAAAATCGGGGAGTATAAAGTTCCCGCTGGCGTGGCGATCATGCCCGGCCAGGGCAGCTATGATAGCCTGAACGCCGCAAAAGGCCGGGTATATATGAGCATTCAGGCATCGGCTTAAAAAAGGCGATAGGGCAGGGGAGGATCCTGCCCTTTTTTAATATGGAGGTGATTTTGTGGCAAACATGTATATCCGCGAGAAGGTCCAGCCAGGTGAAACCAGGATCATTCGGCGGCCCTTCCAGGGAGATGGCCGCTTTACTTTTCTTACCTGCCGTTTTTATGGTGGTCAAATGTTGGATTTAGAGCTTGATGCCAGAGTCCAGCGTTATGGCCGGGTGATGGTGGACTGCGTCAGTGCTGCTGGCGGCAGTACCATAATTGCCGGTGATGATGACACTCTTAAGTTTTCTGTTGGGATTGATATTCGCCGCGGGGAAGTCCTGGAGATCACGTTGCACAATAAAACCACGGTCCCGGTCGGCGACACAGCCAGCGATTACGCCTATGACTGTCAGCTGATAGCAGATATTCTGGAGGTAGCCGATTATGGGTACTAAACAATTTGCATTTTATAACCTAAATGCTGATGTTTATGCGATTCAGCAGATGTTGTCCGAACCGCATTACGTAGTGCAGGGCGGTGCCTCCGATGAAGATGTGTTGGGGACGGTCACCGGCAAAATAAGCGGGATATCTGATAATAACCGCATGTACCTTGGCTCTTTTCGGGCTAAAACGCCTGGGGTATATAGGCTTGGGTTAAGATGGAGCGAGATATTTTGGGGCACTAACTATTATCCCACTTTGTACATTGGGATGCTGTTACCATACGGTTATTCGATGACGGCCGGGTATCCTGGTCAAAGGATATTTTTCCCGGTTGATTTGTCTCAGATCGTGCCAGGGACGATTTTCCCGATGAATTATTTGAGTGAAATGTTGTGGGGTAATATCGTTCATGAGATAAGTTTGAACCAGTTTTACTCTAGTTTGTCAGGCCAGAATGAATTGTACTATGACATCTACTTGCCGGCTGGGGGTTTGGTGATTATGGGGTTTAACAATAAGACCGGGGAAGGCCCCGGGCGAAATTATTTGGAAGGCCCGGAGGTATTTGTGAGATACAAGGAGGGGGCATAATTATGTTTGTGCTTTTACGTGACGATGGCTTAATTTATGGATGGTGCCTGATAAATAAAGAAAGGGCTGAGCGTTTGGCGGCAAGGTATCCCTCCTATACCTGGATTGACGTAAGCTATAATCCCCCTGAAATACCGCCTGGGTGCTATTGCGAAATGTGGTATGATGCTGCGACTGGCGTAGTTGATTATTTTGTAAAGCAGGAGGGAACAAGATATGGCCAGTCGTAAGGATGCGACGCTGGTAACCAATCCGGACGGCAGCAAGGTTCCTGGATATATCCAGGATGGCCGCAGCTACTATGCGGACGGGACGGCAATTGTTGGTGGGGCCAGTGTGGTAGATCTGTCAGGCCGGACCTGGACTAAGCCCCTGGATGATGCGGCTAAGGCGGTCGAGAGTATTGCCAATAAGGCCGGGATAGTCGTTTCCGGGGCCGTTGATGCGGTGCAGACCGGAATTTCCAGGGGCGGCGGAGCTGGCCGGCAGGATGTTCAGGATTGGTACGGCAGCGGACCAATTATTTCTGATACCGGCAACCAGGGATCCAGCGGATCCGGAGACTACAGCGTAAACATGGGGGATATTGCCGGGAGCCTGGGGTTAGATCTCGAAAACGGCTGGTTGTCTTGGCTCCTGCCGCTTTTGGTTGTGATCCTTTTTCTCCGGATTATCTTATCTGCATTAAGGAGGGACTAAAATTATGAAAAATCTTATTACTGCCTTCGCTGCAACAATAGTGCAGTTTTTTCAATACCTTTTGCAATTGGCCATGGCTAATCCTTTTTTTACGATTGTTGCCTTAGTGCTGGTTCTCATTAATGGCAAAGGCCAGGTTAAATTAGGTCGGTCCGGCGTCAGCGTCGGGAAGTAGGGTAGGAGGAAGAGGACATGGAAATCAATGAGATCATCAGCATGATAAGCAATTTGGGCTTTCCGATCGTCGTTTGTAGCTACTTTGCCCTCCGGCTGGAGAAGCTCATGAGCGCTGTGGAGGCGGCGCTGGATCGTAATACATCCGGCTTTGCAGCCTTATGCGCCCTACTCCAGAAGGGAGGGATTGACATTGACTAAAGTATATAGTCCTTTAGAAAAAATGACCGTTACCAGCGCCTTCGGGCCGAGAAACGCCTTTAAGACCAGCCAAGGGACGGCAAACCCGAATCATTCCGGCGTGGACCTGAGGGCGGTCACCGGTACCCAGGTCTATGCACCGATTAGCGGCATGGTGACCAAAGTAGTGAACGGAACCGCTGGTTTTGGCAAGTATGTCGATGTTAAAACCGCCAACGGATACACAATGCGATTTGCCCATTTAAGCGCGCCAAAAGTATCTGTAGGTCAAACTGTTCAGGCCGGCCAGGTTTTAGCCCTCAGTGGGGCCACAGGGAACGTGACAGGAGCCCATTTACACTTCGGGGTCTACGATCAAAAGATGACTGCCGTGGATCCGCTGGCCTGGCTGGATCAGCTGAAGCAGTCTGGCGATCAGAGCGGCAGCATCTTAGATTTAATTAAACTGCCGACAGCGACAGCGGCCGGCTATACGGTCAGTGTGCCGGCTGGCAGTGGTGCTTCCATGGCTGCGGCTCTGATCATTGGCGCTGGCCTAATGCTCCTGGTAGGAGGGGAGTAGTATGCCAAAGTGTAAATCCTGCGGTCAGGATTTCAAGACCAGCCAACAGTTAGCGGTTCACCGCTGGGCAAAGCATGGTGGCCCTTATCCTTTTGATGGACGTAAGCGTAAGCTCAGAAAAGGAAAAAGGGGAAAAAAATAGTCAAGGCCCGGCGACGCCGGCCCGGAGGGTTTAGCCTTGACTATTTTTTCTCCTATAGTAAAATAAGAACAGGGGTTCTGTGAGCCGCAAGGCTGCCAGAACCCCTTACCAACTAAAAAAAGGCCCTCCAAAGAGTACAATGCATTGACAAGGTTACTTTTAAATGATATTGTAACTTAAGACATGTTGGACACTGCAAAAGATTATTCTGTGAATTTTCTTGTTCTATACATATCAATGCTTTGAGGGCAATGAGGGATCTGCATTTTTCTTTACAAAAAGTAGAGTCCCAGTAAGACTAAATTTGTTTAGCAATTAAGAGGAGGTTGTTATGCCCCCTCATAAAAACCGAACATTTTTAGTTTACAAAATGTAGAGTCCTAGGTGTATCAAAATCATAAAAATTTTTTAAGGCTTTCTTGTGATTGCAAGAAGGCTTTTTTTGTTGAGGGGAGGTGGTGCCAGTAGTCAGCATAAAAAAACCGCCCGGCGCGGGAACGCTGGACGGGGAAGGGAGGTAGGAAGCCTTGCGAAAGCTCCGATACCGTAGCGGCACCTGGTTTGCCAGTGTAAACGGCACTGTACAAGAGTGCGCCAGTTGCCAGGAAGCCCTGATCTACCTTTTTGGGTAGTCAGGCCGGGCCGGGAAACCGGCCCGCTCTAATCCTTCACATTGTAGCAAAAAAATGGAGGAAAATAAAGTATGCGTGGTAAAAAAGAACGGTTAGCTTACCAAAAAACTGTATATATTGCGGATCGTCGGATTGATCTTTACAAAGTGCTAAATGGGCCTTATGTGGCTTACGAATATGGGGATTTTTTAATGTCCGGGGATAGCCTGGATGAAATTATAAAAGAGATCGAAAGGGAGGGGTAGAAATTGGAAAAGGTTGTTTGGAGGGTTATCTATTATACAGTAGCTGGAAGCCGGAGTAAGGATTTTGAAAATGAAGCAGATGCTTATATATTTTTTTGCCGTCATGTAAAAAAACACCCGGAATATCAGAACAGGTCATGGTCACAAACTGAAATAATTGAACTGAAAAAATAGGAGGCGCTTAAAATGGAATTCTTTACTAATTGTGTATTTGCTGGGTCAGAAATTCGAGAAATTGATAAGGATGGTAAACATTACCGTTTTGTAACTGCCCGGCTCCTGGACGGGGAAACAGGACGAATGTTAGAGGTGAACGTTGGTGAGGATGAGGAAAAGTTTTTAAGTGTGCCTAAGTTCGTGCCGGTAAAAGTGATCGTCAAGGCAGCACAGACAAAAAGAGGTCTAAGGCTGTATTTGCGGGGGATGGTGATTGCTGATGCGTAAATATAATCTTAATGGTTATGTGCCGCCAGAGGATAAAAAACTAATGAGATTCAGCCAGGGATATCGTCATGTTTTTTTGCAGACCAGCCGGGACGGTCAGACGTGGGATGAACGAGGCCGTTGGTTCGTGGTTAAGGACGGGGCCGAGGAGTATATTCAGGCCGACATTATTCAGGTGCTTCAACGGGCAATCGCTGACGGCTATACCCTGCACATTGAGGATTAGCTGCTTCTCTCTATATATTAACTTGATTAATATATAACTTAAGCAGAAAATTTGCTTTAGTGGATTAAAGTGGCCGGGTATAGACGGGCGATAATTGCCGGAAATGTAATGGAATTTTACGGCTATGAAAAGCCGAAAGAGCTTTTACCCTGGGAGGTAAAAAAGAGACAGCCCTATAAGGCTAAAGTGAAGATCAGGCGGCAGTTAAGCCGGGAGGAAAAAATTAGGAATAGGGTTAATAATATGGCCGTGGCTAAGAAAAAAGTAAGGAGGTTGATTGATTGTAATAAAACGCCGGATGATGTTTTCTTGACATTGACCTTCCGGGAAAATGTCCGAGATGTTTCGGCGGCGAATTATGAGTTTAAGAAATTCCGGCAGCGGCTGGAATACCAGCGAAAAAAGAAGCTGAAATATGTGGTAGTAGTAGAGTTTCAAGAAAGGGGGGCGATACATTACCATTGTTACTTATTCGGGGTTGGTTTTGTAGATTGGTTGCTTTATGAGCAGACCTGGGGCCATGGGTTTATTAGGGTGAACCATATAACGAATCCAGCCGGGGCCGGTTGCTATGTCACCAGCTACATGACTAAGGATATTGCTATGGAAGACCGGTTGAGGGGGCGAAAAAGCTATTTTGCCAGTCGGGGACTGCAAAAGCCGATTACTCTGGATGATGAGTCAGACCCGTTTGGGATTATTGATGATTTCCTCCCCTGCCTGGACGTAACCCAGGCGGGTGGAGGGTGTGTAGGGCAGTACGAAAATGTTCATGTTGGCAAGTATTTTTACGCAAGAGGGGAGGTTGTGGCTTGACCATTGATATTATAGCAATATGCGCCTTGGCCGGGGCCTGGGTGCTGGGGAAAGCGGTTTTTTGGGTCGGGTTGAATTTGATCATAAAAGGGGCTTTGCGGCATGTCAGTAAAATGTGAGTTGTGCGGACGGGAGTTTAAGAATCGGGCCGGTCTGGCCGGACATATGACGATAGTCCATGGCAGGGGGATAAAACCGGTAGACCGTCCATCTGATCGGTGGACAGATTGTGAGCATGTTTGGAAACGCCTGACGGTAGAACAATTGCGGATGATCGGGCCGGACGGTCAGAGCCTGGGAAGCCATGGTTACCGGTATTATTGTGAACTTTGTGAGGAGGTGCGATAGATGAGTATTGAGACAGAAGCCTTGGGCATAGAGTCCCCGGAAGTGGGGCCGGAAATAGAAGCAGTTCCGGAGCCTATGCCGGAGCAGATCAGCCTATTTTCCTGGCTGGCTGATGCCTTTCGGGTAGAAACCGGGGCCGGGGAAATAAAGGATTATCAGGATAGCCCACTTTGTTTTGATGGCTCTGTGGGCCTGGGGCAAATGCTGCGGGGGGTGGCCGGTTTCGCCGGAGCCAATTTCCTGCGGTCGGCTCTGCTTGATGTGATCGTCGGTGCTATGCGCTGGGCCAAGGGGTTGAAGCCTGATGCATGAGGCCAATATCGGGAGCACGGGCAGCGGGAAGACCTTCCAGGCCCTACGCCAAGGCCTGCGGAACCGGGAGAGGATAATTTATATCAATCCAAAGCCCCGGAAAGGGGCGGCGTATAGCGATATCTCCAAAGGCTTTTTTCGGGCCTGGCCGGATGAGATTGACCGGTCAGATATTTCGGACATATTGGGCCGGGGCATGAACCTGGAATTTATCCCGGACAGCCATGTTCAAAGGGGTATGGAGCAATTACGCATTGTGGTCGATGAAGCTTTCCGGCTAGGCAACGTGACCATGATTTTTGATGAAGCGGCAGTTCACAGCCCGGAGGGGTGCAGGTGGAGCCCTGCTATAGAGGTAGCCGAAAGGGGCCGGGAAGCGAAGGTGAAGGGGGTTTTTATTTGCCAAAGCCCTTCGGCGCTATCTAAGAGAGTGCTAACCAATTGCGATATTTTACGTATTTTCCGTTTCAATTTGGCGTGGGCTGGCCCTTATCTAAAGAGCAAAGGGCTAGAGCCGGAAAGCTTATCCAGGAAGCTTTTGACAGCTTCCGAGTACTCGTATATAATTATGGAAGGGGGGAACATAACTGAACCAAAGAAGGAAAGGTGAAAACATGGCTCCATTTTGCAGCAAGACAAAGCGGGTGGCACCGGAAGAGGAGGAATTACTTGATTTTCTTCGCTTCAATTATCATTCGCCAGAAATAAATAATCAGTTCGGGGACGGCTTGCGGAATTACTTTGTAGACCGCTTAAGCGCTCTCTATCGCAAAAAAAACAGCCTAATTGATCAGGGGATTTCTGGGAAAGAGTTTGACGAACTGATATATAGGATTGCTACATTGGAAATGTTCAGCCATAAGTGGAATAAATTGATCAATGCTTATATGGAACGGTAAAAAATTCTAAAAATTAGAAAGCGGCCCTTGCTGGGGCCGTTTTTTTGTGTTATCATAATTCTAAAAATTAGAATGTTTTCATTCTGCAAAAAGGAGGTTTTACAATTGGCAAAATTAGGCGATTTTAAGACTCCGACAGGGGCCAGCGGTAATGTTTTCTCCCTGTCCAGTTGGACAGAGTTAATCTTAGGGACGGCGGTTTTCCTTCTGGCGATTGCCACCGGCCAAAAGATTGTCCAGGCAATCCCGAGTAATCGTGTCCTGGATACCAGTATTGAACCTATCGCAACACAGCCTACGGCGGTTTCGTCCGTGCAGAGCTTCTAAGAGAGGAGAAAAAATAAGAAATGGCAATGTTAAACGGAATGATTCAAATTGTCTGCAAAGACCCTTCCGGGCGAATTTCGCAGATCATCATGCAGAATACGGCCAGCCAGTTCGGTCGTAGCACGACTCCTAGTGAGCAACTTCCCATGGAGAAAAAGCCTTACCGGCTCTATGAGGCGGCTACTTTAGAAATCTGGATGAAACCCGATGCAGCGGGGGTTTTTGATGTAACAAGCGTAGTGAATATCCCGATAACCCAGTATATTGCGCCGGATGGCCGGGCCAATTCGGGCAAGATATACAGTCCGGCTGAAATCATGCTGACCGGTGCGGATTTTGGGATTGCTGCTGATATAGTTCTGAACGCCGGGGCCTTTGGCTTTGTCGGGAAGTATACCGTTCCCGCTGGCGTGGCCGTTGATCCGGGCTGGGGTGGAGCCGAGACCCTGGACGCTGCTAAGGGCCGGATTTACATTAGTGCGGTAGCCGGTTAAGCACCAGACAGGGCAGGGCGTTAACCCTGCCCTTTTTTGATAAAGGGGGAAGATCATGAACAATATGTATGTTTCGGCGGCGGTGGCTCCATCTGCTATCCCGCAGATCATCAGACGGCCTTTTTTGGTTAACGGCTATTTTGAGGAGATCGCCTTCCGCTTTTATCCTGGTCAGATGCTTGATCTGGAATTAACCGCCAGAGTACAGCAGGCCGGGGGTAGTATGGTGGAGATTGTGGCCGGTGGGGATATGGGCGCCCTTATTGCCGGGGATGATGATACGTTGAAATTTTCAGCCGGGCTTTTCGTCCGGCGTGGGGAAGTCCTGGAGATCATGGCCCGGAATAAGACAGTAATCCCGGATGGGGAGAGTCCAGAGGATTACACCTATAATTTCCAGGTCATTTTGTCTATGCAGGAGGTGGCCGAGAATGGGCGTTAAGCAGTTTTCTATTTACGGCCTACCGGGCGAATTGGGGGCCGTGTCGGCCATTGTGCAGCAGCTTCAGGGTGATTTGGGAAGTTTGAGCAGTAGCGTTGATGCACAGATTAACAGTTTGGAGTCTGCCGTGGATAGCAATATCAGCAATTTGCAGTCTGTGATCGGGCAGCAGGTGGGCCAGATGGGGAGCAGTTTGACCGCTTTAGTGCAGGGGGTGGAAAATAGTCTGGTGAATGATTATGTTTTACCATCGTTTAGTGCTAGTGATGCTCATACGGTTATTTCGGGCGTAAATAAGGCAGCAAATCAGATAGTCTATATTGGATATTTTATTCCTGAAAAAAAGGGTCGTTATATGATCAAATTTGATGCCGTGGGATCTGTTGGGAGTGGTTGCGTGTTTTATATTGCTATGGATTTGCCCCAGCCAGAGAGTAATAACACGGGAATAATTAATCCGGGTAAGACATGGTTACTTGATATTGCTCCAGGGACGGTTCTAAGCACAATCACTAATTTTGACACGCCATCTCTTGTTTCGAACCGGCCACTATCGACAAATAAAGCAGAACAGCCAATGTATTCTGCCATTGTAGAGGCCGGTCGGCCTATGGCGTTTTGGGTAGTTGGGTCTGAGGCAATATCGGGGATTAAGCTTGACATCCTTTATAAGGAGGTTTATTGATGATTATTTATGTGCAGGACGATGGACGAATTGTCGGCTATAACGTTTTTCTTACGCAGGTCCAGGCGCAGCCCTGGCTTAAACGGTCACACTTTGCCTGGTGGATTGATGAAGCCTATAACCCGCCTGAAATCCCGGAGGGGAAGGCACTGGAATTATGGCTGGATGAAACGGGCCGGGTTGAATATCGGTTGGTAGACTTGCCGCCAGAGGAGGAGGGGGCCACCGATGGCGACAAATAAATATAACACCACCGTAACCAATACGGACGGCAGCACACAGGCCGGATATATCCAGGACGGGCGGTCTTACTATTCGGACGGGACGCCGATTAAGGGCGGCTCCAGCGTGACGGACTCCAGCGGTAGAACCTGGACAAAACCTTTGGAAGATGCGAATAAAGCCGTAGACAGTATCATTGACGCTGTGCAGACCGGAGTGACCAGGGGCGGCGGGGCGGGTCGGAATGGTTTTGTATGGGGCGGCTCCGGCCCTGTCACCAGCGATACCGGGCAAAGCAGCGGGGGAAGTAGTCTAAACCTGGGGGATATCTTTGGGGGCCTGGGCGGTCTGGATTTTGATAGCGGATGGTTGGCCTGGCTGGTGCCTTTAATTATCGTAATTTTATTTTTGCGGATGGCCCTTGGGGCCGTAAGGAGGGATTAGCGTGAAGGACTTAATTACCAATTTTGCAACGACAATCGTTACATTTTTCGGCTATCTGCTTCAGCTTGCTATGGCGAATCCGCTTTTTACCATGATCGGCTTAATTCTGATTCTGGTGAATGGCAAGGGTCAGGTTAAGCTTGGGCGATCTGGCGTGAGCATCGGCAAATAGGGGAGGGGTAAAAATGGAAGTGCAAGAGATCATCAGCATGATAAGCAATTTGGGCTTTCCGATCGTCGTTTGTGGCTACTTTGCCCTCCGGCTGGAGAAGCTCATGAGCGCTGTGGAAGCGGCGCTGGATCGTAATACATCAGGCTTTGCGGCCTTGTGTGCGCTGCTGCAAAAAGGAGGAATCGACATTGACTAAAGTATATAATCCGCTTGAAAACATGTATGTGACCAGCGCCTTCGGGCCGCGAAACGCCTTTAAGACCAGCCAAGGGACAGCAAACCCGAATCATAGCGGGGTTGATCTCCGGGCAGCGACGGGGTCAAAGGTTTATGTTCCGGTGTCCGGGACTGTGACTAAGGTTGTCAATGGGACTACAGGTTTTGGACGATACGTTGATGTGAAAACCGAGGACGGTTATACCTTGCGTTTTGCTCATTTAAGTAAGTCCCTGGTTAGCGTGGGCCAGAAGGTAGGGGCCGGGGATAATGTGGCCCTGACCGGGGCTACAGGCAACGTTACGGGGGCGCATTTGCATTTTGGGGTATATGATACCGCCATGGCAGCTATTGACCCGCTGGGATGGCTTCAGGCGGCCCAGAAAGCGGCAGATAAGCAGCAGGGGGGCCTGGATTTCCAGCTTCCGATAAAAACTGCCGGGGGCTATAGCGTATCTGTTCCTTCCGGGGCCGGTCAGGCAGCGGCAGCAGCGTTGATTATCGGGGCGGGGCTTATGCTCTTGGTGGGTGATTGACTTGAAGTGTAGCACTTGTGGTAAGGAATTTAAAAACAAACAACAATTGGCGGTGCACCGTTGGGCAAAGCATGGCGGGAGAAATCCATTTGCAGGGCAACACCCTAAGAAAAAAGCCAGTAAAAAAGGCTGGCGAAAGTAGTCAAGGCCCGGCATTGCCGGCCCATAGGGCTTGGCCTTGACGGCTTTCGCTGGCCGGTTTACAATGGTAAAGCAGGCCGAACGGACATTCTGTCCGCTTCGCGCCTGGTAATAACCCAAAAAGCCGGGGGTTTTTTGATTTCATTTCCCAAAACCCATTGACATGTTCACTATTTTAATTTATAGTTAACACATCACAGGAAATGATGGCAAAAAATCATTGAGATTGATGCAGAAGAGGACAAAAAACGGCTTGAAATAAGGGCTTTTAGGGTTTCAAGTTTAGTTTACAAAATGTAGATTATCGGAAGTAGAAGAGGGAAAAATTTATGGATCGGCGGTGTTGTTTTGATGACTGAGCCAGGATTAAATCCAAAACTGCAAAAAATTTACGACTATATTTCCAGCGAGATCACGGTGCGCGGTTACGCCCCTTCCGTTCGCGAAATCGGCGGCGCCTGCGGGATTTCCTCCAGTTCCACCGTCCACGGCTATCTGAAACAGCTGGAAAACCTGGGCCTGATAAAACGCGATCCCGCCAAGCCCCGGGCCATGGTTTTGGCTGCCGGACAGGCTAGCGGCCAGCGGAGCACCGGAGAAAACGGCGGTCAAAATACAAGCCCCGGTATGGTTTTACCTGAAGGTCAAATAAAACCGCTTACAGAGGCTCCTGGAGAGCCGTTTAAGGGGCCGGAAGCGCAAAGCTTTCAAAGCGGGGTGTTCAATGTTCCTCTTGCCGGAATCAAGGACTGTTTTACAGCCGGCGGCAGCCTGAATCCTCCGCGCCTGCAGTTTCCTCTTGAGGAACAGTTTTCTCTCCAAGAATTTTATGCTCCGGAGATCATGGTCACGGAAATGGCCGACGACAGTATGATTAACATTAATTTATTTGCCGGGGACCGGATTGTAGTAAAGTTGACGGAAGCGGTATCCAACGGCGACGTTGTATTAGTGATATATCAGAATCAGGCCCTGGTCAGAACTTATTATAAAGGAATCAAACAGATCCGTCTGCAGCCGGAAAACGACGAAGTCGAGCCCATCTCCGCGCTGTCTGAGGATTTGCTGATCCTGGGAAAGGTTTTGGGACTGCTGCGAAAATTTTGATCGAACCGGCTTTAGAACGAACGTTCAGGAATGTATGTTCTGAAGCGAACGTTCGGCCCGGTTGAACGGCGAATTTATCATATTATCGGAAGTAAGAACGCTGCTGTGAGTTAATACAGCAGCGTTCTGTTTATTGCCGAACAAAAAATGAAGCGCTGCCCTGTTTCGACTTTTTTTCCTTTGATTTTCCCTCCCCTTTTCTCATCCATCCAGCCAATTCCAACAGTTTTTTCGTCGCTTTTTTTAGAGCCAGGCACCTTCCTCCTCCTTTTTCCATACAGTGTAGCAAATCAAAAATCAGGAGGTGGCCCCGATGAAACTGGCCTTTGAATTAATTACAAACTTAGCGATGCACTTTGCCCCCCACCACAAATTTATCATTTACCTGAAGCAGGAGGAAGCGGTTCTGGAAGACTCCGTCGGTGAAGACGCTTTTGATTACAACGGCATGCTGCTGCCCGACTATCCGGCGACAGCCACGGGAAGGAAGGCGCTGCACCGCTATGAACCGGGATTGACGGTCTATCACGGAACTCCGGGTTGTCCCATTGAAATCCCCTTATCCGATCAGCAGACTTACCACGAAACCTTTAAAAATCTGACCCTTTGGGTAGATAATAACGTCGTCATGTCCCAGGGCTATCTGCAGACCTATTTCAGCCTGCGGGTTCATATTAACGGCCGGGAGTTCATGGTGCCGCTGATTTCGCCTTTCATGAAGATTCACTGGGAAGGCCAGGGATTATTTAAGATATACCTGGACAGCCTGGTCAACCTGCTTTATTAAGACCGGCCTTCTGTTGATGTTTGCCAAAATGTTTTATTATCAAAATGCATGGAATCATGAATGGAATCGGAAATGCCTCCGGGGATCAGAAACGCCAAAGCAGCGGAACCAATGCCGGCTCCGCTGCTTTGGTATATTCATCCCTTTTATTCCCGATCGACTTTCGGTCATTATTTCCCATTTATCTCCGGACTAGATTCCCGTGGAGCCAAAGCCGCCGGCGCCCCGGGGCGTATCCTCCAGGGACTCGGCCTGGCAGATTTGGGTGGGCAGGACCCGGGCGATGACCATCTGGGCGATCTTCATGCCTTTGGTTACCTGAAACGGATCTTTACCGTGGTTGATCACAATGATCCCCAGTTCACCCCGGTAGTCGGCGTCAATGGTGCCGGGACTGTTCAGCAGGGTGATCTGGTGCTTCAGAGCCAGGCCGCTGCGGGGGCGGATCTGGGCTTCCGTCATCGGCGGCAGCGCCATGGCAATGCCGGTTTTAATCATCCGGCTTTCCCCGGGACCGATCAGAGCTTCTTCAGCGGCAAAAAGGTCGTAACCGGCGTCTGTGGGGTGGGCCTTTTCCGGTAAGCGGCCATCGGGATTAAGCCGTTTGATTTTTATAATCTCCATTCGATATTCCTCCGTTAGCGTAGTATTATTCTGTTCCAGCTTATGATATAATTAAAGACTATAAAAAGGCAAATGTTTTTTGTGTGCAGGCTGCAGGCTTCTTCGGGAGCTGCATGGAAACAGCTTTAGAAACAGACTTAAGGGAGGATTCATTCATGGAAAACACCCAGCCGAAATCTCCGGCCGCCATCTTCGGTTCCCAGGTCTTCAACGATACCGTTATGCGGGACCGCTTACCTAAACATATCTATAACTCGCTGAAAAAAACCCGGCAGCAGGGTCTGCCCTTGGACAGCGAAGTGGCGGACGTCGTAGCCAACGCCATGAAGGACTGGGCCATCGAAAAGGGCGCCACCCATTATACCCATTGGTTCCAGCCAATGACAAACCTTACGGCGGAAAAGCACGACGCGTTCATTTCCCCCGGTGAGGGAGGAAAAGTGATCATGGACTTTTCCGGTAAGGAACTGATCAAAGGCGAGCCGGACGCCTCCTCCATGCCCTGCGGCGGTATGCGTTCCACTTTTGAGGCCAGAGGCTATACCGCCTGGGACCCCACCTCTTTTGCCTTCATTAAAGACGGCACACTGTGTATTCCTTCCGCCTTTTGTTCCTACTGCGGTCAGGTCCTGGACAAAAAGACACCGCTTTTGCGCTCCATGGAAGCCCTCAGCAATCAGGCCGTCCGTATTCTGCGGCTTTTCGGCAATCATAAGGTAACCAGGGTAAACGCTACCGTAGGCCCAGAGCAGGAATACTTCCTGGTGGACCGGAAGCTTTACCAAAAGCGCAAAGACCTGATTTTTACCGGCCGTACCCTTTTTGGGGCGCCGGCCCCCAAAGCTCAGGAGACGGCGGCTCACTATTTCGGTGTTATCCGTCCCCGGGTAGCCGAATTTATGCGGGACCTGGACGAGGAACTCTGGAAAGTGGGCGTTATGGCCAAAACCGAGCATAATGAGACGGCTCCCGCCCAGCACGAGTTGGCGCCGATTTTCAGTAACGCCAATATCGCCATGGACCATAACCAGCTGACCATGGAATACATGAAACGGGTGGCTGAGCGTCACGGGATGGCCTGCCTGCTCCACGAAAAGCCCTTTGCCGGTATCAACGGCTCCGGCAAGCATAATAACTGGTCCCTGACTACCGACGATGGCCAAAACCTTTTTGAACCCGGGGATTCTCCGGTGGAAAACGCCCAGTTCCTTCTGTTCCTTTGCGCCGTCATTAAGGCTGTGGATGATTACAGCGTCCTCTTGCGGGCTTCCGTGGCCACCGCCGGTAACGATCATCGCCTGGGAGGTCATGAGGCGCCGCCGGCCATTATTTCCATTTTCCTTGGGGATGAACTCAGCGAAGTGCTGGAGGCAATGGTAAAGGGCGCCAAGGAGCTGAGCCACAAAGACGGCTACCTGGAAATCGGCGTTTCCTCTTTGCCCAAGCTGCCCAGGGATACTACGGACCGTAACCGGACTTCGCCCTTTGCCTTTACCGGAAACAAATTCGAATTCCGCATGACCGGTTCCGGCGCCTCGATTTCCGGGGTAAATTATGTATTGAATACCATTGTGGCGGAAACCCTCTGCCAGTTTGCCGACCGGCTGGAAAAGGCGGAAGATT
This sequence comes from Peptococcaceae bacterium, assembly GCA_034927285.1. GTDB lineage: Bacteria > Bacillota > Peptococcia > DRI-13 > UBA5745 > JAYFQF01. The sequence goes on from JAYFQF010000027.1 coordinate 16,483, forward strand.
TCACCGGCAGCCTCCGGGCCCTGCTGAAAGAAACCGTCCTCCAGCATAAGCGGATTTTATATAACGGAAACAGCTATTCCCGGGAATGGGTGGAAGAAGCGGCCCGCCGGGGCCTGCCTAATTATCCTGTCGCCGTGGATGCCCTGGCTCATTATCTGGATAAGGAAAATGTGGAGGTGCTGGTCAAGCATAAGATCTTCACGGAAGAAGAGCTCCGGTACCGTCTGGATATTCTGCTGGAAATTTATTCCGGGATCGTGGCTACGGAGGCTTTGACCATGCTGGATATGGCCCGGCAGGAAATTCTGCCCGCCGCCCTGGAATACTCCCAGGTCCTCAGCGACGGCATTCTGAAAAAGGGCCAGTGCGGCTTAAATCTGGAGATTACGGCCGATCAGGAGCTGCTGCAAAAAATCTGTCAGGAAACCGGCAAGCTTTACAAGGCCATCGGGGTCCTGGCGGAAATCCGGGAAACAACCGCCGCTATTGCTGATCCCATGGAGCAGGCCAGAGCCTGGCATGAAAAGGTGACTCCCGCTATGGAGGCCCTCCGGGAGCCGGTGGATAAGCTGGAAGCCCTGGTGGCCAAAAAATACTGGCCTATCCCCACCTATGCCGACCTGCTTTTCAGCATCTGAGCGGAGCTGGCCCCCGGATTTTCCTCGCCGCCTCAACGCCGCCTCAATAGAAAAAGGTAAGGGAGAAATATACGCAAAGGAAATTAAGCAAAGTTTAAGTGAAACAGGGCTGTCCTCGTCTTTGAACCGCGCCCGGATCGCTGAAGCGATCCGGGCTTCTCTTCATTTTCGCGGCAGCCCTGTTTTTCTGCCTTTTTGTCTGCCGATGCATGTTTTTTGCCGCGGCGCAAATAATAACGGTAAAATGCCTGCCGCCGGCATAAGGCGGTTTTCCGCTTCTGCGGGGACTGGAGGTATCTTGCTGGGGGTTATTTTCAGCCTCATTGCCGGCATGGCCATGAGCATTCAGGGGGTAATGAATACCAGGCTCAGTGAAAAAATCGGCCTTTATGAGTCTAATTTATTCGTTCAAGGGACCGCCTTCCTCCTTTCCCTGGTTACCTTTCTCATTATGGGGGAAGAAGGCTTCGCCGCCTTTGGCCAGGTAAATAAGCTCTATCTGTTCGGCGGTGTGCTGGGGCTGGTGATCACCATCAGCGTCATGCTGGGAATAAACGGCTTAAGCCCCACCATTTCCATCTCTATTATTTTGATTTCCCAACTGCTGGTAGCGGCGCTGATCGACGCTTTCGGCCTTTTGGGAGCGGACAAAGTGGCTTTTGGCTGGGGAAAATTTCTTGGAATCGGCCTGATGATCGGCGGTATGCTCTTATTTAAACTAAAATAGATCCTGCCCAGAATTTTATAATTCCTGCTTTCACCCTGTTTTGCCGCCGTCCCGGCAAGCTGTCGGGAAAAGGCAAAGCAGAAGCGAATTTAACGAAAAATTAAGAAGGAACCAGGGGTTTCTTGTGTTATACTGATGGCGGCGGCTAATGCCTGCATTACAAAAAGTCATGAGGAGATGCCCATGAATATTTTATTTTTTCTGACTCCTAAAGAAGAAGTGGCTTTTATTTACGACGATTTCACCCTGCGTCAGGTACTGGAAAAGATGGAGCATAATCGTTATTCGGCGGTACCGGTAATTAAAAAAACCGGCGAATATGTGGGAACTCTCACCGAGGGCGATTTGCTCTGGGGAATTAAGAACAAATACTCCCTGGATCTAAAAAAAGCGGAAAACGTACCGATCTCCGATATGCCCCGCCACGCGGATAACCGGCCGGTGCACATTGCTACGGATATCGACGACCTGGTGGCCAAGTCTTTGGATCGGAACTTTGTGCCGGTGGTAGATGACCGCGGCATATTTATCGGGATCGTCACCCGGAAAAATATTATCAAATATTATTACGATAAAGCCCGGGGCCTTCAGGAAACCAGGAGTTCCGCGGCTTCCTGAAGGCGTTTCCTGAGTACCCCAAAAAGGGCGGGACGGCAGACAGATCTTTCGGATCTTATGCCGTCCCGCCCTTTTTTGCTGAAAGTGCCGGATTTCCTTCACCGGCTCGCAGCCGGGCCCTAGTAGCTGATGTGTTTCATGTTTACCGGCATGGTGCCGATCATTTTTTCTCCCCGGACCAGGTTCAATTCGTCCACCAGATTGCTGACAGGGCAGGCGTGATTGGGAATGATCCTCAGCTTATCTCCTACCTTCACGGCGCTTACCCCCTTTTCCACAGCCACCTTGCCTACCTCCTCGGACAAGCTGACCAGCTTCAGCTCCGGATGCCCGAGGATCTGACCATAGTCCTCCACTGCCGGGATGGCATGGGCTCCCTTATCCAAAGCAAAGACCTTGCTGCCGGCGTCGATCATCAGCCTGTCCAGGGAAGGGCGGGCGATCACGGTGGCTAAGACGCTTAAGGAGCAATCCTCCTCCGACCTGCCCATAAGGCTGATCTGAATCTGATCGTGAAAGACATAATTTCCGGGACGCAGGATATTAATCAGCGGCGACTTCAGTTCCTCGTGGAAGGTGGGCGTACTGCCGGCGGCAATATAGCGGATCTGGATACCTTTACGCTTTAAGCCCTCATAGGCTGCCCGCAGGGCTTTTTCTTCGGCGGCGGCTACCTGGGCGATCTCCCGGGGGCCTGAGACAGCGTAGACCTGCCCCGGATGAGTGCTGATGCCTGCCAGCTTCAGACCCGGCAGGGAATTAATAAAGCTCCCCAGGCTGCCGGCCAGCTCCGGCTGGATGCCGAAGCGGTGCAGCCCGCTGTCCACGATCAGCATGACCTCCAGCTCTTGTTTATCCCGGTCCAGTTCGCTCCAGTTTTCCATGGCCCGGTCCGCTTCCTGCTGGGCCAGCCAGCCTTCGCTGAGCTGACGGCTGTTGGCCTCGCCGTCAAGGCTGTATATCATGCGGCCTTTTTTGCCGATGCTTAAGGCTTTGGCTATGTTTAAAGCGCCGGAAGTGGGATAGGCAAACATCACCGGCCCCAGCTTCTGGTCCAGCAAAACCTCGCATTCCCGCAGGGTGCCGGCCAGGAAACCGGCCGCGCCGTTCATTTTCTGCAATTTGGCGATCAGGCTGCATTTATGGGTTTTAATCATCGGCCAAAGCTCTTTGCCGGCGGCGGCGGCTGCGGCCTGATAATCCTGAATGTTTTTCATCAGCTTGTCATGGTCCACCAAAACGCAAGGGGTATAATAATCATTTAAATTCACGGAGATGTGTTCCTCCTATTATGTTCCGGCTATTTAACGCCTGAATTTTTATAGCCGGTCTTTATTTGCTGACTACATTCTACCCTTTATCGCAAGCCTTTGTCCAGAGCCGGCGCCGAAGCATATCCTTTGGATAATGTATTCCTGCCTGCGGCATTTTGCCCGGCCGGCTGTTGGCTTTGCTTCTGCCAGTCCAGATAGGCCCGGCCCTTTTCCGTGATCAGGGTTCCTTTTCCCACCAAAGACAAGACCAGCCCTTCCCGGGCCAGGCCGCTGATCCTTCCTTTGATTTGCTGGTCGCTGAAAGACAGACCATGGGTTATCCGGAGAAAGATGCCGATGCTGGCCCTGCCCATCAGAGAACTCCCGGCTTCTTCCGCTTCCAACAGTGCTTTAAGAATCAGCAGGCTTTCCGGTTTCAGCCGTATTTTGGAGAACCCCTCTTGGCCGGCCCCGGCGGTCCTTTTTTCTTCCTGGCTTTTTTCCGGATTATTTTCCAGGGCCTGACGGATATCTTCCAGGATATTTTCAGAAACAGGCTGGATGTTCAGATAATATTCCACGATATTTACCAGTTCCCGGACATTGCCTGGCCAGTCGTAGCTTTCCAGGAGCGAAAGCAGACTCTCCGAAGGCAAGGCCAGAGCTTTTCCTGTGCGCCGGGCTTCTTTCCGGAGCAGCGATAAAAACAGCGGCCGGATATCTTCCCGGCGCTGTCTGAGGGGGGGGATGGTCAAGGGAAGAACCTTCAGACGGTAGTAAAGGTCCCGGCGGAACCTGCCGCTTAAGGTCAGGGAAAACAGGTCCTGATTTGTGGCCGCGATGATCCGGACGTCAATGGGGATGATCCGGCTTCCGCCCACTTTGAGTATCTCCTTTTCCTGCAGGGTCCGCAAAAGCTTTGTTTGCGTGGTCAGCGGAGTGTCGCCGATTTCGTCCAGAAAGAGGGTCCCCCGGTGAGCCTGTTCAAAAAGCCCCTTGTATCCCCCTTTTTTAGCGCCGGTGAAGGCTCCTTCTTCGTAGCCGAACAGTTCGCTTTCCAGCAGGGATTCGGAAATCGCGCCGCAGTTTATGGCGATAAAAGGGCCGCCGGACCTGTCGGAGGCATGGTGAATGGAATGGGCCAGCAATTCCTTGCCCGTACCGCTTTCCCCATTGATTAAAATCGTAGCCGGGGTTTTGGTAAAAGCTCTGGCTTTTTTGATGAGCCGTTCCATGGCTTCGCTGCTGTAGATAATATCGTCAAAGGTATATTTTGCCCGTTTGTCGTCTTCCTTTTTCTTTTTCCGGTACTGCTGATTGATCTGTTCGATTTCATCCATCCCTTCCAAAAAGATCAGATAGCAGCTTTCCTCGTGGGGGCCGCGGATTTTCGTTTTGGATAAATAGACGGTCTTTCCCCGGATCACCATAAAATCCTCCAGCTGGTTTTCCGAATGCAGCCCGGGCAGAATATCGCTCAGGTTTTTGTTTTCCAGGCAATCCGTATTCAGAATCCGCAGGGCCCTTTGATTATACAGCAGGATCTGGTTTCTCTTGTCGGTCAGGAGTACGCCGTTTTGCAGGTTGGCGATAACGGATTTTAACTGGGCCTGCAAAAAGAGGTTCTGATCGTTTTGGACGGCCAGGGCCATGCTTAAATTTACCAGGCTGCGCATGTAGCGGGAAGTGACCAGATTGTCGGCGGTGGCGCTGCCCGTGAGCTTCAGCAAAATATTGGCGATAGTGATCAGGCTGATCCGGCGTGTGCCCAGATCAAAAACCTGGGGGATGCCGGCGGGCACCTCCTGCCTTTCGCCGGCGGTAATCGCATATTGGAAGGGCCGGCCGGAATATGCCGGCAGTCCCAGGGCCTGCTGGCTTTCCCACCACTGGCAGTTAAGGATCCGGGTATATTGATGGGACTCTTTTGATGAATAGCTGCTGTTCAGCCCGTAAGGATCCCGGGGATCCATGGGATTGTAAGGGAAATAATGAAAATCGTTCACTTCCAGCTCTTGCAGTTCTTCCAAAAGCTCACAGGCGTTGGTATAGCAGTCGTTGACCACCAGGACCTCCGAACCGGCAGGGATTTGCCGCAAAGCCGGCAAGGCCAGATGGTCCACGGAACGCCGGTTGAAAATATAGTCTACTCCTTTGGGCAGATAGGGCACAACTTCCCTGGTCACCTGGTCCGGTCCGATCAGAAGGATCAGCTGGCCGTGCAGCTTTTCTCCCTGGCGGACCTGCTCCAGGGTATATGCGTGAATATCGACTTTATCGCCAAGGGTTTCTTCAAGATCCCGGCAATCACGCTCCAGGATCATGTCGCTGATGGAGATGACGTCCAACTGATATTTGGCCTGCATTTTCTTTCCTCCTTACAACCTGGTTTTAGCCAGGTTGATGAAAACATAACCAATTATAACCTGAACAGGGAAGGAAAACAAGGAAAAAGGCCTTGGAATGGCCCTTTCTCTTTTTCTTTCCCCGGCTTTTCTTTGGCACGGCGTTTGCATTATAGATGAGTGAATCGATTCAATATAGTACAAGGAGGATAGATATGCCCATCAGCAATCAGGCTCTGCTTAAGGAGGCGATGGCCATCCGGGAGGAATTGGTTTCCCTGCGCCGCCATCTGCACCGACATCCTGAATTAAGTAAAGGCGAAATAAATACCGCTGCATTTGTCGAAAAATATCTGAAGGATTTAGGGCTTCAGGTCCGGCGGGTAGCCAACACCGGAGTCGTGGGCCTTTTGGCAGGCTCCCGGCCGGGAAAGACCGTAGGACTGAGAGCCGATATGGACGCTCTGCCGATTCAGGAACTGAACCAGACAGACTACTGCTCCCTGAACCCCGGCGTCATGCACGCTTGCGGGCATGACGTTCACACCGCCGCGCTGCTGGGCTGTGCCAGGCTATTGAGTACCCGCAGGGAAGAGTTAGCCGGCTCCGTTAAATTTTTTTTTCAGCCCAACGAGGAAGTGGACGGGGGCGCAGCGGACATGGTGGCGGAAGGCGTCATGGAAAACCCCGGGGTGGATGCGGTTTTTGGAGCTCACGTCAATCCATCCATCCCGGCGGGCATGATCGGTATCACCTACGGCCAAAGCTATGCTGCCGCGGATACCTTTGACGTAGTGGTCAAAGGCCTGGGCAGCCATGGGGCCGAGCCCCACAAAGGGGTGGACGCCATCGTCGTGGCAGCTCAGATCGTCAACGCCCTTCAAACCATTGTCAGCCGGCAGATCGATCCTTTGGACTCCGCGGTGATTACCGCCGGCGTCTTCCGGGGAGGCACCCAGAGAAATATTGTGGCAAATGAGGCCTTTTTCTCCGGGATCATCCGCACCTTGAACCCGGATACCCGAAAAAAAGCCAAGGATCGCCTGGCGGCCCTGATCCAGGGCATGGCAAAGCTTTACGGCGCCGAGGCCCAAGTGGACCTGCGTACAGGCTATCCCGGTGTTTTCAACGATGCGGAAATGACGGATCTGGTTAAAAACAGCGCCGCTGAGCTGCTGGGCCCCAGTCGGCTGCTGGAACTGAAGAAGCCGACTCTGGGCACGGAAGACTTCGGCATTTTCCTGCAGCAGGTCCCCGGCTGTTTTTATCAGATCGGGGTGCAGAATCTGGAGCAGCGGCCGGAGCACCCTTTGCACAGCGGATATTTCGATGTGGACGAAGACTGCCTGCCCACAGCGGCGGCCATGCATGCCAAAGTGGCTCTGGATTACCTGAATTTGAACAGATAATCATCAGGAAGTCCAAGTGAACTAAGCAGACACACGTAAAATCGTCTGCAAATCTGATTATGCGAGGAGATATTATGAAAAAAAGAAAATTCAGTATGCCTCACGTATATACCTTACTGGTGGCCCTGATTATTATCGCCGGCATCATGACTTATCTTGTGCCTGCCGGCACCTTTGATCGGGTTGAGCTAAACGGCCGTTCGGCGGTAGTCCCCGGCACCTTCCATTATATCGAGCAAACGCCCGTATCCATTTTCGAATGGTTTAAGGCGATCCCGGAAGGATTCATCTCCTCGGCGGATATTTTAGTCGGTATCTTTATTTTTGTCGCCGCCATCGGAGTCTACATGGATTCCGGCGTCTTCCATAAAGCGATCTTTAAGCTGCTGAAGGTGTTCGGTCAAAAAGGCGAGCTGGTGGTCATGGTGATCCTGATGGCCTTCTTCGCCGCCCTGGGGGGCTTTACCGGCAACATCACGCCGGAAATGGCTTTTGTACCGATGACCATCGCCTTCTGTCAGGCTGTGGGCTTTGACGTAATGACCGGTGTAATTATGGTCATTTTTCCTACCTTTGTCGGTTTTGCCACCGGCCCGATTAACCCGTATACCGTATATGTGGCCCAGCAGGTGGCGGAACTCCCTCCCTTTTCCGGCATGGGAATGCGGGCCGTCATGTGGACGGCCAGCTGTCTGATCAGCTTCTGGTTTGTCATCCGTTATGCCAGGAAAACCAGAAAGAACCCGGAGCTCAGTCTTTCCGGGTTCGGGGAAGCCGCGGAAGTAAGCGATGATCTGGAGCAATACCGCCACGCTCCATTCACCGGCCGGGATGTGGTTTTGCTGATCCTTTTTGTCATCACGATCCTTTGGCTGGTATTGGGCACGGTTACCTGGGATTACAGCTTTAATGATTTCACCGCGGTCTTCATTATTTCCGGCATCCTCGGCGGCATTGTAGCCGGCTTTACGGAAACCAGGATCGCCGAAATATTCATCAAATACGGCGGCGGCATCTATTTCGGCGCGATGTGCCTGGCCCTGGCCCGGGCGGTTTTTGTGGTCATTTCCAAGGGGAATATCACGGATACCATTGTATACGCCATGTCTTTGCCGCTTCAAAACCTCACCGGCGCCGCCTCCGCGGTAGGCATGTTTATCTTCCAGACCTTTTTGAATTTCTTCATAAACTCCGGCAGCGGCCAGGCCATGGTTTCCATGCCGATTATGGCTCCTTTGTCCGACCTGCTGCATGTTACCCGGCAGACCGCCGTATCGGCCTTTCAGTTCGGCGACGGCTTATCCAACCTGATCTGGCCCACCTCCTCCACCATTTTTGCATACCTGGCCTTCGGCAACCTGAAATACGACAAGTACCTGAAACTGGCTGTCCCGCTTTTTGGACTGCTGTCCCTGCTTGGCGCCGCCTTTTTGATCGTGGCCCAGCTGACTAATTACGGCCCCTTTTGATTTTCAGCCCTATCGAATTGGCTAAGGAAAAGGCGGGGAATTGGCCGGAGGACCAGCAGAAATTCAGTCCTGCTTTGTTAAATACAAAACAATAAAAAGAAAGAGGCCGGACGGACATTTTTTCAATGCCCGTCCGGCCTCTTTCTCTTTTCCAAAAACCGTTGAGTACCCTTTATTGGTCTGTTTATCGGCCTGCCGTTAGCGCAACAGCATATAAAAAAGGCTGCGGGTCAATCCCCACAGCCTGGAAATATAGATGTATGGAGCGGAAGACGAGATTCGAACTCGCGACCCTCGCCTTGGCAAGGCGATGCTCTACCACTGAGCCACTTCCGCAGGGGTCAACTTGATGACGAAAGTTATTATAGCACAGCTAAAAAGCCTTGGCAAGCCTGAAATACCGGAAAAAATGTTTCATTTTTAACTTCTCTTACTGACCGGCTTGGTTATTTGTCTTTTTTTGCTTCCGGAACATTCGGTTTTCCGTGCCCTTCAGCAGCTTTTGAATATTGGGACGATGCCGGTAAAGAATCAGCAAAGAACCGAAAAACCCATACCAGATGACCGGCGGCGGCGCCCCGAAAAGCCAGAGCCAAAGGCTTACGGTGGAGGCCGCCAGTATAGAGCCCAGAGAAACGTAACCGCTGCAGGATACCGTCAGCAGAAAAATCGCCACGAGACAGAGGAAAGCCTTTGGGCAGAGCACCAAAATGCTGCCGCAGCCGGTAGCCACCGCTTTGCCGCCTTTAAACCCAAAGTAAAGGGGATAGCAATGCCCCAGGATCGCGCCGGCGGCGGCTATGGCTCCGCCGGCCGGGCCAAAAAGCAAGAGTCCCGCCCAGGCCGTTCCTGCGCCTTTTAACAGATCCAGCGCCAAAACCAGGGCGCCCAGTTTCTTTCCCTGGGTGCGCAAGACGTTGGTACTGCCGGCATTGCCGCTGCCCAATTGGCGGATATCCTTAGTGGTGCCGAAAAGCCGGGGGATCAGGATGGCAAAAGAGATGGAGCCTGCCAGATAACCCAGCAGCCCGGCCAGAATAAGGTTAGGCATCAGGGTCATCCTTTCTGCGCACCGTCATCCGGATGGGAGTGCCTTCAAAGCCGAAATTTTTGCGGATCTGGTTTTCCAGATAGCGCAGGTAGGAAAAATGCATCAGTTCCGGCTCGTTGACAAAGAAAACGAAATTCGGCGGCTTGACGCTGACCTGGGAGCAGTAAAAGATTTTCAGGCGCTTGCCCTTATCCGTGGGAGCGGGGTTCATCTGGACCGCCTGGGTGATCACATCGTTCAGTACGCTGGTGGTGATCCGGTGGTTTTGCTGTTCAGCCACAAAAGAGACCAGTTCCGGCAGCTTGGCCACCCGTTGTCTGGTGAGGGCCGAAACGAAGATGATAGGCGCATAGGCTAAAAAGCCCAGTTCGCTGCGCAGCTGTTTTTCCGTCTGATGGAGAGTGCTGCTGTCCTTTTCTACCAGATCCCATTTGTTGATCACCAGAATAATTCCTTTTCCCGCCTCGTCGGCATAGCCGGCGATTTTTTTGTCCTGATCGGTAATGCCCTGGCTGCCGTCGATCACCATCAGCACTACGTCGCTGCGGTCCACCGAGCGCAGGGCCCGGATTACGCTGTACCGCTCGGTGCCTTCCTCCACGGTTTTTCTTTTGCGCATGCCGGCGGTGTCAATGATTACATATTGCTGGCCGTTGGCCTTGAAGGGAGTATCGATAGCGTCCCGGGTGGTCCCTGCGATATCGCTGACGATGCTCCGTTCCCGGCCTAACAAGGCATTGACCAAAGAGGATTTCCCTACGTTGGGCCTGCCGATGACCACCATTTTGATGACGTCCGGCTCGCTGAGCTCCTCCCGGCATTCCGGCAGCACCGCCACCACGGCGTCTAAAAGGTCGCCGGTATTCATGCCGTGGAGAGAAGACACCGGGATCGGCTCGCCAAACCCCAGGCTGAAAAATTCCATGGCGCTGAAATTATTCTTGAAATTGTCGGTCTTATTTACACAAACGATCACCGGCTTTTTCGCCCGGCGCAGCATGGAGGCCAGAGCCTCGTCCTCGCTGGTCAGTCCCGTCTGCCCGTCCACCACAAAAAGGATGGCGTCGGCTTCTTCCATGGCGATGACGGCCTGAGCCCTGACTTGTCCCAGGATCGTGTTTTCTTCTTCCACCATGTCGATACCTCCGGTATCCACGATGGTCATGGTCCGCCCCAGCCATTCGGTGTCAAAATACAGCCGGTCCCTGGTCACCCCGGGCCGGTCCTCCACGATGGCGATGCGCCCGCCGGCCAGGCGGTTAAATAACGTCGATTTGCCTACGTTGGGCCTGCCTACGATAGCGACAATCGGTTTTACCAAATCCAATCCCTCCAAACCTTTGTTTAACCTCAATAAATCTTTCCGCTTTTTTCGGCGCTTTTCCGCCCCGGGTGTTCCCCGTAAATTTTAAATCCAGGCTTAGTCTGTCAGCAGCTTTTCCAAAAGGCGGTCTCCTTGCGCCGGCAGAAAAGCCAGCGTAAGCCCCAGCCTTTCCTCCACCTCTTTTACGGTCAGCCCGTCCAGAAAAGCGTCCCCCTTATCCCGGATCATGATCTCCGGCAAAAAGATCCGCTCTCCGGCGCCTACTTTTCCCTGAACCAAAGCCTCGCCCAGGTCTTTCAAGAGGCATTGACCGGTTAAAAGACCGCTGACGTTGACCCGGGGGCCAAAAAACTGATTTACCAAAGGCAGGTATGTCAGCTTTAGCCTTTCTATCTGCTCAAGCCGCCGCCAAAGAGGAGCCAAGGCCCTCATGGCCGATGTCCCTCCCGCCAGGGTCAGGGCTTTCGGTTGGATCAGGCTTTGGGGCAGCTCGTAAAATTCCGCTTCCTCCAAAAGGCAGCGGACTAAGCCTACTCCGTTTTCCAGCTGGGGATAACCTTCATAGCTTTCGGCATCAGGCACCTCCGAATCGGCCAAAACATAAAACTCGTCGGAAAGCCAGATGAAGCGGCTGTCTTTTACTTTTATGGCCTCCTCCTGCTTTTCAGACAGCCAGCGGATTATCTGCCGGGCCTGGACGTTATCCACCTGAGGCAGCTTTGGCAGGCCGGTCCTGAAGCGGGTCAGCCCCACCGGTACCACGGCCAGGGTCAAAGCGCCCCGAAGGGCCAGAAGGTCCTGAAAGGTCTTTTCCAATACCGGGCCGTCGTTGATCCCGGGGCAAAGCACCACCTGGCAGTGGAACTCGATGCCGGCCTGATCCAGACGCCGGAGGATTTCCGGCAGCCGGTCCCTGCCCTTGCGGCCCAACAGCCGTCCCCGTACCTCCGGATCAGTGGAGTGAACGGAAACATACAGCGGAGACAGCTTTTCCCGGATGATCCGGCGGATGTCGGCTTCCGTCAGATTGGTCAGAGTGACAAAGCTGCCCTGCAAAAAGGAAAGCCGGTAATCGTCGTCTTTGATGTATAAGGACTTCCGGCAGTGGGGCGCCATCTGATCCACAAAGCAAAACAGGCAGCGGTTGGCGCACAGCCGCAGGCCGTCGAAAACCGGTTCCTCAAACAAGGCGCCGAAGCCTTCGTCATATTCTTTTTCCACCTGGAGCAACAGATTTTGGCCGCCGGCTTTCAATACCTCCAGTTCCACCTGCTCTCCGGCCCATTCCCATTGAAATTCGATAAGGTCCCGAATCTTGCGGCCGTTCAGCCGGGTGATCCGATCCCCCGGCTCCAGCCCCAGGCGCCTGGCCAGGGTATCCGGATATACCTGGGCAATGATGGCCCCCGCCTGCTTATTTTCCGTCATGGATAACAAATCCCTCCAGATAAACATAATTCCACACGTTACATTATGTTCCAAGAAGGGTTATTCGTCAAGAAAAAGCGGCTTTATCCCTAAAAGCCGCTTTCTTTCCGTTTCTGTTGCCCTGATGAATTGAGTTATATCCTGGATTTTGAGCTGCCCCGGCTGATGAAGATAAACGCCACGCCCAGGACTACCGCTACCACGGCGATGATGGCCGCTGTGGATCCGGATTTTTTATCCACCCCGGTGGTCTCCTCCCCCCGGGCCGCCGCTCCTTCCCCTACGCCGGTGCCGATGCTGGCCTTCAGGTATTTACTGACCCCGTCGCCAAATACTTTGGCTCCTCCTTCCGCCTCTCCCCGGCTGTTGGTATGGGTTCCGACTTCCAGCAGCATCATCCGGGGGCCCAGGTCCTGATTATAGTTGCCTTTGCCCATATAGATCCCTTTGATCATTCCGGGATAATGCTTGTCGAAATATGCCTTGATTTCCTTGGCAAAGGACAGATTGGCCTCCATATGCGGATTTTGTTTGCCCACCACCATCCGGACCCCGGCCACGGTATCTCCCTCCACCTCGGTTTCATAAAACTCCGGGTCCTCTATACCGTCCCGGTGGACGTCGAAAACCACGTCGGGGTTGGATTTCAGCAGCTGCACCGCGGTCTGGCGGGAGCGGTGATAAGCGTTGGCGTCATGAGGGTCATGCTTGTTTTCGCTGACCTCCACCTGGCTGCCGTTGGCCTCCAGTTCCTCCGCCAAGGATTTTCCCACCTGGATGATGCCCCCTTCGCCGTCGATGCTTGAGGTCCCTTCCGTGGGAACGTAGCTCTCGTCATTATGAGTATTGTAAATTGAGATCTTCAATCCATCGTCATTGTCAAAGACTCCTACCGGAGCCTCATCCCAGGCGCTGTAGTATTTGACCTCCTCCTTGCCCACATAGCTGCAGGAAGCGGTCAGCGCTCCGTAATCCACGCTGTCTACGCTGTATCGTTCATTTCCCGCGGTAATAAACTCATCCCCGGCATAGACTACCCTGGAGGTATAGTCCAGCGGTTTGCCGTCCCCGTCGGACAGAGTAAAAAACTGACCTAAAGGCAATTCGCCGTGGGGAACCACCCAATCGGGGTCGCCGCTCTGGGCCGGCTCCGCCGTCAGATCCCCCGCCGCCGGCGCCGTATCATGCCGGCGGTCATAGTCGACATAAATTCCTCCCAGTAAAACCAGCAGACCGGCAAAAGCGATAAAGCCATAGGTCAGCCAGCCGCCGTATTTTTTTCGCCAAGTCGTCTGCCTGTTCATCTTTTCCCATCTTCCTTCCGGTTTTTAATTTCTTTGGACAGCTGATCCTGCAAGGGAAGGGTAGGGAAAAGAGCGGCGGCCTGGCCGCCGTCCTCGGAAAAGCGGGGGCCTTCCTTCAGAGCCGCCGTATCAAGCCCTAATTCCAGAGCCAGTTCCTCGGTAATGACATGGGACAGGCAGGGTTCCTCCTCTACCTTCCTCCCTTCGGGGGTTTTCAGAAGCTTCTCGTCGATCCAGCCGTCCTTGGCCAACTCCTCCAGGTTTTGACCGGCCCGCCGGGCAATGGACTCGGCTTTTTCCTGAGCCGGCCGGTTCCCTTTGTTTTTGGCTTCCTGGGCGATCTTTTGGGCGGCGGTTTCCGTAGCCAGCTCCGCGTTAACCTGGGCCATGCGGTCCCAGATCATTTCGACGGGTACCTCCCGGGCAAACTCCTCCAGGTTTTTTCCATCTCCGTTTTCCGCTGTAAATTCCCCGGCGTATTCCCCATGGGCCACGGGATAAGGCCGTCTGTGCTTATTCATTTTCATGGAATCCCCCGTCCTTTCTTCCGTGCTTTGCAGCATCCCTTCTTCCGGTTTCCTGCCGGGAAGCTCCTGCCCGCCGTTACCGCCGGGGTTCATCCCCGGAAGGTCAAGAGTCTTTTCCGCAGTCTTTTCCCTTATGCCGGCAGAATCTGCCGCCATGGCTCCCCCAAGCTCTTGCTGCGGCGCCTTTTCTTTGCTCAAATCCGGCTTTGCATTGCCGAATTCCAGATTGTCTTCACCTTCCGGCCCCACCTTGCGCAGCTCAGCCAAAAGCTCCGGACTGTGGCCCTCGGCTTTCGGCCCCCCCTGGAGGCGCTCCCGGATTTCCCCTACTACCTCGGCCAATACCACGGCAAAGATTCCCGCTATCACGATGGAATCCAAAGCGCCGGCGCCGCCCAGATAGACATTGCCGGGGACGTTATTATAGGCCAGCCAGACCCAATGGACAAAGTCCAGACCCATAATGCCCACTACCGCCGCGATAAACGCCGAACGGCGGCTGCGGCCCATCAGGTAAGCCACCAGGCCGGCCACCAGGGGATAAAGATAGATAGGATCGATCAGGGCAAAGCGATCCCCCACTTCCCCGGTCATCAGTACGCCGCCCACTACCGCCGTGACGGCGCAGGTGACTATGGCGGCAAGGACCGCCCGCAGCCGCTCCTTGCCGGTTCCGGCTTTGAAGAAAAGATACAGGGCCAGCACCAGCGGGATCAAGGCGCCGCCTACGTTTAAGGTGACCTGGATGTCACCCCGCCAAAGAGGAATATCGATAAAACTGCCGACAATAATGCCGATAATGGCCACAATGGCCTGGCTGTTGGTAAGCCCCATCCGGTCCAGCACCCGTTCTCCCAGGCCGAAAAAAATAATCAGCATCACGATGGCCAGGATCATTGTGCCCCAGGAAAGATTCCACATAATTAATGCCCTCCTCTGGATTTGATGCAGTTATTTTCTCCGCTGTCTGCGGTTTTATTCAAATTGGTGGTTTTGCGGAAAACGTGGTATGATATTTCCATGAAGCAGGATAATAATGACATTATAGATGAAACAGGAGTGATGGCTATGAAACTGCGCAGCGAAATCGATCCGAAAGACACCTGGGATCTTACTAAGCTTTACCCCCACAGCGAAGCCTATTTAAAAGATCTGGCCTCTATTTCACATATGGGCGATCAGCTGGCGGCCTATAAAGGAAAACTGGCCGCTTCGGCAAAAAACCTTTACGAGGCCCTGACCTTAAACGATAAAATGGGGACTACCGTAGAACGGGCGGCCGCTTACGCCCGCCTGGGTTTTGACTCCGATATGGGTGACCCCAAAAGCAAGGATCTGTACGAGCGGCTGGACTATCTCTTTTCCGGCCTGGGAGAGAAGCTTGCCTTCTTTGAGCCGGAGCTTTTGGAAATGGAGCCGGAGACCTTTGAAAAGTATAAAACGGAAGAGCCGGGTCTGAAGCTGTATTCCTGGATGATGACCAGACTTTTCCGGCAAAAAGGCCATGTGCTTTCCGCCCGGGAGGAAGAATTGCTGACCCGTATGGCTACGGTGGCCGGCAGCTTTGATAAAATATTCGACGACCTGACCGTAAACGACATCGTTTATCCCACTGTCCAGGATTCTGAAGGGAATCCCCTGGTAGCCAACGAGGCAAACTACCGCAAGGCTATGGAATCGGAAGACCGCCAGCTTCGCCGCCGCTACTACGACGCTTTGCTGGGAACCTATAAGCAGCATGTAAACACCATTGCCTCTACTTTGGCCGGGAATACCCGTTATCATGTATTGGCCGCCAAATCCAGGAATTACGCCTCTTCCCTGGAACAGGCCCTGGCCCCCAATAATATCCCGATTTCGGTCTATGAAAATCTGATCTCCACTCTGCGCTCGGAGCTTGGCCCCCTCCAGGATTATCTGGTCTTCCGCCGCCAGACTCTGGGTTATGACGATCTCCACTTTTACGACCTTTTTGTGCCCTTGGTAAAAGGGAAAAACCGCAGCTACACTTTTTTGGAAGCAAAGGATATCGTTTTGGACGCCGTGACGCCTTTGGGCGAGGAATACCAAAAGACCATGGCCCGGGCCTTCAGTGAACGCTGGATCGACATTTACCCCAATAAAGGCAAGGCTACCGGCGCTTACGCCACCGGTGTATATGGCGTTCATCCATACAGCCTGCTGAATTTCACCGGCACCCTGGACGATCTTTCCACCATTATTCACGAGCTGGGGCATGCCATGCACAGCTATTACAGCGATACCAATCAACCCTTTGTCAATGCCGCTTACTGCATTTTTACCGCCGAAGTGGCTTCCACCGTAAATGAAAACCTGCTTTTTCATTACCTGCTGGAACGGGCCCGGACCCCCGAAGAAAAGGCCTACCTGCTGTGCAGCCATCTGGACGGCATCCGCTCCACCTTGTACCGGCAGGGCTTCTTTGCGGATTTTGAGCGTTCCATGCACCAATTGATCGAAGCCGACGAGCCTATGGTCCCCCAGGTCCTCTGCCGGTCCTACCAAAAGCTTTATGAGCTGTACCACGGCCCGGATTTCGTCGTGGACGAATCCCTGACCTACGAATGGGCCCGGATCCCCCATTTCTACCGTCCTTTCTATGTTTATCAGTACGCCACGGGCATTTCGGCGGCCATCAGCCTGGCCAGGGGCATTCTGAAAGAAGGAGAGCCCAAAGTAAAGGCATATCTGGCTTTCCTGAAATCCGGCGGCAGCAACGATCCCATCGAATTATTGAAAGGCGCCGGCGTGGACCTTTCCACCACCGCCCCCATCACCGCCGCGGTGGAGGATTTCCGGGAGACTTTGACCGAATTGAAAAAGGTCATGAAACAAGTCAAATGAGGCCGCCGGAAAAAGTCCCGGAAAAGCCGGAGCGCGTCCGGAGCGCATAAGCAAACGGCGGACCTCTCCAGGGCAAAAAGGTTGCGGCGCAAAAACGGCAGCAGCAAAGCAGCGGAAGCCAATTATCGGCTTCCGCTGCTTTTTCGTGTGCGGTTATTCATCTGTCCCAGGCCGGCCTCATCCTCCGGCGGCGTCACAAGAGCCGGAAAATCCGGCTGAAAAAACCGCTCTTTTTTATCGGCCTTTGAAGGGGCCGGCTCTTTGCTAATCTGTCACCGGGATAGCCTTGGCCAGAGCCAGGGAATAGATCAGAAGTTCCCGGGCCGGTTTTCCCGTCAGCTTTTCCAAAGCTTCTGCATAAAGTTTCAACTGGCCCCGGTAGTCCCTTAAAAGCTTTATTTCTTCTCCGGGCCGGACCCTGTCGGTCTTATAATCCACCAAAACCAGACTCTCTTCCTCCTGAAAAAAGAGGTCGATGGCTCCCTGGATCATCACCGGGTCATCTTTTGCCGGTCCCAGGTCCGGGTAAAGCCGGCCGGCGGGCACCGTCACCGCAAAGCTGACTTCCCGGCGGCAAAGGCCTTTTGCGTCGGCCAGGGCCGCCCTGGCAAAAAGGGGACTTTCCAGATAACGGAGCAACGGCTCAAATTCCAGCAGCGAGGCTTCCTGAGGGCTGAGAAAGCGGGAAGCGGTCAGTTGGGCAGCCAGCTTTTCCAGGTAAATCAAGGCCGGGCCCCTGAAGCTTTTCTTTTTTGTCCCGGCCCCCGGCCCGGCGCCTTCCGCTTGCAGAGCCGCCATGACCTCGGCAGGCTTAATGCGGGAAAGAAGCTTATGCAGCGCCGTGCCCCGAATTAAGCCTGTTTTCGCGGTATCGCCGGCAATAAAGGCCGGAGGGTCGCAATCCTGCCGGTCCAGCAGCTCCAGCCAACCGGCCCGGGCGGCCTCGGCATCCTCTTCAGGATACAGCCTGCCCCTGGCCTGCGTGACCGAAAGCTTTGCCGGCGCCCCGCCCGCCCCTTGGTAAGGATATTGCCAGGAAAGGATCCGGTCCAGCTCCGGATACTCGTCTTCCGCCACGCCGCCGCCTTCTTTGACCAGAGTACGCCATAAGGCCTGCCGGGACGCAGCCGGTTCAAGGCGGGGGCAGAGTTCTTCCGGGTACCATAGCCGGCAGACCCAAGGGGAGCCCCCGGGGCCCTGCCGGCCGGGGCCGGCTCCCACAATCCCCGGACCCAGCCAGTCCAGGAAACTGCCGGCTCTGAAGATCCATTGGCTGCCGGCAGGGAGCCCTTCTTTCTCCCAAAGCTCCAGCCTTTCCCGGGCATTTTGAGGGGCGGCCACCAGGATCAGCCGTTCCCGGGCCCGGGTAAGGGCTACATAAAGCAGGCGCTGGGCTTCCGCCAGGCGTTCCCGCTTCAGCCCGCCGGAGACGGCTAAATGATAGGCCCCGGGGTACTTTACCCGCTTTTTTGGTTCCAGTACCACGGATGCCAGCCCAAGCCCCCGATGCAGCAGCACATCCTGGTGGGTATCTCTTTGATTGAAACGGCGGCCGCAAGTAGCCAGAAAAACTACGGGAAATTCCAGGCCTTTGCTTTTATGAATACTCATGAGGCGAACCACGTCTTCATTTTCCCCAATAACGGCGGCGGCGCTTAGATCCGTGCCGCTCTTTTCCAAAGCCTCCAGATAGCGGATAAACTGATACAGGCCCTTCATATTGCTTTCCTCGAACTGGCGGGCCCGCTGGACCAGGGCCTGAAGATTGGCCTGACGCTGCCGTCCACCGGCCATGGCCGCCGCCAGGGTCGGAAACCGGGTATCCTGATAGAACTTCAGCAGCAGATGCTCCATGGAATCCTCTCTGGACAGCCGCCGGTATTGGCGCAGGCTTTTCAGCCAGTCCCGGACCCGCCGGCCCAAAACGCCCCGGTTCTCCCAGGCAAAAAGCACCAGGCTTTCGTAAAGATTGCCGCTTTTTTTGGCCAGACGGATTTCCGCCAGTTCCGCTGCCGTAAAACCGTAAAGCGGGGAAAGCAGCAAGGCCGCCAGGGGAATGTCCTGCCGGGGATTATCCACCACCTTGAGAAAGCTGACGGCGGTCTGCACTTCCTGGGCGCCGAAATAACCGGAGCCCATATCGGCAAAGACCGGAATATTCCTGCTTTGCAGAGCCTGGCTGAAGACGTCGGCCACATTGGCCATGGCCGGCAATAAAATGACGATATCCCGGTAGGCCAAAGGCCTGAGCAGCTTTACCTTGTCGTCCCAGATCTCCTCTTCCATTAATTCTTCGATCCGTTTTGCGGTAAAGAGGGCTTCCAGCTGCAGGGCCTCCGGATCTTCTTCCTCCGGATCTGCCGCTTCCTCCAAAAAATCCTCCTGGCCGCTCAGGAGGGTGGCCTCTGAGCGGTCCGATTTTTTTGCGATCAGATGCAGCTCCAAAGGGCCCCGGCCCCGCTGAGGAAGAGATTTTGGCAAAACCGCTTCCGGCCTGGGGCTGCCGCAGGTAAAGCGGCCTTCCTGACGATAGTCCAGGCCGGAAATTTCCGGCACCATGATCCGGTCAAAGAGTCCGTTGATCCCCTCCAGGATCCGCTGGCTGGAGCGGTAGTTTTCCTCCAGCATGATCACAATCCCCTGCCGGAGATCTTCCCCTTTTTGTTTTTCCGGCCCCCCCGGCGTCCGGGAGTCTGTCTGGATCAAGTCCCCTTTGGGGGTATGGGTAAAGGCGCGGAATTTTTCCAGAAAAAGCTCCGGGGCAGCTTGCCGGAACCCGTATATACTTTGCTTGACGTCTCCCACCATAAAGAAGCTTTCGCCGGCTACGGCCTGCAGAATCTCTTCCTGGGCCGGGTTAATATCCTGGTACTCGTCCACCAGGATTTCCAGGTAACGGCTCCGCAGGCTCTCCGCCAGGGGCGTAAGCTCCCCCTGGCTGTCCCGCAGTAAAAGCAGGGCCTGATGCTCGATATCGGCAAAGTCTATGGCGGCCTTCTCCCTTTTGGCTTCATCGTACGCCAGGGTAAAGTCCCGGGCGGCGGCGGCCAGGCCTTCCATGGCCGGCGCCATGGCGCCAAGCTCCCGGATCATCTGCTGAGTGTACTCGCCCAAAAGCGGTTCCCGCAGCTGCCGGTAAGACTTTCTGACCTGTTCCCGCAGTTCTTTCAGCCTGGCCTGCAAGGCTAGACGGTCCTCGAATTCCTGAGGGCCCTCCTCTTTTTTCGGCTTTGCCGAGAGGCCCGGCAAACGGCCGAAAACCTCTCCTTCCTCGGTTAAAAGGCGGATCAGGTCATCCCAGTCCGGAGCCTCTGCCAAGGCTTGCAAGGCCTGTCCTTCTTCTTCCAGCCTGTTTTGATAGCCTTGCAGTGCGCTGAAGCCCCGGCAGCGTTCCGCACCTGACCGGAGGCTTTCTCCCAGGTCTCCAAGGCTTTCCCGGGTCCGGCTATATAAAAGAGGCAAAAAAGGCAGGCAGGATTCCCAGCTTGTCTTTTCCTGGGACAGCGTCCGGTAGACGGCGCTGCATTTTTCAAGCCAGGCCAGAGGCCGGGGCTGGCTGGCGGCAAATTCGTAGACCGCTAAAATCAGTTCCCGCAGCGGCCGGTCGTTTTTTTCGCCGCCAAAGGCGGCGGAAAGGCTTAAAAAATCCGCTTCACCGGCGGCGTAGCCGGCCTCCAGCAATTCTTCCAGCACCTGCTGCTTCAATAAAATCTGTTCCGCCTGGTTTAAGACCCTGCTTTGGGGATCCAGTTCCAGCTGCTGATAATTTTGCCGGATCAGCTCCAGACAAAAAGCGTGGAGCGTGGAGATGGCCGCCCGGCCCAGCAGCAGCTGCTGCCGCTTCAGCCAGCGGTCTCCGGGGTTTTCCCTGATCAGCCCTTCCAGCCGCCGGCTGATGCGCTGGCGCATTTCCTGGGCTGCGGCGTTGGTGAAAGTGACCATCAGAAAGCGGTCCATTTCCAGGGGGTCCTGCCGGTCGGTGAGACGCTTAATCAACCTCTCCACCATGACGGCGGTTTTGCCTGTGCCGGCGGAGGCGGAAACCAGCAGGTTGGCGCAACGGGCGTTTATGGCCTGAGCCTGCCCTTCATTCCAGTTTCTCACCGGAATCCACCTCCTTTCGCATCAAGGGCCAGATTTCCGTATCCTTTTCCATCAGCAGATTCCGGTAACGGTGGCCGGATATCGACGGGTCAAAGCGGCAGACGGCCCGGTAGTCGCAATAAGTACAGGCGCTTTCCTTCCGTCCCGCCTTATAGGGGGAAAGCCGGATGTCGCCGGCCATCAGCCGTTTGCCGGCCTGGCGCAGCAGGCTCCGGCTGTAATCCCCCAAAAGCCGGAACTCCTCTGCCGAGCAGAGGTTTGAGCGGCTGCTGAATTCTCCGGACTGCAAAAGGGAAACCGGCAGAAACAAAGATTTGCCGAAATCCCGGTCCATGGCGGCGGCAATTTCTTTATCCCGCAGGAGATAACCCCGGAGCTTCTGTTCCTTCAGTCCCTGCCGGGCCAGTTCTTCCCGGCCGCCGGGGGCCAGAACCAGGCTGTTGGCGGCCTTTACCACCGGATCCTTCATCTGGAAGTAAAACATGCCGGCCGGGCGGCTGTCCCGGCGGGAAGCCAGGGCGGCTTCCAGATAAAGCACCAGCTGCAGCTTCAGGCCGTAGTAAACCTGCCAAAGCTGCAGATCCTGGAATCCCGATTTATAATCCACAATCCGCAGATATTCTGCGCCGCCTTCCTGGGGGCAAAAGCGGTCGATCCGGTCGATCCGGCCCCGCAGCAGGATCTCCCGGCCGCCTCCCAGGTCAAGGCGCAAAGGCGCCAGAGAATCCGGGCGGTCCATGCCAAAAGCCGCCTCCATGGCCAAAGGACGGAAGCGGCCCTGTCCTTCCTGAAAAGCCATGGCCCGGGCGGCGCTGTGCAGGATCCGGCTGAGCCGCAAGGACAGAGTGCGGTACCAGGCGGAGGTCAGGAAAATTTCGTGACTTTTTTCCGCCAGCTGTTTTTCCACTACCAGATCTACCCACAAATCCAATTGTTCTTCGGATAAAGAAGAAAGCTCCCTGTCCTTTTCCCGGCTTTCCTTCAGCAAAGCCTCCAGGCTGTCATGAAAAAAATTTCCGATTTCCGGCGGCCGGACCTCATATTCCTGCCGTGGGGAAAGCTTCAGCCCGTAAGCCAGAAAATGGGCGAAGGGGCAAGCCTGAAACTGCTCCAGCCGGGTGATGCTGGTTTTGATGATCCGGCCAAACAGCCGTTCCGCCAAATCTGCCGGCAACTGCCGGCCCAGGGGCTCCAAAGCCCAGCCTCTGGTCACGGCGGACAGCTCCGGAGCAAATTCCGGCCGGCGGCTGAACCACTGGTAAAGCCAAGGCCAAAGCCGGGCCTCTTTTTCTTCTGCGTCGGCTTTCTGCATAGCCAAAGCCAGCTGTCTCAGGGCGGGCCGGGGGCGGCAAAGGGTCCTTTCCTCCGGCTCGGGGCCCTCCTGGATCTTTATTCCGGGAAAAAGCCGGGACAGGCTGTAGAAAAGCGGTGAAGGCGCCAGGCTCTTTCCTTCGTTATCCGCCCGGGAGGCGCTGAGCCGGAGGCCGCGGCCGGCCCGGGTCAGCGCAATATAAATCAGATAGCTTTCGGAAAAAAGCTTTCTCTCGCTGTCCGGCGCCAAATTCAGGCCCTGACGGTTCAGCCATTTCCGTTCTTCCGTTAAAAACAGCCCTTCTTCTCCGCCCCGGGACGGCAGGATCCCCTCGTTTACGCCCAGAATCCATACTAAATCCATCTCCGGAGTCCGGCTGCGGTCCATGGAGCTGACGGTTACCTGATCCAGGGCCGGAGGAACGGCGGCGATTTCCAGGTTTTCCAGGCCGGCTGACAATACGCCGGCTAAAAAGCGGGGATCCGGCGGCTTAGTCCCTAAGAAGGCTGCCGTCTGGTCCAGAAGCTTCATGACTTCCTGCCAGGCCCGGCGGTGCAGAGCGGCCAGGCCCGGATCGCCGGCTTCCAGAGCCTGCCGGGCCAGCCGGGTAAGCTGCTCCGGCACCCGCAACTTTTCCAGCAGGCGGTAAACTGCCGTAAGCATCTCCAAAAGGCTTGCCGACGAAGCCAGTTCTTTTTGCATTTCCGCCAAAGGCGCAAACAGACGGCGCCGCAAAAGATCCGCCTGCCGGTCCTTCTTTTCCTTATCCGGATCATCGGCAGGCGTAAAGCGCCAGGGGCGGCGGCTTTCCCAGTGCTGGCGCTGCACGCCGTAAGCCAGGCAATAATTTTCCAGTAAATCCGCCTGGTTATCGGAGAAACCCGTCAGTCCGGTTTTCAGGTAGGCCAAAAGATTGGCCGTCTGATAACGCCCTTCCAAAAATGGCGTCAGATTCAGCAGCAGAGCGGCCAGGGGATGATAGCTCAAGGTTTTGGGGCCGTCAAAAAAATAGGGAATATCATAAATTGGAAAAATACTCTGAAACAAACTTTCATAGGCCTTGGGATCCCGCAGCAGCACCGCCATGTTCCGAAAGCGCAGGCCGCTCCTGGCGGCGGCCAGGATTTCCCGGGCCAGCCGTTCCACCTCTTCCGTCATATTGGCGCAATAAGACAAAGTCAGCGGCGCCAGGGCTTCACCGGCGGCTGCCGCGGCTTCTTCCTGAAGCATCGGCGAAAGAGCTCTCCTTTGGCCGGAAAGAAATTCTTCCAGGCCCGCCAGCACCGGGCTCCCGATAAAACGGCTCTTGACCGGCTCCCCAAGATACAGAGGCGGTTCCAGCTCCAATCCTTTTTCCCGGCAGAGACTCTGGAGATCCCTGGCGGTTTCCCAGGGAGGATAAAAGACATTTTCCTCCGCCATAGCCCCCTTTTCCGCCCCAGCCGGCAGGTTCAAGGTCAGAGCCACCGGCCGGCCCTCGGTCAGCAGGGTTTCGATTACCTGGTACTCCGCAGGAGTAAAGCCGTGGAAGCCGTCCAGCCAAAACTCCGTCTCCCTTAACAGCGGCCAATCCCGGAGCTTCTCGCACAAGAGGGACAGCTGTCCGGGAAAATCCAGCCAGCCGGCTTCCAGAGTCTCCAGATAAGCGGTATAGATCAGACGGATATCCTCCAGTTTGGGTCCGAAGCCTTTCCAGGGCTGATCTCCGGCGGCCAGACAGCGCTCCAGCTCATCCGGGCCGATCCGGTAGCTGCGCAGTTCGTCCATCAAGGAGATCAGCTGCTCCAAAAAGCCCTGCTTCTGCCAGACCCGGCGATAGCTTTTCAGCTCATCCCGCCGTTCTTCCAAAATACTGCGAAGGATCAGGCTCTTCCCTGTAGCGTCCAATACCGGCGCAAGCCCTTCGCCCTTTTCCTGCAAAACAAAATGGACAAAGCGCCGGAAGCTTAAGACCCTGACCGAAAAGCCGCCGGCGCCGCCGAAAGCGGACAGCAGCCGTTTTTCGCTGATGAAAGTGGCCTGCTCCGGAGTAATCAGCAGATATTGTTTGTCCGGGTTTTCCTTCAGACGGGCAGAAATCTCCCGGATGCAGGCAGCGGTTTTTCCCGCCCCCGCCCTGCCCAGAATCAGCCGAAGCGGCATAGGTCGCTCCTCAGGCTTTGGCCGGCTTGGGGCCGCGGCTGATGACCACTTTTCCTGTCCGAACGATCTCGATGATCCCGTAATCGGCCAGGACCTGGCAGAGGGCGTCAATTTTACTCTGGCTGCCGGAAAGCTCGATGACCATGGTCTCCCGGTTGATGTCCACGATGTTTGCCCGGAAGATATTAACGATATCCACGATGCCGGAACGATTATCCGGAATGGCGGTTACCTTGATCATCACCAGCTCGCGCTCCAGATAATCCATCTCCGTCAAGTCCACGATCCGGATGACGTCCACCAGCTTGGCCAGCTGTTCCACCAGCTGCTCCACCTGCATCGAATCGTTTTCCTTCACCACGATGGTAATTCGCGTCATATCCTTATCTTCCGTATACCCGGCGGCAATGCTTTCGATATTAAAGGCCCGGCGGCTGATCAGGCCGGAGATCCGGGTTAATACACCGGGGCGGTTTTCTACCAATACTGCTAGCGTACGAGACATCTCATTTCCCCCTTCTTTTGACAGGACCTTGAAAGCTGTCTTTAGGCATGATAAAATAATAGAATGATATAATTTCTGAGCCGGCCGGGTGATCGCGGCTTCGTGAGCCGAAAGGCTGAAGCTGAGGAAAGTCCGGGCTCCGCAGGGCAGGATGCTGGATAACGTCCAGTGGAGGCGACTCCAAGGAAAGTGCCGCAGAAACATACCGCCGATGGGAGGTTTCCTCCACAGGTAAGGGTGAAATGGTGAGGTAAGAGCTCACCGGCGGCCGGGTGACCGGCCGGCCGGGTAAACCCCATCCGGAGCAAGACCGAATAGAGGAGCAATGAGGCGGCCCGTCTCGCTCCCGGGTAAGGTCGCTTGAGGCCGCAGGCAACTGCGGCTCCAGATAGATGATCGCCGCCCTTCAAGGCACAGAACCCGGCTTACAGGCCGGCTCAGATTTGTATCTCTTTTAACGACATCATTCGCTTTGCTCATTATATCATAAATTCTGATCTTAACGCAGCCGGCTCTTGATTTCCCGCCAGCCGCGCGGCTCGCCACAGGCGGAGAATTATGATGAAATTCGCTTTGCTCATTATATCACAGGCTTCATCTGAGCGCCACTGCGGCGGGCTCCAGATGCATTGAAAGAGGTGATTCTGTGTCAGATAACCGGACTGCTGAAGAAACGCAGTTGATTTTTCAGACGTCCATCGGCAGCCAGAAGCCCCACACCCTGCGTTCCTCGGATACGCCCTGCCCCTTCTGCGACAGAAGCCAACTGCCGGCCATATATAAAGAGGACGGCGATATATTACTGGTCCCCAATAAATATCCGATCCTGAAGGGCAGCACCCCCTTGGTGCTGATTGAAACCAGCCAGTGCGATTCCGAGCTTTCCCTTTATGACGACCAGCGGCTTTTGCGGGTATTCCGTATGGCCTTTGATACCTGGGATGAAATGAGCGCCGACCCCGCCTATCGTTCCGTCCTTTTTTTAAAAAATCACGGCCCTCTTTCCGGCGGCAGCCTTCGTCACCCCCATATGCAGCTGATTGGATTGCCTGCGGTGGATTATCACCGGAATATTCGCCATCAGGACTTTTATGGGCCGGTGATTTATGCTCGGCCGGGAGTGGAACTGAATATCAGCGACCATCCCCGCATCGGTTTTGCCGAGTTCAACGTGGTCCTGAAAAGCCCCCAGGGCTGGGAAACCATGTGCCGGCTGATTCAAAAGGCCGTACAGTATGTGCTGACTTACCATCACGGCGGCAAAGTGACCAGTTATAACCTCTTTTTTTATCACCTGGATGGGATCAGTTATTGCAAAATTATTCCCCGATTTATTACTACTCCTTTATTTATCGGTTATTCCATCCCTCAGGTCTCAGATAATCTCCAGGCCATGGTTGAAGATTTTCAAAAGCATTATTTCCCCGGCGGCTGAGGACCTGAGGCCGCGGGAGAGATCAACAGTATTTAATGCAAGGAGGCTATGCTATGATGATCGATAATATCTCCATTCAGCTGGGCGACAGCTGCAAGATTAACCAGGTAAAAAAACACCTCAGCATTAAACCGGAGACAAAGACCGAGAGCTGCGCGGAAAAGGTACGGGTGGAGTTTGAGGATAATTACAGCATCGAGCTCAGGGAAGGAAAAAACGGCAAGACCGTTGTGGTCCTTACCGCCGGCGGCATCCATCGGATCATGGACCTGTCCACGCTGCAGCATCTGGTGGCAATGACATATTAAAGAACGACGGTATCGGTTTGGTTGAGTCATATCGCTTTGATTAATAGATCAAAGCGTAATAGATCAAAGCGCGGCCCCCGGCAGGCAGTCGGGGGCCGCGCTTTGTGCCATCATCCATGTTTGCCGATTGCTGTGTAAGCGGTGACTTTGATCGACTTCAAAACCGCCGCCTCCCGTGAATTATCTTTCGCATTATGCTAAACCAGATTGACCAAGCTGTTTTTCCGTATCACAGGACAGTTAAATGGGGCGGCCTTCAGGAAAACAAAGCCATATAATAGCCGAAGAAGTCCGCGGCCATTAAAATGCCCACGACGATTAAAAATCCGCCGGATATCATCTTGAGCAGGCCGGAGTGTTTCCTGACAACCGAAAGGGCGCCCTGCAATCTGTCCCATAACAGGGCGGTCAGAAAAAAAGGAATGCCCAGGCCCAGAGAAAAGCCAAACAGAAGAAAAACTCCCGCTCCCAAGGTGGAGGCCTGGGAAGCCATTAATAAGGCCGAGCCCAGAAAAGGTCCCAGGCAAGGCGTCCAGCCAAAGGAGAAGGCCCCGCCGAAAAGCAGGCTGGAGATAAAGCCCAGGTTTTCGGTCCGGGCCCGGAAGGCCCTGCTCTTGTTTAACAAGGGAATATTGAGGATTCCGCAGAAGTGAAGGCCAAAAACGATCATTATACCGCCGCTTATCCTTTGCAGCATCAGTTTATGGGCCGTAAGCAGGCTGCCCAAACCGGAAGCTGTGGCCCCAAGTAAAATGAATACTACGGTAAAGCCGGCGATAAAGCCCAGGGTATTGGCAATGAGGCGTTTTCTGCTGCCGGCCCCGTCTTTGCTGCCGCTTAGGTACATCAGATAAATCGGCAGCATAGGCAGTATGCAAGGGGATATAAAAGCCAGGAATCCTTCGGTAAAAACCAGCCCCCAAAGGCCGGGAGTAAATACGGGATCCAGTTGATTCAGCATCACTTTGCCTCCTCGATCATCTCCATGACCGTATCGTAATCCGTCATCCCCAGAACATAATCCGACAGGCGTCCTTCTTTATCGATCACCACGGTTGTGGGGATGCGGCTGACGCCAAAAATCTCATACCCCACTTCCCCCTGGTCATAAAGGTTCAAAAAGTCAAACTCATTATCCGTCAGGTATTTTTCTGCCTTTTCTTTCGTTTCCCGCTGCCCGTCCGTTTGGTTCAGCATTAATAAGACCGCTTCTTCGGAATCCTCCAACTGGCGGTTCAACTCCTGGAACTCGGGCATCTCTTCCTTGCAGGGAGGGCACCAGCTGGCCCAGAAGTTCAGTATCACCACTTTGCCGGCGTAATCGGACAAGGACACTTCCTCGCCGTTATTTGCTTCAAGGGTAAAATCCGGGACCAGCGGATTTTCCTCTGCCGGCGGAATCTCCTCTTCTCCGGCCGGACCATCTCCGGCGCCGCCGCTTCCCGGGCCGTCTCCTGGGGCCCCTTCCTGGTTTTCCGCCGGCCGGCCGAAGGAATTTTGGGCGGCCGGGGAATCCGCCGCTTTCTTTTTTCCCTCCGGCAGGCCCGTGATCAGAATCGTCAGCAAAAAGGCTGCGCACAGCCCCAAAAAGATAATCCTTTTCAACACACTCTCTCCTTCCGGTCCATATTTCAGAACCTTTGAGCCGGTTCGGCAGCCTTGAACTCAGTCCTGAATAATCATTTTAATAAAGTGCTCCAGCTTTTGGCAGTCCAGGCTGTAGTCTATCTCCACCCCGTGTCTTTTGCCGCTTACGATGCCGGCGTTTTTTAAAATCAGCAGATGGCGTGAAATGGTGGACTGGGGGACATCCAGCTTGGTGTAAAGCGAAGTGACATTAGTTTTATTTACGCAAAGCTCCTTCAAAATCCGGAGCCGCACCGGATGAGCCAGGGCTTTCAAAACCGCCGCCCGCTTTTCAAATTCCTTTTCCTCCTGATTCATGGCATAGCCTCCATTACTTTATTCACATATTCAGATATTATAATTGATGAAAGTGATATCGTCAATGAAAAAAGTACGGAAGTAAAAGGTTCACTGTCCGTACTTTTTCGCAGAAAATTATTTTTTTTCTTCCTTGGGCTCCGCTTCCTGAGCCTCTATAGGTTTTATGCTTTTTTCAGGGCCGGCTTCCTGGAGGATGGTTACGTCGGCTTCGCCGGCGCCGCTTTTACGCTTTTTGCCGTAGGCGGCTTTCTGGTCAGAAAGAGCCAGTGCGGCCTGCTTGCTTTCCTTATAACGGCGTCTTTCCTGCCGCTTCCGCTGCCGCTCTTCTTCCCGGGCTTTGGCCGCGGCTTCTTCTTTGGCCAGGGTCCGGCGGTAGCGGGAACGGCCCTGAATCAATATGCCAAAAACCACCCCGGCCGCCATGCCCACATAAAAATTATTGAAGAATAAGCCAAGCCCAATGGCCACAACGCAGCCGGCTATCGTTAATAAAATGCTCACAGCTCCGGCTCCTCCTGTTTAAGCAGCAGGATTCTCATGCAGTTTTCACAGAGCACCAGACCTTTACCCGACTCCACTTGTTTAACTCTTTCCTTGGAAAGACCGATGCGGCAGCCCCGGCAGACCCCCTTTTCCATGACCGCCACGGGGCTGGCGGGAAAACGGGCTACGGCCTTTTGGTAGATCCTCAGAGAATCCGGGTCCAGTTCCTCCAGGAGCCCCTCTTCCTGAGAACTGAGAGCGGCCATCTGCAGCTCCAGCCGTTCTTTTTTTTGATTATATTCCGCCGCCTTTTCGTTATAATAGCTTTTCAGGCCCCGGATCTTTTTCCCCATCTCCAGCTTTTCCGCCGCCAGCTTCTCCTCCAGACGGCGGATTTCTTCTTTTTGATTTTCCGCCCGCAAAAGCTCCTCTTCGGAATGGGCCACCGACTGACGAATAGCCAGCATATCCTTCAGCGACATGCCCCGGGCGTTTTTCATTTTATCCCGGGCCGCGGCCACCTCTTTTTCCAGCTGGGGGACCACCGCCAGCAAAGCTGCCAGATCTGCTCTTTTCGACTCGATCAGCCTTGCCCCTGCTTCCATCTGCCGCTTGCCTTCCACAATCGCGGCCTGGATGTCTTTAATCTCCCGATAGAGGGGCATCAACTGTTCTTTCGGATCAATTTTGGACTTTTCTTCACTCAGCCTGCTCAGCTTAAACAGAGTGGACACAATACTCATTTGACACTCCTCCTCCTTTGATCTCGCTTAGCATTCCTTTTCCACTGCCTGAAAAGGATTTGTGTCGATCTGAGAAACCCGGATCATCACTTCCGGCAGCTTTTGGCGGACATAATCGGCCAGAGACTGCATTACCGGGTTTTCTGTGCAAAAATGTCCGGCGTCCATGAGGCAGAGATCCATCCCCAGGGCAGTCAGCGCTTCATGATGCCGCAGATCCCCGGTGACCAAAAGATCGGCGCCCCGCTTTTTGGCTTCCGCCATGACGCCGCTGCCGGCGCCGCCCAGGCAGGCAACCCTGCGCACCTGCTTTCCGGGAGGCCCTACGAAACGCAGACAGGGAAAGGCCAGCTTGCCGGCGGCAAAAGCAGCGTATTCTTTCAGGCTCACGGCCTGAGGAAGACGGCCGATCCTTCCCATAGGATAAGCTTTGCCATCTTCCCAAAGCTCCAGAGTCTCCAGGTCTTCCAGGCCCAGGAGCCCTGCCAGCACGTCGTTTACTCCGCCTTTGGCGCAGTCCAGATTCGTATGGGCCGTATATAACGCGGCGCCGCCTTTGGCTAAAGTCAGGGTCAGGCGGGCATAGTAGTTTTCATCGCAAAGATCCCGGAAAGGAAAATACAGCGGCGTATGGTGAAGAATCACCAAATCGGCGCCGAAGGAAAGAGCGTCTTCCAGGACCTGGTCGTTTAACTCCAGCGCAAAATAGAGCTTCTCCGCTTTTGCGCCCCTGCTTCCCAGCTGCAGGCCGATGGGATCTCCCGGTAAAGCCAGGCCGCGGGGAGCCAGTTCTTCTATAATATCGATCACTCTTCCGCAGGATACAGACATTGGATCAACTCCTCCAACTCCCGGATCTTTTCGCGGATCACGGCTTCTTTTTTTCGGCTGGCCGCCAGCCCGGATCTGGCGAGGCCTTTTTCCACCCTGTGCCAGGCTTCCAGCTGACGGCGGATTTCCACCAAAAGCTCAGGCGGCCGGCTTTTCATAAGCAGCGGTCCGAACCGGGCTTCCTGAGGGCTTAAGGGCGGCATTCCGCCGGGAGTCGCCAGGATCACCGGATAAAGAATCTGCCGTTCTTCGATCATGGCTTCCCGGATGATGCCAAAGCCCAGACGCTGCAGAGATTTGCGGACCAGGTCCGGCTGATTCATGGGCTGGAGCAAAAAATATTCAAGCTTTGCCGTCACCTGGGGGCTGCGCTCCAAAATGCCGGATATCGTGCCGCCCCCCATCCCGGCGATTACCGCCCCTTGGGCTTCGCCGGGCCGGATCGGGCCCAGGCCGTCGCCCAGCCGTACTTCCAGGCGGTCGTTCAGACCGTGGTCCTGGATATTTTTTTGGGCCCGGCGATACGGGCCCGCCGTTATCTCCACGCCGATCCCGCGGCGAACCTTGTCCTTTTGGACAAGCCGGATCAGAAGCCAGGCATGATCGGCGCCGATATCGCAAACCGTATCCACCGGCGGTAAAAACTCCGCCAAAAGCTCCAGCCGCCGGGAAATATTGATTTTTTCCCACCTGTATTCATTCATACAATCTATTTTATCATAGATTTTGCCGGAAAACCATGACTTGTCCAAAAGCAATAGAAAATGCCGGAAGGAGCATCTCCTTTCCGGCATTTTCCTTTGTTTCATGGGGAATTGCTTTAGGGGAATCAAAAAACAGGGTTCAAATGCCTGGGATAGAGTCTTTGGTCCAGGCCTGAAAAAGCCGGCCCATTATAACAGGGCCTGTTCGTTGATCACCAGCTTGAATTGAAGGCCCAACGCCTCCGCCGCCTTGCGGCAAAGGATCATCCGGGCCAGGAAGATCTCGAAGTAATCCATGACGGAGCTGTATTGGGTCTCGATCACCAGCTTCAGCTGGATGTAGGTGCGAGCCTTATCAATGGTGACCAGGGAGCTGATCACCGAATAATTCACCCGGTCATGGATATCAAAATCCGTTACGTTTGTATTTCTTACCCGGCTGCGCCTTACGTCCGTTTTATCCGCCAGGATCAGAGCGGCGGCAGTGGCGTTTACCGCCACCGCCGTCCCCTCGTCGTGATTTCCGATAGCGGAAACAATAGTGGCGATATCCTCGGCCTCGGCGTTCATGTTGTTCAGGATTTGAAAAGCCATCAGGGCGCCGCTTTGGGCATGGTCCACCCGGTTTGCCAGATTGCCGATATCATGGAGGTAGCTGGCGATCTGGGCCAGTTCCACGTCTCTTTCGGGAAAGCCCATGGTCTCCAGAATATATTTGGCGGTGTCCGCTACCTTCATGACATGGGCAAAGCTGTGTTCAGTATATCCCAGAGCCACCAGGGCCTGGTCCGCCATCCGGATATAAGTATTGATGGTGGGATCGTTTTTCACCTGATCAAAGGTGATGATGTTTTTTGGGGTCATGTCTTACTCAACTTTCTGTACAGTCGTTTATTATTCTATATAAACTGTATTATATCAAAATACCGGCTGAAAATTTACCGGAGAAAAAAGATACTCATGTAAATCTCGTGTAAAAACCGCAAATCGCCAATGGGGCCGAAATGTAAAAAGCGGGCCCAAAAACGGGCCCGGTGAGAAAGAAAAAACGCCAGGCGCTAAGCCTGGCACTGGGTCGCTATGGAGGTGCGAGTCGGATTTGAACCGACGAATGGCGGCTTTGCAGGCCGCAGCGTTACCACTTCGCCATCGCACCACACCGGAATTCACCGGTAAAATAAACCGACCGTTGAGGTCGGATGGTAAACTGGAGCGGAAGACGAGATTCGAACTCGCGACCCTCGCCTTGGCAAGGCGATGCTCTACCACTGAGCCACTTCCGCAAATAACGGCGAGTAAGAAATGGTGCCTTGGGGCGGAATCGAACCACCGACACGAGGATTTTCAGTCCTCTGCTCTACCGACTGAGCTACCAAGGCGTGTTCCTTAAGCCGACGCATGTTATTGTAACAAAACGGTCATCCTTTGTCAACGGCTTTTTACAATTTTATATAACTTTTTTCCGGCTTTTTAAGCAATGCAAAATTACATGTCAATTAGATAAAAAGCGCCGGAAAAACCGGCGCCAACTGACTTCAAGGCGTTATGCGTTAAAGGCCAGATATTTTTCGTAAGCCAAGCGGACCAGGGATCTGTCCTGACTGTAAGTAATTCGTTCCAATGCGTCATCCATGGAATAGAAACCGCCGTCCTGAAACCCTTCTTCTTTATTATACTGATGCTTCTCACTGACAGCCTGCATGATAAACCAGTCAATCCGGTTGGAAATCGGTGCCCTGCGGGTAATGGAAAAAAATTCGTAGCAAGTTTCTCCTGCGGGAGCCAATATTTTGGCGTCCACGCCCGACTCGTATTTTACGCGGCCCACCGCCACGTCGCTGGCCAGCTCGCCGGTCTTGATCACACCCTTTGGCAGTACCCATTCTCCCTTATCATTCTTTAACAGGTAAACCTTGTGATCAAGAAAAACCACCCCGCCAGCACAATTTCTTTGACGCATAGTACATTCCTCCTGTCGCTATGGTATTACTTTCAATTTCTACACAAATGGATTTTCTCCTGCCGGCAAAAAGAAAATGAAAAAATAAAGTAAAGTCCCGGTAACAGCCTGGTAAAGCCGCCGCCGGGTCTTTGGAGCTTATTCAAAAACTAACGGGCAAAAAGGAAACCGGGCAAGTCCGGACTTACACATTAAAGCGGAAGTTGATGACATCGCCGTCCTCCACGATATACTCCTTGCCTTCCAGGCGGAACAGCCCCTTTTCCTTCACTTTCGCCATGCTGCCCAACTCCTGGATATCCTTGAATTTGACTACCTCCGCCCGGATAAAACCACGCTCAATATCGGAATGGATCTTCCCGGCGGCAGCCCGGGCGTTTATCCCTTTCTCGATGGTCCAGGCCCGGACTTCGTCTTCGCCGGCGGTTAAAAAGGAGATCAATCCCAACTGGCGGTAGATTCCCCGGGCCAAAAGGGCGATGCCGGGCTCTTCCAGACCCAGGTCTTCCATGAACAGAGCCTTATCCTCCTCGGGCAGCCGGCTGATCTCCAGCTCCATCTCGGCGCAAAGCTCCAGCAAAGTAATATTCAGCTTTTGGCATAACTCCATCAGGGCGGGACGGTTGGGATAAGTCTTGGCCTTATACTGGGCCTCGTCCAGGTTTACTACCGCCAGGCGGGGCTTTTCCGTAAGGAAAGCATAATTTCGCATAGAAATCCGCTCTTCTTCGCTAATGTCCATATCCCGCATGGAGCCGCCGCTTTCCAGCCAGGCAAAGCATTTTTCCAGGCGCTCTAATTCTTCGGCGTTTTCTTTTGTGATTTTTTTGCCGTTTTTAATCCGGTCGATCCGTTTTTCCACCAGCTCCAGATCGGCAAAAAGCATTTCCGTCTCCACCGCTTCCAGATCCCGGGCCGGGTCGATGCTGGCCTGCTCATGCACCACTTCGTCGGAGTCAAAGGCCCGCAGAACATGAATCAGGGCATCGCAGGGCCGGACGTCGTTGAGAAATTTTGCGGCCCCGGTTTTTTGCCCTTCCGCCGTCGTGGAAAAACCCGCCACATCCGTCAACTCGATCTGGGCGTAAGTCTTCTTTTTCGGACGATAAAGCTCCGATAAAAAATCAATTCGCTTATCGGGAACAAAGCCAGTTCCGGTATTGGTGGCCGTACCGTAGCCCTGCTCTTCCTCTTTGCCCGTCAACAGATTAAAAATCGTGGTTTTTCCTGTCTGGGTCAGTCCCACCAGACCAATCTTCATTACTGAAAGCCTCCTTGTTTTGCGATCCGGAATAAAGCCGGTCCCCTATTTTTCGAAATATCCCTTAATCCTTTTATAAAGCAGAAAGGCTACGAAGGAAGAAATCGCCGTCTTCAGCAGGTTAAAAGGCAGGATGGCGGTAATCACCAGGGGCAGCCGGCTTGCCTGGGGAATCCCCCATAAGGGCATCAGCATGAAATAATTGCATAGTCCCATGATGAACGCCGTGGCAATGCAGCCCAAAGCCATGGCAATTGCCGCTTTCCTCTTCGTTTTTTCCCGCCGGTAGTAGCTTCCGGCTACAAGGGTGTAGGCCGCGCCGGCCAAGAAATTGGCCAAAGCGCCCACGGGCCCCGCTTTGCTGGCTCCGATGGCCAAACCCACAAAGGCCTTAATGGCCTGGACGATGGTGCCGGCAATGGGGCCCATGGCAAAGCAGGTAAGGATTCCGGGGATATCTCCCGCGTCATAGGTGAGGAAATCCGGGAAAAAGGGCAAGGGAAACGCAATAAAGTAAAATAGCAAAATGCCGATGGCCCCCATCAGGGATATCCTGACCAGGTCTTTTACCGTAATCACCGTTTTTTTCTTTCCTTCCGACATCATAACATAATCCGACCTTTCTTTAAACAATCATCAACCCGTCTTCGAACAAAAAAGCCGAAGGAGATTTCTCCTTCGGCATGATTTAAAAACGCGTAATCACTCATTACACTTACGCCTTCTCCCATCCAGACTCTGACTGTCGGCTCCGAACGTCGGATCAACCACCTCAAGTGGCTCGCGGGCTGCTACCGCCGGTAAGGAATTTCACCTGTCCCCGAAGGATGATTCAGTTCGAAGACTATTCTAGCACTCTTCTCCTGATTTTGCAACAGTTTCCCCCTTGGCCGGGAAAGCGGGTCCCTGGGGCGAAAGCGGATATTCATAGGCAAAAAACTCCTGACCGAACAGCCGGACCAGCCCCAGCCGAAGGCAGCCCAGGCCCGTATAAAGGCGGTTTGCCGCCGGATTGGCGGGAGCCGCCAGAATTTGCAGCGAAGTCCTCCCTTCCTCCCGGGCTTTGGCGATGATCCTTTGCATCAGTATCCCGGCCAGGCCCCGGCCCTGCCTTTGGGGCTCCACGCAAAGCCGGGACAGCACCCAAGGCCTGCCCGCGGTCCAGGGTACCCCGCAGTCTGACACCTCCGCCTCTTCTTCCCCCACGCTGATCACCGCCAGCAGCCGGCCGCCTTCCCGCAAAGAGAAAACGTTCCCGCCCGCCAGGTCTTCCCGCAGCGCCTCCCGGCCGGGATAATCTTCATCCCAGAGTGAGGTTCCGTCAAGGCTCCCTTTTTGGGCTGCCCGCCGATAAAGGGAAAAGATCTCTTCTTCCATTTCCGCCCTTTCGGGTCCAAAGCGCAAGTTACTCATTCGCCGTTCCTCTCCCCGCAAATCACTTCTGTTTTTATTTTTCCCAGCTGGCTCATGACCATTTCGTAATATCGGCCCCGCTCCCTCATCAGGCTCTGATGATCCCCATATTCAAGGATCTCTCCGTTGCCGATCACCATGATATGATCCGCGTCCCGGATTGTCGAGAGACGATGGGCGATCAGGAAACTGGTACGGTTCCGCATAAGGTTTACCAGGGCTTTTTGGATTTCTTTTTCCGTCTTTGTATCGACGCTGCTGGTGGCCTCGTCCAGGATCAATATCGGGCTGTCGCATAAAACCGCTCTGGCAATTGCGATCAGCTGCCTCTGTCCCTGGCTCAGATTATCGGCTGCCCCGGAGATTTTTGTCGCATAACCCTGGGGAAGCTTATCAATAAAATCATGGGCATGGGCGATTTTCGCGGCATTGACGGCCTCAGCTTCCGTAGCGGCTTCCCTTGAATAACGGATATTATCCATGATCGTTCCGCTGAAAAGGCTGGTGTCCTGAAGCACAACAGAGAAACACTTGCGCAGGCTGGCCCGTTTAATCCGGTTAATCGGTACGCCGTCGATCCTGATCTCACCGCCGTCAGCGTCATAAAATCTGGTCAGCAGGTTAACAATCGTCGTTTTCCCGGCTCCGGTCTCTCCCACCAGGGCGATGGTCTCGCCGGGCTTCACCCGAAAACTTACATTTTTCAGGACCGGTTTTATTTTATCGTAGGAAAAGCTCACCTTGCAAAAGGAAACTTCTCCGGCAGGGCGCTCCATTTCTATGGAGTCCCGCTGATCCGCCGTTTCTTCTTCATTGTCCAGCAGTTCAAAAACCCGCTCGGCGCCGGCCAGGGCGGACTGCATTGTGTTAAATAAGCCTGCCAGAGCATTCAGCGGATGGGCAAATTGCTTGGAATAGCTTAAAAAGCTGACCACCGTTCCTACCGGCAAGCCCCGGCTTACCGACAGCACCCCTCCCAGAAGGGCCACAAGGGCAAATACAAAATTATTAATGACATTCATCAGCGGCATCATATAGCCGGACCAGACCTGGGCTTTTGTACTGCTGTCCTTTAAATCCTCACTGACCTTTTTGAAATCCAGGAGGACGTCTTCTTGTTTATTAAAGGCCTTCACCATTTTCAATCCCAGGATATTTTCTTCAATGATGCCGTTCAATACGCCCAGGCTGTTTTGCTGAGCCGAAAAATAAGCCCGGCTTTTGGCGGCAATGGCTTTTGTTAATAAAGAAACCAGGGGTACGCAAAGCAGAACCGCCAAGGTCAGGGGAAGGTTCAGCCGGAGCATGACCGCCAGGGAGCCGGCAAGGATCAGAAGGCTTGAAATCAGCTGGGTCGTCGTCTGGGCTATGGTGGAGCTGATATTATCCACGTCATTGGTAATTCTGCTCATGGTATCTCCCCGGGGCCGCGTGTCATAAAACCCAAGGGGAAGTCTCTGCATCTTTTGAAAGGCTTCTTTCCGAAGCGTATAGACCAGCTTCTGGGAAATTTTCAGCATCATTACGCCGTTTATCAGATTCAGCAAAAAATTTGTAAGATATAAACCCAGCAAAATAAGCAAAAGAGAAATCAATTGGCCGGTATCCACGCTTCTGTCTGAAATCTGGAAGGTATTGAAGGCCTTGCCCACATAATACGGGATGGCCACCGATATTAAAGAGGAAACCGCTGTAATAAACAGGGCCACAAAGACAGGCCTGGCCCAGCGCAGGTAGATTCTGACGATCCGGAGCAGTGTTCCCGCTGAGTTTTTCGGCTTTTCCGTCGGGATAAAACGATTGCCGCCGCCTCCCGGACGGCTGCCGATGGCAGGGATCTTTGGCTGCCGGCTGCCGGATAGCTCTGCCATTTCCTTATGCCCCCCTGACGTTTTCAATCTGAGTGCGATAAATATCCTGATAGACCCTGCAGTCCCGTATTAATTCCTCGTGGGTCCCAAAGCCTGCTTTCCTGCCGCTTTCCATCACCAGGATATGGTCTGCGGACATGGCCGTCCCGCAGCGCTGGGTAATGATGATGACCGTTTGGT
This sequence comes from Peptococcaceae bacterium, assembly GCA_034927285.1. Lineage (GTDB taxonomy): Bacteria > Bacillota > Peptococcia > DRI-13 > UBA5745 > JAYFQF01. The sequence continues at coordinate 54,640 of JAYFQF010000027.1, forward strand.
CAGGGTTGTCTTCTGTTCTGAGCTTTTCCCGGACCTTCGCTTCCGTTATGGCATCAAGGGCACTGGTGGCGTCGTCCAAAATCAGGATCGGGGCATTTTTCAGCATTCCCCGGGCGATGGATATGCGCTGCTTTTGTCCTCCGGATAAATTAACTCCTTCGCTGCCGAGGAAGCTGTCATATTGATCGGGCATTTGCAGGATAAAGGCGCCCTGGGCCCTTTCCGCCGCCTTTTCCAGCTGCTCCAAAGAGGCCTGGCGATCTCCCCATCTGAGGTTCTCCGCCACCGAGCCGGAAAACAGCATAGGCCTTTGGGGAACTATCGCTATATTATCACGGATTTCATCTGCTCCCAGCTTTTCTATGGGATGGCCGTCCAGCAGGATTTGGCCGTCTTTTATCCCATAAAAGCGGAGCAAAAGCCAGGCAATGGTGGATTTGCCGCTGCCGGTGGGGCCGATGACGGCCAGGGTTTCTCCTCTGCTTACGGAAAAAGAAAGCCCTTTGATCACCGGAGCGCCGCTGCCGTTGGGATAAGCAAAACTGACGTTTTTAAAACGGATATTGCCTTGCAGTCTTCTCTTCTCACCGCTTTTGGCAAAATCCTCTTCACCGGCCAGCACCTGGCCGATTCTTGCGGTGGAGGCCCTGGTGCGGACGAACATGGTGAATACGTTGGTGATCATGATCAAAGAGGTAAGGATCTGGGCCATATAGATGGTAAAGGCAGTCATGTCCCCGATATCGGCCAGGTTGACCGTAAATAATTTGCTTCCGGCAAAAATTGCCGCGGCAGTTCCGGCACCGACTGCGAGAGTTAAAAACGGCGAGGCCACCGTAACCGGGAGCTGGGCGGATATTGCCTTTTGCATCAGAGTTACATTTGCCTCTTCAAACTTTTCCCTTTCCTTGCCGTAGGTGCCGAAAGCCTTCACCAGACGCACGCCGATTAAATATTCCTGCACGATGGAATTGACCTGATCCACAGCCTTTTGCAGCCGTTCAAACCTGGGGTAGCTGAGCTTCATGCTGATATAAACAAACAAGGTAACCGCCGCCACCACCCCATAGATCACCAGGCTGAGGCGGAAATTCAGCAGTCCGGCAAGCACAATGCTGCCGGCGCAAAGAATAGGGGCCTTAAGGAAAATGCGCATCATCCCATTTACGAACTGGACGATTTGGGAGGTGTCGTTGGTCATTCTGGTAATCAGCGAGGCTCCGGTGATTTTATCGGCGCTGTCCTCGGAAAAAGACAGGATTTTCTCAAATAAATCCGCCCGTAAATCCGCCCCCATTCTTTGGGAGACATAGCTGGACAAATAGTTTCTGGCAACGGCAAAAACAGCGCCGGTCAAAGTAACGGCCAACATCAGGGCGCCCCAATAATACACCTCCGTCAAAGAACCTTTTTCGATCCCGCCGCTTACGATATGCGACATCAGGGTGGGCCCCAGCAAATCGCATACCGCTTCCAGGGCCACACACAGGACCGCCGTAATAAACGGCGCTTTGTATCTGATGAAATATTTACGATAAAGTCTCATGCTCTTTTTACCCTGCTTCATTAAGATCATCGGCGCCGGCCACAGCTTTGCCGCCGTTGCCGTTCCGCGGCGGCGTCCTCTTTTTGCCGCCGCGCAAACATCACTTATATTTTATGGCAATTAAAGTAACTAAACAAGAAAAGGTTTTAGTTGACATTGACAAACGATTTGATATCCTTGGAATTGAGGAAAGGTTTCCCAAAGGCATAGGCCCTGAAGGAAGATTGGAGGAAGACGATGAAAAAGCAAGCTGAAATCTATGATCTGATTATTCGGCATGGCCTGGTGATCGACGGTACCGGCGCAGGCGCTTATCCTGCCGATATTGCCGTTAAAAAAGGCCGTATTTGTGCTGTGGGCAGCCTGGAAAAAGCGGCGGCCCCAGAGGAGATCGACGCTTCCGGAAGGACGGTAACTCCGGGATTTATCGACATTCACAGCCACTGCGACCAGCTCATCCAGGAGGTGCCCGGCGCGGAGAATTACCTGCTGCAGGGGGTTACCACTTTTTTGGGCGGAAACTGCGGTAAATGCACGGGAAGTCTTGATCTGAAAGGCCATTTTGACATTCTGGAGGGCCGGCTGGGCGTAAACTATGCCGCTTTGGTCGGCTTCGGCGACCTGCGCCGGGCGGCCATGGCGGATCCTACCGCCGCCATGCCCGAGAAAAAGGAGCTGAAAAAACTAAAAGAGCTGATGGAAGCAGCCATGCAGGCCGGCGCCTTCGGCTTTTCCACGGGTCTGGAATATATCCCGGACCGTTTTGCTTCAGCGGAAGAAATCGAGGCCGTGGCTTCAGTGGCGGCTTCCTATGGCGGTTTTTACGCCACCCATATCCGGGATGAGCAAACCGGCGTCCTGAGCGCCTTGGGAGAAGCCATCGGCATCAGCGCCCATACCGGCGTTTCTCTGGAGATCTCCCACCTGAAAGCCTGCGGCGCCGAGGTCTGGGGCTACGGCAAAATCATGCTGGCGATGATTACCGAGGCCCGGGCCCTTGGCGTCAACGTCCATGGCGATATGTATCCTTACGGCGCCTCCAACACCGGTTTTGGCCAGGCCTTCCCCAATTGGGCCCTGGAAGGCGGCGTGGAAATCCTGAAAGAACGCCTGGCGGATCCGAATCTCCGGCAAAGGATCAGCGCCTACGGCCAAAATCAGCTGCGCTGCCGGATCGGCGAAGATCCCTCTTTGATCCAGATCGCCTCCTATCAGGGAGACCCTTCCTGGAATGGCCGGACTGCCGCGGATATTCTGGGCGAACGCGGCCTGGCGCCCACCCTGGAAAACCTGATGGAACTGGTGATCGAGATGTACCTGGCAGATCAGAAAACCAGCGTCATCTATCATTATCTGGACGAAGCCGATATGAAGGCCCTGATGCGTTCCCCCCTGGTCAGTTTTATCTCCGACGGCGAGATCCAGCGGTTCGGGGAAGGCACGCCTCATCCCAGAAGCTACGGCTCCTTCCCCAGGGTACTGGCCCGCTATGTCGGTCAGCAATATGTCCTTTCTCCCGAAGAAGCCGTCCGTAAAATGACCTCCCTGCCCGCGGAAAAAATGGGGCTTGGCGGCCGGGGATTGCTGAAGGAAGGCTTTGCCGCGGATATCGTGATCTATGATGAAAACAGAATTATGGATAAAGCGGACTATCTGAATGCCCATCAGTATCCGGAGGGGATAGACTATGTGATCGTAAACGGCAAAATAGCCGCCGAACACGGCCGGGTCGTCTGCAGCGACGCCGGACAGATCCTTTATGGCCCGGGCTACGGAAAAGAAAAGCCCCTTCTCAACCCCCGCCCTCTGGTAAAGCGTCGGGAAAAATAACCGGCGGCCCCGGACCTGACCGTCCGGGGCCTTTTTCATTGAAATTATCCGGCTTACCCGATATAATGATGAGGTAATCCAATGAAGGAGGCACCCTTGATATGACCCTTGCAAAGGCCCCGGTAAAGGGCATGAAAGATATCCTGCCGGAGGAGATGGCCGTCCGCGACTATGCCATTTCCCTGATTAAGGACACTTATAGCCGGTTCGGCTTTACTCCCATCGAGACCCCGGCTCTCGAAAACATTGCCAATCTGACCAATAAGCAGGGCGGCGAAAACGAGAAGCTGATTTTCAAGATCATGAAGCGGGGAGAAAAGCTTTCCCTGGATCAGGCCAAGACCCCTGAGGATCTGGTGGACAGCGGCCTGCGTTATGATCTGACCGTTCCTCTCTGCCGCTATTATGCAAACAACCTGGATAAACTTCCTTCCCCCTTTAAGGCACTGCAAATCGGCAGTGTCTGGCGGGCCGACCGTCCCCAGCGGGGACGCTTCCGCCAGTTTACCCAGTGCGATATTGACATCCTGGGGGACGGCTCCTGCCTGGCGGAAATTGAGTTGATCTCCGCCACCTCTACCCTCCTGGGTAAGCTGGGTTTTAAAGGCTTTGTTATCCGCATCAACGACCGCCGACTTTTGAAAGCCATGGCGGCCCACAGCGGGATCCCTCAGGAAAGCTATGACAAGGTCTTTATCATTTTGGACAAGCTGGATAAAATCGGCCTGGCAGGAGTGGAAAAAGATCTGCTGGAAGCCGGCTTTGCTCCGGAAACGGTCTCTTCCTATCTGGAATTTTTCCGTGATCTGGATAGTACGGAGCTTTTGGAACAATGCAGCCGGCGGCTGATCTCCGGCGACGGAAAGGATGACGCCGGAGAAAACCGGGAGCTATCCGCCGTGGCGGAAAACTTAAAGCAAATCATGGACTGCGTCTCCGCCACCAAATCCTGCGACTTTCAGCTGGTTTATGACCCCACTTTGGTCCGGGGCATGTCTTATTACACCGGCCCTATTTTTGAAATCACCATGGCGGAATTCGGCTCTTCCGTGGGCGGCGGCGGACGCTATGATCATATGGTGGGCAGCTTCACTAATCTGAACGTGCCGGCCTGCGGCTTTTCCATCGGCTTTGAGCGGATCGTGACGATTCTTCTGGAGCAGGGGTTCCAGGTACCCAAAACCGGCAATAAAGTCGCTTTCCTGGTGGAAAAGGGCCTTTCCGGCGAAGCCTTGGCCCGGATGTTTGCCCAGGCGCAAAACCAGCGCCTGGCCGGCGCTACCGTCTTGGTAACATTAAAAAATAAAAATGCCAGGCACCAAAGGGAGCAGCTGGAACAGGAGGGCTATACCGAATTCCTCCAGTTTTACAAACAATAGGCCTCCCCCTCTCCGCTTTTTGCCGACGCCGGCCTGGCATAGGGAAACCCGAAATATCAGATAAATATATTATAGCGGCTCAAAGGACTGAATGCGGTATTCTATCGGACTCAGTCCTTTATTTTTCCCTTGAATTGTCAAGTCAAGTGCAACGATTGATTAAAGAAGACTTCATGAGGCGATTTCCAGCCTAAGCATTTGCGAGGCCTAAAATTTAGTTTTTCAACGAAACCAGCAATATCGATTTCGGACGAGAGTGCAATATCAAA